>CAWFYE010000011.1:0-598109 GCA_963819975.1 uncultured Verrucomicrobiae bacterium | reverse complement strand
CTATAGCAATGAATTTCGGTGCATGTTCCCTCGCCAGTTGAGCTAGGCGATCAAAGTCTGTCTCATCTCGGAATCCGCGACGAGGCAGAAAATGAAAAACCTCTTCTGTCGGGTAAAAGAGAAAGCCGTCGGGGGTATGCAAAACCTTCGTCAGTGCCGTCCACTGGAAGTCGGACCTGCCGTGCGTAGCGGCGGTGCTAAGCCCCTGAGGAGACGCACTCCACTGGATCTCGCTGTTGCGGTCTGGACGCTTGGCGAATTGTCGTCGCGTCAGCCAACGGACTTCGAAGCGGCGCAGGAAGTAGATGTAAAAGGCCGCCACCAGAAAGCCCACGGGAATCGCGGACAATCCGCTCCGAAACAGGCTATAGAGGCTGACCGCGACAATCAGCACAAGCGTGATGTGGACGGCCCACCGAAAGAAGGGGCGGCAGACATGTTTTTGGTGCCAACGACGCGCGGTAAGCAAGTCGTCAGCGGTCCACTGGAATTGAGCGACGACGGGTTCCACGACGCGGGGAGAGGCCTAACGAGAACAAGATGAGCGACGGCGGACGAGGGCGCGCGTCTCTCGGAGTGGAAAGGCGGAAGTCATATCAAAAGTGGAGCGTACAGCGGTCCGCTGTTCGCTCCATCGCATAGATGACATGGTGAGAGTTGCCGGGTGCGGGAGTTGGACCTACACCCGACAAATGATGATTAAACATGACTTAAAGTCAGAGCTGGCCTCACTCGAGGCAACCTGCGGACAGTTTAATGCCCGCCCCGCGACGAGCAAGCTCGGAATCGATGTCCACCAGCACCAATACGTGGTCGTGCGGCAGGAGGAGGGGCGAGCGCCCCAGCCGCCGCAGCGCTTTACCAAAGCCGCCTTCCTCCTCTGGGCCGCCAAGCTGGCCCAGGGGGGCGGCGCAGTGCACGCCGTCTATGAAGCCTGCGGTTTTGGCTTTACCCTGCAACGCCAGCTCAGCGCGCTGGGCATCCACTGTTACGTAGTCGCCCCGCAGAAGCTCGACGAGCGCGGCCAGCGGGTGAAGACCGATGGGCGCGACGCCAAAGCCCTCTGCCTGCGGCTCGATCGCTATCTGGAAGGCAACCGCGATGCTTTGGCCGTGGTGCGGATCCCGAGTGAAGAGGAAGAACAACGCCGCGCCCTCCATCGCCAGCGTGAACAGCTCGTGCGCACCCGCACTCAGCTCGAAGCCCACGGCCGCAGCCTGATGGTCAACCACGGCCTGGAAGGCGTGCGCCACTGGTGGCAACCGCGCACCTTTGCCAAACTGGAGTTACCCTCCTGGCTGCGCGCGTTACTCGACCATACCCAGCCCCTTCTCCTCCAGCTCCACCGCCAGATCGGCGAGTTAAGCAAAGAGTTGCAAGCGGCGGCCGATCCGGCCCAACCGCGCGGCCTGGGCGCTCTCACCAGCGTCCTGCTCGACCGCGAGATCGGCGATTGGCGCCGCTTCGCGAACCGGCGCCAGGTCGGCAGTTACACCGGCCTGTGTCCGAGCGAATACTCCACTGGCCAGACCCGGCTCCAGGGCTCCATCACCAAGCATGGAAACCCCAGAGTCCGCGCCGCCCTGGTCGAAGCGGCCTGGCGTTTCGTTAGGTTCCAGCCCACCTACCACGCTCTCGCCCGCTGGCGTCTCATCCTGAGCAAAGGCGCCCTCGCTACCGGAGCGGCGCGCAAAAAGGCGATTGTCGCCGTGGCCCGCCAGTTGGCCATCGACCTCTGGCGCCTGCGCACCGGCCAAACCACTCCGGAGAAACTCGGACTCATTTAAAAGTCCGTCTAGAAGACGACGAGGTAAAAGTTCGAGGGGAACAGTTTTAACGAGCAAAGAGAAAGGAAAACCCACAAAAAAATAACATTTTAAGAGCTACCAGCCGCTTTGGAACGTGCGGCGCGCTCGGCGTCTAACCTGAACCAGGGAAGACTCGCTTCCAGTTCGACGCCATAGATTGAGCCGCCGCCCGTTCCTCTTCCACTCGGATCGCATTGATCAAATGGCTGCTGCGCCGCAAACGGTGCACGCACGGATAGGAGTAAGAGCCGTGGGCAAGAAGACCGACGCGCTAAAAAGGAAGGGGACGCGTTCCCAAAGACACCACCCGCAGACCCTCACACAACCAACCAAACCTCAAACTAATGAACTAAACCAAATTACCTGCACCCACACTCACCCTTGACTCTCTTCATAGGGGTTAGACCCTTTCGATGATTGCACGATGCAACAAGTAATTGAGAGCCTGCGCTACGAGCAGTGAACCGAAAACGGTGAGATTAAGCAAGAAGCTCCAAAGACCATAAGAACCGCTTCCAGGCAATCCGATCGCGCTCCCGAGCACAATGGCCATCGCCACCAATGTGGCAATAAAAAGACACTGCAGGGGATCAGCACGAAATGGGTGGGGAAAGCCACGCCTAAGCGAGGGAAAGTAGAAAGGCGCACCACGTCTGCGCGCGTACCACAGCGCCAGTGTGCAAAACAATATGGTAACAACAAACACAAACAAGCAACCAGAAGGGGTATTCCGGACGCCGTTGAGCAAGCCTCGTATCATTGACAAATAGCCTAAGCAGCCAGCTGCAGCCAGAACGAAAACATAGGCTGCGACTTGAACGATGCGCATGGGTCTAACGAAAACAAGCTCAGCTGCGGCGAGTGGGAGCGCGCGTGGCTGCGGGTTGAAGGGTTTTAATCATGTGAGACTGGGTCGTACGACGGCTCGCCGTCAGCTGCAGCGATTGGTTAGATGGGGCGCATTCGAAGTCGTCTTGTAATCAGGCCAATAGTAACGCTCGCCGCGAAAAGGGGAACGCACAAAATCAGCTCCGCATTGACGAGAGTCCTGTTCTCTTCTGCGGTAATCTTGTCTAGTGCCCGCCGACTGGCATCGCCGGGCGTATCGCGAAAGGCGCTCAGTGCACGCGAATACGCAACGGTCTCGTGGCGCGAAATCGGAAGCGCGAGAATCGCCATGATCAGCACGATAAAGCAAATGGCCACGAACAAGACAACACGGATAGCTCTCACCATCTAACGAGACAGAAGTGAGCTGCCGCCACCGAGAGCGAGCGGTGCTCGGAGTGAACAGGTTTTAGTCATCTGAAACCGAGATTGTACGGCGGGTGGCGGTCAGCTCCACTGATTGGTTAGACCTTTGGAATGTCTTCATCGACTGGAATGGCCACAAGAATGTCGCGCGTGGCTGATGGATCGTCGAGTCTCGCAAGCTTCTCAAGGGAGAGAACTCTGCCACGCAACTTCTCAAGTGTGTTTGGATGAATCGCGAGCTCAGAGCCGGCAACCTCGAAATGCGAAAAGCTGGCGTGCTTCGCAGCCGGGCTGTAGCCCAAGAAAAAATGCTCGTGATCGCAGCGCTCCACAAGCTGACCGGCCTTGTCGCGGACTTCGAGTCGATACGCTCGGGTGAGCGACGGCTCCATCCCGTCAACTCTGTCCGTCCGCAAGCGCTCACGAAGGTGCGCTCTGATGCGAGCCGGATCCCATGATGGGAATCCAAAGTCGCTGAAACCGAGGACGAGCTCATGATCCTCGATGCGGCTTGCAAGGTCTAACGAAAACAAGATGAGCTGCTGCGAGCGAGAGCGCGCGTGGCAGCGGGTGAAAGGGAAGAAGTCATAGAAAACGAGGTCGTACGCCGGGTCGCAGTCAGCTCGATCGCCTGGTTAGATGGTTCGCGTACGCTTCACGATGCATGAAAGACTGCTAGAGGCCAGCGAAGAGCGAATGCGCAAATCAACCAACGCAAGATGCCGAGTCCAGCCGCGTTGACGAACAGAATGCGGACGCGCAAGTCAGGTGTCTCCCGGCGAGGGTACAGGCGACCCGTCGTGTATGGCAGCAGAATGCGACGGACGCGAATGCCAGCACACCCGACCGAACTCCGACTGCGAGGTCTGTCCGGCAGGACGGCGCAAAGCAGGCACAGAACGACTCCTAACGATGATCGCGAAGGCTATGATCGGGTGCAACGTCAGGCGGCAATGATCGAACGGGTGATCACATCTAACGAGAACAAGATGAGCTGCTGCGAGCGGGAGCGCGCGCGGCAGCGGGTGAAAGTGCAGTAGTCACGGAAAACGAGGTCGTACGGCGGCTCGCAGTCAGCTCCATCGCCTGGTTAGATCTTCGCGGTGCCTGACTCTCTGACTCACTATTTTGGGTGAAAAGTGATGGGAACATAAACTCTGGTGTAACCGTGAAGCCGCGACATCCACTGAAGGATTTGCTTCCGTGCGCTCACATCGAGCGACGGTGACCCGCAAGACTGAGCAATCTCGACCGTGGTGACGCGTCCCGTGGCGGGATCAATCGTCGCAAGATACTTGCCTTCCTTGCGCGCGCGCGAAAACTCCCTGACGAGGTACGCCCCTGCCAATATCGTGATTCGGGTAGTAAAGCCAACTGCCAATCGGCGACGAGGATGGCACGCCGGTTGACGCATCTTGCCGCGTGCCTGCGCGTCCAAGACATGGAGCAAACTGTGACAAGAGAATGGCAACGATAATTGTGACGGTGCGTTTCATCGTGCTGTCATTAGGTCTAACGAGTATTCGGTCTGAAAAATCTGCCTTGTAAGGCAGATAAAATCTGTATAATCCGCTTGCTTCCGGGGCTGCCGCCTTTTATACCGGGGTCCATGTTCCCGAGCTTGGACGCCTCTCCCGCACAGGGCAAGCCTAAAAAATTGCTCGACGAGGTGCGCGATCTGATGCGCCTGCGCCACTACAGCGTCCGGACCGAGCGCTGCTATTGTGACTGGATCAAGCGCTTCATTCACTTTCATGGCAAGCGGCACCCTCGGGAAATGGCCGAAGCCGAAGTGACGGCATTTTTGACTCACCTGGCCCGAGACGGCAACGTCGCGGCCTCGACCCAGAATCAAGCGTTGAGTGCACTTCTCTTCCTTTACAAGGAAACGCTGAAAACCGAGATCGGCTGGCTGGAAGGGGTGGAGCGCGCGACCAAGCCGAAACGATTGCCGGTCGTGCTGGGCCGTGATGAGGTGCACAAGATCTTCAGCCATCTTACTGGGATGCCGCGACTCATGGCCGGCCTCCTTTACGGCAGCGGCCTGCGTCTCATGGAATGTGTGCGGCTGCGGGTCAAAGATGTCGATTTTGGTTATGCCCGGGTCATGGTGCGCGATGGCAAGGGTGCGAAGGATCGGGTGACGATGTTGCCGGTAAACCTGGCGGCAGGACTGGAGCGGCACTTGAAGAAGGTGCAGGCGCAGCACGAGGAGGACCTCGAGGCGGGACTGGGTGACGTCTATCTGCCACAGGCCCTGGGACGGAAGTATCCCAATGCCGGGCGGGAATGGGCCTAAAAACGGCGGTAGATCTCCTTCACTACCTTCAGCGACATTCGGCCAGCATGCCTGTTCGGCAGCCTCGTGTCGACTCTAAGGCTCTCGGCGTTTTCGCAAAGCGAAGAACGCCACCACGGCGCACAATGTCGTCGCTACGGCGCAAATCGCCATCGCTACGGCAACGCCCTTGACCATCGCAGCGTCCGCCATCCGGTCGAGGCGCTCGGTCGTGGCGGCTCCGAGTTGGTTATTCAGCGCGATGACGCCACTCAGGGAACGCTCTACCGCGCTCTGTTCGGAGGCGGTGAGCGAGAAATCTGACAGCGTTAACCCGCGGCGGTAGATCGCGGACGCCAGCGCGCCTGTGATCGCCACGCCGACTGCGCCACCGATCTGGCGTGAGAGCATGTTGACCGCCGAGCCATCGCCGGCTTTCTCTTTTGGAATCGCGACCATCACGACCGAGGTCGCCGGAGCAACGATCAGACCGAAGCCAACCCCGAAGATGCAAATGCCGGTCAGAACGTTAACCAGGCCGCCCCAAATAGGCAGTAGAGTCAGGACAGCCATACCGGTGGTCATGAACGCGAGTGAGAATAAGAGCATCGCGCGCTGACCATGGCGCTCGACGAGCCGGGCGCTTTGAGGCGAAAAGGTGATCAGCGCCAGGCCTAACGGGCTCATCATCAGTCCGGTCTGCAGGCTCGGCAGGTTCATGACATAACCGAGATACTGGGGAATGAGGAGCTGGCTGCTGTTGAAGGTAAAGTAGACCGTCGCCATCGCCAGCGCTCCGCTGATTACCCGTGGGTCTTTTAGAACGCGCACATCGAAAAGCGGCGCCTTACACCGGAGCTCCCGCCAAACAAAGATAGCGGTGCCTAAGACTCCGGCACAGAACGGGACGAGCACGACGGCTTGGCCCCAGCCGCGACCCGGGCCCTCGATGACTCCGAAGACGATGCCGCCCAGCCCGAAGATTGAAAGCAGCGCGCCGGGAACATCGAGCGGACCTTCCTGCAGGCGCCGCGACGGCGGCACAATCACACCGACAGCGATTACTGCCAGCAGCGCGACTGGCACGACGACAAGGAATGCCGCTCCCCACCAGAACCAGTCGATCAAAGCGCCGCCGACGAGCGGCCCGCTGGCGAGCCCGGCGGCTGAAATCGCGGCGAAGATGCCGATCGCGCGATGCCTTTCCTTGGGCGGGAAAAGCGCGCTGATGATCGACAGACAGGATGGGAATGCAAACGCGGCGCCCAGCCCCGAAACGACTCGCCCGGCGATCAAGATGCCCGGTCTGGCGGCGTAGGCGGAGATTGTTGCCCCGAGTGCGAATATCAGGATGCCGATTTGCAGAAAGCCCTTGCGTCCGTAACGCTCCGCCAACCCGCCGCCGAGTACCACGAAACCGCCCAGCACCACCGTGAAAGCGTCGAAGGTCCACTGGATTTGGGTTGCGGTTGCTCCCAGACCTGCGCTCAACATTGGCCCCACGACCCCGACGATCGTGATGTCGAGAGCGATGAGGAAGACTCCGATCGAGACCGCGATCAGCGCTATCCAACGGCGCTCGAACGGTGTCTCGTCATCGGCGAAACGGGGATGAGGAAGCCAGTGCAACCATGGAACTCCGTCAAAGGCCATCGACGGAGACTATTGAGATTCTGGGCGGGACTCAATCCCGCAGGAGGGCGCCGAGCATTCGGCGAGGAAGCTGGTTAGCTATTCGCCTGGCCCTCAGGCTGTACAAGGTAAACCAGCACGAGGCCAAAAATGACAGTCAGTCGAAAGGCTGCTTCCTGGCCGTTCCACGTTTCCGATTGCCACATGAGGAACCATTCTCCGCCCACTGTGATAAAGCAGGTAAACCAAAGGACAATTCCGAGCGTTAGCCCAAGAATCGCAACTCTTTTTGCTCTCTCGAAGCGAGCGGAGTCATTCATGCCCCGGAAAAGGCTAAAGCCTCCCACCCAACACAAGGCTGCGATCACTGTCTCGACCAGGATGATGAGCCAGTAGATAGCGTGATGAAGGAATGGGGAACCAATCGCCCGCCACATCGCATTGTTTGCCGGAAACGTGGTGTCCATCCGAAGGACATGGGTAACGAACTGAAAGTTTGAGTTGTAGTCCGTCAGGTTATTGAAGGCGACCAGCGAAACGAAAAATGCGACCGCCCAAACAAGAACAACTTTTGAAAGCCGGGTGTAGAACTGCATTCGCCGTTAACCCAAGAGAAGGTTCAAAAGGGAATAAGCCGATCTATTTCAAGAGCCGGTAGACCTCGTGGATCATGATCGCGATCGGCCAGGCGCAGACGAGCGAGACGAAGGCGAGGACGGCGCTCTCGAGCCGAAAGCTGCGACTGGCATCGGCGCGCAGGACTTCCCGGGTGAGCAGGCTGAAGCCGGGCCGGCGTCGCGGCGATATCGCTGCCGTCAAAGGAATCTCCGCTGCGGCGCAGTTGAAACTCGCAATCGACCCGCGGAAAAGAACTCTTTCCGCGGTGGCGAAGGTCGTGGCGCGATAGCCGATGCGCCGGGGCAACGTCCGCTTGATGTTTCATGTTTTCCCTAGGGAGCGGAAAACGGGTCACACGCTCACCGCCACCCGCTCACCGAAATTTAGGGCGATTCGGAATTTCGTCCAGTGCTGAAGGCCGCCCTGTGGACGGCGCGCGTCTGCGTGATGCACCGGCCCAAGTGTCCCAGCCATGCCCCGAGCCGCGTTTCGCAGAGCGAAACGTCTACAGGAGGCGGCCGGGGGTGAGTTCGAGTTTGCGATTGAGCTGGCGGGTGCCGGCGGCGGCGATTTTTTGCAGGACGCGGAGGCGCGCGCTCTCGGCGCTCTCGTGCCAGGTGGGTTTGCGGTGGAGAATAAGCTCGCCTTCTTTTTCGATGAGCAAACCCCAGCCTAACGGCGCTTCCGGTTCGCGCAGGAGATCGTTAGGCAAAACGAGGAAGAAGAGATTGGCGCAGGCGTAACGGGCCAGTTTTTCAAACTTGCGACCGTTGCGCAGCTGGTTCTGCAAGGCGTTCAACTCCCGCGTGACACGCCGGTAGCCGCGGTGCTCGATCGCGTCGAAATCGTGCGCGTCCCATTCCGGGAAGAGGGTGTCGCCGGTCCGCAGGGTGGGGTAGTGGATGCGGAGATGTTTTTCCAGAATCTGGCGTCGGCGATAGACGGCTTCGAGCCGGGCCAGAGTTGGCGGCGTGCGGCAATCGTCCCGGCGCAGGTCGGGACCGGATTGTTTGCACTCGAAGACGGCGGTGTGGCCGAGGACGCCGTTGCGTTGCGGGCGGTAGGCGGCGACATCGGCCCGGTAACGGCATTTCGGGAGAGAGACTTCGAGAGCGGCGATCGGGTAATCGTTTTCCTGCGCCCAGAGGAGTGCGAGGCGTTTTAGCGCGAGGTGAGCGGCGGTCTCGCCACCTCGAGGGGAGCTTGGATTAACGACTAACGATGCGTCCATTCCGCCAGCTCCCGTGCCCAGTAGGTGACGATTAGATCGGCTCCGGCGCGCTTCAAGCCGGTCATGATTTCGAGGACAGCCTGGCGTTCGTCGAGCCAGCCCTTTTCGGCGGCCGCCTTGACCATCGCGTATTCGCCACTGACATGATAAACTGCAGTCGTTAGGCCAAAACGCTCGCGCACCCGCCAGAGGATATCGAGATAGGGCAGGGCTGGTTTCACGAGCACGATGTCGGCGCCTTCGGCAACGTCGAGCGCGACTTCGCGGAGCGCTTCGCCGGCGTTTGCCGGATCCATCTGGTAACCGCGCCGATCCCCAAATTGCGGCGGGCTCTCGGCCGCTTCGCGGAAGGGTCCGTAAAAAGAAGAGGCGAACTTCGCGGCGTAACTCATGATCCCGGTCTGGTCGTAGCCGGCGGCGTCGAGTGCTTCGCGAATCGCCCCGATCCGGCCATCCATCATGTCGCTCGGCGCGACCAGATCGGCTCCGGCCTCGGCATGGGAGAGAGCAGTTTTGACGAGCAGCTCGACGCTTTCGTCGTTCAGGACGTGGAAATGGTCGCCATCGATCCGGGTCACGCCGCAGTGGCCGTGGCTCATGTATTCGCAAAGGCAGACATCGGTTAGGACGAGGAGTTCGGGATGCTCTTTCTTGATCGCGCGAATCGCCTGCTGGACGACGCCCTTCTCGGCATAGGCGCCGGAAGCGTGCTCGTCCTTTTCGTTAGGGACACCGAAGAGGAGGACGGCCTGCAAACCGGCGGTGGCCGCGCGGGCCGCCTCGGCCGTGACATCGTTAGGCGCGAGCTGCTCGACGCCCGGCATGCTCTGGATGGGGCGGCGGGCGCTGATCTTTTCGTTCACGAAAAGCGGGAGGATGAAATCGTGCGGGCTGAGATGGGTCTCGCGCACGAGATCGCGGAGGGCGGCAGTGCGCCGGAGGCGGCGCGGACGATGGACCAGTTTCCTCACCGGCCGAGGCTACGCGTTCGGATTCGGCGTCGCAAGCCTTCCGGGGATCGCACGCGCTCTCCGGAAAGTTGTGCCGCGTCACGCGCCGGTGTTTGTTGCGCTCGCCATGCCGAGGCGCGCGCCTAACAAGAAGTCCGATTACCTGCTAATCGATATCAGCAATTCCTACACGAAGCTGGCCTTCGCTTCGCAGGACAGGCTGGGAACGACGGAGCGAATCGAAACCGCGCGTCTGAGCGAAGCGGCGCTCGCGAAACTCATCCGCAGCCGCGCCTTGGAGATGGTTGTCGTTTCTTCGGTCGTGCCGAAAAAGGACGCGCTCATCCGGCGGGCGGCGGGGAAAATCAGGATCGCGTTCGTGAGCGCAAAGTGCGAACTGGGCGTAGGCGTCGATTATCCCGAGCCGGAATCGATCGGAGCCGATCGGCTGGCGAACGCGGCCGCCGTTGCGGCGCTTTACGGCGCGCCGGCCGTGGTGGTGGATTTTGGAACGGCGGTCACGTTCGATGTCGTTTCGGCGGAGCGCTCTTACATTGGCGGCGTGATTGCGCCCGGGCTCGAAGCGATGACGACTTATCTTTACAAGCGCACGGCCTTGCTCCCGAAACTTTCGCTGGCCGAGCCGCGACGCGCCGTTGGACGCTCGACCAAGGCGGCCATGATGTCGGGCGCGATTTTTGGTTACCGTGGCCTGGTGAAGGAAATCCTGGCGAAGATTAGCGCGGAAACCTTCGGGCGGCGGCGGGCGCAGGTTGTCGCGACCGGCGGCTACGCGCAATTGATCGCAGCCCGGCTCCCGGAGATCGGCGCGGTCCGTCCGCACCTGACCCTGGAAGGTCTGCGGATCATCGGGAACTTGAATCGTTAGGCAAATGAGCAAGACGGCAATCGGGATCGATTTTGGCGGGACGAGCGTGAAATCGGGCGTAGTGGAGGAGGGGAAAATCATCGCGCGCCTCAAGCCGATCAGAACGCACGATCATGCCGGGCACGATTCGCTGCTCGAGGCTATCCGCCGGGCGATCGAGGAGCTGCGGGAGCAGCATCCGGAAGTCGCAGCCGTCGGGGCCGGTTTGCCGGGAATGGTTGACAGCATCAACGGCCGAGTCTGGCAGCTCTCCAACGTGCCCGGATGGGAAGATATCCCGCTCACCGCCCTGCTCGAGGAGTGGACCGGGCTGCCGGCGGTAATCGACAACGACGCCAACGCGATGGCCTATGCGGAATGGCTTTACGGCGCAGGCCACGAGGGAACGAATGTGATTTGCATGACGTTAGGCACGGGCGTCGGCGGCGGGTTGATCCTCGACGGCAAGCTCTATCGCGGAAGCCGGCTCGGCGCGGGCGAGATCGGACAGATGACGATCGATCCCAACGGCGTCCCGGGAGAGTACGGGAATTTTGGAGCGCTGGAGAAATACGTCGGGAACAACCAGATCGCGGAACGCGCGCAATTGCTTTACCGGGAAAGCGGCCTCACGAAAACGCTCGAGGAATGTTCGCCAATCGCGCTCGAAAAATCCGCCAATGCGGGCGATACGATCGCGCACAAAGTCTGGGAGGAAGTTGGGTTCGCGATCGCGATCACGCTTTGCGACATCGTCTGGCTTTTGAACCCGGACCGGATCGTGATCGGTGGTGGAGTTGGGCAGGCGGGGGAATATGTCTTTGGGCCGATTCGAAAGGTGATTGAAGAGCGGACGATGAAAATTTTCCACGAGGGCCTGACGATCGCGCCGGCAAAGCTGGGGAACGATGCCGGGATCATTGGGAGCGCGGCGCTGGCGCTCGACCGAGCCTAACTTTCCCTTACGACGATGCGACGGTCGAGCAACTGTTCGCCGTCAAAGTCGAAGTAGCCGGTGAAATGCGCGCCGCGAATGAGAAGGGGGAGCCAGTGGCGGTCGTCGGCCCACATTTCGTTGTAGGGAATAGCGTCGAGCGGGGTCCAGAGCGGCACCGCTTCGTCGGTTTCGCGCGGCTCGCCTTCGAAATCATGCGCCAGGAAGACCGCGCAGTGCAGGCTGAAACCGTCGCGGAACTGGAAATGTAATTCGCCATGTTGGGCGGCGCCGAGTGGTTTGATTCCAAGTTCCTCGTAGGTCTCGCGGAGGGCTGATTGCACCGCCGTTTCCCCTGGATCGATCTTCCCGCCCGGGCCGTTGATTTTGCCCGCCCCGAAGCCGCGCTTCTTCCTGATAAGGAGGATTTTTTCGTCGCGCACGATGAAGAGAAGATTGGCCCTGACGCGCGGCTCCCAAGTTGTCCAGTTGGTCATGTCCTTCAATGTCTTATATCTTGTCAGTGGTGAAGGGCACAGGCTTGATGGGACTGGAATGAGAGCAGCGGAAGGCGCGGCGATATTTTTGCTGGTCCTGAGTTCCTTTGCGGCGACCAACGTAGCGCCAACGAAGCCGGAACTGGAAGCGATGTATAACGCCGCCGCCGAGGATGTAACGAACGGGAATTATCGCGACGCGCTCAAGAAGATCGACGCGATCGATGAGCGCCAGCCGGACCTGGCGGCGGCGCAAAATCTCCGCGGCGTAGCCCTGATGCGGCTGAAGGAATATCGCAACGCCGAGACCGCTCTGCGCAAGGCGCGGGCGCTCGATCCCGGCTTTTGGGAAGTGCGTTTCAACCTCGCGGAAGTGCCCTTTTTAGCCGGGAACTGGACGGAATCGCGGAATCGTTTCCGGGAGCTGGCGGACCAGCCTAACGAACACGTAGAGGGGGCGACGCTCGACCTGATTCAGTTTAAAATGTTCCTCACCTGCCTGTTGGAAGAGAAGAACAAGCTGGCCGCACCGCTCCTGGAGAAACTGCAGGGCTCGCCGGAAAGTCCGGCGCTTTATTATGCGAAAGCCGCGATCGCGTTGCAGCGCAAGGATCGGGTGGAAGCGAAATCGTTGATGGCAACGGCGGAGAAAGAATATTCGGCTCAACTGAACAAGCTTTTCGCGGAGTCGTTCTACGAGGTCGGCTGGCTGCCGAAGCCAAAGGACGCCCCGCCGGTCGCGCTCGAGGTCAGCACTGCGGCGGAACGGATCGCGCGCGCCCAGACCGATCTGACGCGCGCGGAGCGGGCTTTTCGGCAGGGCGATTTCGATGCTGCGTGGCAGTTGCTCGATAAAGTCGACGCAATCGCGCCGAACCAGGCGGTTGCCTACAATCTGCGCGGCGAGATTTTGCTCGAGCAGGGAAAAATCGACGAAGCGGAAACCGCCTTGCGCAACGCGCTCGCGGCCGATCCGCAGCTTCTTTCCGCGCGCTACAACATGGCGCGAGTGCCTTTCGCTCGGAAAGATTACTCTACCGCCCGGAAGGAGCTGGAAGCACTCCTTGGCGCGTTCTCCGGCGCGAAGGAAGAACGCAAGGCGCAACTGATCCGTTATCAGATTTTCCTGACGCTTTTGCTGGAAGGCCATGAAGGCGCGGCCCAGAAAGCGATGGACGAATTCATGATGATGGACGGCTCGCCCGCGCTCTACTACGCGCAGGCGGCCTGGGCATTTCAGCATGGCAATACCAAACAGGGAAAGAACTGGGTCGCAAACGCGGGCAACCTTTATGGAGCGGAATTGAACCGCGCGTTCGCCGCGCCATTCGCCGACCTGGGCTGGACGAAGAACTCGGCGTCCGCGGCATCGGCTACCCCGGAGCCGGTGCTGGTGCAAAATGCTCCGCCGAAATCAGAACCAAGCCCGGATGCAACAGCCACGCCCGCGGAGGCAGTCGCGGAATCTTCGCCAACTCCTGCCGAGATCGAGAGCGAGATCGCAGAGTCCAAAGCGACCCCGGCTCCGGAGCCTGAGGTATCGCCAACTCCCAAAAAGGTCGCGCGGGCGGAGAAAAAGCGAGACTTGACCGAGTCGTCGGAAGTCAGCCAATCCAGCCGGAAACGGTCGGCCCGCAAAAAGTCCGGCGACGGGGAAGAGACAAGGTCCCGGAAGAAGCGGACGGCTTCGGCGGAACCCTCCGCCACGCCGCTTGCGTCGCCTCCGGAACCGGCAGGGACGCCGGTGCGCGAAAACCTTGGGGACAAGGTCCGGAACTTCTTCCTCTACCCGTTCAAACACCCGCGTCGGACACCCACTCCGGCGCCCGCCGGAGCCGCGGCGCGCCCGGCGGCGAGGGGCAGCCCGACCCCTTCGGCGAGGCGGCGACCGAACAATTAATAACTTGTCATCTTCCATGGCCGACGGTTTGCTGCAGGGCGTGATGCGTCTTCGAAAGTTCAGCGCAATCTTCCTGCTGCTTTTGAGTTCTTTCGTCGCCTACGGGGTTAATCCCTCGAAGTCGCAACTGGAGTCGATCTACGACAAGGCGTTCAGCGCGTTGAACGAGGCGCGCTACGATGATGCCCTCAAGGCGCTCGATGCGATCGACGCCAAACAGCCCGACCTGACCGAATCGCTCAACCTGCGGGGCGTGGTCTATATGCGGCAGGAGAAGTACGACAAGGCAGAGACGGCGTTTCGCAAAGCGCTCTCGATCGAACCGCGGTTTTGGAACGCAAGCTTCAATCTGGCGGAGATCCCATTTCTGCAAAAGAACTGGGGCGAAGCACGCAACCGGTTCACGGCTCTGATGGCCAGCGATAGCAGCGGAATGCAGCATGAGACGAGCAAGCTCATTCAATACAAAATCCTGCTCACCTTTGTGCTCCAGGGAAAGGGAGACACGGTCGACTGGATCCTGAACAAATTCGAAGCGACCAAGGAGAGCCCGGCGCTTTACTACTCGAATGCCGCGATCGCATTCTCGAAGGGCAATCAGAAGGAAGCCAGCGAATGGATGGAGGCGGCGAAGAAGCAATTTTCCGAGCCCCTGAACAAGCTCTACACCGAGTCTTTTTATGAAGTCGGTTGGATGAAAAAGCCGCCGGGCGAAGCGCGCGCCGCGCTCGAAACCACCTCCCCGACTGAGCGCGCAGCACGGCTGAAAGCCGATGCCAGGGCAAATTACGAGAAGGCCGAACGGGCTTTCCAGCAGCGCGATTTCGAAGGGGCCCTCAAGTCGCTCGATTTGGCGGAAGAGGGCGCACCTAACGATGCTGCCGCGCTCAATCTGCGGGGCGAGGTCCTGATGGAACAGGGGAAGTTCGAGGAAGCGGAGAACGCCTTCCGCAAGTCGCTGGCGAGCGATCCGAAATTCCATGAGGCGCAATACAATCTCGCCCGAATTCCCTTCAAGAAAGGCGAATACGCCAAGTCGCGCGACCGGTTTGAGGCGCTCTACGCCGAGACGCCGGGCGGAGAGAAAAACCAGGCGGCGCAGCTTATCAAATTCAAGATTTTCATGACCCTCTTGCTGGAGGGAAAAGATCCCGAAGCCCAGCAGCTGATGGATCAGTTTAAGTTCACCGGCGACACGCCCGCGCTCTACTACGCGCAGGCGGCCTGGGAGTTCAAACATGGCCGAACCGAACAGGGCAACAATTGGGTCACCTCGGCGAGAAAAATATATTCGCCCGCTCTCAATCTCGTTTTCGCCGATACGTTTTACGATCTGAACTGGCTGGAAAAAGCGGACGTGGGGAAGCCGGCGCCGACCTCGCCTCTTGCGCAAGCCAATGCCACCCCGGCCACCCCTGAATCGAAGCCCGCGCTGCGCTTTGGCCAGACCGAGTCCGCCCCGGAGCCCGATCTCGAGGAGGCGGCACCGAGTCTGGCGGCAGCCTCTGCGGCGAGCAGTCCCGTCGCGGTCGCGGCCGCCTCTGTCGCGCCGGCGACCACCCCCGTTTTGGCGTCAAAATCAGGCAGTCCGCCAGCTGCGACCGGCGTCGCGCGTGCCACGCCTGTTGTCTCTTCCGCGACAAGCGCAGCGCTCGGTTCTGAGCAAGCCAGCGGCGAGGCGCAGCCGGTTTTTGCCGGAATGGTGGATCGCATGTCCAATCCGCGCAGTCTTCTCGTCCTCGCTTTGCTGCTGGCGGGCATCTTGCTTCTCGCCTGGCTCGTTGTGCAATACTTCCGCCGCAACTTTGCCAGCGTCCCTCTCTACAATCCTTCCGAACCGCTGACCGAGCCTTCCTTTAGCGATGACGAGCCGAACGCGGGCGAAGAACGCAGGGTTTCGCGCGATCATCTTTCGAGCGCTCCGCCCAAAGTTTCCGTAGACCTCGTTGCGAGCGAACCTTCTAGCAGCGCGGCGGCGAAGCCTTCGAGTGCAATCACGTCCCGGGGCACTCTCCCGGGAGTCGACGAACCGCTCTCCGTTCCGCCTAACGAATCTCGCGAATCGCTCGTCACGGCGTCGTCAGCTCTACCGAGCAAGATCGTTCCGCCGGCTGCGCCTGAAGTAGTCGCGGAGGAAAAATCGCCCGGGCCGCTGCGCGATCAGGAAGAAGTTTCATTGCCGCCGGCGCTGGCTGCCGCGAAAACGGAAGAACCGGTCGCGAAGACCCAAGAACCGAGCGCGATGCCCGGAGAACCGGTCGAAATGCCCGAAGAACTGGTCGTGGCGACGGAAGAACCGGTCGCTCAGGGGCAGCCGATTCCGCGTTTGACCACCGCCTTTGCCTCCGAGCCTGTCATCCCCGAAATCGCTCAGGCGGAACCGAAAACCGATCTCATTCTCATTGAGCCGGATGGCCCAATGGCGGCTCCGATCGTGGCGCGTGAAGCGATACAGTCTTCGATTGAGGAACCTTCGTTTGCTCCTAAAGTCATTTCAACCGACCCCAACGCATTTCATCTCGAGACACCTGCCATGCCTGAAATTGACACCGCTTCCACTCTCCCTGCTTACCATTTCGAGCCCAGCACATCTACTGAGCAAATAGCCGAAACCGGGCAGACTCAGGTCCAGTTGACTTTTTTCCTCGAGATCGCCTCGATGCAGCTTGGGTCGAACCTGAAGATGGCGAGCCTGCATTTGAAACCGATCTCAAAAGTCGTTTTTGTCCGCCTTGCTCCCGCGCAGGATGCGCAGTCCCCGATGGATCTCAAGATCACTTTCGAGATGACCAAGGTGGAGGTTTCCAACGGAAGGATGAGCAGCGTTCGTCTGGCCCCGTCGAGCCAGCAAGCGCCGACGCCCTCCAACCGCTCGGCCCTGCCGGTTTCGACTCTGGAGTTCATTCCCGGCTCGGGGCCTGCGACCGTCCAATTGACGCCGACACATCAGGAGCAGGCTTCGGTTCAGCTCACCGCAGCGTTCCGAATCGCGGCAATTGATTTCGATCCGCTCTTCGAAATTGCGGCAGTCGTCTTAAGCTCCAGCTCGAATAAAGCTTCGATGCGATTACCCGGAGCCGATATGAGTTCGGCTGAGAATGTTCCTCTCTACGAGATCGAGAACGTGCAACTGGGGGCGAATGGAGAGCTGGCAGTGATCCGGGTCGCTCCGGGCAGCCAAAGCTGAGAGTTCGCGGCGGCCACCAGGCCTGGATCAGAAATCCCCCCTGGGAATTTCGTTTTATCTAAAGCCACGGATCTCTGACGGCGATGGCAGGAATCCTGCTTTTGGCTTGATTCAACGTGCAATCTCCCGAAGACAACTCGCCTGTCCGTCCGCCTGAAGTGACGTCCGATCCGATGACCCACTCGCCTTTCGCCAATGGCGAATCCGCGGTGAACGAGGAAGAAAAAATGTCGAGTAGTCTGTTCTATATCGGTCCTCCGCAAGTTTCAGTGGAGTTGCAGGCGACGGAGACTTCCGCTGCCTCGGTCCTTCAGCCTTCCGTCCCTGAAGCGCCGTTTCGTGATTCCGAGGCAATTGAGAAGCCGCCGTTTGATTTGCCCAATCAGCTCAACGGAGCGGGCCACGGAACTGCCCCCCGTGTTCCGGCTGAGTTTTCCGACGCGGAAGGAGCGAATGGTCGAAACGCCGGAAATCCGAGCGTCGAAGCTGCATCTGCTTCCTTTGAAAATATCTTGGCCGAACCAACCTCACCGAAATTAACCGATCCAACTATCATGCAAGAAATGACCTATACTTCACCGCCCGACACCCATGCCTTTTCGCCGACCATGCCAATCCAGCAGCCGGTTAATGCGATGCGCACTGCTATTCAGCTGACCTTCTCAATGGAGATCGCCTCGCTGCAACTCACGTCAGCTTTCGAAATGCGCGATCTGCATCTGAGACCGAGTTCACAGCTCGTCGCCATGCGCCTGGTGAGCTCCGAAGCTCCTCAGTCGCCTTTCAATCTCGGAGTTACGTTTGAGATTGCGAAGGTCGAACTCGACAATGGGGCCATCCGCTCCATTCGCCTTTCGCCTTCCGACCGTCAAAAGCCCCCTGTATTCTCTTCATCTTCTTTCGCCGTCGCAGGGTTGGAGCTGGACGAACAATCCAAGATCGCCTCAGTGCGCTTCGCGCATCCGAACCAGGGCGGTACTTCGCTGCACCTCACGGCCGGTTTTCAAATCGCGACCATCGAGTTCTCGTCTTCGTTCGGGATAGCCGCCATCGTGCTCAACTCCACCTCGCGCAACGTCGCCCTGCAGTTGCCGAGCGCGGAGTCAAATCCGACTGGGAACACATTGGGTTTTGCGATTGAGCGGGTGGAGCTGAATGGAAGCCAACTGGGCCTCATCCAAGTGACGCAGCTCGGCTCCGGACATCTCTAAAGGTCCCTCCCCGGATTCGCGGCTTACTTGAAGTTCACCCAGTTGAGCGAACGCAGCGCCTTGGGAAGAAATTCGCCATTCTTCCGGATCAGTTTCCCGTCAAAGTAAATCTCGCCACCGCCGTAATCCTTGCGCTGGATGCTGACCATGTCCCAGTGGACCTGGCTGCGGTTGCCGTTGTCGGCTTCCTTATAGGCCTGGCCGGGGGTGAAGTGGAACGAACCCGCGATCTTTTCGTCGAAGAGGATGTCGCGCATCGGGTGCATGATGTAGGGGTTGCAGCCTAACGAAAACTCGCCGATGTAGCGCGCCCCCGGGTCGGAATCGAGGACCGCGTTCAGTTTCTTTGTCTGGTTGCTCGTCGCCTCGACGATCTTTCCATCGCGGAAACCGAGCCGGATGTTATCGAAGGCCGTGCTCTGGTAGATGCTCGGAGCGTTGAAGGTGACGTGGCCCTGGACCGAATCCTTCACCGGGCAACTGAAGACTTCGCCGTCGGGAATGTTGCGATCGCCGCCGCAGATGATGGCGGCAATCCCCTTGATGCTGAACCGGAGATCGGTCCCGGGACCTTTAATCTGCACCTTGTCGGTTTTTTCCATGAGCGCCTTGAGCGCTTTCATCCCGGGCTGGAGTTTGCGGTAATCGAGAGTGCAGACCTTGAAGAAGAAATCTTCGAACGCCTCGGTGCTCATCCCGGCCAGCTGCGCCATCGCCGGCGTCGGCCAGCGCAGGACGACCCATTTGGTTTTCTGCACCCGCTGGTCCTGGAGCGGCCGCATTTTTTTCGCGACCAGTTTCATCTTGTCGATCGGCACATCCGCCAGCTCGCTGATGTTGTTGCTCCCGCGAATCGCAATGTAAGCGTCCATTTTTTTCATCCGGGCCAGCTCGTGGGCGGCGGCCAGATCGAGGGCGCGGGGATCGATCTCGAGCGCGAGCTCGCGCGTGACCTGCGCGTGTTGCAATTGCACAAACGGAATCGCCTTCGCTTTCCGGGCGGCGCGAATGAGCGCGATTGTCATTTCATCGGGGGCGTCGAAACATTCGATCAGGACTTTCTCGTTGCGTTTCAGTTCGGTCGAATAATCAACCAGGAGCGAAGCGAGCTTGTCGAAACGGGCATCTTGCATAGGGCGATATCATTCCATCCCGAGGGGTGGATGCAACCCAGGCTCACGATAAGGAAGGGAAGCGTTCCAGCCGCGCGGCGAAGGCGCCGTCGAAACAATCGCGAAAGGGAAGGCTCTTTTGCGATGTCGTTAGGTGAAACTCCGGCTGCTCGCGCAGAAAGGTCTCGATCACCTGCTCGTTCTCTTCCGGTTCCAGGCTGCAGGTACTGTAGACTAACGAACCTCCCGGTTTAAGGAGCGGCGCCACTCCCCGCAGAATCGCGAGCTGCTGCCGAGGCATCCGAGCGAAATCGTCCGGCCGCAAACGCCAGCGGACATCGACCCGCCGCCGCATCACGCCGGTGTTTGTACACGGCACGTCGAGCAGGATTTTGTCGAAGAGATTTTTCTGGAAGCCGGCAACCCGGATCGACTCTCCTTCGCTCCAATCGCAGCGGACGCTGCGCGCATTGCCGACTCCGAGCCGGCTGAAATTGTCGTGCATCCGTGGCAGGCGAGTCTCGTCCCGGTCGGCGACGATGAGTGTGCCCTGGTTCTCCATTATCTCGACGAGATAAGCCGCTTTTCCACCCGGCGCGGCGCAGGCGTCGAGGACGGTTTCTCCCGGCGCGGGCTGCAACATTTCACAGGCCAGCGCGGTGCTCGGATCCTGGATGTAGCAATCGCCGGCGGCCAGCGCCGCGCCCGGGTCCCGGAGCGTGGCAAAGTTTCGGCTCCCCGGAAGCAGCGCGCTCTCCGGGTGGCGTGCGAGAAATTCATTCACTGTGGTTTGGAGCTGGTTGATCCGCGCATAGACCGGCGCCGGCTGGTTGTTCCACTGGCAGAGTCTCGTCAGGTCACCGGCATTGAATTGGCGCGACCATTTTTCGACCAGAAACTCCGGTACTGAAAAACGAATCGCGAGGGACTGGTTCGCGGCCGCGCTCGTCAGGCCATCCTTTTCGCGGAGGGCGCGGCGGAGGATGGCGTTGATGAGAGAGCGAGCGCGCGGCCGGGCCAGCTCGACCGTTTCGAAAACGGCGGCGTGCGCGGCGGTGTCGATGAGGAGGATTTGGTAGAGTCCGATTCGGAGAAGATCGCGCGTCCCGTCATCAACCGGCTCGGAGCGAAGCTGCGCGATCCAGAAGTCGAGCAGGGTCAGGTTGCGCAGGACGCCGTAGAAAAGCTCGAGCGCGAAAGCGCGATCGGCCGAAGCAAGAGAACTGCGGGCAAAGATCTCGCCGACGATTCGGTCGGCAAACTGCGTTCCGTGACGCCAGCGTTGCAACGCATCGAGAGCGAGCGAGCGGGAAGAATTCATCGGCGCGAATGCGAGCGACCCGCCCGCCGTTGCACCGGCGAGGACGCCGGAGTCGTTAGGCCGGCTTGCTTTTTGGCCGGCCGATCGAGGTGTAATCGAAGCCGAGTTTTCGCATCGTCTGCGGATTGAAAAGATTGCGCCCGTCGAAGACGAGCGGGGTCTGCATCTTTTCCCGCACCGTTGCGAGGTCGACGTTCGCAAACTCCGCCCATTCGGTTGCAATAATGAGCGCCTCCGCGCCCTCGACCGCTGCCAGGGCCGTCTCCGTAAAGCTTGTGCCGGCGATCGATTTTACCTCGCGCGCTTTTTCCATCCCTTTTGGATCGTAGGCTGTGACATGCGCGCCTTCGCGCAGCATTTCGGCGACGAGTTCGATCGCGACCGAGGAACGAATGTCATCTGTGTCGGGTTTGAAGGTCAGGCCCCAGACCGCGATTTTCTTGTCCCGCAAAACCCAAAGCGCGTCGCGCACCGCCTTGAGGAAGCGATCTTTTTGCGAGGCATTAATTCGCTGCACTTCCTTGAGGAGATTGAAAGGCACGCCAAGCTGTTCGCTGATCGTGATGAAAGCCGCGATGTCCTTCGGAAAACAGGAGCCGCCGTAGCCGATCCCGGCGTTGAGGAAATTCCGCCCGATCCGGCGATCCATCCCGATTCCGTCGGCCACTTTTTCCACGTCCGCGCCGCTTGCTTCGCAGATCGCGGAGACGGCGTTGATGTAGGAAATCTTGAGGGCGAGAAAAGAATTGGCCGCGTGCTTGATCAGTTCCGCGCTGTTGATGTCGGTCACGAGAATCGGCGCCATAAATGGCTCGTAAACTTTCTTCATTAAATCGACCGCGCGCTCGCTCGATGCGCCGATCACGATTCGGTCCGGCTTCATCAGGTCGGCCACGGCGCAGCCTTCGCGGAGAAATTCCGGGTTGCTCACGACATCGAACTCGGCCCCGTGTTTGTTGTAGCGTTTGATCGATTCCGCGACTTTCTCGCCCGTCTTTACCGGCACCGTGCTCTTGTCGACGATCACCCGGTAGTCGGTCAGAACGCCGGCGATCTCGCGCGCCACTTTCTCGATGAAACTCAAATCGACGCTCCCGTCGGCACCCTGGGGAGTGGGCACGGCGATGAAAATGACCTGTGCGTTGTCGACCCCGTCCTTGATGCTGTCGGTGAAACGCAGGCGCTGTGCGGAAACGTTGCGGTGCACGATCTCTTCCAGGCCCGGCTCGTAGATCGGCACCTTGCCTTGCCGGAGCGATTCGATTTTGCGCGCGTCGTTATCGACGCAGACGACGTTGTGCCCGACGTCGGCAAAACAGGCGCCGGTCACGAGACCGACGTAACCGGAGCCAATGATTGAGAGATCCATTATTTCAGCTTTTCAGTTTTCAGCGTTTCACCAGTCACTGTCCCTGGTTGGTCCCGGCCGGGTCGAAGTTCAGGTCGAGTCCGAATTTGGGGAAGGCCTTGAGAGTGAAAGTGAGGAGGACGCCGTATTGCTTCACTCCGCCATTGTTTTGGATGATCATGCCTAACGACCCCACCCAGCTGGAAAGGTCGCGGTAAACCGAATAGCGCTGTTGTTCAAGGATGTTGGTGCTGGCTTCGTATTGCTCGAGAAAGGCAACCCCCCAGTTGTGGTTGATCCGGTAATACCCTCCGAAGGTAAAGAGACTGCTGTCGCTGAAGTAGGGATTATTATTCAGATAACGATTCCCGAGGGTGATCTGGGTGTTGGCCGTCGGCTTGAAGTTAATGTTCGTATTAACTTCTGTGAAACCCCGGTCGAGGAGCGGGATTTGCGACTCGATGTTGAGGCTCGCCCACGGCACGGGAGTAAAGGTGAGGTTGTTGAAGACATTCGAGTACTGCGTGTTGTCGAAGGGATTGTCGAAGTTGACGTCGACGTAGGTTTCCAACTCGAGCCAGCTCACCGTCAGATCGTCGCGCCGGGTCTGAAAGCGATTGCGCACCCCGACGCGAGCGATCGACCACTTATCGAGCGCGTCGATCGAGGTGTATTGCGGGAAATCGATCGGATTGAGCTTGGTCGAGGTCTGGACGCGATCGAACTGGAGGATGGTCTGCGGATCGACGTTGGGTGAGGAGACGTAGGAGAAATCAAAGAAGGGCTGAATGATGTGGCGCAGACCATCGAGGCCAAGCCCGCGGTTTTGCACCTCTTCCCATTCTCGCGAGACCTTGAACGATCCCTGGATGCCGGCATTAAAAATTGAGCGCCAGACCGGGCCAAGGAGCGGGCTCGGCACTCCGGTTTCCGGGTTGGGCAGCGGAAATTCCGCACCAAACGAGTTCATTGTCTGGGAAAAGAGCGACGGATTGAGGAGTTGCGTCTCGCTGTAGTAGGTCTCGCGAAAGCCCACCCGTGGCACAATCGAGAGAAATCCGAAGTAGGTGTTCGGGTAGGTCAGTTGATGGAAGGAATCGAACCGGAACGCGCTGTAATCTTGGTAAATCGAGCCCGCCGGAAAATCGAGGCGCAACTCGCCGAGCGACGTATTGCCATCGTAAAAGATCGGGCCGCCGAAAATTCCATTTCGCTTGATGTCGAACGCCAGTTCCGGGAGGCGCTCAGTGGTCTCAAAAAACGTGTTCAACCCAAAACGGCCGTAGGCGGTGAGGGTATACCAAGGGCTCGTTTTTGTGAGAGCGAGGACATTGTCCGGTTCTGGGTTGATCCGGAATTCGGCCGGGAAAAAATCCTGCAAGACATACTGGTCGCTCAGCTTCGTGATATTGGCGGTGAAATCGAGCTCATCCGTGAGATGGGTGCGATTCTGGAGCGAGATCTTGTAGCGGCTCGTCGGGGTGCCTTTGCGCGGGAGCGAGGTGCGGTTCAGGTCCGGGTTCTGATCCTGCAAGAAATAAGAGGTGAACTGGGCCCGGTCCTTGTCGTCCTTTCCGTAGCGAATTTCCGAGTCGAACCCGATCGCTTCGCCGCGCCGGCTCCGGTAGTCGAGTTTCAGCGTGCTCGTGATTTTCTCCCCAATCGGAAAGGTAATCTGGCCGAGGAGCGATGGCCCCCAGGAGCTCAAGTAGGCGGGCGTGATCGAGTAGCTGAAAGTGCGGTCGAGCGATTGATAGAGATAGGGCCACCAGAAGACCGGCGTCTGGCCGATGTAAAAAGTCACGTTCTTGAAAATGACCCGGTCGTTCTGGTAGATCCGCACGGTCTGGGCGTTGAGGTGGAAATCCGGCTTCTCGGAATCGTCGGTCGTGAAGCTGCCGTGGCTGACCTTGTATTCCTCGTCGGACGCACTCGTCACCGTTCGGCCCGACATGAGGTAAGGATAAGTGCCGGAGCGCATGTTGATGGCATTGATCGCCTTGCTGTCGATGTTGTAGGTTGCCTCCTCTCCCGTGTAGAACGTGTTCCCGCGGTAGATGCGGACGTTGCCCTTCAGGAAGACCGTCCGCTTCTCCTGGTCGTATTGGGCGAAATCGGAATAGATATCGGTGTCGCCGAAATGGATTGCGACATTATCGCGCGCGGTCGCGATCCCGTTCTCATAAGTCGTCTGCCCGGTGGCATTGATCTCGATCGGGAGCGAGCCGGGTCCTTCCAGATCCTGGGCGACTGCGCGACTGGCGACGAGCAAGAAAAGAAGCAGAAGAACCGGCTTACGCATCGCGGCGCCGAAGGTAATGGTGCGCGGATGCGGTTGCAAAGTGAAAAGCCTGCGGACGTCCTCGTCATCTCTGCTCGTAATCGCAAGCGAAGGGCATCGATCACGAGCGGCGCCGTAGACGTTTCGCTCCGCGAAACGCGGGGGCGGGCGTATATCCATTTTCGGTTTGCTTGTTTCGGGAGAGTTCCTCCGCGTTTCGCAGAGCGAAACGTCTACAGGGCGATCGCGATGATTTCGCCCGCGAAGGGCCATGCATCGGAATCAGTGACCAAACCCGCGCGGAGCGGGTTGGCCCGCACATAATCCCATTTCTAATCGTAGCTCTCGTCGCCTCTCAAGACGTGATCGAAAAACCCGCGCTGCCAGATCGGATCTTCGGATCCCTTTTCGGGTAGCACCTTTGCCAGCGTCCGCTTTAGAACGCCCACCCACATTCCGAGATCGAACTCGTCAGGCCCGGCAACAAACAGGTGAAGGTGATCCGGCATGATGACATAGCGACCGACCGCGATGTGGAAGTCAGTCGCGGCGCGATCGGCGAAATGAACGACCGCGCTGTGAAATCGCTCGTTAGCCAGCTTGGGGCGTTTGCGATAAGTGCAACAGGTAACAAAAAACACCGGTGCGGCGGCAAAAACGCGATCGAGCCGTCGCGGGGGTCGGGAATATTTCATAGTCTCTGTGGGTTGTAGACGCCTCCCTCTGGGAGACGCGGGCGTACGGTTTGAAGAAATCTTACCACCCTGATCAACCCCCGCCCCCGCGTTTCGCAGAGCGAAACCGTTTACAAACGAAGTGTGAGCGCGGCGACCTGTTGGTTCAGGCCGCAGGTCATCACAACGGCGCGCTCCCATGGTTTTGCATCGGGTTTTCGCACAGTCGTTAGGCTGCAATTTTTCGGCGCGTGCAATACCGGCGGCAATTCCTGGCGACGGAGCGCCTGGGCGGCGCAGATCACCTGCCAGATCGCACCCGCCGCCACGCTTTCGCCCAGCGCGGGTTTGGCCGTGTAAACATCGGCGGCGGCAAAATAATTGGCCGCCACTGCCCGCTCTCCGGCGTCGATAAAAGTCCCGTTCGCGCTCGCGATCATGACCTCTGCCGTCATTTTCCCCTTCAATTCGCGGGCGATCCCGTCCAGCAAACCGGCCGCTTCGCGTTGCCGCGCAAAATTCCCACCCGGATGCACCCGCTCGAGGACAAGATCGCCTTGCCGCGCGAGCAAGACCGCGCCTGCGCCTTCGCTCAGGATCATCCCGCGGGGCGGACGCGCAAAAGGCTCGATCGGCGGCGCGGCCCGAAGCAGCCGCCACTTGCGATAAGCGTCGCAGAGCAGCCAGTCGGCTTCTTCCGCCCCGACTACGAGACAACGGTCCACCTCCGGGTTCGCCATCAAATCCTCCGCCATCCGGAGCGCGAGAATCCCGACCGCGCCGTCGCCGACCAGGGTGTAGCTCGCGCCGGTGATGCCGAGAATCGCGGCGAGGTGGCTGGCCGGCGCGTTAAAAACCGTCTCCGGAAAAAGGAGCGGGCTGGCTGCGCTCGCGCCCGATTGCACGATTTCGTGATAGAAGCGCTTCGTGTAAATGACCCCTCCGTTGGAGATCGCGAAAATCAGCCCGGTCCGGGCCGCGCTCGCTGCCTCCAACTCGAGTCCTGCGTTACGCAGCGCGCTCAGTCCGGCCACGACCGCAAAACGCGAGATCGCGCTCGAGCGCCGGAGGCGCGGATGACGCGCCGCTTCCGCCACCACCGCCGGCGGGACGGCCATGACACAGCAATCCTTCCGTCCGCCTAACGAGCTACTAACGGGGCTGGCGGGCGCGCTTTCGCCCGCGAGCAGTTTTGCCCAAACGTCGTCGAGTGTGCTCCCGAGCGGTGTGACCCATCCCAGGCCGGCCAGACGCAGACTCATGCTGCGCGCGCCTCGATCACGATCGAGGCATTCGTCCCCCCGAAGCCGAAAGAGTTGGAGAGCGCGGTCGCGGCCTTGGCGGGCCGCACCTTGTTCGCCACGATGTCGAGATCGACTCCCAGGTCGGAAACGCGGAAATTAATATTGGCCGGCAGAAATCCGTCGCGCAACGCGAGGATGGTCAGGACGGCCTCAATCGCGCCGGCTGCGCCTAACGAGTGCCCCATCATCCCCTTGGTCGAGCTGACCGGGACCCGGCCGAGCAATTCAGCGATCGCTTTCCCTTCGGCAGCGTCGTTGAACGGCGTCGCCGTGCCGTGGGCGTTGACATAATCGATCGCCTCCGGGCCGAGCCCAGCACTTTGCAGGGCGCGTTCCATCGCCTGGCGCGGGCCGATCCCGGAAGGATGCGGCTGGGTGAGATGATGGTTGTCGGTCGAAATCCCGTAACCGGTAATCTCGGCCAGGATCTGCGCGCCGCGCGCCTCGGCCAGTTCCAGATTTTCGAGCGCGAGGAGGGCGGAGCCTTCCCCGAGCACGAGCCCGCTCCGCGCGCCGTCGAAGGGCCGGCATTTCTCCGGCGTCGCCGCCTGCAGAGAATCGAACCCGACAAAGACCAGCTCGGAGATGGCGTCGTAGCCGCCGGTCAGGACCCGCTCGTAACGGCCGGAACGAATGCACTCGAAAGCATGCCCGATCGCGTTCGTGCCTGAGGCGCAGGCATTGGCGATCATCTGGCACGGACTCGTTAGGCCGGAGGCTTCGAGGGCGTCGATCGCCGGTTTTTGGGGCGGATAGTTGGCGATCCAGCCCGGTGTGCCGCTCGTCCGCGCCTCCGGTGCCTGAAGGACGCGATAATATTTCTCGCCGAAACTCATCCCGCCGCTCGTCGTCCCGACGACCGTCAGGTCGGGACGAAAATCCGGCGCCTGCTCGAGCAACTCTGCGAGGGCCGCGATCATCATGCGCGAAGCGCGATGCAGTCGGCGCGCCTTTCGGTCGTTAGGCAAGAGGTCCGCCAGCCATTCATCGGCCACCTGTCCGGAAGTCGAGCAGCGACATTGCTCGGTCGCGAAACGCGTCACCGGCGAAACGCAATCGCGCGCCTCGCGCAGTGCGGCCAGGGTCGGGGTAAGCCCGGCGCCGAGCGGGCTGACCACGCCGATCCCGACGACTGCGACGCGCTCTCTTTTTCGCTTCCCGTCATTTCTGACTTCGCCTCTCATCCGTCCCCAAGGTTAACCCCGGATGCTACCGATGCCACGACGGAAGAAGGCGGGGCCAACCGCTTCCCCGGGTAGAGCGATCCCCGCATTTTTCTTTCCCCGAATTTGACTTCGCCGCGGGCCAGGTTCCGCCGGGTTTATTCCGCTTGCTTTGCCCCTTGACCTACCTTACATAGCCGCCAGAAATAGCCGTTCCGGGCGTTGGTAAATTGTCAGGTGAGTTTATTCAGTGGCGATTTGAAATCCGATAAGCGGGAACAGTGACCGAGCAGCGTTTCAATCAAAGAATAAACTCAGATGGGTACCAAACTCTACGTAGGAAATCTTTCCTTCAACACGACCGAAACGGACCTCCAGGACCTCTTCGCCCAAGCCGGCGCTGTCCAGGAAGTCACCCTCATGCAGGATAAATTTACCGGCAAATCGCGCGGCTTCGCCTTTGTCACGATGGGCTCGGAAGCTGATGCGCAAAAAGCGATCGCCGACTTCAACGGCAAGACCGTCGAAGGCCGACCCCTGACCGTGAACGAAGCACGCCCGCGGGAAGCACGCCCGGGTGGCGGCGGCGGTGGCCGTGGCGGCTACGGCGGCGGTGGTGGCGGCTACGGTGGTGGCGGCGGTGGCTACGGCGGCGGTGGCGGTGGCGGCTACGGCGGCGGTGGTGGCGGCGGACGCCGGGACGGCGGTTCGCGTCGCGGACGCTAAACCAGCCAGCAACAACTTTACGAAAAAGCGCTTCGGGAAACCGGAGCGCTTTTTTTTGTTAGGCGAGGAAACCGCCGCGGGCGCGGGCAGAGCCGAACTAATAATTAAACCGGGAGCGACTGCGCTGCTCACCAGAGAAAAAAACCATGGCCAAAAAATCAAAAACATCCGCTGCAAAATCCTCGAAGAAAATTCAGCTCCCGGCAGGCACCAAGCCGGCGGCAGGCGCCGCGACCGGCGCGGTCGTAGGAGCGATGGCGGGCCCGGTTGGAGCGGTTGTCGGCGGCGTGATCGGCGCGGTCCTCGGGAGAAGAGCCCAACAGGGCAAGCCGCTTCTGCCCTCCCTCAAACGAACCGGCAAATCCAGCCCCGCGAGCAAGAGCGGGAAAAAAACGAGCGGCAAAAAAACGGCTGCAAAGAAGACCGCTTCCGCTCGAGTCAAAAAGAGCGCGGCCAAACCAGCCGGTCGAGCGAAAGCGAGCGCGAAGAAGTCGCGGAGTTAGGAAGGGCGATCGACTGGGTAAGACCGGTCGGTTTTGCCAAACAACCCGGTCCGGCGGGCTGACCGGACCGTTGTGTTATTTGCCCGCATTGTTTGGCGGCGACTTCGGCCCAGCTTTGAAGACAATTTGAGCCTCTCAGGCGGAGCTAGTGCCCATCGGTTGAGGCAAGAAAAGTATTGTCATTTGCCGCGCTGCCTGACATGCTCGCCGCGCTCCAGAGGAATAAATCAGAAAAAATCCTAATGAAATTACTCGGCCAAATTGCGCTTACAGTCGCCGTCGTGGCGGGAATGGCAGCCGCGGCACAGGCGCAGGTCAACTTTACGGGCACACCCTATACCCAGAATGCGGACAGCTTTTTGGGGACGGCTGTGACGGTTCCAGCCGGATGGGCGTATTCGTTTTCGGGAACGCCAACCTACAGTGGCGTGGGAACTGGGACGTCTGCAACTGGCGGCGCATGGGCCTTCGGAACCGCAGGCGAGAACTATTTTGGAGCCCTTCGAAGCGGAACCCCACTAAACGTCACTCTTTCAGTGAATTTTACGAACAACACCGGATCGACCCTAACGGACCTCGTGATTGCATTTAATTATGAGCAGTGGCAGTATGCGAATACCAGCGGATGGGATCTTTCAGGCACCGGCGGCTTAGCAGGAGTTGCAATGGTTAACGCCGCGGATTTCGCGGGTGTGGCAAGTGGAACAAACGGCACTCCTTCAAATACGCCAATTTTGCTGAATTTGACCGGTCTTTCGATCGCGAATGGAGCCGCGTTCGGGCTCAGCTGGTTAACTACGGATGTTACCGGCTCGGACAACGGTGTGGCGGTGGACGACTTTTCGCTCTCTGCCGTTCCCGAGCCTTCCGTTTACGTGCTCCTCGGTGTGGGCCTGCTCTTCTGCGGCCAGCGTTTCCTGCGCCGCCGTCGCGCCTAACGGATTTCCGATCTTCGCAAAAACCCGCGCTTTACGGCGCGGGTTTTTTGTTGGCCTAACGGCTGGCTAGCGTTCGCCGAGCAGCTCGTAGGAAAGAATGCTCAGGCAATAAATCGCCGCAGTCTCTACCCGCAAAATGATCGGGCCGAGGGTGAGCGGCAGGCAGCCGTGGGAGCGAGCAAGCGCGATCTCGGCTGGGGTGAAATCGCCTTCCGGCCCAATCAGCATGAGGACCCGCTCCGGCCGCGCATCCTCGTGTCCCTGCGCGTAATCGGCCAGGACCTTTTTCAGGTGCCGCGCGCCCGGCTGGAGGGAGCCGATGAGCCGCAGGTCGTATCCGGTTGCCGCGGACTCGCGGAAAAATTCGTCTGGCGTGCGCGGCAGGTAGACGTGCGGGAGCCAGTTCTGTCCGCATTGCTTGGCCGCCTCGAGCGCGACGGTCTGCCATTTGGCTTGTTTCTGGACCGCGCTCTCCGGGTCGAGTTGCACGACGGTGCGCGCGGAGAGGAGTGGGAAAATCTCGGCCGCTCCGATCTCGACCGCTTTTTGCACGATCAGATCCATGTTCTTCCCCTTCGGAATGGCCTGGGCAAGGCTGATCCGGGCACGGAGCGGGGGGGTGACGGCTTCCTGTAAAATGCGCAACTGGACGGCGCCGGCATCGAGCGAAACAATCTCGGCGGTGGCTTCGCGGCCGCGGCCATCGAAGAGGACGGCGCGATCGCCTGGTCCGAGGCGGAGCACGCTGCGCGCGTGATGGGCCTCGGAACCGGCCAGGGTGGCGGTGGGCCAGTCGTTAGGCGCGAGGTAAAAACGGTGCATGAAGAAAAGGAAGAAGGTTGAAGGAAGAATTAAGAAGTGGGACGCGCAAGCGTGCTGAAGGCCACTTCTTCAGTCTTCCTTCTGACTTCCTCCTTAGCGGAAGAATTCCTTCGCCCGCTCGAAGAAGCTTTTGTGCAGCGGAGCGTTGTCTTCCCCGCAGAGGGCGGCGAATTCTTCCAGCTTCTGCCGTTGCTCGCTGTTCAGGCGGCTCGGGACTTCGACGAGCAACTTCGCGAAGAGGTCGCCCCGCTCGCGGCTGTTGACCTGAACCACGCCTTTGCCACGGAGCCGGAAGCTTTGCCCGCTCTGTGTGCCGACGGGCACTTTGAGACTCGCTTTTCCCTCCAGGGTCGGGACCGGCACTTCGCCGCCGAGCGCGGCGGTGGCAAAGGAGATCGGCACTTCGCAGAAGAGGTTGTCGTCCTCGCGCTGGAAGACGGGGTGCTCCTTGATGTGGACGACGATGTAAAGGTCGCCCTGGTCGCCGCCGCGGATGCCGGCTTCGCCGTTGCGAGTCGAGCGGAGGCGCGAGCCGTGCGCGATCCCGGGCGGGATTTTGATTTTGATCCGGCTCGTCTTGTCGACCCGGCCTTCGCCCCCGCAGGCGTCGCACGGTTGCTCGATCACTTCGCCGAGGCCACGGCAACGGGGACAGGTCTGCGAGACCTGGAAAAATCCGCGGGAACTGACGACCTGGCCGCGCCCGCGACAGACCGGGCAGGTGACGGCACGCGAGCCCTTGGCGGCACCGCTCCCGTTGCATTTGTCGCAGGTATCGAGCTTGCGCACCTCGATTTCTTTCTCCACGCCAAAGGCCGCTTCCTCGAGCGTGATCTGCATGTCGTAGCGCAGATCGCTCCCGCGCTGGCTGCCATCGGCCTGGGCCGCGCCGCCGCCGAAGAAGGTCTCGAAAATTCCGCCGCCGCCGGCCGCGCCGCTGAAAACCTCGCGAAAGATATCGAAGGGATCGTGGAAGCCGCCGGCGCGCCCGCCCTGGGCAAAAGCGGCGTGCCCGTAGCGATCGTAGGCGGCGCGTTTCTGGTCGTCCATCAGGACGTCGTAGGCTTCGCCCAACTCCTTGAATTTCTCTTCTGCGTGCGGATCGTCGGGATTTTTATCGGGGTGAAATTTAACCGCGAGCTTGCGATAGGCGCGCTTGACCTCCTCGCCGGAAGCGTTGCGCTCGACGCTCAGGATTTCGTAGTAATCGCGTTTGGTGGTCACAGAAGGAAATTTGAAATCCGAATATCGAATTTCGAAACAAATTCAAAGGAACGAAACCGCGAGAAGTGTTCGAAAGGTTCCGATTTCGAACCTTGTCTCATTTGGTCATTCGAGATTGTATCGGATTTCGATGCTCGGATTTCGGATCTAGAAGGCTGGGCCGCTCGAAACGACGACGCTGGACGGCCGCAGGAGGCGGTCCTTCATTTTGTAACCGCGCCGCATTTGCCTGACGACTACGCCTTCCGGCACTTCCGCGCTCGGCTCGTGCGCGATCGCTTCGTGCAGGTTGGGGTCGAACTTTTCTCCCTCGGCGTCGATCGGCTGGAGGCCATTGTCGGCTAGGAAATCGGTCAGTTGTTTCAAGACCATGCTCATGCCGGAGTAGACGGGCGATTTTTCGCCTTCGCTCTTCGCCGCGGAGAGGCCGAGCTCGAAGTTGTCGACGATCGCGATTAGGCGCTCGAGGAGGGAGCTGTTAGCGTATTTGATCGCCTCCTCTTTCTCGCGGGTGGCGCGCTTTTTGTAGTTGTCGAAATCGGCCTGGCTGCGGAGGGCGAGATCGCGGAATCGGTCGAGATCGACCTGCAGGGTGGCGGTCGGGTCGTCCTCCGAGCCGGCAGCGGCGGCCCCCGGCGGGTCGCTCGTCTCGTCGTAAGGCCGGTCTTTGTCCGGAGGCGGATTCTGGCGGCGGTCGGTTTTGGAATGTTTCATGTCTTTCGCACTACGATCAAAGTGATGTCGTCATTTTGCGGATGGCCGGCGGCGAAATTGCGCACGTCGTCGGTCAGGCGGGTGATGACTCCCTGCGCCCCTTCGCTCGCGCTCGCCTTGATGGAGCGGAGCATTCGTTCAGGGCCAAATTCGTCTCCATTCGCGTCCAGCATTTCGGTGACGCCGTCGGTGTAAAGGACGAGGCAATCATCGGTCTCGAGGGGGACGGAAAGGTCGCCGGTTATCCTATCGAAGACATCACCACTGTCAATTCCAAGAGCCATCCCGGGCGGCTTCAGGACCTCTACTTCCCCGGTCGCGGCCCGATAGAGGAGGGGCGCGTCATGTCCGCCGCGCGAGAGGATCAGTTGGTTCTTTTTATGGTCGAGAATGAGATAGGCCATGCTGATGAACATGTCCTCCTTGATATCGGGATAGAGTTGGCGATTGACCTTGCGCAGGACCTCGGCCGGAGACTGCCCGAGGCGCGCCTCGGCCCGCAGGACGCTCCGGCAGATCGCCATGATGAGAGAGGCGGGCACGCCTTTGCCAGAGACATCGGCGATCACGACACCGAGCCGGTCTTCATCCACCTTGATGTAGTCGAAATAATCGCCGCTCACCTGACGCGCAGGAATGTTAACTCCGGCGATGTCAAAGCCGTCGATCGGCGGCGGCTTCGAGGGGAGGAGGATGCGCTGAATGTCGCGTGCGATCTGGAGGTCGTGGTCGAGCCGTTTCTTCTCGTTCGCTTCCGAGTAGATGATGGCGTTGTAAAGGGCGAAGGCGGATTGCTCGGAGATCGATTTGAAGACGACAAAATCGCTCGCCGAAAAAGGCGCGCTCATCGGGCCATTCGCGACCGCGAGGATGCCCATGTTTTGCCGGCCGTAAAGAAGCGGGGTCACCATGATCGATGCGGTCCCGTGCGTGCTTTCGCGGAGGGGCGCCAGCTCCGGCACGTGTTGGATATCCGTGAGGTGAACGGCTTCCCCGGTTTTCCAGACTCTGCCGAGCAGGCCTTCGCCGGACTCGATCGGGTGAGAGCGAAGGTAGCTATCGAGCGCCGCCGGAGTGGTCGCAGCCTGTTGCAGGACGCGGTCCGGTACCGTGACGAGCGGAGGGCAGCCTTTGGTCAGGAAGGCCGGCTTCAGGCGCATCCCGGTACGGTCGACGAGGTAAATCGCCCCGCCGTGCGCATCGAGAATGCGGACCGAGCTTTCGACGATTAACCGGTGGAGGTCATGCGGCCGGATGACGTCGCGAAAGGCTTCCCCAAGACCGTGGAGGAAATCGAAGACGAGATTTTCTTCGACCTGGATTTCCTCATTCGAGCGTTCGAGCCGGCGGATGCGCCAGCGCTGCCGCTGGTAGGTGAGGAGCCAACCGACGAGCGACGCGACAAGGAGCGCGAAGAGAAGAAAGCGCATGGGAGCGAAGCGAGTTACTTCGCTGGGCTTTCGTGTTGCAGATCCTGCTTGAGGTAATCGAGGACGTCCTTGAAACGAGTGAGATTTTTCGGCGCCGCCTCGCAGAGCGCCTCGTGGGCCTCCAGCATCGTCCCGGCCTGCTCCCGTTTCGCGGCTGCGGATTTCTCGGTCGGTTCGCCGTTCGTCTGCGTCAGCTCCTCACAGTCCGGCGCCTCGGCTCCGTCGCCCTGGATGTCAAAGATCTGGTTGAGTCCCAAATCCGAAAGCAGATCGCGGCTCCGGGCGCCGCAATGAATGACGTGCACATGGCCCTCGCCGAGTTCCTTCAAGCGCAGCGCCATGCCCGCCATTGTCCCCATGAAAGTCGAGTCCATCATCACACATTCCTCCAGGTCGAAGACGAATTCGCGGTGGCCTCTATTCACCATCTCGCGGGCAAACTCCTTCAAGCTGCCACTATTGAGGAAGCTGCCTCGCCCCGCCACGCGGACCCACACCGTGGCACCGTTGACGCCGACTTGAATCGAGGACTGCACGAGTAACTAAAGATAAAATTTCGCCGGAGACTGTCAATGACTCGCGCTTGCACTCGCTCTGGGCTGCGCCGCCACTCTGCGCGGACGCCGCCGGGCGCGCCTTACTCCCAGAGATAGGATCGGCGCACGGCCACGATCCTGCCGTCCACGATGAGCGATGCGCGCCAGGAAACCACCCGGCCATCATCGAAAAAATCGTCGCCGATGATTGCAAATTCGGTCTGGTAATGGCCCCGGGCGTGAGGGTATTCCACCTCCCGCGCCTGGACAAAGGCGTGTAGTTTTTCCTGCCGATATTCGAGACGCACCCGGACATCGGCCGTCCGACGCGCGACCCAGAAAAAGGTGTAATAATTTCCAAACCGCTGGCGTTGATCGAGGGCGGTGATGGCGCCAAACATCCGGTAATCGCGTTCGAAGCGGACCGAGGCGTCGATCTGCCCGGTGATTCGCTGCGCCGTCGGGTCGAGGAACTGTTGTTTCACTTTGCGAAACTCGAAGTCGTGATTGAGCGCGATCGGGAGGGGACGCGGTTTCTCGACCTGGTAGGGCTTGGGCGGTGTCCCGGCACAACTCGCGAGGACGAGACAAAGAGCGGCCAGCGGGATTCTCACGACGCGTGCATCAAACGAGAGGAGCGTCCCGGTGTCAATCGCGCCTCGCCTCTGCTAATTTCCCGCCGATGATTTCGGTCCGGTACGAACGCGGCGTTTACCTGCCTAACGAATACATCTGGCTCGATCCGTCGGATGCGAAGCCGTTTGCTTTTGTCTCCCACGCCCATAGCGATCACATCGCACCGCACGACGAAATTGTCGTCTCCGAACGGACCTCGCGCCTGATGCAGGCCCGGCTTCCCGGCGAACGGAACGAACACATCCTGCCCTTCGGCGAGCCCTCCACCGTCCGCGGGCTTTCCGTCACGCTTCTCCCGGCTGGTCATATTTTTGGTTCGGCGCAGTTTTTCCTCGAAACCGACGCCGGCAGCCTGCTTTACACCGGCGACTTCAAGCTCCGTTCGGGCCGTTCCGCCGAGGCGACCCAATGGCAGCCGGCCGATACCCTCATCATGGAGACGACCTACGGCCTGCCGCGCTACCGGCTCCCGCCGACCGAACTGGTCGTGCAACAGATCGTTGCCTTTTGCCGGGAAGCGCTCGAAGAAGGCGCAACTCCGGTCCTTCTCGGCTATTCGTTAGGCAAAGCGCAGGAAATTCTCTGCTCGCTGGCGGAAGCCGATCTGCAGCCGATGCTGCACGGCTCGGTCTATCGCATGACGCGGATTTACGAGCAGTTTGGCCAGGCCTTTTGCCAGTATGAGCGCTACGACGCGAAAGCGGTCGCGGGCAAAGTGCTGATCTGTCCGCCGAGCGTGGTCCGTTCCCGCATCATCCAGAGCCTGACGAATAAGCGGGTCGCGATGATCAGCGGCTGGGCGGTCGAGCCGAATGCGATTTACCGCTACCAGGTCGATGCCGCCTTCCCGCTCTCCGATCACGCCGACTACGACGACCTGCTGCGCTATGTCGAGCTGGTGCAACCGAAACGCGTCCTCACCTTGCACGGTTTTGCCGCCGAGTTCGCGCGTGATCTGCGCGACCGTGGCGTCGAAGCCTGGGCCCTGAGCGCGCAGAACCAGATGGAGCTGACGCTGAGCGGCGCCCGCACCGTCGCGGCATTGCCGCTGGAAGCGATTGTGCCTAACGAGGCGATCGACTCGGAATTCGGCGCTTTCGCCGAAGTCGGCGAACAGATCGCGGCCACTCCCGCCAAGTTGGAAAAAATCCGAATTCTCTCCGAATATCTGCGCGTCCTCGAACCGGAGCGGCTCCGGATCGCGTCCACTTTTCTGACGGGCAAACCGTTTGCCCAAACCGATCAGCGTACCCTGCAGACCGGCTGGGCGATCATCTTTCGCGCCCTCCTTGGCGCCAGCCGGCGAGGGAACGCGGAGCTGCGCAAGATCGGGAGCAGCCACGGCGACGCGAGCAAAGCGGCTCGCGAAGCGCTCGAAGGCCGGACCACGCCCGAACCGTTCTCGTTAGTCGAAGCGCTCGCCCTTTTCGAAGCGCTGCACAAGGCGCGCGGCCCGGTCGCGAAGACGGAACTGCTCCAGGCCAGGTTGCAAAACCTTACGCCGCTCGAAGCCCAGTATGTGGTCAAGATCCTGACCGGCGATCTGCGGATCGGTTTGCGCGAGGGCCTGGTCGAGGAAGCGATCGCGCGCGCCTTTGAGGCTTCGCTCGATGAATTGAAAGAAGCTCACATGTTGCTGGGCGACATCGGCCAGACCGCACTCCTCGCCGCCCGCGGCGAACTGGAGCGAGCCGAGCTGACTCTTTTTCGCCCGATCAAAAGCATGCTGGCCAGCCCGGAGCCAACGGCGGAAGCGATCTGGGCGCGTTTCGCGGAAAACGGGCTTAACGAGTCGGTGGTTTACGTGGAGGACAAATTTGACGGGATCCGCGCGCAGCTCCATCGCGGCGCGGAACGGGTGGAGCTTTTTTCGCGCGACCTGCGCCGGGTGACAGGACAATTCGACGAGATCGCAGAGCGGGCTCGCGGTTTTGCGGACGAGGTTGTTCTCGACGGCGAGATCATCGCCTTCGAGCAGGGGAAGAAGCTGACCTTTTTCGATCTGCAAAAGCGGCTCGGGCGCAAGCACGAGAGCGCCGATCTTTTCGCCGCGCCGGCCGCCGATGTGCCGGTTGTATTCATTGCCTTCGATCTTCTTTGGTTGAATGGCCGTTCGCTCCTCCGCACGCCGTTGCGTGAACGGCGCGAGCTGCTCCGTGGCCTAACCATGCCGCCGCAGTTTCAGTTTGCGGAGATTTCTGCCGCGCACTCTGCGTCGGAAATCGAATCGGCTTTCCAGATGGCGCGGCGGCGTTTGAACGAAGGACTAATGATCAAGGAGCCGGAAAGTCAATACACGCCGGGGCGGCGCGGACTTTCCTGGTTCAAGTTGAAAAAAGAGCTGGCCACGCTCGATGTCGTTGTGGTGGCGGCGGAGTTGGGGCACGGGAAACGCAATCACGTCCTGAGCGATTACACCTTTGCCGTGCGCGACGAAGAAAGCGGCCAGTTGCTCCCGATCGGAAAAGCCTATAGCGGCCTAACGGATGTCGAGATTGCCGAGTTGACCGAGCATTTTCGGCGGAACACGATCCGCGATCGCGGGCGTTACCTGGAAGTGAAACCGGACACGGTGCTGGAAATCGCGTTCGATTCGATCCAGCCGAGCAAGCGGCACGCGAGCGGGCTCGCGTTGCGTTTCCCGCGGATCAAAGCGATCCGGCGCGACAAGACGCCGGATGCGGTCGATACCCTGGCCTACGCACGGAAGCTGGCAGAGGAAACTCGTTAGGCCAATCCCCGAGTCGCCTCGAACGCTCCCTGGAGTCGTCTGCGGCGATTATCTTGCGATTCGTTAGGGCTGCTGCGCGTCAGGCGACGCAGTTGCCTCGGGTTCGGGGGATTCCTGGGCCCGGCCTCTTTGGGCCCTCTTCCCGGCGCGCTTTTCACGACGCTTCTCCGTCGCACTTTTTTTGTTTGCGGGCTCCGACCTGGTTGAGGCATCGGGCGCGGACGAGGGAGCTTCCGTCGCCAAAGGCGTCGCGCTCACGGTGGGTGGTACTGGGGGCACGGCGGGCGACGCCTCGGCGCGGTCCGGTTTTTGGCCGCGGCGCTTCTCCATTTTCTGCTGACGCTCAGCCTGCCGTTGTGCCTGCTGTTGTTCGCGTTGTTTCCGCTTTTCTTCCTGCGCGGCGCGGGCAGCCTCCTGGCGATTGCGATCCGCTTTTTTCGGCGAAAAAGCGTTCTGGGTCGGACTCGGCCCGGGAGGCTCCGGCCGCGCGGCGGTGGGGCTCGGCCGCGGGCTGGGCGTGGGCGAAAGCTGTAGCGGAGTGCTACGCGCGCGCACAGGAGTTCCACTCGCCTTCGGTATCGCTGGCTTTCCGGGCCGGCCCACCTGCACTGGGGCGGGCCGCGGCGGAATGACGCTACGCTCCGGCCTAACGAACCTTTTGGGCGGAGGGTTAGGCGGCGGGGTCGCTTCCGCCTCCATCTTGGCGCGGGTTTTCCGCACTTCCTGCGGATCTTGAATTCCCGCCCAGCCACGTTCCACGACCGGTTGCGCGATCGTCCGCGTGACCCTGTTGGGGCGCGCCGCGCCTCCGGCCGAACGGAAATCAACCGTCGGCAGCGCCACCACTTCGCCCTTAAAAACCGGGACGTCGCTCGTCATGCTGTGGGTCCGCTCGAGGCGATAACGTTCGATCGGTTGCCGGCTCGGCTTGCGCAGGTCGTCGTAGCTCGGGCCTTGATCGACGATCACGGAATTGTTGTAGACGATGTTGGTCACGTTCGTCGTCTGGTTAATGATCGTGACGTTGCGCTCGGTCGGGACGATCTCGCGCGGAGTGAGCTTGCGGCCGAATTCGTTAGCCGGAACAAAGGCGTATTGCTCGGGACCGATGTCGTAATAGTTGTCGGCCCAGTTACGGATGCCGGTCTGGCGGTCGAACTGCGCCTCGGGCGGGAGAGGCGCCCAGCCGACGTAGTCGCCGCCTTTGCGCCAGGAAACCCACGCCGGAGCCCACTTTTCGCCCGGTACCCAGACCCAGCCGACGCTGCGGAGGCGAATCCAGCGGCCGTAATGGTAGGTGGCCCAGCCGAATTTCTCGTCCGAGATCCAGGTCCATCCCGCATCGGTATAAACCCAATGGCCGTTGGTGTAGGGGCGCCAGTCGCGGGCTTGGGTGGCCTGGCGCGGCTGAAAGACGTAGCCGTAATCACTCGTTTCCATCCAGTCGCCGTAGGGATCCAACTTGCGGTAGAAGGTGGAATAGGAACCAGTTTCGGTCTCGGAAGAGGAGGCAACCGCGGGGGTGGCGGCGGGTTCGTTAGGGACGGGCGTCGCGGTCGCGGACGGTTTTTTTTGGGCGGCGGCGAGGGCATTGATGCGCGCTTCGAGCGCGGCCTGGCGCTCGGCCATCTTTTGCCGGTCGTCGGCCTGGCGTTCGGTCTTCAATCGATCCTGCACCTGGCGCTCGATCTCGGCGTTCCGTTCCGCTTCGGTTTGTTGTTTCTGGCAGGCGCCGGCCCCAAGGGCGAAAGCGACGAGGAGCGGGAGCAGGAAGTTTCTCTTCATAGGATAGTGAGACCAATTCGGTCCGAGGTTATTCGAAACAAAACGGCGGTTTGCGGAGTGCGTTAGTTCTCGTTAGGCGAGGGAGCCGGCGAATTGCCCGGCGCGGGAACGATCGTGAAAGTCTCGGTCTGCGACCGCCGGGAATGCCGCCACTTCCCATAGCCCGCGAGGAGTGCAAAGACAATCAGGATGACGAGCATGAGCTTCAATCCGCTGGCTGGGGCACGGGTCACGCTGGGCGGGCGCGAGGGTGGTCCGGGTAATTCCATCGCTGAATATCCGGTGGAGATGGGCGGGTGGCAACGTGTAGACGCCTCCCCCTGGGAGGCGCGGGGGTCGGCGGCAACTCTCGCGTTTCGCAGAGCGAAACGTCTACAACTGCAGCGCGGCGATCGCGTCCATCACGCACTGCGCGAGGCGAGGATACGCTTCGCGTCCGTTCCCTTCGATGTCGGCTGCGGTAAAACGGATCGGTTCACCGACAACAATCGTGATCGGGCAAAAGCGCAGCCTGCCGCCACCGCGGGGCAGGGCTTGATGTGCTCCAAAGATCCGCATCGGAACAACCGGAGCGAGGGTTTTGGCAATGACCAGACCGATCCCGGGCTGCGGCGGCTGGAGGTGGCCACCGAGAGTGCGCGAACCCTCGGGGAAAACCAGCGTGCAATGATTCGCGCGCAGGATCCGGATGATTGCCTTGAGTGCGCTCCGGTCGCCGCCTTCCTGGTCGACCGGAATGACATTCAGTTTCGGCAAGATCCAGCCCAGGACCGGGACGTCGAGGAGCGATTTGCGAGCGAGAAAATAAATCGCCCGCCGGCAGCCGATGCCGGCAAAAGGCGGATCGAGATAGCTCTCGTGGTTCATCGCCAAAATGACCGGGCCCTCCTGGATGACACGCTCGGGGTGGATGACGCGAAAACGAAAGAAGACCCGCGCGACGAAGCGGGTGAGATGGTAAACGGTGAAATACCAGGGATTCACCGCGGAATCGTTAGGCCCTTCAGTTTCAGGCGACCGATGATTTCGCCGACGACGCCGTCAATCGTCAGGTTCGAGCTGTCGATGACGTGGGCGTCTTCCGCGATGATGAGCGGGGAAGCTCGGCGCGAAGAATCCGCTTCATCGCGCGCGGTGATCCGGTCGCGTTGTCCCTGGGCCTCGCGCCGGCGGAGGCGGATCTCCGGGGAAGCGTCGATATAAAACTTGAAGGGCGTCTCCGGAAAAACGACCGAGCCGATGTCGCGGCCTTCCATCACGAGATTGTTGGTCGCGGCATAACGGCGAAGATGATCGACCAAAATCTCACGAACGCGCGGGACGCTGCTGACGAGCGAGACATTTTCATTCACGCGATCTTCGCGCAGAAACGGTTCGGGATCGACGCCATCGATCAGCATGAGCGCATCGCGTTCGCGCAATTCACAGGAGATGTGTGCCTGCTCGGCCAGTCGCTCAATCGCGGCCGCGTCGGCGGCGACCCCGCGCTCGAGGACGAGCCAGGTCATGGCGCGATACATCGCGCCGGAATTGACGTAGACGAAACTAAGCCGGCGCGCGAGTTCACGCGCGACACTGCTCTTGCCGGAGGCCGCCGGGCCGTCGATCGCGATGATTTTGTGCGCGGCCATGGTGTTCATCGCGAGGCCGGGCGCGGGGCGGCTAATCTTCCTCCGGGCGCGCGTGGGAGAGCGAGCTGATGACCCGCGTGGTGGTGCGGAAGCTGGTTGGATTGACCAGTTCGCTCAATGTTTTTTCGAAACCGGGATAGGAGGTCGCGACGCAATCCACATCCTGAATGACGGTCTCGCCTTCCGCGAACATGCCGGCGACGGCGAAGGCCATCGCGATGCGGTGATCGCCAAAGCTGGAGAGGCGGGCGCCGTGGAGCGGGGCGCGGCCGTGAATTTCGAGCCCGTCGCTAAGTTCGACCACCTGCGCGCCCATCGAGCGCAAATTGTGGGCGATGGCGGCGATCCGGTCGGTTTCCTTGACCCGCAATTCCTGGGCGTGGCGAATGATGGTCGTGCCGTGGGCGAGCGCGCCGGCGACGGCGAGAATCGGCAGCTCATCGATCAGCCTTGGCACTTCCTTGCCCTGAATGACGGTCGCCTTGAGATGCGCGCCGGTAATCTCGACGATCCCGCGCGGTTCCACCTGGTCGACATCTTCGATCGCTTCCCGAACTTGCGCGCCCATCCGCACGAGGACGCCGAGCAGGCCGGTGCGAGTTTCGTTCAGTCCGACGTCTCGAACGAGAACATGACCGCCCGGCTGGGCGGCCGCGGCCACCAGCCAGAAGGCGGCGGAAGAAATATCGCCCGGGATGCTGAAATCGCGCGACTCCGGAACATGATCGCCAAAGACGCTCACGCCATTTTCGTCCTTGTGGGTGCGGACGAGAAAATAATTGAGCATCAACTCGGTGTGATTGCGAGTCGTGACCGGTTCCTGGACGGTCGTTTTCCCTTTCGCAAAAAGTCCCGCGAAAAGGAGTGCGCTCTTCAACTGCGCGCTCGCCACCGGGGTCGTGTACTTAATGCCGTGCAAGGGGGCGCCTTCGATTCGGAGTGGCGCGGTATTGTTTTCTCCAACGGCTTCGATCTTCGCGCCCATCAGGCGGAGCGGCTCGATGATCCGGCTCATCGGCCGGGTCGAGAGAGAGCCGTCGCCGACCAGTTGGCTGGAAAAGGGTTGTCCGGCGAGGAGCCCGGCAAGGAGCCGCATGGTGGTGCCGGAGTTGCCGCAATTAATCTCCTCTTTGGGCGCGGTGAGCTTCCGTCGCTTGCCGTGGACGATAAGGATCTCGGGCTCGGGCTGCTCGATTTTGATCCCGAGCGCGCGCATTGCCATGACCGTGTTCATGCAGTCGGCGCTGCGGGAAAAGCCGCGCAGAACGCAGGGCCCGTTGGCAAGCGACGCGATCATGACCGCGCGGTGAGAAATGCTTTTATCGCCTGAGACGTTGATCTCGGCCTCGATCCGCGGTGCGCGTTTTATCCGAAGGTCATCCATGGTCCAGGTCTAAAAAAGGAGCGCCGAACGGCCGGCCGATCACGCAAATGTGGAGAAGAATCCCAAGTTGCGCGGAAATGTCCAGCACCGTGCCGCGCGTCGCCGGATGCAGCGACTGGCGGACGGTCCGAAAACGAAACGCCGATTCGTTAGGGGACGAGGAAGATTTTATTCGTATACGGGTCGCGCACTTCGGTCCCGGGCGGAAAGCCACGCACGTCGACATAGCCCTGGTCGGGCGCATAGGGGCTGGTGACAAACCCGGGCTTGCTCGGGACCGGGACGCCGTAGGGAATATCGCCCTTGGTCGGCTTAACCTGCGCGGCGGGCGCGGTCGTCTCCGGGGGCGGAGTCTGGGTGGCGAGGTAATCCGGCGGAGGCGTCGGCGTCGCCATCGGATCGAACGGCTGCTGCACCGGCGGGTATTGCGTCTGGGAGGTAGACGAGTAGGTAGCGGCCTGCCGTCTTGGCGGTGGCGGCTCCGGTTCCGAACAGGCAGTGATAAAAAGGGCGGTCAGTAGCGCGAGCGAGATCGATGGTTTCATAAAGCGGTGGCTTGGACGATGTGTCCCGTTTTGTAATTCATTCGATTGCGGGTGACAAAGTTTATTTGCAGGGGCGAATCTGCCAATCTGATTTCCGACAAAAAATGCGAATGCTCGCCGCTGGCGTTCCGAATCTAAAAAGATGATCGAGCGAAAGGGAGACAACGTCCTGGTGATCGATGACGATCGGGCGAGCCGGCGGATGCTAGTGCGTGCGCTGAGCAGCGCCGGCTACACCTGCCGGGAGTCGGCCAGCGGGATCGAGGCGCTCAAAACATTGCATAGAGACGCGCCGTCGCTCCTCCTGCTCGATTTCCACATGCCGGAGATGGACGGCGCCGAGGTGCTCTCGCGGCTGCGAGCCGACGGGGACCCGGCGATCGCGCAGTTGCCGGTCATTATGCTGACCGGTGACGGCGGCGAGCAAAGCGAGGTGCTCTGCCTGGAAGCGGGGGCGAATGATTTTGTAACCAAGCCGATCAATCTCCCAGTCCTGCGCGCGCGGATTGATACGCAGTTACGGCTGCAATCGTTGCGGCACCAGTTGCAGGAGCAGAATAACGAACTGGAAGCATGGCGAGAAAACCTGGAACGCGACCTGGCGGCGGCCCGGCTCACCCAGCAATCGCTTATTCCGCAAAAGCCGCCGCATCTGCCAGGGTGGGAAATTGCCGCCGAATACCGGCCTGTCATCCAGGTCGGCGGGGATATCTATGGCTGGCTGCGGATGGCGGATCGTCGCACTCTTTTCTGGATCGCGGACGCGACTGGTCATGGCGCGGCCGCGGCCCTTCTCACGACCTTGGCGAAGTTGCTTTTTCATCACGGGAGCGTGGAACACGCGGAGCCGGTGAAAATCATGGAAGCGGTGAACGACGATTTTCGCAGCATTTTCGGCGCGCGCTCTTTCATGACCGCGATGTGTGTCGCGCTCGAGCACGAAAGCGGCCGGGCGAGCGTGGTCGGGGCAGGCCATCCTCCACTTCTCGTGGCGCGGCGCGGGGCGACAGCGGAGCTGGTGCGATCGAGTGCGCCGCCCTTAGGCTTACTCGAGCATTCGCCTTTTGCCGAGACCGCGATCGAGCTGCAACCGGGAGATGGATTTCTCCTTTACACCGACGGCCTTTACGGATCCTCGAAGAAGGAGAGCGAACGGTGGAGCCCGGCGCGTTTGCAAGCGTTGATCGCGGCGGATGAAACAAGCGCCGAGGGGTTGCTGCGGAAGGTGATCGAGCGCGTCGCACCGGATGCCGGCGAGGCCTTGCCGGACGATCTGGCGGCGGTTGCGGTCTTGCGGACGACCGCGCCGGGCGCTTAATTTTTTTTTCATTCGGGGAAAATTAGTATTGCTCTCGCACTGCCCAACGATTAATCAGCCTTTATGCCCAAAACCACAGCCAAAAAAACACCCTCGAAACGGAAGCCCAACGCAGCCTTCATGAAGCCCGTCCAACCGGATGAAAAGCTCTCTGCCATCGTTGGCTCGAAGCCGCTCCCGCGCTCGGAGCTGACGAAGAAGCTCTGGGACTACATCAAGAAAAACGGTCTGCAGGACAAGAAGAAGAGAACGCAGATCAACGCTGACGAAAACATGCGACCGGTCTTCAACGGCAAGAGCCAGGTGAGCATGTTTGAGATGACCAAGCTCGTCTCCGGTCACCTCAAGTCGACCTGATTGCCTAACGACCCTGGCGGCCTAACGACTGGAATCCGAGGCAACTTTTAGTCGCCCGCGGACAGGTGAGCTGTCCGCGGGCGTCTGTTTGTACCGGAATGAACCGGGCCCCGAATTCGTCCCGTTATCTTGCGCCGGAGCGGCCTCTCGGCGACTGGTGCGGGGTGAAAACCTTTCGCTTTGGCCTCTTCGCCGCTTTCCTCGGGCTTGCTTCGCTTTCCTCCGTCCGGGCGGAGGCGAACTGGATGACCGATTTCGCCCAGGCCCAGGCGCAGGCGAAGACGGAGGACAAGCTTCTCCTCCTTGATTTCACCGGCTCGGATTGGTGCGGCTGGTGCAAGCTAATGGAGAAGGAAATTTTTTCGCAGCCCGCTTTTGAGGAGTATGCGGCAAAAAATCTCGTCCTGGTGCGGCTCGATTTTCCGCGCGCCAAACCGTTGAGCACGGAAGTGAGAACGCAGAACCAGACGCTGGCGCAGAAGTTCGGGATCAATGGATTCCCGACGATTGTGATGTTGAACGGCAACGGCAAGCCGCTCGTCCAGCTCGGTTATGTTCGAGGTGGACCGGAGGTTTTTATCAACGAGCTGAAGCGGGTTCCGAAAAACTGAGTCGCCTAACGAGTTGTTCGATTAGTGAAGAGCGCTCGCGGCGAGCAACTTTTGAAGGGCATCGGCCAGCTCCCGCCGGGTGAAGGGCTTGGGAAGCGCGCCGCGAAATCCGTAGGAGAGAAATTCCGAGAGCGCCGCTTCGTCGGCATAGCCGCTGCAGATGATGGCGTTGACGTCCGGGTCGATGCTGCGCAGACGCGCGATCGTCTCGACTCCGCCGAGCCCGCCGCGAACGGTGGCGTCGAGTATGACGGCGCGAAAATGTTCCCCTTTGCGAACAGCCCGTTCGTAAATTCGGACCGCTTCCGAGCCATCCGGCACGGCCGTCACTTCATAACCCATGGTCGCGAGGAGCTGCGACGTCAGTTCACGGATGGCCGATTCATCGTCCATCACGAGAATGCGCTGCTGATGAAATGGAAATGAGCGGTCGTTAGGCTGGAGCGGATCGTTCAGGAAATTGCCGTGCGCGGCGGGGAGATAGAAGGCAAAGGTGGCGCCGGCTGGCGAGTTGCTCTCGAGATGAAGGAAGCCGCCATGCTTGCGGATGATGGAGTAACTGATCGCGAGGCCGAGACCGGAGGACGAGGCCTTGGTCGTGAAATAAGGATCGAAGATCTTGGCCGCCAGATCTGGCGGGACGCCTGGCCCATGATCGGCGATTGCGACCTTGATGTAGCGCCCGCTCTCGAGCGGCAGACCGGATTTTTCATCGATCTGCACGTTCTCGGCGCTGAGATGGACGCTGCCACCGTTGGGCATCGCCTCCCGCGCGTTGATGATCAGAGCGTTGAGGACCTGTTCGACCTGTCCGGAATCGATCTCGGCTTTGCCGAGATGATCTTCGATCTCAATCGCCGAGCGGAGATTGGAGCCGTGCAGAGAAAATTCCGCGGCATGCTGGAGGAGATCTGCCACCGAGGTGACCTTCTTCAAGGGAGCGCCGCCCTTGGAAAAAGTAAGGAGCTGGCTGGAAAGACGGGCCGCGTGCTGGGCCGCCTGGCCCGCCTTGGCAAGGAAGGAAAGAAGGTTGCCGTTATTGCTAGGCGATTCCAGTTGGGCGAGACCGATGTTGCCCGAGATAACGGTCAGAATGTTATTTAAGTCGTGCGCGATACCACCGGCGAGCGTGCCCAACGATTCCAGTTTGCTCGTCATCAGGCGCTCGTCCGCCATCCGCTTGCGTTCGGTGACGTCGCGAAAGAAAACGGAAATCCCGCCGCCGCTCGGGTAGGAGTGAACCTCGAACCAGTTTTTCTCCTGCGGGTCGAGGGCCTCGAATTCAATCGCAATCTGGTCGCGCATGACCGCGCGGTAGTTCTCCTCGAAAATCGTGCCGGCCAGCGCGGAGAATTTCGTCCAGAGATTCTGCCCGAGGAGCGAGTCGCGGCTGGCCTCGAACATGATTTCCGCCTCGGCGTTGAGGTAAGTGAAATTCCAATCCGTATCGACGGCGAAGAATCCGTCGCTCATTTTCTCGAGGATATCGGTCATGCGCCGGGCGGATTCCTGGAGGGCGGCGCGGGCCTGATAACGTTCCTCGAGACCGATGATGTGGCGCTCGGCGACCGAGAGGCGGACGCTGAGGCGACGGGCGTCGAGCGGTTTGGTGAGATAATCGTTTGCTCCGGACGCGAGCGCCAGTTCGAGATCTTCGAGGTTGGACCGCGCCGTTACGAGCAGGATATACATTTGGTCGCCGTGAGAGCGGGCGCGCAGATCGCGGCAGAGATCGATCCCGCTTTTCCCGGGCAACATCCAGTCGAGGATGAGAAAGGGGAACCGTTCGCCCTTCGCGAGCTCGATTTCCGCTTCTTCGGCGCTGGCGCAGGCCACGACTTCGTGGCCGCGTTGTTCGATCAGCCGCCGCAGGTTGCGCCGACTGTCGGGGTGGTCTTCGATCAAAAGAATTCTCATGAATGTGGCACCCCCTCTTCTTCCTTTGACCACGGGGCTGGTCCGCCGTTAAACGCAGAATCGGGAGATTCGTCGCCTCTATGCTTCTGATGAGCAGAAAAACTGCCAAAGGGGTTTTTATTTAACATCGATTAATAGTTCGTGACGGGGCTCACCTCCGGAGGTAGAAAACCCCGTGCCGGGCCCTCCATTTGCTCGTTTGCCAGATACAGAGCACCCTTGCCTGTGAAATTGCAGCTCCACGCTTCGCACCACCTGTTTTTTGTCGTCGGTTCGCTCTCGCTTACGCTGGCCGGCTGCCTGACGGCCCAGAACACCGTTTCCCCCGCTCCCGCGCCCGCCGCCTCCTACCACGTGGCGCCAGCCGCCCAGCCAGCTCCGATCGCGGCTGAGCCCGCCATCAGCTACAGCGCCGTGCACGTCGATGGGCCTTACATCGCGATGACTTTCGACGATGGTCCGAGTGAGAAGCTGACCCCGGAATTGCTCGATCTCCTGGCCCGGCACCACATTCACGCGACCTTTTTTGTCATCGGCAAAAACGTGGTCGAGCATCCCGAGATTGTGCAGCGGGCGGTGCGCGAGGGGCACGAAATCGGTAACCACAGCTGGTCGCATCCAGCCTTCCGCAAAATGAGCGACGAAAGAGTGCGAGCCGAGCTGCAAAAAACCGACGACGCCATCCGCGCGGCGATCGGGAAGCGACCCGTTTTGATGCGACCTCCCTACGGCTCGATCACGGCCCGCCAGAAGAAATGGATCAACGCGGACTTTGGCTATTGCACAATTCTCTGGGACGTCGATCCGCTCGATTGGAAAAGGCCGGGTCCCTCAGTCGTGACGAGCCGGATCGTGCGGGAAACCCGTCCCGGGTCGATCATTCTCTCGCACGACATTCATGCTGGGACGATCAAGGCGATGCCGGAGACGTTCGACCAATTGGAAGCGAAAGGGTTTAAGTTCGTCACCGTTTCAGAATTGATCGCGAAGGGCAGGCCAATGCCGCCGAAACAGATCGGTTCGGAGGGGCCGACCCCGTTATCCTCGCCCGGGGTGAGCCCGGTCGTGATGCCTTCGGTCGCGCCGACTCCCGGCGTAACGACACCCTAACGATCGGGCATGGTCGCCGACCTTTATTTGCAACTGCGCGGTCAGACGGAGGCGGCCCTCACCGCGCTCCTCAAGCTGGCGGCCGACATGCAGCGCGAGCCAGCCCTGCTCGATACCCTGCAAGACATGCTCAAGGACGTGCGCGAGCCGCTCCTCTTCGTCGTCGTCGGAGAAGTGAAAGCCGGCAAGTCCACTTTGCTCAACGCGCTTTTCGGCCAGGAATTCTGCAAGGTCGATGTCCTCCCGGCGACGGATCGGGTTTACATTTTCAAGCACGGGTCACGCGAGCAAAACGTCGATGTCTCCGCCCATGTGACCGAACGCTATCAACCGATCGCCTTCCTCAAGGATTTCAACATTGTCGACACCCCGGGGACGAACACGATGGTGGCCGAGCACCAGACGATCACGGAAAACTTCATCCCGCGCGCCGATCTTGTTCTCTTTGTCTTTTCGGTTGTGAATCCCTGGGGTGCTTCCGCCTGGGAGCTGCTCCGGTTGGTGAACCAGAAGTGGCTCAAAAACGTCGTTTTCGTGCTCCAACAAGCTGACCTGCGCGACCCGAGCGAGGTCAAAGTGATCGAGCAGCATCTGCGCGAGACGGCCAACCAGAAACTTGGCTTCGCTCCGCCGATTTTTGCGGTTTCCGGGAGAAAAGCATTTCTCTCGCGCACCTCCGGGATCGATAAGGAGCGCCTCTGGAAGGAGAGCAACTTCGCAGCGTTCGAAAAGCATATCAATCTCATGGTCGACCAATCGCGCCACGGTTTGCCAAAACTGATGACCACCTGCCAGACCGCGACCGTGATTCTTACCGACAGCGCGACGCGGGTGCGCAATATCCTCGAGACGATCGTGCGCGACGAAGAGCAACTCAGCCGTCTCGAAGGCATACTCGAGGAGCGCAAAGGACAAACCTTGAGACAGGTCGGCGGATTTTTACGGGGGATCGAGCAGGCCTGCCGGCGTTGTGAAGACGAAGGGCACGACTTGCTCGAGCGCAATCTCTCCTTTTGGCGAACCTGGCGGCTGGTTTTTGGAAAATCAGAGTGGCAGGAGAAATTTCAGGCCGATCTCGAGGCGAAAATGCGAGATCTGATTCAGCCCCAGGTCGAGAACGCGCTCCAACTGCTCGAGACCGATCTGCGGAGTCTCTGGCCGCAGTTGCAGGATACGATGGAAAGCCAGTTCAAGGGCGACTCCCGGATGCAGTTAAACCAGACTATCCCCGACTTCGCCCGACAGCGGCGCGAGCTGCTCCAATCGATCGAGCTTACCCTTGTGGAACGAATTGCCGGGCGCGGAATGGAAGCGCAACTCGAGCGGATGTTTCGCGAGACCGCGACTTGGATGCGCGTCCCGGCCGGGGTAGCGGCGGCCGGCGGGATCGTCACCATCATCGCGGCCATGAGCAGCGCCGCGGTAGCCGACGTGACCGGAATCGTGGCGGCGTCCGCCTTTGTCGCCGGCACGCTGGTGGCGTTTGGGCGCCGCCGGAAAATTCTGGCCGAATATCATCGGCAGATGGATCTGAAACGCGAGGAACTGGTGGCCGCGATCGAGCAGCAATTGCAGCACGCGATCGATCTTTTCTACGCCGAAATCGGCGGAGTTTTCGAACCGTTGCGCGCCTTTTGTGCAGCGGAGCGGAAGCGTTACGACCCTCTCCTCAATCGGGTGCGCGAAGTCGAGAAAAGTTTCGCGGACCTAGTGGCCGAACTGGCGCGGAGCAAGTAGCGAAGCGCTACTTCTTGGCTTTTGTCTTGGTCGAGTATTGCTCGGCCAGGCGCTGCTCGGTTTGCCGGCGCGCGATCACGAAATTATTGTTGTCGCCGTAGTTCCGCCACGGCCCGGGCGGGACATCACGCACTTCGACAAACTGCCAGTCCGTCAACGAAGTCGGCCCGAGGCCAAGGTAATCGCGAACCGCGGGCGAAACATCGAGCCCAGCGCCGTGGTTCAGGTTCGGTTTCGGCCGCTCGTTGCGGAAAACATACTGGTAATGATCGGTCCGGAAGGGCCCGCAATCTTCCCACTGCGCGTAACAGACCCGGTTGCCGCGCCGGATCGCGACCCAGCGATCCTTGCAGACCGAATGGCCTTGCTGCACGAAGGCCTGCCGGAACCACGGCACTACCATCGGCGCTTCCGGTTTGAACTGCCCGTGTGAGACGTCGTTGTAAGGAAGGGCGACGTAAAACGGGTTCTGTCGCGGCACGAAATTGATCGGGATGTAGTTGTGGCGCCGCGACGGATCCGGGTTGTCGTAGCCGCCATAGTTGCGCGTCCAATCCGAGTCCCAGGAGCTTTTATGATTCGGCACCGGATTATTCGCAGTCGGCATTTCGCCGATCCAGAAGATGGTCGTGACGATATCCGTCTTCCACGGATAGCGGGAGGAGGAGAAGCGCGAGGTAGTCGGGACGAAAACCTGCGGTTCGACCTTGAGCAGCGCCTGGGCGCGTAATTTCATCGCATACTTGGCGAAGTCCGCGCTGCTTTCATAGGGAGACTGAGCCACGGCGAAGGTCGCCGCGGTTACGATGCCGACTGCGATCAGGATCGGAAGTATGATTCTCTTTGCCAGCATTCGCGTCTTTCGTTCTAGCCAAATCGGCCGGGCAGGCAAGCCTCTTTCGTCATCCTAGCTCAGCACGATCTATTCCAGAAACCCCTCAGCCGCGATTCAGGAGACTGTCGCAACGGAGCTCGTCCCCACCCATTTCAGGATAATCCATCGTAAAATGCAGTCCACGGCTCTCTTTCCGGCTGAGCGCGGAGTCGACAATCAACGCCGCCACGGTGGCCAAATTACGCAGTTCGAGGAGGTCAACTGTTATCCGAAAATTCCAGTAAAACTCCTGAATCTCACGCTGCAGATTGCGTAATCGCGCGCTCGCTCGCTGCAGACGTTTGTCGGTCCGCACGATCCCGACGTAGTCCCACATCAGGCGCCGGATTTCGTCCCAGTTGTGATAGATCACGACCAATTCATCGACGTCCTGCACATCGCCCGACTTCCATTCCGGGAGTGAAACCGAGCCGGCTGGGTGAGCAGGCGGGCGGCTTCCGATAAGCGCCTCGGCCGCGCGATGAGCGATGACGAGACCTTCGAGGAGCGAATTACTGGCGAGGCGATTCGCTCCATGCAACCCCGTGCAGGCCACCTCTCCGATTGCGTAGAGTCCGGGCAGGCTGGTCGCGCCGTCGATGTTTGTCTTAATCCCGCCGCACTGATAATGCGCCGCCGGCACGACCGGGATCGGCTCTTTCGCCATGTCGATCCCGTTCTTCAGACAGGTTTCGTAGATGTGTGGGAAACGCTCCTCCAGGAATTCCCGCGGCTGGTGCGTGATGTCGAGATAGACGCATTGAGCACCAGTGCGTTTCATCTCGGCATCGATTGCCCGCGCCACGATGTCGCGCGGCGCGAGGGAGCAGCGCGGATCGACTCCGGCGGTGAAATCTTCGCCTTTGGCGTTGCGCAGGATGCCGCCTTCGCCCCGGACTGCTTCGGAGATGAGGAAGGAAGTGGCCTGGGCATGGAAAAGGCAGGTCGGATGGAACTGGATGAACTCCATGTTGGCGACAACGGCGCCCGCGCGCCAGGCCATGGCCACGCCGTCGCCGGTCGCGATCGCGGGGTTGGTTGTATAGAGATAAACTTTGCCGCAGCCACCGGTGGCGAGGACGAGCCGGTCGGTCCGGATCGTTTCCACCTCGCCAGAAACTTCATCGAGCACATAGACGCCCAGGCAATGATCCTCGGTCGCGAAGCCGAGTTTGGCGGCCGTGATCAAATCGACCGCCATGTGATTCTCGAGCAGCTCAATGTTAGGCGAGGCGCGCACCGCGCGAAGAAGCGTCGTTTCGATCTCGAAACCGGTCAGATCATGGACATGGAGGACCCGCCGCTTCGAGTGTCCCCCTTCGCGCCCGAGATCAAGCTCGCGGTGCCCGGCGACATCGCGCTCGTCGAAATGCAGGCCGAGTTCCATCAGCTCCTGAATGCGGGCCGGGCCTTCTTTCACTACTGTCTCGACCGCGAGCGGATCGCAGAGGCCCGCTCCGGCCTCGAGCGTATCGCGGATGTGCAGGTCGAAGGAATCTTCCCCGCTCGTCACGCAAGCAACGCCGCCCTGCGCCCAGGCTGTATTCGAGTCGACGCCTTTGCGTTTAGTGATAATCGCGACCCGTCCCTTCTTTGCCACCTTGAGCGCGAAAGTGAGCCCGGCAATCCCGCTCCCGATCACGACAAAATCGTATTCCTTCATCGGAGCAAAATGTTGTCGATCAAGCGGGTCTTGCCGAAGAAAACAGCGACCGCGAGAAGCGACCGCGGCTCGATTGTCAGGCGGGGCTGCAGGTCGTCCGCGCCCACAATATCCACGTAGTCGACTCGGGCGAGCGAAGTCGACTCGATCTTCTCCCGCACCGAGACGGCCAGTTTGCGGGCGCTGTTTTCCTCCGACTCCGCCGCCTCGAGCAATGCCTGCCGGATGATCGGCGCCTGCGCTCGCTCCTTCGCGCTCAGGTATTGATTGCGCGAGCTGAGCGCAAGGCCATCCGGTTCGCGGACCGTCGGGCCGGCGAGGATCTCAATCGGGAAATCGAGATCGCGCACCATCCGGCGAATAATTGCCAACTGCTGGAAATCCTTTTCCCCGAAAACCGCCGCGTTCGGGGTGAGGAGATGAAATAATTTCGTCACCACTGTGCAGACGCCGCGGAAATGGCCCGGCCGCGATGCGCCGCAGAGTCGCTCCGAAAGTGTCGTTTCCTCAACGAAAGTGGAGCGATCTTCGAAATACATTTCGTTAGGCGCAGGCCGGAAAATAAGATCGACACTCTCCTGGCGGCAGAGTTTCTCATCCGCTGGTTCCGGCCGCGGATAGCGGGAAAAATCCGAGCCCGGTTCAAACTGGAGCGGATTGACGAATATGCTCACGACCACTTTGCCTTTCGGGCCGGCACTCCTGCGCGCCAGCCGAATGAGCGAGAGATGGCCCGCGTGCAAAGCGCCCATCGTCGGGACGAGGACACGGCGTTGTTTCGTCGGACGGGGCTGGTTGCGCAGCTCGGCAACGGTGGAAATGATCTTCATCTTGGGTCGCGGTGCGAAGCGCCACGCTCCAGCCAAATCGCCTGCCGGGCAAAACGAAACCGGCGATGCCCGAAATCTTCCCAACCGGCGGCACGCGCGAGCCGTTCCAGCTCCGCGAAGGAAAAGGCGCGCTCGACCGAAACGCGCGCGTCGTTTCGCGTCATCGCCTGACGAAAAATTGTAACCGTCAGCAGGTCGACGCCGGCCTTGGCAAACCAGCCGCGACAAAGATCGGCTACCAGGACCTTTCCATGGGAAAGGGCGCGGCAGCGGCGCAGCAACGCGACCGCGTCCTCATCACTGAAATGATGAAGGGCGAGAGAAAAAAGCACGACGTCGTATGACTGCTCCTCTCCGAATGAATGGATGTCCGCGCAATGGTAGTGAATCTCGGGAAAGCCGCTGCTCAGTTGGCGCGCGATCTCGACCGTTGAGGCCTGGAAATCGACCGCATCGACCTTTACCTCAGCGCCGATGCTGCGCGCGAACTCTACCACCAGCCGCGGAATATCGCCCGAGCCGGTGGCGAGATCGAGAATTCGCAGCCGCTCGCCCGGTCGAATCCAGCGACGCAGAAAATAGCGCACCAGCCGGTAACTGCCGAAGTAGCGATTGAGCGCGCGCAGATTGCGCAGATCGGATAAGAGCTCAGCCGAGACCGGCTGCGGCCGATCCATCCACTCCGGATTCGCCGGATCAAACCTGCGGTTCAAAGTGTCCTGCGAATCTCGAGACTGCCTTCACCCGAGAAATTTCTGCCACGATTCGGGTAGCTCTGCTGTCTCAACATCGCTCGCGATGCGTCCTTCAAACTCCGCCTGGAATGAAGTGCTTGTCCCGTAAACCATGATCAAATCTTCCGAACCCTCGACTCGGATGGCGTGGGCCACTCCCGCCGGTATCACAATCCCGACATTGTTGGGCCCTCGATGCTCGTCCCCGTCGATGAAGAGCCGCATCGTGCGCACCGGCAGCCCCGCCCGCGCCTCGCGCAGGATCATTTCGGCCCGACCCTGAACGAAAAACATCACGTCCCATTGTTCCTCTTCGTAGCGGCGCAGGGAAAAATTCTCCGATTCCTGCACGAAGCGACGCTCGAACCATTCGCTAGGCGAAACGTCCGCCGGGACACTCGGAGGGTGGATATGAAAACCTTTCGCGGTCTGGGCGAACATCCGGGCGGCCGACCATTGCTGCGGCCAGAGGCCGATTTTCGCGAGCGTTCCTTCATCGCGCCTGACGAATTCGCCAAACAATCCGCGGTGGCGTTGGGGATGAATGGTGCGGGCAAAAATCTCCACTCCGGGAATCCAGGCTAGCGCTACTTCCGGATCGGCCCGTTTTGCGCTCGTCAGCTGCCCGGCCTCGATCCCGACCTCGGCGATTCGTTGCCCAAGGCTAACCGCGCGGTAATCCCGCTCGATGAGCGCGTCCCGGGTTTTCGGGTCGAGCGCATGCCAGCGATCGTTTGGTTTCTTCTTCATTTCGATTTCCCTAACGAAAAGTCAGCGCGTTCCCGGGAGAGGTTGGGATTGTAGTAGGGATCGCGTTCCAGATATTCCGGCCAGCGTTCCCGCATCACTTCGGTCTCGAGCGCTTCCACGCTCCGCCGCCGGGAGGCCGACTCGTGGTGATACAGCTTGGCGAAGGGCGTGTAAACGATGAGATAACCGGCCCGCCGCATTTTCAGGCAGAGATCGACGTCGCTAAAAGAGACCGGGAGGCATTCTTCATCGAAACCGCCCACTTCCTCAAAGACTTCCCGTCGAGTGAGGAGACAGGCGCCGGTCACGGAGCTGTAGTTGCGGGTCACCTGGAGCTGGCGCGAAACGCCCGGGGCATCGGCCGGGAAATGACGAAAGGCATGTTCCGCGATCCCCCCGACCCCGAGGACGACGCCGGCGTGCTGTACAGTGTCGTTAGGGTAAAGCAACCGCGCCCCGACTGCGCCCACTTCCGGCCGCTGCACATGCTCAGCCATGACGGTGAGCCACTCGCTATCGATGGCCTCGACGTCGTTGTTCAGGAAGAGGAGCCAGGCCGCGTTGGTTTGTTCGACCGCCAGGTTGTTTATCGCGGAGAAATTAAAGGGTCCGTGAAACGGCAAAACGCGATGCTCGAAGTTGCGAAAGTATTCCTTTGCTTCCTCGGATTTGCTCTCGTTGTCGACCACGATGATCTCGTAATTCGGGTAGCTCGTCTTGGCGGTAATGCTCGCGATACAGCGCGACAAAAGATCGATCCGATCGCGGGTCGCGATGATGATCGAGATGCGGCGGGTCTCGCGCAATTCGCGTTTCACCCAATAGGCATGGGTCAACCAGTCGACTGTGACGTGCCCGCGCTCTCCCCGCCTTTGGAGATGACTTTCGACCGCCCGGCGGCCCGCCTCGAGCGCCTGCGGCTTGCGCCGGATGTTATCGGAGGTCGAGTTCTCGCTCCGGCGCCAATGATAAAGGATGCGGGGCAGGTGATGGATGCGGGTCGTCAGCTCGGTGATGCGAAGGAAGAGGTCGTAATCCTGCGCGCCATCAAACTCCGGGCGAAAACGCCCCGCGCGTTCCACGATCTCGCGCCGAACGGTGGTGAAATGGCAGAGGTAATTGTAGGAGAGGAGAAAATCCGGCGACCAATCGGGCTTGAATTGCGGGGCCGCCAATCCATCCTCAGTGATCTTGTCTTCGTCGGAAAAAATGAGGTCGGTTTCCGGATTGCTCTGCAGGTGTCTAACGACCTGGAAGAGTGCATCCGGCTCGAGAATATCGTCGTGATCGAGCAGTCCGATCCATTCGCCGCGGGCGCGTTCCAGCCCGGAATTGGATGCCGCTGAGATGCCGCCAGTAGTTTCTCGCCTAACGACAACAATTCGCGGGTCGCGTCCGGCAATGGTGTTAAGCCGCTCGACCGTTTCGGCCAGGGTCGAACCGTCGTCGACCAGAATCAGTTCCCAATGCTCGTAGGCCTGACAGAGGACGGAGTCGATTGCCTCCGCGAGCCAGAGGGCGGGCGTATTAAAGACCGGGGTGATGATGCTGAGGAGCGGGCGATAGGTGAATTGGAGGGCCGCGGCGCGGGCGTCCGCCAGCTCTTTCCCCGACGGGCGCCGTTTCTCGAACCACTCCTGGTATTCGTTAGGCGAGAACGTCTGGTTTTTCGGCAGGGCAGAGCGACCGTAGCGCTTGCGAACCTCGCGGATGAGTTTTTGCGGCAGGAGATAGGGTGCCAGCACCACCTGGCCGACCTTCCGCTCCGGTGATTTGCGCAAGGCCTGCTTTTCCGCCTTGAGCTGTTTCAGGTCGCGCTGCGCTTTTTTGAGCTTGAGGACCTTTTCTTCGAGCCGGGCGATGTGGCGATCGGCCGCTTCCAGCTCCGACATACGGGTGCGGAGAGTCCGGTGCAGGCCGCGCATCTGTGCGTTGACCCGGGCGAAGCCGCTCTCGACCGCTGGGAGAAGAGCGCTCATCGACTCGGCTCCCTTTTTTCGGCTCAACCAGACCGCGCCGGCCTCGATTTCGACCACCTCGCAATCGTAGGTCGGGTAAAAGCCGAGATCGCCGAGGCGCAGGACGAGCCCCGGCCGACGCTTTGAGACGTCGGCCCCCGCGCCGGGAATGAGAATCAGGTTATCGACCAGGTCCGCAAGTCGTTTCAGGATCGGCCCATCGCTGGCCACCTCGCTTTCCGGCGGGTAAAACCAGATGGCGAGATCGAAGTGGGGCGCGCTCCCATTTTGCTCCAAAGCATCGAGCTCCGCGATGCCGGAACAGACCGTGGTATTGATTGCGTCTTTCCGGCGATCGTCGGCGAACTGTGTCGCCTCGCTTCCCACCAGGAGGAGCCTCTCCGGGGCAAATTTACGGGCCACGAGGCGCGCGAAATCGGAGCGGACGGTTTGGAAAAAACGCGACTGCACGGGGACACATTATAATGATTGCAGCGACCCGCAGGCAAAATTACGGTGCAGCCGCGCTCCTACCCGAGCCTCGCCCCCAGCTCTGCATGGTCGATTTTTGCGTTTACTTCTTCTACCGCGCGGCGCTCGCTTTGATCTGCGCGCTGCCCGTCCGCTTCGTTTTTTTTCTTGGCGAAACGCTCGGCTTTCTCGCCTGGCTGCTCCTGTCTGGGTACCGCCGGCTGGCCCGTCGGAACGTGGAGATTGCCTTCGGGGAGGAAAAAAGCGCCTCCGAAAAAGACCGGATTGTGCGCCATCACTTCCGGCGGCTCGGCGCCAATCTTCTCAGCGGGATGAAGCTCAATTCCATGCCGATCGAGGAGGTCGACGAAAGGGTCACGACCGAGGGCACGGACGAAGTGCGCCGCATCCTGCAGGGGGGACGACCGATTGTCTTCGCACTCAGCCATCTCGGGAACTGGGAGTTGTTCGCGCAAATCTTCCCTTATCACTTTCGCGAAACGCGGCTCGGCACAGTCTACCAACGACTGGGCAATCCCTACCTTGATCGATTCGTTCGGCAACAACGCAGCCGTTTTCGGGTTGAGCTTTTCGATCGCAGCGAAGGCTTCGCGGAAGCGATTCGGCTGCTGCGGAGCGGCGGCATGGTCGGAATCCTGAGCGATCAGCATGCCGGCGATCATGGGATGTGGACTCCGTTCTTTGGCCGACTGGCCTCGACCTCTCCCCTCGCCGGTCTGCTCTGCAAACGGACGGGCGCGGCCTTGATGGCGGCCTCTCTTTTTACCGTGGGGCCCGGCAAATGGCGGATGACATTCCAGCCAGCGGGGGATGTGCCTAACGATAGCGTCGAGGCGCTGACCGCAAAAGCCAACGCCATGATCGCGGACGAAATCCGGCTCGCGCCGGCGGATTGGTTTTGGGTGCACAACCGCTGGAAGACTCCGCGCCCGAACTGGCTCTTGAGCAAATATAAACGCGGGCTGTATCTTCCGGTGGAGGTGGCCCCGAAGGACCTAAAACCCTTTCGGATCCTCATTCGAGGCAGTAATTGGCTGGGAGACAGCGTCATGAGCATCCCGGCGGTGCGGGCGATCAGGCGCGGCCGGCCGGACGCCCACGTCACCGTGCTCGCGCCGGAAAAGATAGCAGCTATCTGGAAGCTCGTTCCGGAGGTTGACGTCGTTTTGTCGTTAGGTGGAAAATCGCTTTGGTCGGCGGCAGGTCTGCTCCGCCGAGAGCTGGCGTTCGACGTCGGAATCGTTTTCCCGAATTCTCTGCGGGTCGCGCTTGAACTCTGGTTGGCCGGAATACCGCGCCGGGTCGGTTATGCAGGACACCGACGGCGTTGGCTCTTGAACCAGGTGGTGCGTCCGGTCGCACGAAAAGGACCGCCGCCGCACCAGGTGGAACATTATCTCGACCTGGCGCGCTCGTTAGGGGTTGACGCTGAGGTGGATCAGATTGCTCTCCTGACAGCGGCCAATGCGGGCAACGGAAGTATCGGGCTTTGCCCCGGAGCCGAATACGGTCCGGCAAAACGCTGGCTGCCGGAACGTTTTGCCGCGGTGGCTAAGGCGACCCGGGGCGAATGGGTTCTTTTTGGGACGGCCAAGGACGCAGCGGTCGGTGCAGAAATTGCCGCAGCGCTTGGCGATCAATGCCGGAACCTCATTGGCCAGACCACACTCGAGCAGTTGATCGAAGAACTGCGAAAGTGCCGCCTCCTTTTAACGAATGACACCGGCACGATGCACCTCGCGACGCTGCTCGGCGTTCCGGTCGTCGCCGTCTTCGGCTCGACCGAGCCGACCCTGACCGGTCCGCTCGGGCGGGGCAATCGCATCGTTAGGCACCAGGTCGAATGCAGTCCCTGTTTTCTGCGCGACTGCCCTCTCGACTTCCGCTGCATGAAAGCGGTCAGCGTCGAAGAAGTCGCGGCCCGCGTCGCCGAGACCGGATCGCTCTAAACTTTCATCACTTCGGCGTCTTTCCGCTCGAGATGATCGTCGATCGATTTCACGAAACGATCGGTCAGTTTCTGAACCTCCGCTTCTGTATCGCGCAATTGGTCTTCCGTGACTTCGCCCGCTTTCTCCAGCTTCTTCGCTTCGTCCATCGCTGTGCGGCGATTGGCCCGCACCCGGACGCGCGCTTCTTCCGCCATCTGCTTGAGCGATTTGACGAGATCCTTGCGGCGCTCTTCCGAGAGTTCGGGGATGGGCAGCCGGATGAGTTTACCATCGACGAGCGGGGTGATGCCGATTTTGGATTCCTTCAGGGCTTTCTCAATGTCGCGCACGGTCGAGGCATCGAACGGTTGCACGACGAGGAGGCGCGGTTCAGGCGTCGTGATGAGCGCGAGCTGCTTCAACTTCATGGCCGAGCCGTAGGCGTGCACATCGACGTTCTCGACCAGGGCGGGCGAGGCTTTGCCCGTCCGCACACTGGCGAATTCGTGGATCATGTAGTCCACACTTTTTTCCATCGCCATTTCGGCTTCGAGGAGGATTTCGTCGGCGCTCATAAAGGTGCTGAAAGAAAGCTGCGGCAGCTTGAATCGCAATCGTTAATCGATCACGAGGGTGCCGATTTTTTTTCCGAGAACGGCGTCGCGTACGTTGGTCGGCTGGTGCATGTCGAAAACCAGGATTGGGACTTTGTTGTCCATGCAGAGACTGAAAGCAGTCGAGTCCATGACTTGCAATCTCTTTGTGAGCGCTTCGTTGAAGCTGATCTGCTCGAAGCGTTTCGCGTCGGGATGCAGCTTCGGGTCGCGGTCGTAGATACCGTCGACTTTGGTCGCCTTCAGGATGATGTCGGCGCCGATCTCGCTCGCACGCAAGGCGGCCGTGGTGTCGGTGGAAAAATAAGGGTTGCCGGTGCCGGCGACAAAGATGACGACGCGGCCCTGTTCGAGATGCCGCACGGCGCGCCGGAGGATGAAGGGCTCGGCCACGTTTTGCATTTCGATCGCAGTCTGGACGCGAATCGGGACGCCGCTTTGCTCGAGCTCGCTCTGCAGGGCGAGGCCGTTGATGACGGTCGCGAGCATGCCCATGTAATCCGCGGTTGTGCGGTCCATTCCGCGATGACTGGCGGCCAGCCCGCGCCAGATGTTGCCCCCGCCGACCACGATTGAGATCTGGACGCCGAGGTCGTAGATCTCCTTCACCTGGCGCGCGATCTCCTTTACGATGTGAGGTGAGATCGTGTCGCGCGCGCCGGTTTCGCGGAGCGCTTCGCCGCTTAATTTGAGGACGATTCGTTTGTAAGCCGGCTTTGCACTTTCCATTCCGGCGGGATGATCGATCAGAAAAGCGATCTTGGGGAGGAAAAACCTCGAAAAAAGTCAGCCGCGCTCATTCGGCGCTTTCCCTCGAGCTGGACTTCCTCGAGACGGAGGGCGCCGACGCCGGTTGCGACGAGGACTTCGGTGTCGTTAGGCTGGAAAAGAGTGCCCGGCGGCTCGAGTCTCTGATCACTGAGTGAAGCGCGAAAGATTTTCAGGTGGCGCGTTTTTCCCGAACCGTCGCTCAGATTGGTAAAGGCGCCGGGCCAGGGATCGAAGGCACGGACTTTGCGCTCGATCGTTTTCGCCGGCTCCGCCCAGTCGATTTTCCCATGTTCGCGGCTCAGTTTCGGCGCGTAGGCCGTCTCGGCCGTGGGCTGCGGAGTGCGCGGTGCTTTTCCGGTCACCAGGAGTCCGAGCGCACTCTGCAAGGCTTCGGGCGCGAGCAGGGCAAGCCGATCGTGAAGCGAACCGCCAGTCTCGTCCGGCAAAACCATGAGCTTTTTTTGCAGGAGGATGTCGCCGGTGTCGAGGCCTTCGTCCATGTAGATGACGGTGATCCCGGTTTCGGTTTCGCCCGCTGCAATCGCGGCCTGAATTGGCGCCGCGCCACGATGCCGCGGGAGGAGCGAAGCATGCAGGTTCAGACAGGCGGTCGGTGGAATCTCGAGCACGCTCTTGGGGAGGATTTGGCCATAGGCCATGACAACGACTACGTCCGGCGCGAGCGCGCGTAGTTGAACGACTGCGGCCGGATCGCGAATCCGGGCCGGTTGGAAAATCGGGATCGAGGTGCCGGCCAGCTCGCTCTTGATCGGCGGAGCGGTCAATCGTTGCTCGCGCCCGACCGGTTTGTCGGGTTGGGTCACCGCGCCAACTAGTTGGTGCTCCGGCGCGTGCAGGAGGGAGCGCAAGCTCGGCACGCCGATTTCCCCTGTGCCGATGAAAACAATCCGCATCCCGCCTTACGGTATCAGACCGTGGGGCGCGGGAACCCGGCGACGGCGACGCGGAGCCGTCGCCCGCGCCACCATTTTCTCGCCTTGTGTGACCTCGCGCTGGCCGACCGAGGAAGCGCAATTGGTGCAGAGATAATCGTAAAGCTCGCGATCCGGGAGAACGAGCAGGAGTCGTTCGCGCACCGGCATGGCCGCTTTGCATTTCTCGCAGTAAAGACTGGAGGCGGTAAAACTCTCAAACTGCTGCTGTTGGCTCATGATCGCCGTTCGCTACCGTCTCGAGAATTTTGAGCAGCACCTTGGCCGGCGGCTGGATGGCGTCGACCACCTGCACCCGGTCGCTGTAATGTTCCAGCACCGGTTTGGATTCGTTCTCGTAGGTTTCGAGACGACGCTTGATCACTTCCTCGTTGGCGTCGTCGAGCCGGTTGTCCTTGAGCGCGCGTTTCTTGAGACGGACGAAAAGCTGGTCGCGATCGGGACAGGAAAGGTGGAAGACTTTTTTCACGTCGATCACGCCATCCATGATCTTGGCCTGGCCGACATTGCGCGGAATGCCGTCGAGGACGAGGACGTCGATGTCGGGCTTGAATTCGTGCCCGTCAACCGCGGCGTCGATCCGAGCCTGCCAGAGCTGGACGGTAATTTCATCGGGGACCAGCTCGCCCTTGCTCGAGTATTCGAGAAAAGCGCGGCCGACCTTGGTGCGCGTATCGAGAGTGCGAAAGACATCGCCGCATGCGCAATGAAAGAAGCGCGGAATGGAGCCGAGCGAGCGGCCTTGCGTTCCCTTGCCGCTGCCGGGCGCGCCGAAAAGAAGATAAGTAGTATATTTCATCGCAAAACGCGGGGATATTCTTATAGCTGGAAACCGTTCGCCGCACAATGCGGAAACGGATGGCTAAAAATACCGGGATCGGGGCGGCTGCCTGAGAAAAAGCGAGGCTAGCTGGCGCTCGCCGTTTCCGACGGCACGACATTCACGCGGCGACCTGCGCGATCGAATCGTACCTGCCCGTCGACGAGGGCGAAGATCGTATAATCGCGGCCCAGACCGACGTTCTTACCGGGGAGAAATTTTGTGCCGCGCTGGCGAATGATGATGTTGCCGGCGACGACGCTCTCGCTCCCAAATTTTTTCACACCGAGCCGCTTGCTGACGCTGTCGCGACCGTTTTTGACGCTGCCTTGTCCTTTTTTATGAGCCATTGCGAGAGTTCTTTATTCGGCCGCTTCTTTGTCCGCCGCGGCCTTCTTCGATTTCGAGCCGAGACTGATGCCAGTGATCTTCACTCGGGTCAATTTACGGCGATGACCGACGGTGCGGTGATAACCTTTGCGGCGGCGATATTTGAAGGCGATGACCTTCTTGTCCTTGCGTTGCTCGACCACTTCGCCGCTCACGCTCGCGCCTGCGACCGAGGGGCTGCCGTGGGTGAGTTTGTCGCCGTCCGCGTGCATGAGCACATCGTCGAAAGTCATCTTCTGGCCCGCTTCGCCTTCGAGCAGATCCACGTCGATCGTGTCACCTTCTGCGACGCGATACTGCCGCCCGCCTGTTTTGATAATTGCGTAAGCCATAGCCTTGGGAAAAGTCGGTGAAAGTCCCACAGGACCGCTGTTTTGACAAGGGCGAAATCCGGCCGCGGGCGAAAGATTGATTACGACCCGCTTCTCTTCGCGTCATTTCCCGCGACGACGAGCGTGATCTCTCCCTTCGCCGGGCGTGCTTCGTAGTGCGCGAGGAGCTCCGCGCCGGTTCCACGCCGGAATTCCTCGAATTTCTTCGTCAATTCCCTCGCCACGCAGAGCAAACGCTCAGGCATGATTGCGGCGCAGGCGGCGAGGGTTTTGTTCAGGCGATAGGGCGATTCGAAAAAGATGGTGGTTTCCGGTCGATCGGCGGCGGCTTTCAATTCGCGTTCGCGCTGCCCGCTTTTGACGGGCAGAAAACCGCGGTAAGAAAAATTCTCCATCCCAAACCCCGAGCCGACGAGCGCGGTCGTGATCGCGGAGACACCGGGCACGACGGTGAAGGGCAAATCCCGCTCGATGCATTTGCGAATCAAACGCGCGCCCGGATCGGACAACCCGGGCATGCCCGCATCGGTGATGAGCGCGACCGTTTCCCCGGCCGCGAGGCGCTCAACCAGCTCGGCCGTTCGCATCGCCTCGTTATGTTCGTGGTAACTGACGAGCGGCTTCCGGATCTCGAAGTGGCGGAGCAAATTTCCGGAATGGCGTGTGTCTTCGGCCGCAACGAGGTCGGCCTGGCGCAGAATTTCCAGCGCGCGGTGTGTGATGTCGTCGAGGTTACCAATCGGAGTGCCGACGACATAAAGCATGGCGGATTATCCGCGTGGACGGCCGACGCGCCAAGTATAGAGCTCTATTCGATGGCCAGGAGGCAGGCAGGCAGTTTGTAGCGACGCTCTGTCAGCGCCGAAGCGGCCGCCAATCAGATGCATCGTCGGCGGTCACAGACCGCACCGCCAAAACAAAAGAACCATTCAGCCGAGGCCGAATGGTTCTTAAATTTAACGCTAGGCTACCAGGAGGCCGGATCGGACGGCCTCCTGGCGAAGATACCTATCTCCTATTTGCGGTCGCTTTAGGGGACTCGAACCGTCACTGTATTCGAGCAGGTGCTCGTGCCTGTCTCGCAGACTTGATAGGTGTATTCTACGTGACTAACGGCTCCCGGACGGTCCTGAGCGCGCCCGGTGTCATTCGCCGTATGGACAACGACTCCATCACGCAGGATGTCGACAGTGCCGCTATGATCAGTCCCGGTGTAGTTGAGAGCCACGAGAAGTTTGCCCATTTGCCGGCGGAGCTTCGCGGAGAGCACAATTTCCCCGCCAGTGCCGTTGACCGTGCCGTTGACACCCATCGAGAAGTCGTAGGGTTGGCCCAAGTCAGCCGTGCTGGCAAAGAAGAAGCCGAACAAGTCGGGGCTGTTGAAGAACGCATTCTGGTTATTGCCGCAAGGCGTTCCAATGCAGTTTGCACCGCTCGTGGTGGAGTCAAACGAACGATTCCCGTCCAGATTGCCTGTTGGTGTGACATTCAGGAAGTAATCTCCCTGGCTGAGATCGACGTTCAAGCCGTCAACTGTGACCATGTATTCGGTAAACCCGAATCCGCTGCGACCAGTCGGAACCACGTTAGGCGTGACCGTCATGCCGCTGGCAATGAGGGTGCCCTCGTTACCGGCGGAAACGCCCTGGCGAATTTCCCAGGTCGCACCGATGATGGTGGTGCTCACCAGGTTGTTCGAGAAGACGGAGGTCACATGCCATCCATCTGCATCCGGAACGTTGAAGTCGTCGTAGACGCTGGCGAATCCGCTTGCAAAGGTGTCGCGCTCGTTGGCGAGGCCGTTGACGTCGTTGAAGTCGCCGTTATACCAGAGGGCATCGCCCGGTGGAGGGGTCGGCGTTGATGTCGGCGTCGGCGTTGGTGTCGGCGTTGCTTCGCCGGTGTCGGCGCGGATCAACCAATTGCCCGGAAGACCAAAGTCATCGATCAGCCCGATGAAATCGTTGTTGCCGGGATTGTTGAAATCAACACTTCCGCCACTGCTCATCGCCGCAACCCAGCTCTGGCGATGCAGAGTGCTGCTTTGGTCGATGCCTTGGTAGAAGTGCTGAGGTCCGTTGTTCATCGGTGTCAGATCTCCGACGAAGAAGCTGGTCGCTCCCCCCGGCAGCGTCACCGCAGGCGAGAAGACGTAGGTCACGAAAGTGTCCGTGCCCTGGCTCTGCATTGTGCCGGAGACCTGTCCGAGCAGCGCTGCGTCGCTAGGATTGCCATCGCCATTTGGATCGCTCCAGATGCCAATCGTCGTCGGTGTGCCGTTGATCGCTGGGTCGGAGTTGACCGGAGTTCCCCAAACGACGCTCACTGTGGTGATTGTCGTCTGACCAGGAATAACGTCGAATTGGTTAAACCAAATCGACTCGAAGTTTTGCGCACCATTACCAAAACCGACGGCGTCCTCTGCGGTTCCGTCGTCAATCATGTAGGTCGAATTCGGGAACAGCATCCGATGCCATGATGAATTGCCCGCCTGGCGAGCTGAAGTGGAGGGATGCCCGCCGTTTGAGCCTTTCGTTTTTTTCGCTGACGACAGACTTGGTGTCCCCGCCTGCGCCGAGAGCGCGAGCGAAGCAACCAATGCCATGGAAGTCAGCATGACTTTCTGCAGGGTTGGATATTTCATTTCGACAGTAGGAAAAATTTTTGGGGTAAACGTCAAGCTTTTTCTCCGTTATCATTTTATTTGTTTTTCCAGTCAGTATGGGAAAAGCAGGATCGCATCGACCTTGCCGCCTTGGCTTCTCCTCGGCTGGCGGGGTGCTTTTTTCAGTGCTTCCTGGGATCAATCGCGTTAGAACAGGCGAATGGCCCGCAAAACGTCCCGAGCCGAAGTGGCGGCAGTGAGGCGAGAATCTAAAGTCCTCGCGGCCCGAGGCGGCGGGCTATCGCCTAACGAGCGAAGTCTTAATTTTGGCGAACGCTGGCCCTACGCGGCCGCTCCCGAGCAGAGCGATTATGTTAAGATCCGACCGCGCTACCAGCTCTACATCGATGGTAAATTCCGCGCTCCGCATTCCGGGGTTCATTTCGATTCCATCAACCCGGCGACGGAGGAAAAGCTGGCCGAGATCGCAGAGGCCGACGCGCACGACGTCGACCTCGCGGTGCGGGCCGCGCGGCGCGCCCATCGCAAGGTCTGGAGCCGAATGCCGGGACGGGAACGGGGCAAGTATCTTTATCGCATCGCGCGCCTCATCCAGGAAAAGACGAGGGAACTCGCGATTCTTGAGTCTATGGACGGCGGGAAGACGATCAAGGAAAGCCGTGACATCGATCTGCCGCTGGTTGCCGCACATTTCTTTTATTACGCGGGCTGGGCAGACAAGCTCCAGTATGCTTTCCCCGGGCGCACGCCACGTTCATTAGGCGTGGCCGGGCAGATCATTCCCTGGAATTTCCCACTCCTCATGGCGGCCTGGAAGCTCGCGCCCGCGCTTGCCACCGGTAATACCTGCGTCTTGAAACCGGCCGAGACGACCAGCATCACCGCGCTGCATCTGGCGGAGATTTTTCAGCAGGCCGAACTGCCCGATGGCGTGGTCAACATCGTGACCGGAGCTGGTAAAACCGGCCAGGCGTTGGTCGAGCACGAGCATGTAAATAAGATCGCCTTCACCGGTTCCACTGCAGTTGGCAAAATGCTGACCCGCGCTGTCGCCGGGACGAAAAAGAAGCTGACCCTGGAACTCGGCGGCAAGGCGGCGAACATCATTTTCGAGGATGCGGCAATCGACCAGGCGGTCGAAGGCATCATCTCCGGCATCTTCTTTAATCAAGGGCATGTCTGCTGCGCAGGCTCGCGTTTGCTGGTGCAGGAAGGCGTTTTTCCAGCGGTCATCCGCAAGTTGCGCGATCGGATCTCATCACTCCGGGTAGGCAATCCGCTCGACAAAAATACCGACATCGGTGCGATCAATTCCCGGATGCAGTTGGATAAGATTTGCGAACTGGTCGATAGCGGGCTGCAACAGGGCGCGGAGCTGGTCCAGCCACGGCTGCGTTTACCGGAAAAAGGCTACTGGTATCCGCCGAGCTTTTTCACCGGAGTGACCGCTTCCCATCGCATTGCGCAGGAGGAAATTTTCGGGCCGGTTCTGAGTGTGATGACTTTCCGCACGCCGGAGGAAGCGATCGAGCGGGCGAACAACACTCCTTATGGATTGAGTGCCGGAGTCTGGACCGACAAAGGGAGCAAAATTTTCAAGATCGTGAGCGAGCTGCGCGCTGGCGTGGTCTGGGCCAACACCTACAACAAGTTTGATCCGACGAGTCCGTTTGGCGGCTATCGCGAGAGCGGCTTTGGCCGTGAAGGCGGGTTGCATGGGCTCGCGCCGTATCTGGCGCTCGCCTAGTCGTTAGGCTATTTCGTTTCCAGATAGAGGAGGACGAACGAGATCCCGAGGAGCGGGCGCAACACAGCCTGAACCACTCCGAGCACGAGTGGGCCAATCGCCAGCCCGTTCGTTTGCGCGCTGGCAGTGATGGATTGCATCAGCGCCTGCGGATCGTGCGTGGTCATGAGGGCGTTGAAGTAAGCGGTGAGTGTGGACCATTCCGGCCCGATGCTGAGCGCGGTCGCAAGCAGGAACCAAATGGAGGCGAGAATCGCGCCGCGACTTTTCGGGCGACGCCACCACGGGAGCTCGCGCCGGCTGTGAGCGATTTCCTTGCTCCGCCGCAGCGAGTCGGTGACCCCGACATCTTCCAGCACCGCGGCCTGTTGCCAGAAAAGGAAGTTGATGAAAACGCGCCCAAACATCCACACCTGGAAAATCAACAGACCCAGCGCGACGAAAACCACCGACAGGCTCGGCGGTCCGGCGACCACCAACACGAGGATCGCGAAAGCCAGCACCAGGAGGAGGAAGAATGCGCCGTAAACCAGCACGCAAAGTATCGCGACTCGCCACCAGAATTTTGCTGCGCGGCCGACGCTCTCGCCCAGCGAAACCGGCAGGTCGTTCGCGGCCGCGTTCGTGAGAATCTGCAAGCCTCCGATGTAGAGCGGCCAGCCGATGAGGCTGGCCACGATCATGCAGAAATTGAAGAGGCCGGCGAGCGCTGTGCGCAGATCCAGTTCGCCGTTTGGAGCCGCAGCGGCGCTGCTCAGTTGCGCGCAAACCGAAGGCACCACCACCAACGCGCTCAGCCCGATGAATTGCCCAAACCGCGTGCGATAGATTCTCCAGGTCTCCGCCAGCAACGCGCCGAGACTGCTCTCTTGCCTAACAAGAGCAGGCTCCAATGCGGGCGCGGGATCGTCTCCAAAAACCTCCGGCAGCTCGGCCGCCGGGAACCAGCGTTCGTCGCCCGCCGCGCGCACTTCATTACTCCGGATGAGCCGGCCATCCTCTCGCCAGGCGCACAGTTCGTCGGCGTCGACCGGCCCGTATTCCTTGCCCTCCACCCGCACGATCCATTGGTCCGACATTCGGTGCACTTAACTGCGATTATCGATAAACACTAGTTGTTGATCTTCAACCGCAGAGTCCGCTCGAGACGCGGAGAATTACAAAACTGGAAACAAACTCCGCGACCTCCGCGCTCTCGGCGGTTCATCATCGCGCTTTTGGCTGGGCGCGAGCATGCGATACAGTGTGCGAGTGAGACTCCTTCTGATCGACGGACATTACTACGTTTACCGCTCCTACTTCGCGATCCTCCACCTCTCGAATTCCCGCGGCGAACCGACCAACGCAATTTTCGGTTTCACCAAATCGCTCCGGCTCATGCTGAAGCATCTCCAGCCCGACCTCGCCGCTGTCGTCTGGGATATGGGCCTCCCGCAGCGCCGGACCGAACTGCAGCCGGAATACAAGGAAACGCGCAAGGAAATGCCGGCTCCGATGGTGCCGCAGATTGATTACATCCAGAAATTGATGCCGGCGCTCGGTTTCAAAAATCTCTCCCTGCCCGACACCGAGGCAGATGATCTGATGGGCTGCTACGCGATCAAGGCGGCTGAGCGCGGGATAGAGACGATCCTCGCGACAAACGACAAGGATCTCTATCAACTGGTCAATCCGAAGGTGAAAATCTACAGCACGGCGAAGGCCGATCTGGCCTCACCCAAGGATTCTTTTGCCTTGTTAGGCGAGGAAGAAGTGACCGCGAAATGGGATGTGCCGCCGGCCATGATCGGCGATGTTCTCGCGATCGCGGGCGATGCCGTCGATAACATTCGCGGAATCGGGCTCGGCCGGAAAACCGCGGCGAAACTGCTCCGAGAGTTTGGCTCCCTCGATGCGCTGCTGGCGGGACTCGACAAAGTGAAGCTGCCCAAAACGCGCGACAAGATCGAGACGGCGCGGGAGCAGATCCTACAGAATCGCAAAATGGTCGAGCTCGATTGCCACCTGCCGTTGCCGGCTCCGATCGAGGAGTTGCGGATCACCCCCGATTACCCGCGCCTCATCCAAGCCCTGGAGGAATGCGAATTCAAATCGCTCCTCCAGGAAGTGCACGACGAGGCCGCCCAGACCGGGAGCCAGATTCAGGGAGAACTGCTGCTTTAAGGCAGCGCAGGCTTCCAGCCTGGCCGCCTCTCGGATCGCGCGAGCTGGAAGCGTGCGCCTACCAGGGCGGGTTGCTCAAAAATCTTTTGAACGGAGCCTAACCACCGCTGTCTATCATCACTGGTTAAGGCGATTCGGGCGGTGGCACGTTCTCGCATTCGAAGGTTTCTCCGCGTGCCCTGCCCGGATCTTTTTTTGTATCGGCTACGCTTGTTGAGCAAGATTCTTCCCGCATTGTTCAGGCATGCCTTTTTCCACGGAAGATCTCCAATTGATCGATCTCGCCCTCCGTGAGGACATCGGCACCGGTGATGTCACGAGCAAGTATTTCGTGGGCGAAAAGGAACAGGCCTCGGCCCGCGCTCTCGCCAAGGAACGGACGATCGTTGCCGGAACGGAGGTCGCGAAGGAAGTTTTTCGCCGGGTCGATCCCGAGCTGCGGGTCGAGATTGTGCAGAAAGACGGAGCCACTGTCGCCGGCGGAATGGCTGTCTTGGAAATCCGCGGCCGAGCCCGCTCCATCCTGACCGCGGAGCGGGTCGCGCTTAATTTTCTCCAGCACCTGAGCGGGATCGCGACTTTGACCCGCCAATTTGTCGAGGCAGCCGGCGCGAATGGCGCCAAGATCCTCGACACGCGCAAAACGACGCCCGGTTTGCGGAAGTTTGAGAAGGCGGCGGTCGTGGCGGGCGGGGGAACCAACCACCGCTTCGGCCTCTTCGACATGGTGCTGGTGAAAGACAATCATCTTCTTGCCCGCGACGGGCTCTTCAGGCTCAGCGCCGCGATCGAGCGAGTCCGCAAGGAACATCCCGGCCTGCGGATCGAAGTGGAAGCTGACAACCTGGATCAGGTCCGCACTCTGCTGGAAGTCCCCGGCATCGAAGTGATCCTGCTCGATAACATGCGCGGCACCCAGATGCGCGAAGCAGTCGCGATCGGGAAAGGAAAAGTGAAGTTTGAAGCGAGCGGAGGGATCAACCTGCGCAATGTGCGGCAGATCGCGGCCACAGGAGTGGATTTCGTCTCCATTGGGGCGCTCACGCATTCCGCGCCCGCGATCGATTTCTCGCTCGAGCTGACCCATGTCGCCGCCTGACCGGCTGCTTGCGGCGCAAATCAGCGCGTCGTTAGGGGAGAACGTCATCGGGCGGCGCATCATCGTCCTGGAGTCGACTCGTTCGACGAACGATTTTCTCCTCCAAATGCTCACGCCCGAGCTCCCGGAAGGCTTTGTCGTCTTTGCCGAGCAGCAGACGGCCGGCCGCGGGCAGCGCGGTCATCGCTGGGAGTCAGCGCCGCATCGCGGACTTTGGTTTTCGATCTTGCTCCGGCCACAAATCCCGATGCTCGAATCCGCCCGCCTAACGAATTGGGCGGCGGCCGCGGTTGCGGCCACGATTCGGAACGAGACCGGGCTCGAGCCGTCGACCAAGCTGCCTAACGACGTCTGCCTCGCGGGACGCAAAGTAGCCGGCGTCCTGGTCGAGACAAAGGCCGGTTCCGGCCTGGAATGGACGGCGATCGCCGGGATTGGCGTGAACGTGAATCAGGCGCCGGAAGAATTCCCCGATGAACTGCGCGAACGGGCGGTTTCTCTGGCCATGGTCCTTGGGAGGCCGCTCGATCGCTCAGCCTTCGCCGCGGCCTTACTGGGAGAGCTGGAGCGAACGCGAGTTCAGCCGGCCGCTCCGACTTCCGCCAGCCAGCGCCGATAAATCTGGGGCGAAATCTCGGACGGCTTGATCTCGCTCCGCCCGCCCCAGAAGACATTCGTGTAGGAAACCGGCATTCCGCACTCCAGAAGATGCCGATCGATCGCAGCCTTGTGCTCGAGGAGAAGCGCTTTGTCGGTCCCGTGCGCCACCGCCATGATGTTGACGTTACGAAATTCCGGCCCGGCCTCGCGCCAATAGCAGTGGGTCAAGATCTCGTGCCGCCCCACTTCGCCGCCTGCTTCCATTTCGCGGCCGGGCGGCACCGCCCAATGATAAAGAGCGTTGAAACGAGTCACGCGCACTCCGCCGGCTGATGGTTTGACGTGTTCCAGAAAAGTCGAAAAGCGTCCGATGATCTTTCGCTTCGTCAGGTCCTCGGCAATCGCGAAAAATTCGCCTAACGACACCCCGGCCTCTTCCGCGCGTGCGACCCAGGGGGACTCGCGGATTTCTTCCGGCGCGAATTCGCGCTTCATGGCTGTTAGCACCGTCCACTCTTTCTCGCTCAGGCTGGCGGGCTGGACGACGATCATGGTGGCGGGTTGCTCCGCTTTTTCGCCCGGCGCGACACTCTTCCGGCGCACGTGTCCCACCCCGAGGGTGAAGATTCCTTTCGCCGGCATGAGGCGGAAATGTTCCGCGCCGACAATCCCGGATAGAATTTCACCGTGGCGTTGCAGAGAAAAACCGAGCGGCACTTTCAGCGTCGTCCAGAGCTTGTATTCCGAACCGGGCGTGACCGCGTCGGTGGAACGCAACACGACGTGCCCCGAAAACGGATCGCGCTGCGACATATAATCAAAAGCGGCATCGATTTTCTCTGGCGGCACCTTCCAGGCGACGAGCGCGCCATCGGCCAGGTTGGTCGCGAGTAAAGTCTGGCGCACCCGCCGCACCGTGCCGGCCCGGAGCATGGCCTCAATCCGTTCGAGCACGGTCGCGATCGGCAGCCCGGCGCGTTCTGCGATTTCGGTGAAGGGCTCGCGCACGAAGCCGGCGATCTTGTCCTCGGAGACGGCGAGGATGCGGGCGTTGATCGGGTCGTTATGTTCGACCGGCACAGTCTCGTTAGGCGAAGTGTTCATGCAGAAGCGCAGCCGAGAACCGCCAGAAAATGGCAGGCCGTCCCAAGGAGGACAAATAAATGCCAGACGAAATGGGTATAGCGGCGGCGTTTGCTGACGAAGAAAAAAACGCCGCCGGTGTAGGCAACTCCGCCGGCGACCAGCCAGGCCAGACTTGGCAGCGGTACATGCAAGACCAGGGGGCGAAATGCGATCACGACCAACCAGCCCATCCCGAGATAAAGTGCGAGCGAAAGTCTCTTCCGCTGCTCGGTGCCATGGACGGTTTTCAAGATGACGCCAAAAATCGCTAGCCCCCAGACGAGGGCGAGAATGCTCCAGCCCCACGTGCCGCGAAGAGGCCCGAGGGTGAAGGGCGTGTAGGTGCCGGCGATGAGAAGAAAAATCGCCGAGTGGTCGATCACCTGGAAGATCGACTTGATCGTGCCGCGCGGCCAGGCGTGATAAAGCGTCGAGCCGAGATAGACGAGCAGCATGGCTGCGCTGAAAACTGCTGCACCGATAAAAAAGTAGCGGTCGCCACCGCGCCAGGCGGCGAACATGAGAATCGGCGCCCCGATCAAGCCCGCGACTAAACCGACGCCGTGGCTGATGCTATTGGCCAGTTCTTCACCGACCGATTGATCCCATTTCGGATCGTTGCAGTGTGATGGGATGGCGCTCATGTCTCCCGCCAGCGTGCGCGGAACTAAACTCTTACGCCCGGAGCGCGATCTCGAAAGTGAAAAGAGCGATATGACGAAGGCAATTTTTTTTGACGCGGCCGGGACTCTAATTCGCCTAACGATAAGCGTCGGATCGAATTATGCGCTCGTCGCGCAGCGTCAGGGTCTCGCTCTCGATCCCGCCGCCGTCGATCGTGGTTTTGCCGAAGTCTGGCGGGAAATGCCGCTCCGCCCCGCCACCGGCTCACCGCGGGAGGACGACGACAAAAGCTGGTGGCGCGACTTGATTGAGCGTCTCCTGAATCGCGTCGCGCCCGGTACCGATCCGCTCGATCGCGACACATTTTTCGAAGCAGCCTACGGTCATTTTGCCGAAGCCGGGGTCTGGGAATTGTATCCGGAAGTCCTCGAAGTCCTGCGCGAGCTGGAACCGCGCTACAAACTGGCGGTCGTCTCGAATTTCGATGGCCGGCTGCGCGTTATCTTCGAGCATTTGGCGGTTTCAAAGTTCTTCCAGCACATTTTTCTTTCCAGCGAACTGGGCGCCGACAAACCCGATCCGATGATCTATCGACGCGCGCTGGAAGTGAGCGGTTTCCAGCCTAACGAAGTGCTGCACGCAGGGGATGACCCGCAGCGCGACTGGGTGGGGGCGGCGGACGCGGGTTTGGAGGTTTTTGAATTGCAGCGGCCGGAAAACAGTTTACTCGATCTTCTCCCGCGGTTGCGTGCGGGAACGAATCGTCGTAAAAACTGAGGCTCGCGCCGGGTTGGTAGCTCAATGGTAGAGCAGCGCCCTTTTAAGGCGTTGGTTGAGGGTTCGAGTCCCTCCCAACCCAGACCAAGATCAGCGGAATCCAGCATTCTGGGCTCGGATTGATCTGGCCAGCAGCCAGAATCGTCGGTGTGAATATCGAGCTTGCCAGCGGTCGCTCTTTTTCAAATGAGAGCACGCAATCACCAGATCCCAACTAGAGCCTCGAAGCAGCGCGAAGGTGGAAGCGCACTTTTCAACGATGGCCTTCCGGATCTGGCCGACCGCCGTATCGGTTTCCGGGTTGTGCTGCCGCCAGTTCAGAGCTGAATGGCGGAAGCCGAGGGTCACCCTCGATTTGCGATTAACAGTCGGCCGGGAGGAGGCGCGGTTCCGCGCACCCGAGCGACCAGCATGCTCCTGCTTGGCACCTGCAGTTTGTGGAAAAGCTTGTGCAAGGCGTTCTTGACCGTGCCGATGGCTCGTCCGGTGAGTTCGGCGATCTCTTGGTTGCTGCGGCCTTCACCAATCCAGCCGATGAGTTCGCGTTCGTGAGGTGTGAGGGCGGCGAGCAAGGCACGCGACTTCCGGTCCGAATTTTTTTGCAAAGTTTTCCCCCTAACGAACTCAACAAGAAAGCTCGGTTTCCCGGTCGGGCTCCCGGTAGGGCGGTGCAGCGAAATGACGACGCTTTGCTCCCGGTCAATGGCGTGTTGGACGATGGAGATGCCGGCTTTGCCCCAAACGGGATTCCGTTGCAAGGAAGCCTGCCACTCGCGTTTCAAGCGCAAACAGGTCGCCCGCACTGCCGGAGGAAGATCGAACGGGGGCGGCTTCAGGCACCCTTGCGCTTTGCCCGCATGCCAGTTGGCGCAGCTTTCGCGCGCAGTCCGGCTGAGTTCGACGATCTTCAAATTCCAATCCAGCACACAGGCGGAGCGATTGCTCTGGTGCGCGAGCAAGCGCATCTCCCGATGCAAGGTGCGTTCCTGTTCAAGCACGCGGATGCGACGCAGCAAGGCGTCAATGTGCGGGTAGAGCCGGTCGCAAATCGCGACCTCGGCGTCATTAAAGTCGGGCCGATCTTCACCGCGTAGGAGTGAGAAAATCGCTTCCGGCGATTCGAGCGGGGCGCTCCAGAAAAACATGGCCACGGCGTGCCGGAAACCGATCGCACGCATGATCTCGCGGTAGAAACGCGACTTTCGCAGAATCTTGTCGGGCGGAAGAATTTCGCGGGTGTTGATGAACCGAATGCCTGGGTTGGCCATCAGCGTCGGCATGCCGGGATGCTCGCGAAAGAAGACCTCGTCGAGGAGCGCCTGGTTGAACTCCTTACCGCGTGAATCGATCAGCCGGTACGTAATGTTGCGATTCTCCTCGCGCACGTTGCGCAGGCAAACGTTCACGAAGTCGCAGGGAACAGCATTCTTGAGCAGGCGGAACGTCGCCTTGATCGCCGTCTCAGCATTCATCGCCGCCTGAAGAGCGACTAATGTTTTTTCGATCCGTTGAGTCAGCGGCAAGCGGGGGCGGCGCGGCATTTGATTTCGTTTACGTCGCGGCCCGGGCCGGAGTCAATCATTTCCCTCATGTGAAACGCGAAAAGCGTTCGCAAATTTTGTGACTTTAGTTTTCGGGACGGCGCAGGGGAGGAGGCAGTATTTTTACGGTTTAACTGGCTCGGATTTCCTTCGGTCAATTCTCCTCGATATGAAAATACACTTCGCTCTTCTGATCCTTCTCGCGCTCCGATTCGTTAGTCCAGCCGGGGCTGACACTTTTACTGTGATCAACACAGCTGACAGCGGCGCGGGCTCGCTTCGCATGGCGATCACGGATGCCAACACGCACGCCAACATCGACGCCGACACGCCCGACATTGTCGCTTTCGCAATTCCCGGGGCGGGGGTGCATACAATCGCGCCCGGGTCGCCGTTGCCGGCAATTACTGATCCCGTCGTGATCGACGGCTACACACAGACCGGGGCGAGCGCCAACACTTTGACCGTCGGGAACAACGCCGTCCTGCGCATCGAGTTGGATGGCGAAAGTCTGACCGGCGCCGTCATTGCTCTCGATCTCGATGGCGGGAAAAGCACGGTGCGCGGTTTGGTCATTAATCGTTTCGGAATTGGTCCCGGCGCTTTTCTCGGCAGTGGCGCTATCCGGATAGCTTCCGACGAAAATGTCGTGGCTGGGAATTTCCTCGGCAGCAACGTGACCGGAGACGCGGCTCTTCCGAATAGCTACGGCGTCTCGGTTGATTCCGGCATGGACAATCTCGTCGGAGGCGTGACCCCGGCGGATCGCAATCTCTTCGCGAGTGATGCGACAGACAGCTCCGGCAGCGGACGGACGGGTATTCAAGTACGGACGACGCAGGCCGGGACGCGCATTCAAGGCAATTACATCGGAACCAACGCGGCCGGGACCGCAGCGCTCGGCAATTTTCGCGGGATCGACGTCGTCGGCTTCGACGGCGCTGACCTAACGATCGGCGGCATCACCTCCAGTCCCGGGCGTGGCGCGGGCAATGTCATTTCCGGGAACAGCAGCCTCGGCGGCATCAGCAATGACGGCATTTATATCGCGAACCGCCCCGGCGATCTCATGATCCAGGGGAACCTCATCGGCCTCAACGCCGCCGGCACCGCCGCCCTGCCTAACGGAGTCAGCGGGATCAATTTTCAGGATGCCGTTCCAGGTTCCAGCATACTCCTCGTCGGCGGGACCGTCAGCGGAGCGCGCAATGTGATCTACGACAATCGCATCGCTGGCATCGTGAGCAACGCCATCGGTTTGACCGTGCAGGGCAACTTCATCGGCACCGACATCACGGGCACGACCAAGCTGGGCGGCGGTGGCGGCATCGGCATCACGATCGGCGGCACGGCCACGATCGGCGGCACCGCGGCGGGAGCGGGCAACGTGATTTCGTGCGACGGGCTTGGCATCCGCGTCTATGGCGGCACGCTGACCATCCAGGGTAATTACTTTGGGACGGCGGCGGATGGGGTTTCTCCGCTCCCCAGTTATCAGGGACTGAGCGTGGAAAACGACGCTGTCGCCACAGTCGGCGGGGTCGCGGCTGGCGCCGGCAACGTGATCGCGAACCACACCTTTGCGGGCGTGACGGTAAAGAACACCGCGCACGTCGCCATTCGGCACAATTCGATTTACGACAACGGCATGGATCCGACGACGATCTCCCATCTCGGGATCGATCTGAATGGGGACGAAATTACACCTAACGACCCGGGCGATACCGACAGCGGTCCGAACAATCTGCAAAACTTTCCCGTCATCGGATCGACCGCGGTGAGTGGCGGGATGGTGCAGGTCACCGGCACTTTGAACAGCCATGCCAGCACCACCTACAACCTTGATTTCTTCAGCAACGACCACATCAATCGGTTGGGCTACGGCGAAGGAAAAACTTTTCTCGGTTCCGCGAGCGTGACCACGAACGCGAGCGGCGATGCCAGTTTTAACCTGAGTTTCCCGACCGGCGCGGGCGCGGCGCACCTCACCGCCAACGCGACCGATCCGAATGGCAACACCTCCGAATTCTCGGCCGCGCTTGGGCAGCTCTTGAACATCTCGACCCGTCTTCGCGTTTTGACCGGGGACAATGTCCTCATCGGCGGCTTCATCGTGCTCGGGCCCGATTCGAAACAGGTCATCATCCGCGGGATTGGCCCATCGTTAGGCGCATTTGTCACGGACCCACTCGCTGACCCGACGCTCGAGCTGCATGCTGGCGACGGCTCCATCATCGAGACAAACAACAATTGGAAATCCGATCACCAGGCCGAGATTGAAGCGACCGGCCTGGCACCGACGGATGACCTCGAGTCGGCCATTGTCGCGACCCTGCCGGGAAATGGCGCGAGCTACACCGCGATCCTGAAAGGAAACGGGGGCACCACGGGTATCGGACTTGTCGAAGCCTACGATCTCGACACGACGACCGATTCGAAACTGGCCAACATCAGCACGCGCGGTTTTGTCGATGCGGGCGACAACGTCCTGATTGGCGGCTTCATCACGGGCGAAGGGGTGTCGGATGTCATCGTGCGAGCGATTGGACCGTCCCTCACCGATTTCGGCATCGTCGGCGCGCTCCAAAATCCGACCCTCGAGCTGCACAATCTTTTCGGAGACATCATTGCTTCCGACGACGACTGGAAGGATTCGCAACAATCGGAGATTGCCGCGACCGGCCTCCAGCCGTCGAAAGATCTGGAGTCAGCCATCCTCGCGACTCTCCAGCCCGGCGCCTATACCGCCATCGTGCGAGGGGTGAACGACACCACCGGTGTCGGGTTGGTCGAAGTCTACAATTTGAACTGACGAAAAATTCCCGTGCCTGAACGAGGGTCTTGTTCGTTGTAGCCGCAGTTCCTGCTAGGAACTGACTTTCAGCTAGTTCAGGAAAGAAAGGGAATCCCCCTTTTCGCCGCCCGCCCATAACCTTGGGCGGCGCTTCCCCGGCCGGGCGTGCACAGATCCTGCTTTTGGAGATTCTGGTTTTTCCAGTTTCTCCTGTTTTCTATGATCTCCACCGTTTTGCGCCGCTCCCTCGTGGTCTTGATTTTCGGCGCCTCCTTCGCTTTGATGGCTTCCGTCGTTTTCGGTTATGCCCTCGAAAATAAGTCCTGGCCAGCGGGCTCGGTGGTCACTGTGCAAATGGAGTTGGGCACGCCGTCGCAGGCGCTCCTCGACGGGAGCGCGACCTGGAACGAGGCGGCCGCCCCCGCGCTCTTAGATTGGAACGCGGAGATGGCCGACATCCAGATGGTCGCGGTGATGGACTCGACCAAGCCGGTCTCTTCCGGCGACGGGATTAATTCCGCTTCTTTTGCCTCGACTGTCTTTGGCGACTCCTTCGGGGGCGGCGTCCTGGCCGTGACCTACTACCGGAGCCAGGGGAACACGATGATCGAAGCCGATGTCCTCTTTAACACCGCCCAGCTCTTCGATTCCTATCGCGGCGACCTGATTTTCAATACCCAGGGAAAATGCATCTGCGACATCCAACGGGTCTTCCTTCATGAGATCGGTCACGCGCTCGGATTGAATCACCCTGACACCGCGGGCCAGAAAGTCGACGCGATCATGAACTCTGTGGTCAGCGACCGCAGTCTCCTCTCTCCGGATGATATCCAAGGCATCGAATACCTCTATGGCGCGCCCAGTTCTACGCCTACCCCGCCGCCCTCGCCGTCGCCGATCTCGCCGAGCCGTCTGGTCAACATCTCGACTCGCATGCATGTCGGGACGGGTAACGACGTCTTGATTGGCGGGTTCATCATCCAGGGCGACCAGCCCAAGAAAGTCATCCTGCGCGCGATCGGCCCTTCGCTTACTTCCGGTGGCGTCGCCGGCGCGCTGCAAGATCCGAAGATGGAACTTTACGATTCCACTGGGGCGTTTCTCGAGGCGAACGACAACTGGCAGGAGAGCCTCGATTCCGGTGAAATCATCGAGAGCGGGCTCGCTCCTTCCGATTTACGCGAGGCGGCGATCGTGACCCGTCTCGCCCCGGGAAACTATACCGCTGTCATCTCCGGCGTGAACGATACGACCGGCATCGCCCTGGTCGAAAGCTACACCCTCGACACCAGCGCCACCCATGCCGCTAACATTTCGACCCGCGGCCGGGTGAGCTCGGGCGAGGAGGTTTTGATCGGCGGCTTTATTGTCGGGGGCCGGACGACGAAACAAATCATCGTCCGCGCGATCGGGCCGTCGCTAGGCGGGAGCGGACTCGCCGTCCTGGCCGATCCGGCGGTGGAATTACACGGGAGCGACGGCCAGATCATCGCTGCAAACGACGATTGGGCGAGCGGATCGCAGCAGAGCGATATCGTCGCGACCGGACTCCAGCCCGGCGATCCGCGCGAGGCCGCGGTCATAGCGACCATTCCGGCGGGGAATTACACCGCGATCGTTCAAGGCGCGGATGGCGGCGCCGGTATCGCCCTGGTGGAGATTTACGATCTGGATCTGTAGCCGGAACCTAAATTGAAATTGAACATTCCTGCCTTAAGCTCGTTAGACATTTCCCGTTCCCAAAAATGAAAAAATCAATCGGATTTCTTGTTTTCCCGGTCCTCTTTTCCCTCGGTTTCATCGCCACCGCGACCACCGTGATCCCACCGAAGTTCGATGAACTCGTGAGCCGGGCGCAGATCATTTTCGAAGGCGAAGTGACCGGCCTTCAGTCGCAGTGGATCGGGGAAGGCGCTCAGCATCGCATCGTTACCTTCGTTACTTTTAAGGTCGACGACACGCTGAAAGGCAATCCCGGAGCCACCTATTCCATGCGCATGCTCGGCGGCACAGTCGACGGCCGGACGATGGAAGTGGCCGACGCGCCCAAGTTCAAGGTCGGCGACCGCGACGTTCTTTTTGTCGAAAATAATGGCAAACAGTTCATCCCGCTTGTCGGCATCATGCATGGGCGTTTCCGGGTCCAGAAAGACCAAGCCGGCCGCGATACTCTGGTCACTGGCGAAGGCCAGCCGTTGGCCGACGTCAACCAGCTCGGTGGAAACGAAAAGGCCACTTCCAAAGCCAAGGCCGCGCTCTCGCTCAATGATTTCAAATCCGCCATCCGTTCCCGGATTTCCCAGCAAGCGGCTAACGCCAAAATCCAGTAGGCTTCTGCTCCGCCTCGGCGCGGTTTTCGGCCTCGGTTTGATTTCGTTAGGCACGGGCGGCGCCTATGTGCTGGAAGATGGCTCCTGGCCGGACCCGGTCGTCCCGATGAGAATCCAGTTGGGATCGGCTGATATTTCGCTGGCCGACGGAAGCCTCGACTGGAATTCCGTCTTCGAGAACGCCCTCCAGCTTTGGAACCAGCAGATGGACCGGATGCAATTCAGCTGGACGGTGGCTGCGCCCGGCTTGCCCGCGAGTGAAGGTGATGGCGTCAATTCGGTGCAGTTCAGCGACACCATCTACGGCGACGACTTCGATTCTTCTACCCTCGCCGTCACTGTGATCGACGGCGTCGGCAACCAGATCACGGAGTGCGATATCCTCTTCAACACTGCTTACCGGTGGAATTCCTACTACGCCGTCTACGCTATTTTCAACGGCATCTCGTATTACGATCTCCATCGCGTCGCCTTGCACGAAATCGGCCATGTCCTTGGCCTCGATCATCCCGACGACGCCGGGCAAACCGTTGCCGCGATCATGAACTCCAAGGCGAGCGAGCTTTTCTTTTTGCAGCCCGACGACATCGCGGGCGCAGCTGCGCTCTACGGCGCGCCGCCCAATGCTCCGAGCGCTTCCGGGAGCGCCCAGATCGTGCAGATCTCCACCCGCGGTCATGTCGGGACGGGTGACGAAGTGATGATCGGCGGATTCATTATCCAGGACGCGACCTCCACGAAAAGGGTTCTCGTGCGCGCCATCGGCCCGTCGTTGGGCCCGGCTGGCGTCAGCGGCGCGCTCGCCAATCCCGCGCTCGAGTTGTACGACGCCACCGGCGCCGTCATTCAGGCGAATGACGATTGGCGTTCCACCCAGGAAGAGGAGGTAATCGCCACCGGCCTGGCTCCGAAAAACAACTTGGAATCGGCCATCCTGGTCGATCTCGCCCCCGGCAGCTACACCGCGATCGTTTCGGGATCGGCCGGCGGCAGCGGCGTCGGCTTGGTTGAAGTCTACGACCTCGAACCGGAGAGCGGGTTGCTTGGCAACATCTCCACACGGGCCCGCGTTGGCACGGGCGACAATGCTTTGATTGGCGGCTTCATCGTCCAGGGCCCGCAAAGCCAGATCAATGTCGTCCGTGCGATTGGCCCGTCCCTCACCTCGGCTGGCGTCTCTGGCGCACTCTTGAATCCGACCCTCGATCTTTACAACAGCCTCGGCGGCCTTTTGCAGTCGAACGACGATTTCAACAGCAATCGCGACTCTGGCGCGATCGGAGGTTACGGCCTCTGGCCTTCAAACAGTTCCGAATCGGCACTCTTGTTCCCGAGCGCGCCCGGTGCTTTCACTGCTATCGTTCGGGGAGCGAACGACACCACGGGCGTCGGGCTCGTCGAAATCTACGCCGTCTACAACAATCGTTAGGCTCACCGCCAGAGCAGGTAGACGGGAAAACCGCTCAAGACGATTGCGAATCCGATTCCGCACGTCGCCGGCGCTAGAATCGCGAGGTCGACGATCAGGAGCAGTGCGAGCGCAACCGCGACGATCGGCACGACCGGATAACCCCAGGCCCGATAGGGCCGCGGCATCTCCGGCATTTTGCGGCGCAACACTATCACCGCTGCGACCAGCAGGACGTAGAAAACCAGGTCCGCCGCCACGATGTATTCGAGCAGCTGGGTGTAGACGTTTCCGTAACGGACCGCGCCGGTCGTGGGATCGGTCCCGATCGTGCGCGGGAGCGTGAGGAGCGCCGCCCAAACACCTTGTGCAACGAGCGCGGCCGCCGGCACGTGCTGCGCGTTGGTTCGCGCGGTCGCGCGAAAAAACAACCGGTCGCGCGCCATCGCGTAATAGACCCGCGCTCCGGCCAGGATGAGTCCGTTGTTGCAACCAAAGGTCGAGACGAGAATCGCGCCCGCCATCAGGCTCGCGCCGGTCGATCCGAGCGCCGCGCGCATTGACGCGACTGCGACCCGGTTCTGGGGTGCGTGCGCGATTTCGCCTAACGACAAAGTGGCAACGTAGGCGAGGTTGGCGAGGACATATAGGGTCACGACCAGCCCGCAACCAATCAGGAGCGCACGCGGCAGGGTGCGCCCGGGATCGCGCACCTCGCTTCCCGTAAAGGTGACATTCGTCCAGGCGGTCTGGGCAAAGAGCGGGCCGACCATCGCCTTCCCGAAAATCACAATCAACGCGATCCCGCCCACCATCGTGAGGCCGGGTTGCGCTCCTTGTGGCGTCCAGCCATTCGCCCACGGGTTCCACCAGTCCGCCGTGCGCGCCGCGCTCGCGGCCTGCCAGCCTAACGACACCCCAACGACGATCAATCCGATGAGCGCGGCAGTCTTGGCAAAGGTGAAAGTGTTCTGAACCAGTTTCCCAATTTCCAATCCTCGGGTGTTGATCCAGGTGAGGAGCGCGATGAGGAGGATCGCGACCAGTTGTTCGGTCGAAAGGCTGATCGCGTAGGCGCCAAAGAGATGGGCAGGCCTAACGAGATAATTCTCGGTCGCGATCGCCGGGACGAAAACCCCGGCAAACTTGGCAAAGGCGATCGCGACCGCCGCGATCGTGCCGGTTTGAACAACGAGAAAAAGTGTCCAGCCAAAAAGAAAACCAATCGAGGACCCATAAGCCTCCCGCAGGAAAACATATTGCCCGCCCGCCTTTGGCATCATAGCGGCCAGCTCCGCGCAACAGAGCGCGCCTGTAATGGTGAGAAGCCCGGCCGTCGCCCAGGCGAGGAGAAGCCAGCCGGGCGCGCTAATTAGGCGGGTCGACTCCGCCGAGGTGATAAAAATGCCGGACCCGATCATGGATCCGATCACGATCATGGTTGCGTCGAGCGGACCCAGGCCGCGCACCAGTTTTTCGTTAGGAGTATCCATCCGTCAGCGCGAAAGTCGCGGCCACTTTTACACCGGCTGCCTGCAATTGCGCGCGCAGCTTTTGCGCAAAGGCGACCGCTTCCGGTTTATCGCCATGCAGGCAGATCGTGTCGACTTCCAGGGCGACGTCGCTTCCGTCGACCGCGCGCACCACCTTTTCGTGTAGCATGCGAAGAACGCGCTCGGCTGCTTCCTCTGCGTCGTGGAGAAGCGCGTCCGGGCGAGTTCGCGGGACGAGCGTGCCGTCTGGCAGATAATTGCGATCGGCAAAAACTTCCCGGGCGACCCTCAGCTCGATCGCTTCGGCGGCCCGAGCCAGCGCGCTCCCGGCCGGCGCAAAGAGGAGGAGCGAACGATCGACCGCCAGCACGGCACGCGTCACTGCTTCGGCGAGGGCCGGGTCGCGAACAGCCATGTTGTAAAGCGCCCCGTGTGGTTTGACGTGATTGGGACGCACGCCTAACGAAGTAGAAACGGCTTGAAACGCTCCCACTTGGTAGGCCACGAGCGCAAAGACTTCCTTCGGTGTAACCGGCAGCTCGCGCCGTCCGAAATGCTCACGGTCGGCCAGGCTCGGATGCGCTCCGACGGCTACGCCGGCCTCTTTTGCGGCCAGGATCGAGGCGGTCATGCTGTTGGGATTTCCGGCATGAAATCCGCAGGCGATATTGGCCGAGCTGACGAGCGCGAGGAGCGCGCTCTCGCTCGCTGCGCCTTCGCCCAGATCGGCATTTAGATCGACCGACAGGTTCATCGAGCGTGCAAACTCAGACCGACGCGAAAAAGCCGGAGGTCGCTCTCGCGCTCCGCATAGAGCGCGGCGGCTTCCGCGAGCGTCACTTCTTCGAAGCGGACGGTGTCGTTAGGCTGAAGCTGGGTCGCGGGCGCGAGATCGACCGAAATCACGTGCGCGATCTTGGGGTAGCCGCCGATCGTTTGGCAATCCCCGAGCAAGAGAATCGGTTGGCCATCATTGGCCACCTGGACCGTCCCCGGGGCGACGCCTTCGGAGAGTAACTCTTGTTTTTTCCTACGTCTGAGGGGCGCACCTTCCAGCCGCACCCCCATTCGGTCCGCCTGCGCGCCGACCGTGAAAGCAGTTTGCAAAAATGAGTATCGGGATCTGCGATCAAACGTTTCCCATTCTGCCCCCCGCACGATGCGCAGGATCGGAGTCCGCATCTGGGTCAAGGACCACTCTGGCAAAGCGCCCCAGGCCGCGACCCGTGCCACTTCGTTCGCTGGAGGAGTGGATGTGCCTAACGAAAGTTCATCGCCATCCTGCAGGCCGCGGCCTTCGAGGCCGCCGAAGTGAGCCCGCAGGTCGGTCGAACGACTGCCTAGGATCGTGGGCAGATCGATTCCGCCCGCGACGGCGAGCCAGGCCCGGTAGCCGTTTTTTGCGCCGCCGATTCTCAATTCTTCCCCCGACCTAACGATCGCGGGGCGGCCCGCGGGGATCTTGCTTTCTGCGATTTGGACCTCAAAATCGCCGCCGCACCAGGCAATGCGGCGGGTATCGTGGAAGCGGAGCCGAACTCCGCCGAGCGCGACCTCGAGGAGAGCGGACTCGACCGGATTGCCGGCGAGCAGGTTGGCCACCCGCGCGGCGAAGAGATCGAGCGCGCCGCCTGGCGCCACGCCAAGGGCACGCTGCCCGCCGCGCCCCAGATCTTGCACACTCGTTAGGGGGCCGGCTCGGAGGACAATTAGCTTTCCCATTTCTCGAAATCTTCGCGGCTAATCGCAACGAATCGCACGCGGTCTCCCGCCCGGAGGAGCGCGGCCGGTTCCCGCGTCAGATCAAAAAGGCGAAGCGGCGTTCGTCCGATAATGTTCCAGCCTCCGGGGGAGGGGAGCGGATAAATTCCGGTTTGTGCACCGCCAATCCCGACCGCGCCGGCGGGGACGAGGGTCCGCGGTTTTTCCCGCCGGGGGGTGGCAATTTTCACGGGCAAACCGCCGAGGAAGGGAAAACCCGGAGTAAAACCAACGCACCGCACGTCGTAGCGAGCAGCGGCATGGCACGAAACGACTTCGTTAGGCGCGAGGCCGGAATGTTGCGCCACGACCTCGAGATCGATCGCGAATTTTGCGTCGTAACAAACCGGGACCTCGATGAGGCGCCCTCTGGATGCCGCTTTGACCTTTCGCCGTCCGCGCAGCGCCGCCGCGACCGGTTCCAGGCTAGCCTGGAGTGCGTCCGGCGAATCAAAAAAAACCGCCACGCTGGCGAAGGCCGGAGCGATCTCCTGCACCCCGTGGAGGCTGGCTGCCTCGAGCTTATGCAGTGCTGTGAGGACCGTGCCTAACGAATTGCCAACGCGTACGATCAGAGCCGAATCGCCTAGCGGTACCACCTCCATCGCTCACCTGTAGCGGTGCTCGATTGGTGTGGCAACGCGGCTAAAACTCAGAAACTGAAGGTCAGGCCGGTCACGAGGTGATGATTGAGGGGCGTGACTTCGATTGAGCCGCCCGGGATCTCGAGCGAGTTGAGATTTGCGTAGGTAAATTTGTATTCGAACATCAGGCCGATGTGCCGGGTCAGGGAAACGTTCATCCCGGCAAGCCCTTCCACTCCCGGCCCATGGAGCTGGTATTCTTCATGAAACTGACCGCCGACATTCGATTCGACATGCGGAATGGCAGCGCCCAAACCGACCCCGACGTATGGTTCGAGATGGCCGAGGAAATCCTCCCCGCGACGGCCCGGTTTCCAGCGATAAACAATATCGGCCAGCGCGTAGTTCAGCCCGTGCGAGAGGCTGAATGATTGGATCGTGTCGTTAATCCGTTCGTTGTCGTTCACGCCGGCGCCGTTTCGGCGCCCGGTCACATGCACGGTCGAATCGGTGTCCGCATACATCTTCATGTGGAAAAACTCCGCGCCGAATCCCCAATGCGAATCCTCCGAGGGAAACCAGAGCGCGCGCACGCCGTAGTAGGGTGGGACGTTAAAATCCCGGCCCGCGAAGGAAACGTCATGAAACGTCAGGTCGGTCCCGCCGTTTTGCTGGAGGCGCAGGTCGCTGTCCTGGCTGAGCGCGACGCCAGTGAAAATCGAGAGCTCGACCTCTGCCTCGGCCGAGCGAACAATAAGGGTCAGGAGAGGCAGGATCAGACACAGCCAGCGAAAACCGGAGGAGATTCGCGAAAACTCTTGGGCGAAGCGTTGTCGAGTCATGATCGGAAGTGAGGAGGTTGCGCGAGCAAAGACTTGCCCGGGTCGTCTGTCAATTCTGCTCGAATTCGTTAGGCGAGATGTCTCCTTGAGGCGGGTTTGTAGGTCAGAGCGACAACCACTCCGAGGAGAGCGTTTTGCACCATTCCGCTTGCGAACCACTTCAGTGCGATCCCTGCCGGAAGAGGGGAGACGACGTAGGTAATAATCGTCGTGGCCTGCACGATCAGACCGATCAGAAATCCGTCACCGCAGGCCAGGCCAAGGCTGCCGCGGGCGGCGAAACCGAACGCCCAAATCGTTACGAAAAACCGGCGACCGTGCCCTTCCCGCAAACGAGAAGGCGGCTCTTGTCGATTTTGCCGGCGCGGAAGCCGCGGCTGCGCGAAACTGTCACCTGAATGAAGCATCACCACGCTTTGGAATCCGATCATCGGTGGGATCCTCGCGTCCTCTCATGAAACCGGGAAAATTGCTTGTTTTTCTCCTCTCCGGCGGTCTCTTTGGCTCCGGAGTCGCCAATTCGGGAATGACCGATCCGGCGCGGGTTATCGGGTTTCTCGACGTGTTTGGCAATTGGGATCCGGCGCTTCTTTTCGTGATGGTCGGCGTTTATGGCGTCGGGATGCTCGTTCTGCGCTGTCTCGGCAACCGATCACTGCCCTCGGGCACGTCATCGCCGATCGACCGCCATCTCGTAATCGGCGCAGCGATCTTCGGCATCGACTGGGGTTTAGGCGGGTCTGTCGCGGACCCGCATTGGCTAACCCCGGCGCGCTCCGCCCCGCCGCTCTCGGCCTCGTGCCCGCGATGGCCATCGGCATGGTCGGGGCGCAACGATTTTGCAACGCGGACTCAGCGTCCTACCTGAAGAGATAGAAAGACCGCAGCCTTACCGATCGCGTGCGAATGGCCAGACAAACTCCTAACGGACTAGTGAGAGTGAAACGATCAAGGATCCACGGCACCGGGGTTTTTGCGGCCCGCCCGATCCCGAAGCGAACCCGGATCATTGAATACACCGGTGAGCGTATTTCCTGGAAGGAAGCGCAGGACTTACCGCCGCTCGATCCGGATGATCCGCATCACACTTTCTTTTTCTCGCTCGACGACGGGCAGGTGATCAATGCCGCGGTTGGCGGGAACGAGGCGCGCTGGATCAACCATTCCTGCGCGCCCAACTGCAAGACCATCGAACGGCGCGGGCGGGTCTATGTCGTCGCGCTTCGAAACCTGAAAAAAGGCGAGGAGCTTTTCTACGACTATTCGCTCGAACCGGCGGACCGGCGGACTAAAGCGCTGGAGCGGCTGTTCGCTTGTCACTGCGGCAGTCCCGACTGCCGGGGGACGATGCTCGAGCCGCGGTAGCGCAGCCAGCCAGCGATTGGGCTCTTGCGAGCTTTCCTATTGACACTCTATACGAAGGTGTGTTCCACTCATATAGACACTCCATATGAGCCGATGAAACAGAAAATCGACCTTCTCCAAGGCACGCTCCACCTCCTGATTTTGCAGGCCCTCGCCCCTCAACCGCTGCACGGACTGGGAGTATCGATGCGGATCAGGCAAATCACCGAGCAAACTTTCGACGTGAAGCCCGGCTCGCTTTTCCCCGCCCTCCATCGCATGGAAGAGGCCGGCTGGCTTAAGTCGTCCTGGGGCGAATCGGAAAACAATCGACGCGCCAAATTTTACACCCTGACTCGGGCGGGCCGACGACAGCTCGAGACCGAGACCGAAGATTGGCAACGCATTTCAACGGCGATCGGGAGCGCTCTCAGTGCAAGCTGACCCCATGCGCCTCTTTTCCTTGTTGGCGGCGCTTTTCCGAAACCTTTTCGCGAAGAAACGCGTGGAAGATGATCTGGCAGCGGAAGTCCGCTCGTATCTGGAGCTGTCGAGCGATGCAAAAGTGCGGGCAGGGTTCGACGAGAAGGCGGCGCAGCGCGCCGCCGCAGTCGAGTTCGGTGGGATCGAGCAGGTCAAGGAGGAGGTGCGCGACATTCGGATAGGCCACTGGATCGAGACGCTCGGGAAAGATTTGCGCTTTGGCCTTCGCTCGTTAGGGAAGAGCCCTGGTTTTACCGCCGTCACCATTCTGACTCTGGCCCTCGGGATCGGAGCCAACACCGCCGTTTTCAGCATCGTCAACGCGGTCGTGCTCCGCCCGCTTCCCTACCAGGCGCCTGACCGGCTGGTAAAAATCTGGCCGGAGAAGCCTAACGTTTCGACTTCGAAAGCGGATTTCGTCGAGCTTAAACGTGCCGCCACCTCCTTCGACGATCTTGGCGCCTACAGCGGCTGGGGCTTTACTCTCACCGGGAGCGGCGATCCGGCCAGATTGGTTGGGGCCCGCACCACGGCGAATCTTTTTTCCTTGCTCGGAGTGGAGGCAGCGGTTGGCCGGACCTTTCTTCCCGAGGAAGATCAGCCGGGGCAGGAAAAGGTCGTGCTGCTCAGTTACGGTCTCTGGCAAAGTCGCTTCGGTGCCGATCCGCAGATCGTCGGTCGACCGATCACGATCGATCGTGCTCCTTATGTAGTGGTCGGAGTGATGCCGCGGGATTTCGATTTCCTCGGCTTGCCCAGCTGCGATCTCTGGCTGCCGGCGCCGCTCGATTCGAACAACCAGGACGACTATTCCGCCGCCTACCTGACTCTGATCGGCCGGTTGAAGAACGTCGTCAAAGTGGAACAGGCGCAATCGGAAATAACCGCTCTTGCCCTCCACCTTTGGGAAAAACGCGGCAGGTCGGGCGAGCCGGAGAGACCGTTGGTCACACCGCTCCGCACCGATTTGGTGGCCAATGTGCAAACGATGCTCTTTGTCCTCCTCGGTGTGGTTGGATTCGTCCTCCTCATCGCCTGTGCGAATGTGGCAAACCTGCAATTGGCCCGCACCAGCACGCGCCAGCGCGAGTTGGCGATTCGGGCTGCCCTGGGCGCAACACGCGCTCGTCTGGTCCGGCAACTTCTGACCGAAAATTGCCTGCTCGGGCTGCTCGGCGGCGCGGCCGGAATCGCGCTCGCCTGGTTCGGGCTCGACCTCTTGCTCCAGCTCCTTCCACTTCAGCTGCCACGCGCGGGCGGGATCGCGCTTAGCCGTTCTGTGCTCGGCTTGTCGTTAGGCATTTCGCTCCTGACCGGCCTACTCTTTGGTCTCGCGCCTGCGCGGCAGGTTGCGCGGCCCGACCTGCAAGCTCCACTCAAGGAAGGCGGCCGCACCTCTGCGAATGGCGTCGGTCGCCGTCTCCGCGCTGTCCTCGTTTTCGCCGAGACGGCGCTTGCCTTGATGCTGGTGGTCGGCGCCGGTTTGCTCATCAAGAGCTTTGCTCGGCTACACACAGTTGATCCTGGATTTACAGCGGACCGGGTCATCTCGTTCCAGCTCTCCCCCAGCGACGACGACCCTGCGCGCGTGCGTCTCTATTACCGCGAAGTGCTGGGTCGGCTGCAAAATTTGCCCGGCGTGAAATCGGTCGGCGGCATTCATCTGCTGCCGATGAGCGAAGACAATTGGAACCCGAGTATAAAAATCGAGGACCAGTCCCTAACGTCCGGCACTTCTTCGGAAAGCGTGAACTGGCGTTTGGTCACGCCTGATTATTTTCGGACGATGAAAATACCGCTCCGCGCGGGGCGGTTTTTCACCGCGGCTGATAATGAAAATGCGCCCGACGTCGCGCTCGTGAATGAGACTCTGGCGCGCAAATATTGGCCCGGCGGGGATCCGCTCGGAAAACGCGTGCGAACCGGGTTCGAAGGGAAGGGGAAATGGGCTTCGATCGTTGGGGTGGTCGGTGACATCAGGCAACAGGGGTTGCGTAACCAGGTCGAACCGGAATTGTATCGGCCCTACCCACAGCACGATTTTCTGCCCGACATGACCGTGATGGTGCGTTCGACTTCCGACTCGCCTGCGCTGGCCGCGTCCATTCGTGACGCGGTTTGGTCGGTGAACAAAAACGTGCCGATCACGCACCTGGCCTCGATGGACGAAGTCGTGGCTCGCTCCATTGAGCAGCCGCGCTCGACCATGCTTCTCCTCAGCCTCTTCGCCGCCATCGGTTTGATCCTCGGCCTGATTGGAATATACGGGGTGATCTCGTACAGCGTCACTCAACGCACGCCGGAGATTGGGATTCGCATCGCGCTCGGGGCTGCCACGGCCGACGTGCTCAAACTCGTGCTCGGGCACGGCATGAAATTGGTCTTCTGCGGAATCGCGGCCGGTCTGGTGGGCGCCATCGCTCTCACGCGTCTGCTTTCGAGCCTTCTCTTTGGCGTGAGCGCGACCGACCCGGCCACCTTTGCGATCATCGCTGCACTCCTCAGCTTGGCGGCGCTGCTCGCCTGCTACCTCCCGGCTCGCCGAGCCACCCGTCTTGATCCCATTACCTCTCTTCGCTATGAGTAACTCGCGGAGAACGAATAAATCCGTTCGGCTGTTTCAGCCGTATAGTGGGAGATACTCGGTGACGAGCAGGAACATCGCCGCGCTTTTGTTGGTTGCCTGACAGATTGTGAAGGCGGGAAAGAAATAGCGAACTAACCTAACGAGAAAGGAAACAAGTTTATGCCAGCTAGAATTGGATCAGCAGTTTGGGAAGGCACTCTCAAAGAGGGCAGCGGAACAATGAAACTGGGGAGCGGCGCCTACGAAGGCCCGTACTCATTTCAATCCCGTTTCGAAAATGCCAGCGGTACTAACCCCGAGGAATTGATCGGGGCGGCGGAAGCGGGCTGCTTCTCCATGGCTCTCTCCTCTAATCTCGAAAAAGCCGGTCATCCCGCGAAGCGCATCAGCACGACCGCGAACGTGAAACTCGAAATGGTCGATGGCGGACCGAAGATCACGACGATCGATCTTCGGGTCGAAGCGAGCGTCCCGGGAATGGACGACAAAGCGTTTCAAGAGCAGGCCGAGAAGACGAAGAAAACCTGCCCGGTTTCCGTCGCGCTTTCCGGCACTGAGATTCATCTGACCGCGAAGCTCGTCTAACCTGCACCGATGAGCGGGAGGGCTTCTCCGCGGGCTCAGAATTGCGCCGTCTTCTCCATGAAGTGGATGCCGTGCTCGGCCGCGATCTCCGCCACGTGCGCCATGTCTGGGCCCTGCGGCTTGGCGAATTCCTCGGCGCAGCGAGTGAGGAAAACATCAAAGCCGGCCGGCGCGGTTGTGACCAGCATGCGGGCTGGTTCCGTTCCGGCATTCTTGAAGGTGTGGAGCTGCCCGCGCGGGACAAAGGCCGACCCGCCCGGGCCGATTTCGTCCCACTTCGAGTTCTGGAAAAATGCGACCCGCCCTTCGAGGACATGGAAGGTCTCGTCGTCGTTGATGTGAAAATGGAGCGGGGGCCCGCCGCCGGGCGGGGTCTTCTCGATCCACATCGTTAGGCGACCGCCGGTCTGTTCGCTGTCGAGCAGGATGGTGATCTCCTCGCCAAAGGCGCGCAGGACGGGCCGTTCACCCGGGCTGACGACGATCGGTGTCTCGCCACTCACTATTATTTCGCCAATTCGTCGAGGTATTGAACGTAAGACAGGACGGAGCCGTCCCAGCCTTCGACCTTCGGGTTGGTCGACTCGATGACGTAATATTCATCGGGCGCGTGCGCGCCGCTGCCGTGCCCGAGACCGAAATGTCCCGCACCCAAACTGAGCGGCGGATTGGTGAAAACGTAGCCCGGCCAGGAACCGCCGAGTCGCGGCACCATGACCGGGTCGATCCCGTGATTTTTGTACACCGCTTCCTCGGCCTTGATGATCGGCGAATCGGCCGGCGTCGTGGTCGGGTCGTATCCGCCCGTCATGTTGACGTCGATGTCGCCGAAACCGCGCTTCGCGAGATGCGCTTTCAGGGCCGCGAGTGCACCGTCCGCGGTTTGGTCAGGCACGAGACGCAGATCAAGTTTCGCGATCGCCTGGTGCGGCAGGATCGTTTTCCCGCCCGGTCCGGTGTAGCCGCCGATGATGCCTTCAATGTTGACCGTCGGCGTGCCGGCGATCCGCTCGAGCGCTTCCGTCCAGCTCACGTCTTTCACCCAATGTTTCACACCCATGAGCTTCTTCGCCTCCGTCTCGTCCAGCCGTTTGGCCGCGGCCGCGATCATCGTCTTGTCCCGCGCTGAAAGCGGTTGCACGTTTTTCGTTAGGCCATCGATCGCGGGGTCGCCATCCTTATCGACCAGGGTATTGAGCGCCTGCACAAGATGCCAGACCGGGCTGTCGACCCGGGCCTTGTTGGAGGAATGAATGTCTTTCAGCGGCCCGCGGCCCCATTTCTCGCCGTTAGAAGTCAGCTCCACTTCGATTACGCCTTTCGCGCCTAACGTGACCGTAACCATGCCGCTCGGGTCCTGGGCCGCGAACGGCATGAACATCCCGGTGCATTTCGAAAGCGCTTTTTCGATCTCGGGCTTGTGCACGATCTGCGGAAAATGCGGCGAGCCGATCTCCTCTTCGCCTTCCGCGACGAGGACGAAGTTGACCGGGACTTTCTTGCCGGCCGCTTTCATCGCGTGGAGCGCGGCGAGAAACGCGGCCTCCGGTCCTTTTTGATTCACCGCGCCGCGGCCCATCACCACCTTGCCGAATCCCGGCTTATCAACGATCGCGGCCTCGAGCGGCGGTGACGACCATTCCTTGGGGTCGAACTGCTTCACGTCATACATGAAATAGAGGCCGACTGTTTTCGGTGCGCCGGCGTCGAGAGTGGCGAAGACGCCCGGTTTGCCCTCGGTCTCGACGCGTTCTGCACGCTGGAAGCCCGCCTCCTTCAGCAGCTTGATCATGTAATCGGCGCCCTGCGGGTAGTTCAGGTTTTCAGCGGCGATCGAAGGCAGTTTGATCCAATCCTGCAGACGCTTCACTCCTTCGGCGTGCTGTTTCGCGATCTGCGCTTTCACGTCGGCGTAGTCTGAATCAGCCGATCGGGCGGTCGGATTTGCGATCAAGGCCGCGAAGGTAATTGCAAGGATAGCTGTGCGTCGATTCATCTGATTCTAATGCCTGCGCGACTGGCTGCTGGCAAATTCAAATCACGCGGAACCTCGGAGAGGCTCCAAAGTTTGAATCCGAATCGCATCCGATTTGCATCTCAGTGATGGAATGAATCACATGAAAAAGTCGCTCGCCGTCGCCTCTCTGCTTGTTCTTCTCGCCACCGGAGTTCGCGGTCAGAGCCCTACCCCGACACCCCCTCCAATTCAGGTGATGGTGCTTGGCACTTATCATTTTGGAAATCCGGGACTCGACATCCACAACATGAAGGTCGAGAGCGTGCTCACACCGGCCAAACAAACCGAGCTGGCGGACGTCGCGACGCGGTTGGCGAAATTCCGGCCGACGAAGATCGCCGTCGAAGCGCTCTCTGATCGGGCCGACTTCGGGCTGCGAAAGTTCGATGAGTTTACCCCGGAAAAGTTGACCAAAAATCCGGACGAGCGGGTGCAGATCGCGTTTCGTCTGGCGAAGCTTCTGGGAGAGAAAACCGTTTTCGGCATCGATGAGCAGAGCAAGACGATTGATTATTTTCCCTTCGACAAGGTTGAGGCCTATGCAAAGACGCATGGCCTGACGGACGCCCTGGCCAGGCTGCAGGAGAAGATCGAGGAGATGATGAAACAGATGGAAGCCGTGCAAAAAACCACACCCATCCGGCTCATGCTCGCGGACCTAAATGAACCGGCGCATCTGCAGTCCGAGCATGAGGGCTTTTATTACGGCTTGCTCCGGTTCGGGGACGAAAATGAACAGCCCGGCGCCGAGTTGAATGCGGCCTGGTATCAACGCAACGCCAAAATTTTTGCGAAGCTGACCCAGGTCTCGAAACCCGGCGATCGCGTGCTGGTGGTCTTCGGCTCCGGTCACTCCTATTGGCTGCGGCACTTCGCGCAGAGTACCCCGGGATTCGAGCTTATCGAACCGAATGGTTATTTGCGCTGACCACTGGTCGTTGACACAAAGTTGAATCCAAACACCGCAATGCTCGCATCTGACCTAATGAGATGGGCGCGCTTTTGCAGGACATTCGCTATGGCTGGCGCCAATTGCTGAAGCATCCTGGGTTCACCGCGCTCGCGATTCTCTCCATGGCGCTCGGGATCGGCGCCAACACCGCCATCTTTAGTCTAGTCGATACCGTGCTCCTGCGACCGCTCCCGGTACGCGAGCCGTCGCAACTGATCGCGGTCGACGGCCAGCGCACAGGCGCGGAATTTACTCTCCAGTCCTATCCGAACTATCTCGACTATCGCGATCGCAACACCGTCTTCTCCGGGCTCTTCGCCTATCGTTTTGTCGTCGCCAGTCTCAGTCACCAGGGGCTAAATGAGCGCGTCTGGGGCTACGACGTTTCCGGCAACTACTTCGACGTCCTGGGGGTGAAGCCCGTGCTCGGACGCAGCTTTCTCCCCGAAGAAGATGCGACGCAGGGCTCGCATCCGGTCGCGATCCTGAGCCATGCCTGCTGGCAGAAACGTTTCGGCGGCGATCCGACGATCATTGGCCAGAAGGTCCTGCTCAACACCCACAGCTTCACCATCGTCGGGATTGCGCCGGCGGGCTTTGTCGGGACCGAGGTCGCGTTCGCGCCGGAATTTTGGGTGCCGATGATGATGGCGAAACAAGTCGAGCCGGGCAGCTCCTGGCTCGACCAGCGCGAGAATGACAATATTTTCGTCATCGGCCGTCTCAAGCCGGGCATCAGTGTCGCGCAGGCCAAGGCGCAGTTGGATGGCCTTACTGCGCAGTTGGCCAAAGAATATCCGAAGGAAAACGCCGGCCGAAGTGTGCTCCTGATGCCGCCCGGTCTTTTCATCCCCGACATCCGAAATTCCATCTTTGCCTTCTCCGGTCTGCTCACCGTGGTCGGGGCGCTCGTCTTGCTGCTGGCCTGCGTGAACCTGGCCAATCTTTTGCTCGCTCGCGCGACCGAACGGCGGAAGGAGATCGGCATCCGGCTCGCCGTCGGCGCGAGCCGCGCACGACTCGTTAGGCAATTGCTCACCGAAAGCGTCATGCTATCGCTCGCCGGCGGTGCGGTCGGTCTGCTCCTCGCCACCTGGACGAATCACTTCGTCAGTTCGATCAAACTCCCGACCGATATCGCGCTTCTTTTCGATCTCCGAATCGACTGGCGCGTGCTCGTTTTCACTCTTGCCCTCTCGATTCTGACCGGAATGGTCTTCAGCCTCCTTCCGGCCCTGCAATCCTCAAAGCCAGCTCTAATCCCCGCGCTTAAGGACGAAGCCGCCATGGCCGGTTTCCGCCGCTCGCGCCTGCGCAACGGGCTCGTCATCGCACAAGTCGCGCTCTCCCTTGTCTTGCTTATTAGCGCGGGTTTGATCGTGCGTAGCTTGCAGGCCGCGCAGCGGATGCGGCCGGGATTCAATCCGCAAAACGCCGTCGCGCTCTCGGTCGACGTTGGCTTGCAGGGCTACGACGATGCCAAAGGCCGCGCCTTTTTCGAACGACTGGTGGAGCGGGCCAAAGTAATTCCCGGAGTGCGCTCGGTTGCGGCCACCGACGTGCTGCCGCTGAGCCTCGATTACAGCTCCAACACGATCTACATCGAGGGCCAGCCTCTCCGTAATCGTAACGAGCTGCCGCTCGCCATTCCCTATTCGGCCAGTCCAAACTTCTTCGCGACCATGGGTATGCAACTGCGCGGCCGCGATTTCCTGCCTAACGAAAACAAAAAAGACTCGCGGGTCGCGGTGGTGAACGAAACTTTCGCACGCCGTTTCCTCAAAGGTCAGGACCCGATCGGGAAACGTTACAACCACACCGGGCCTAACGACCCATTTTGGGAAATCATCGGCGTCGTCCCCGACGGCAAATACAACACCCTGGGCGAGGAGCCGAAGGCGGTCGTTTACCGGCCGCTACGTTACTTCGATTCGCAATTTACTCTCGTCGCCCGGGTCGACGGCGATCCGCATGCAGTCCTCGCCGCCTTGCGTCGAACTGTTCAGGAGCTCGATCCGACCCTGCCGATTTACGACGCCAAGACGCTGACCGATCACATGAACATCCCGCTTTTCCCGGCGAAAATGGCGGCCGGAGTCCTGGCCAGTTTTGGCGTGCTCGCGCTCCTGCTCGCGGCGATCGGCATTTACGGCGTCATGTCTTATGTGGTCGCTGGACGAACGCGCGAGATCGGCTTGCGCATGGCCCTCGGCGCCCAGTCTGGCGACGTCTTACGGCTCATCTTGCGACAGGGGATGCTGCTGGCCGCGATTGGCGCCGTGATTGGTCTCGCGATCGGTCTGGGAGGAGGGAGGTTGCTGAAGACTTTGCTCTATGGAGTGAGCGCGGCCGATCCGATGACGTTCGGGTTCGTCACCCTTCTGCTGGGCTTGGTGGCTTTCTTCGCCTGCTGGTTGCCCGCGCGTCGGGCCACCCGGGTCGATCCGATGGTGGCCTTGCGGACGTTGTAACCGCACATCGCGGCGACGAAAAGCGGACGGCGTGCGAGCAATTTAATCCTGCGGTAGGCTGGTCGCGCCGTGAATCACCCGTCGACCGATTCGAAAAGCATCTTCTCGCTCAGCACGCCCGACCCGGCGCTTTGGACCCTCTACATCATTCGCGCCCTTCTCACCGGCCCGGGCCTGATCGTCCTGTTGCCGTATCTTTATTTCCGCTACCACACCCTGCGCTACACCTTCGACGAGGAAGGCATCCACATGCGTGTCGGCATCCTTTTTCGGCGCGAGGTCAATCTCACTTACGCGCGCATTCAGGATATCCATCTCAGCTCGGGATTCCTGCAGCGCTGGCTCGGGCTGGCCGATATCCAGATCCAGACGGCCTCCGGTTCCTCCGATGCGGAACTGATCATCGAAGGCTTCAAGGAATTCGAAGCCATTCGTGATTTTCTCTATACCCGGATGCGGGGTTATCACGCTCCGGGCATGGCACGCGCCGTTGAGGCTCAGGCAATGAGCGACGATCCAAACAGGGAAATAATTTCACTTCTTCTCACGATTCGCGACGAGCTGCGCCAGGTTCGCGAGTCGTTAGGCAAACGTCCGCCGGCCGATCATGTTTAGGAGCTTTCGCGAATGGTGCGAGCGGGTCCTGCGCATTCCGGGCGATCCGGAACCGCCGCCGGGCGACGAAGCGCGCACCCAGCGCTTCCGGGCGGCCCCGAACTACTACAAATATCTTCTGGCCGTCTGGGGTCTGAAGACGGCTGCGCTCTTTGCCGTTCTATTGACGATGGAAATTGGGCCGCTTGTCGCAGTTTTCGGCACCCGCCTGCACGAGAAGCATCTGCCCGCCGCCCTCATCCTCGGGTTGCCGCAGCTCATTATTCTTATCTTCCTCGTCGGCCGCCTTTTCTCAGGCTTGCTCGTGAAACTCGATTTCGAAAAGCGCTGGTACCTGGTGACCGATCGCAGCCTGCGGTTGCGCGAAGGCATTCTCAACGTGCGTGAAATGACGATCACCTTCGCGAACATCCAGAACATCTCGATCTCGCAGGGCCCGATCCAGCGCGCGCTCGGGATTGCCGATCTGCGGGTCGACACCGCCGGCGGCGCGAGCCCGGTGCGGCGGGAACACAAAGGCATGCCGCAAAGCATGCACACCGCATTTTTTCGCGGGGTCGACAATGCGAACGCCATTCGTGAGCTGATTCAGACCCGCCTGCGTGAGTTGAAGGATTCGGGATTGGGCGATCATGAGGAAGCCGTGCGTAACTCGGAAATCGCGCTTGAGAACATTCCCTCGGAAGGGATTCTGTCCGCATTGCGAGAGGTGGCGGCGGAGGCGACCGCGCTCCGTTCGGCGGTTGGCTAGGAGAGCTCAGCGCAAATAGAGCGCGACCAGGACACCTGCGTAAGTCCCGACGGCGTTGCCTAACGATCCAGCGAGAATTCCCGGCAGGCGCAAGTCCCCGCGCCCGATCGCAGTTGCCAGTACGCCCGCCGAAGTCGCCCCGCCGATATTGGCGTTGGAGGCGACCGCGATGATTGCCCAATCCTGCCGGAAGAGTCCGCCGAGCCCGAACAAAATAAGCCCATGAATCCCGACGATAATTGTGACCCAGGCGAGGAGCGTTCCAGCCACTGCGCCGTTCGCGATCAAGGCGCCGAGATCGCAGTACGCGCCAACCACCGCGAGGAAGAGGAGGACCGTGAAATAGCCGAGCACAGTGGCCCCGCGCAGTCTCTGGATTGCGGGAATCTGCGCGAGAATCAACGAGGCTGTCGTGAGTGTGAGCACATAGGGAATAAATGGCAGCCATTGGCTGACCAGCTGCGATAGAAAAAGACTCCCCAGCCCGAGGGCCAGGAGCAACGAAAGGTCGGTCACCCGGAAAGGCTCCTTCGCCTCGAGTTCCGGCGCGACGCTTTCAGCAGTCGCAGCGCTGCTCCCGGCGCCACGCGGCCAGATCTGTTGCAGCAGCCGCGGCAGAAGGAGCGTCGCGACGATCCAGATCGTGGTGATGATATTGTCCGCCGCGTTGATCGCGGCAAAGAGTGTCCCGCTCTTCGTCACGCCGAATTGCAGGGCGACGGCGTTAAGATTCACGCTCCCGCCGGTGTAGGTGCCGGTAAACATCCCGGCCACGGCATATGCCTTTTCCACACCATGATTCTGCGGCGCGAGCAGTCGATAACCGACGAAGACGCCCGCCATCGTGGCGACCACGCCCAACGAAAAGAGAACGAGCATCGGCAGCCCCGCCTGGCGCAGATCTTTCAATCTCACGTCGAGCAGGAGGAAGAAAATTGCGAGCGGCGCGATGTAGTTGAAGACGCCGTCGTAAAGCGCGGGCGCGTTCTGCGACGAGGGCAGGATGCGCAGGTTGGCGAGGACGGCAGTGGCCAGGATCACTATCAGGGCCGAGCCAAGAAAACGGAAATGCTTCTGGCGCGAGAGCCATTCCGCGAAAGCGATCAGGAGGCAAAGGACCGCGGCGACGTATAGAGGTTCGACGATGAAGGACATTCGGCTGAGCGGCGCAAGCGCTTGGCCTTGATCTCCGATTCGCCGTCCCATGGCAAATAAAACCGGCGAATCTGCTTGCCGTCCTCTCCTGGGCACGGCCGTGCCCGGCACGGGGGCGGTTGCGTCACGATCGTTTGGATCTTCCGATTGAAACCTAAACCGCAACCGAACATCCTCGGATAGCGATCCGGGAACGCGTCGCTGCTCAAGCTGGAACTGGACGCCGCGCCGACTCATACTGGGTCATGAAGTCCGCTAACATCAGTCGCGCCGCTTTCCGGACGGCCTTTGTCCTGTTGCTGGTGCTCGCGGTCACAATCCTTTTCCTGGCGGTGACGTGGCCTTTCCTCAAGCCTCTGCTCCTCGGGGCCTTGCTCGCCGGTTTATTCCGCCCGCTTTACCGCTGGGTAACGCGATTGCTGCGCGGTCGCAAATCACTCGCCGCCGTCCTCACGCTTTTGATTCTTTTCGTACTCGTGGCCGGGCCGATCAGCGCTTTTATCGGGGTCGTCGTGAATCAGGCGATCGGCATCAGCAACGATGCCATCCCCTGGGTGCGGGAGCATCTCGGGTCGGCGAGCGCCTTTGATTCTCACGAATGGTTGGTCCGGCGTTTTCCGTCGCTCGCCAGCTACGTTCCGGCGCAGGAACAGATCACCGATGGCGCGGCCAGGATCGCAAAAGCCGCCGGTGGCTTTCTCGTGGCGGGCGCGACCCAGCTCACCGCCGGCACCGCCACCTTCCTCCTCAACCTTTTCGTTATGCTTTATGCGATGTTTTTCTTCATGCGCGACGGCGGCGCGATTCTCGAAAAGATTTTTTATTACATCCCGCTCGATCACGAGGACGAGGTGCAGCTCCTGGATCGGCTCACTTCCGTCACGCGCGCCACGATCAAGGGCACGCTCGTCATCGGCGTCATTCAGGGCGCGCTCGCAGGGATTGGTTTTTGGGTTGCCGGCCTCGAAGGGGCCGCTTTCTGGGGAACGATCATGACGGTCCTCTCGGTCGTGCCCGGGATCGGCGCGGCTCTCGTCTGGGTGCCGGCGGTGATTTATCTTTTCATCATCGGCAAGACATTGACCGCCATCCTTCTCCTGGCCTGGTGCGCTGCGGTCGTCGGCACGATCGACAACCTGCTTCGCCCGCGGCTGGTCGGGAAGGATGCTAAAATGCCCGACCTGCTCATTCTCATAGGAACGTTAGGCGGTTTGTTCCTCTTCGGGCTGATCGGGTTTATCGTCGGCCCGCTGGTCTGCGGTTTGTTTCTCACCGTCTGGGAGATCTACGGATCGACTTTCAAAGAAATCCTTCCGCCGGTTCGCAGTCTGCGTTCCGGGACGGAGAAGAGACCGGGTGCGAAAGTGGAGGATGACTAAGGATTCGGTTTTGCAGGACGACGGGAGGGACGTTTCCGAAGCGGAGTTGTCTGTCTCTGAAACCTGGAGACTATTTCAAATCCACTAATTCGTTAACCCTACCGAAAGGAGTTCAAAATCATGAAACATCACAAAACCGCTTTGCTTGCGACGATCCTCGGGCTGGCGCTGTCGCTCCCCGCTTTTGGGCAGGGAGAATACGCAAAGACAATGCCCGGGTTCGTGCAGGATTATCTTGGGCAGGTCGATTTCGCCCAGAAACGCATCAGCTCGCTAGCCGAGGCGATGGCAGGGAAGGCCACCTGGCGTCCCGCAGAGGGAGTCAGGTCGGTGAGCGAGGTCTACCTGCACGTCGCGTTTGGAAACTATATCATCACCAAGATGATGGGCGTGGAACCTCCGCCAGGAGCAAATTTCACCATGGACATCGCGAAGTGGGATCACCAGACGACTGACATGACCAAGATCATCGAAATCATGGGAGCCTCTTTCGACCATGTCCGCGACGTGGCGAAAAAAATGAGCGCAGGCGATCTGGACAAGAAAATGAATCTTTTCGGAATGGAGATGACCCAACGCAACGGATTGATTTCCACACTGGATCACATGCACGAGCATCTTGGGCAGTCGATCGCTTATGCGCGAATGAATGCGATCGTGCCGCCGTGGACTGCGAAACAAGAGGCGGCTGAAAAAGCGAAAAAGGAAAAATCTGGGAGCTAGGCCCCGCTTCACGTCCTCCGATCCCGGGTTAGAGAAATCTCACGACCGCGCGTCGGCGCTTCAGTCGCTTCAGTGGGAGTATACTTTCCGAAAAACTGCGTCGATGGTGCAGGCCATGTCCCAGATCGACTTTATCGGCATCGGTGCGCCCAAATGTGGGACCACCTGGCTTTCTTCGCTGCTAGAGGCTCATCCACAAATCGGTTTCGCGCCGGACAAGGAGGTCTACTATTTCGCCGACACCATCATGCGGCGGCTGGCTCACAGCGAGCTGAACTGCTATGCGCGGGGCGAGTCCTGGTATCACGCGCAATTTCCTCCCGCCGTGGCTCCGATCGTGAGTCGCGGAGAGTTTTGCCCTTCCTACCTTTATCTAGATGAAGCAGCCGACCGCATCAAAGCCTACCGCCCAGATATCAAGCTTCTGCTCTGTCTGCGTCCGCCAGTCGAGATGATTTACTCGTGGTATTGGTACGGTCGCAACGCCGTCCTCGCGAAGCTGCCGGAGACCTTCGAGGAGATGATGCGGGATCCTTTCCTGCGCGACGTCGGATGCTTCGCCCACCATTTCCGCCGCTACCTCGAGCGCTTTCCGGCGAAGAATTTTCTCGTCGTGCAGTTCGACGCTATCCGGCGTGCGCCTAACGATGTCCGGCGCGACGTTTATCAATTCCTCGGCGTCGATCCCAGCTTCCAGCCGCAGCTCGATTCCGGAAAAAACGAAGCGCGCGCCCCCCGGTTTCCGCTTCTGCAATCCGGTGCGCAAAAGATCTACAGTGGCGTCTCCGCCTTTCCCGGAGTGAGCAAAGTTCTTAAGTCACCTGTCGTGGCAAAGACGCTTACGAATGTCTATCACCGCTTTAATTCCACCGCGCAGAAATATGCTCCGCTCACCGCGGAGGAGCGCGCGAGGTGGGAAGCCTATTACGCCGATGATCAGAAAGAGCTCAGCGTGATGCTGAAAGATCTTCAAGTCATCGACTGAGACTTAGTCGTCTTCAACCTGGGCTAGCTTTCGCAACTCCTGCTTCGCCCTCGAAGCCGTGAACGTGGCTGCCTCCCGATGGCATTAATTGTCGGAAATTTGACATTGAGACATTCCGAAGATCCAGCTTTATTCTGAAAAATGAAACCGCGGCGAATCGGGATTATTGGGTTCGACCAGGCGGACGCCCTCGATTTGGTGGGGCCGGCCGAAGCTTTCGCCAGCGCCTGGGTTAACGACGCGAAGGGCAACCCGGGCCGCGCCTACGAGGTCGTGGTCCTCGGACTAACGAAGTCGCATTTCGTCGCCGAATCGGGGATTGTTTTTCAGCCGCAAATGACTCTCCTCGCTGCACCCGGCCTTGATACGATCATCATCCCAGGGGGCGCCGGCCTGCGGCGTCCTGATACCAATCGCGCCGTCGCCCGCTGGGTCCGAGGGCGAGCGGGCAAGACCCGCCGCGTCGTCTCAATCTGCACCGGCATCTACGCCCTGGCGGCAAGCGGCCTGCTCGACGGCCGGCGGGTGACGACCCATTGGCGGTTCGCGGCCGATGTCGCGCGGCGATTTCCAGACCTGCGGGTCGAGCCAAACGCAATCTTCATTCGTGACGGCAATTTCTACACTTCGGCGGGAGTCACAGCCGGGATCGATCTCGCGCTCGCTCTGATCGAGGAAGATCTCGGGCGCGAAGCCGCCCTGAGGGTGGCGCGCGATCTGGTTGTCTATCTGAAACGGCCAGGCGGTCAGGACCAATACTCGGAGCCGTTGCGCTTCCAAACGATGGCGAAAGATCGGTTGGCGGAGCTGGCCTGCTGGATCGCAACCAACCCGCAGCGCGACCTCACGGTTCCGGCGCTGGCCAGTCGCGCCTGTCTCTCCGAACGTCATTTCGTGAGGCGTTTTAAGGCGGCCTTCGGTCAATCGCCCGGCGCCTTCGTGCAGGACCGTCGGCTGGATGAAGCGCGCCGGCGTTTGACGAGCGAGAACCTCTCGATCGATGCCATCGCCGACTCCGTCGGTTTCCAAAGCGGCGACGCCTTTCGCCGCGCCTTTCGCCACCGCTTTCGCATCACACCAGGAAGGTATCGAAGGAACTTTGGTCTTGATCATAAACCGGCGGAAGAACCGCAATGAGGGTTGACCCTGCTGGATCCCACCGGGCGCCACTTGGCGCCCGGTGTTATGCGATTCATCGAACCAGACTTAGAAGGTGGGCGCTCCGATTGCTGTTCTTTCAGGAGTCGACCGAACGGGTTTGATTGCCTTCACTGGCAAAGCGTTGGATTTGTTAGGTTCACTTGTGCCGTTGGGGTTGACCTTGGCGAGGAAGCCGTGTTGGCCTCCCGAGTCGTCGACGTAGCGACCACAGATATACCCCCGCTGGTTGATCCCGTTGAGAGAGGTAAAACCCGAACCGGGAAAATCGAATGTAACAAACTCACCAGGAGTCATAAAGAAGAGACCATGAGTTATTCCTGAGGTATCCGCGTACCGTCCCACGATCCAATTCGCATCGTTGTTTCCAAACAGAACCGTTTCCACCGCACCGGCAGGATCGATCGGAAAAGTCAGCGTCCCATCGCCGTCACGGAGATACCCATGTACCGTATCGTCGGCGGCATCGACATAGAAACCCTGGGTCTGGTTGGAAGCGTTCAGATTATTGGCGATCGTGGCACTGGCGCCAGGGATAGCAAACGCGGTGATCGTTCCGCCCAGGCTGACGAAGCCATCCTGAAAGGTGGGATCACTAATACTGCCAGCAAAATCTCCGGCATTGTTTATTCCGAGGAGAAAGGTGTCCACTACACCGGGGACATCGTATTCCGTGAAGGCGCGGTGCGCGAGGAAGAAGCCGTGCAGGCTTCCATCACTTCCGTTCCCGGAGACGCCACAGATGACACGAGCGTTGTTTATCGCCCGCCCCTGGGTCAGCATGCCGGTGTCGTTAGGCTCTACGAACCCGCCGCTGAAATGGCCGTCGCGCCCACGGTAGAAGCCTCGCGACTCGCCGGTCGCCGCGTCGACCACCGTGCCGACGATCTCGCCGTTGTCATTAATCTTCTGTGGCTGCGTCAACATTCCCACCCCGGGAAAATCGAATGTCTCGATCACTTCAATCGTTGCCGCCGAGGCAACGGTTACGATAAGCGGTAAGCCAACTAAGACCGCGATGATGTCTACGAACAGTTTTCTTGCTCTCATGATACTAGTTTCCTTCTCTTTGATTGTTTCTTTTAACTCTCACAAGGGAAGGTCGGTCGACATCACTTTGGCAAAATGACTAAAACCGGACGAAAAATGCCGTGCGCGGTTCGCCCCGACAGGTCGCGCCGGCTCAGGTACGCCTGGCCTCCTGGACGATCCAGGAAGCGACCCGAAAACGGAAAAGGGAGGGGGAAGAATTAAAGCCGGAGGACGTAGTCTTATAGCTCCAAGCTCGCCTGCTTGGCACCTGGCGCTGCGGCGGCCGTCACCCCAGCAAATTTCTTCACTAAATCAGCCAGCTTGGCCACGTAGTAATCGATGTTCTCGTCGCGCTTCGCGGGATCGAAGTCCGTCACGAGCTTGGCTGCTTCGTAGGCCGCGACTTTCTTCGGTGTCGCCTTTACGTAATAGCTGATCTGGTCGCCTGGTTTGTAGTTGCGGCCGCTCGTTAGGGCGAGTTCGTAGACCGCGGCCTTGTTCCGGCCGCCATCGGCGATTTTCTGGCGATATTTCTCGAGCGAATCCTGGAGGGTATCCGTCTTCATCAGCATCTCGATCGGCCACTCTCCCTGGCGGATCTTGCGCTCGAACTCTTCCCGTAGCCGCGGGATCTCTTCGGGTTTTTCCTGCATGAGGAGCTTGATCATCTCTTCGAGGAAGACCCGCTGGAACTTCTCCAGTCCACGCGATTTGAGTGCACCGCCTTTGAGAGTGACGACGCCCTCCTTATCGAGGAGCGCGTAGTTCTTTGCCTTGTAGCTGAACATGGCTTCGAACTGCTCGTCGAACTCGACCTCAATGCCGGGCGGTAATTCTTTCGTCAAAGCGGAGCGGAGTTGCTCGGGATCGGCGTCGTTAGGTGGGACAAAATAGATCCCATCGGTGTCGACCTCGATGACTTGCGCGCCCTGGGCTTTCAGCCACTCGATCATCCGCTTGAGAATATCGCGTCCGATCTCGGTGATCCGCGCGGCCGCCTCAAAATCGGCGAAATTCCCCTGCGCGAAGCCGAGGTAACCATAGAAGCTGTTGATCAGGATCTTGAAGGTGTTCTGGAGGGCGTGGAAGTAACGACGTTCCGCTGCGTCCTTCGCCTCGCGCATATCGCTCTTCGCCTGCAGGCGGAAGGTGCGCAGGTCGGTCAGGAGATGGCGAAAGATTTGGAGATGATCGTTTACCGGGAAACAGTCGAACTGGAGCATGATCGATGGATAGAGCGAGGCGACGTCGCAATGCCAGACGTTGCGGGCCACGCCGGTGAAGAAAATGTCGGTGTAACCGCCCTCGAAGCCGCGCGCCATCGGCATTTCGGGAATGCTTTGGCGCTGTCGTAAATATTCGCGCAGGAAAAGTGCGTTGATCCGGGTGGCATTGCCGCGCACGATCACGTCCTGGTAGTTGTAGGGAAAAATCTGCGCCTGGATGAAGTAACTCGGGCTGAGCAGATCGGCCACCGCGCGTGTCTCGCGCACCGCGCAAAGGGCGCGTTCGCGATAACGCTTCGGATCCTCTTTCCAGGTGCGCTGCAGGTCCTTGCCGGAAAGCTGCGAGACCTCCAGCGCATTGGTTAGGCCGAAATGCTGCGCCACATCGCTGCGGTCGAACCCGGCCAGCGAACGCATCCCGACATCGTAAAAGTGGGCGAGCAGGAAGGTGTCGACGAAGTGCCGGCCCTCGATCGTGAATTTCGGGTAATCGATCGTCTTCTCCGCGATCTGGAGCCGCGAAGGCCGCGAGCGGAGGAAGCCGCCGCTTCGGCCCCAATCGAGTTTCGTCTTCGCTTTCCGAGCCCGGGCGACCAGAAACGGGAGGTCGAACTTGAACAGGTTGTGCCCCTCGATCACGTCGGGATCGCGTTCCTTGATCAGGTTCGTGAGGCGCTTGATCGCGGCGTGCTCCGATTCCTCGATCGCGTTCGGGTTGACCTTGATAAACTCCTCGAAACCGGAGTTATCGGAAACGGCGACGCTGGTGATGTGATCTTCTCCACCCGCCTCGAGATCGCCGCCGGCAAACGACAGCACCTCGATCTGCATCCGTTTCAGCTCTTCAAAGGGCAGTTGTTTGAAGAGCGTCCGCCCGGTGTGGGTCAGGTAATGCTGCACCGGATCGCTAAGCGCGAAAAAGTTGCGGCCCGCTTTCTTGAACCCGTTGCGGAGCGCGATTAGCTCTTTCCAGCTATCGGTCGTGACGAGCCAGTTGTATTTCAGGTCGCCGCTCAGCTTTTCGGCATTCGTTAGGCCAAGATCGGCCACGTCGCCATCGGCCCAGGCGAAGGGATGAAATTTCTCGATTTCGCAGACCGTCGCTCCGTTCTTCTCCCGTCGGTAAACTTTTACCGTCCCCGTTTCGCCGAGCTCGATCGCGACGATCCGTGACGTCGGATCTGCGCCGAAGAGAAGCTGATTATCCTCAAAAGCCATCGCGGAATGATGGCACAGCTCCTCTGTCATTCCGAGCCGCCGGTAATGGCGGACACTAACCGGCCGCGTGAGGTGTGGGGATGTAGAGGTGGGCGTGTCGCTCGCAGGCGGGGCGCGCCGTCCGTTATTTCGCTCTTCGCTGCCAAGATAGACGAGCCACGCCCGCCCCGACGCCGCTCTCTACGTTGCCATCCATCTCAGGCTCAGCGTCGCGAGCCCGAGGAAAAAGAAGAAGCCGGCCACGTCCGTTACCGTCGTGAGAAAAATGCTCGAGGCGAGCGCGGGGTCGAGCCGAAACGTTTTCAGGCCGAGCGGGATCATCACCCCGGCGACGGCGGCCGCGAGTTGATTGAGCAACATGGCGGAGCCCGCCACGACTCCCAGCAGTACGCTCCCTTTCCAAAGCCAGCCGATCACGCCGACGGCCAGGCCGATCGCCAGGCCGTTGAGTAATCCGAGAGTGACTTCCTTGAGGAGGGCGCGGCGGCCGTCCCCTTGAGTGATTTCGCCCAGGGCAAGGTCGCGAATAATGACGGTGAGAGTTTGCATCCCGGCGTTACCGCCCTGGCCGGCAACGATCGGGAGGAAGATCGCAAGCGCCGTCCAGCGAGCGATCGTATTTTCAAACAACCCCACCACGAAGGCCGCCGCAAAGGCCGTGGCGAGGTTAATGTAGAGCCACGGCAGTCGCCCGCGAATGGACTGTTGCCACGGCGTCAGGGCATGTTCCTCGCCGGACAAACCGACCATCAACTGCATGTCCTCAGTCGCTTCCTTGGCCGCGACTTCAAGCACATCGCTGGCTTTAACTGCGCCCACCAAACGGCCGTCCGCGTCCAGTACGGGGAGTCCGAGATAGTGATAACGCTCGAACTGTTGGACCAGATTCTCTTGGTCGGTATCGACCCGGACAAACTTGACGTCGCGGTTCACGATCTCATCCATGCGTCGCCCTTCGCGACGAAAAACCAGATCGCGCAGACTAACGACACCGACCAGATGCTGGGCCGCGTCTGTCACATAAAGGTAGGCGATATCCTCCGTCCGCTCCTCCTGCGCTCGCCCGCGTAACAACTCGCGAACCTCCTCGACCGTCATCTCGTCGCGCAGAGCGATGAATCGATTCGTCATGACACCGCCTGCCGTATCCTCCGGATAGCGCAGCAGGCGGCGGACGCCCTCGGCGAATTCAGCCGGGAGTTTCGAAAGCGTGTCCCGACGAGTGGCCGGCAGGAGTTGTTGGAGTAAATCGGCGGCGGAATCCGGCGCGATGTGAGCCAAAATCTCCGCCAATTGAGCCGCGTCGAAAGTGCCGAGAAAATCCGGCAACCGGTCTTCCTCCACTTCCGCGAGAGCGGCGGCCACTTTCTTCGCCGGCAACTGACGGAGCAAAGCCTCGGTCTCGTCCGGATCGAGTCGTTGCAGCCGATCCGCCAAATCGGCAGGGTGCAATTCCAAATATTCTTCGAGAGGCAACGGAGTGGTTTCAAGCATGGCTGAAAAGGGTTGTGGTTTTGCGGAGTGGCAATGATGTGCCTACTGAGATCAACCCGCATTATGCAGCCTGGGATCGCCGAGATCGAGACTCGGCGCGGATTATGACCTCACGCGCCCGCTCGGCGGACGTTAGGCCGGGAGCTCGCGCTCGGGCGGGGGGCGAGGGCCTTTTTGGAATCTGGCGCAGTGAGCCGGCCAGGAGGGCGCACACCGGGGCTGGATCGGTTCGACTTAGGCAGTTTGCTTACCGCATTCCGCTGTCGCCGGTCCAATCCACGCTAGCCATTTTGCCGGGAGCGACCTCGACTTCGAAGTGCCAGTGCCCAATCGCCGAGCCGCTCTCCCGCGTCACAACGTAATGACCAGGGGGGAGGGTGACACGGAAATGTCCGGCCGCATCGGTTGTGAATGAGGTCACTTTTTCATCGCCTTGCTTGACCACAAAAGCGGTATTGGCCAACGGCATCTTGCTGGGCATTCCCTCCCTTTGCGGCCCCGGGCGCGCGGGCGAGACGTTGATGACCCCTTCAATTCCGGTATCGGCAGCCGGGACGGTCCCGCTCATGGCGAAAACAAGCAAAGCACTCGCGAGAATTCCGCTCAAACGACGGACATGTCGATTTTTCATGTGACTACTATCGCCCGCCTAACGTGTCATCGCCAGCGCCGGGCAAGGAAGCGCGTGGCTTTACGCAGTTTGACGCCTCTGGCTGGCGGTGTTCGCCTTCGCGAGCGGGATCGCTGCGATTCTTGGTAAGTGAGGCCTAAGTGCCGTTGCTGCGAATAGCCAGCGTCAGTAGTCAGCCATCTCGAAGTTGTCCAGGGTCACCTCAGGCAGCGATGCTTCCACGAGCCGATCAAACGCTCGTTCAAGGGATCCACTGAACCATCCGTGTAAAAGCGGAGCCTTTGATTAGATCGGATATAGAAGTCGGTAGTTCAGGTAGGCGATCGCAGCCGACAAAACGAGCAGGCTGGCCGATGGCAGCATCTTGAAGGGCGGATTTTTGATCCGCAGGTGAGTGATGAGCGCGGCCACCATCAGGAGCGCGAGCGCGGTTCCGCCAAAAACCGCGGCGCGTGGGCGCTGGATCCCGACCAGGAGCAGAATCGCGCAGGTGATTTTCAGGATCCCGACGAAATCACGCAGCCAATCCGGGAGCCCGTATTGCTTGAATTCTTCGACAATGTTTTGGTAGCGCACAACCCAGACGAAGAAGATCGAGGCGGCGACAAAGACTTGGAGGAGGATGGTGTATCCGCGCATTTCCGCAGGTTAACAGTTCGTTAGAAGTGGAGCACGCCAAATTTAGTCGGCGGGTTGAGGACGAAGCCTGCGTTCCGCGGCGTAGGGCAGGATTTCCGGCAGCTCCCCGGCCCGCAATTGCTCCTGCACGCTTCGCCAGTAAAACGGGCGGAAGAGATCGCCGTGCCGCTCCATCAGGACCTTGCGCGCGGGTTCCGGGAAAGCGAGAAAGCGCAAAAATTCCTCCGGGAAAATGTCGTTAGGCCGAACCGAGAACCAGGGCTCGGCCGCCATCTCTTCCTCGTAGGTGCGAGATTGCGGGAGCTCGCGGAAATTGCAATCGGTCAGGCGCGTGAGTTCGTCGTAATCGTAAAAAACAACCCGCCCGCGCCGGGTCAGCCCGAAATTTTTCGTCAGCAAATCACCCGCGAAAATATTCGATGCGGCCAGGTCCTTGATCGACTGTGCGTAATCGCAGGCGGCGTGAATCGCAGTCGCTTCGTCGCACTCGCGGAAGAGCAGGTTGAGCGGCCGGACCCGGCGCTCAACATAGGCGTGCGCGATCACGATATCGTCACCGTCCACTTTCACCGTCTCGCCGGCATCACGTGTCAGGTCGTCAAGCAGGGCAGGCTCGAAGCGGTCGCGCGCAATGCGCAAATGCTCGAACTCGTGCGCCTCGACCAGGCGCCCGGCCCGGTCGTGCTCGAAAACCATTCGGTAACGGCCCATCACGTCGCCCCGGTCGCTCTCCTTCGGCGCGTCGAAGCGGTCGCGGATCAATTTAAAAACCACGTCGTAACTCGGAAGAGTGAAGACGAGCATCACCATCCCGCGGGTCCCTTCCGCGGCGACGAAACAGTCGTTCGAATTTTCCAGGTGCCTGACGAAGTCGCGGTAAAACTCCGTTTTCGCATGGCGGTTGTAACCGATCGCGTTGTAGAGATCGGCCACCCGTTTACCGGGCATCAGCTCTCGCAGCCATTGCACGAGCGGGTAAGTGGCCGGGGCATCGACCCGGAAATAGGCGCGCGTGTAGGAAAACAAAATCGCGAGATCGCTTTCCCCGATCAGGACCGCGTCGAACGTCAGCCCGCTCTCCCTGGGATGACGCAAGCAAAACGCCACCGGTATCGTTTCGGCGCCGGCGGTCACGCGGCCGACAAGATAACCGCCGTGGCCGCGGTAAAAAGTGCCCCGGAAAATCTCAAGCCTGATTGCGTCTGTCTGCGGAATCGCAGCCTGGATTCGTCTCGCCGCCGCGCTCGTTTCGCGCCCTAAATCCTTCCAGCAATCCGGCGCAAAACCGGCGCCGGTCTCGTCGGTTAATGCCGCGACGAGCAAATCCGGCCAGGACTTTTCCCTGTAAACCAAGCAAAGCTCGCTCGCCTTTTCGTTAGGCGGAGCGTCGAAATCGGTGTCGACGAACTCGATCGCCTGATCGACGCCCTCGGTCGCGAAGACGCGGCGGGTGAGCGAATTAAAAAAACTCTCACCCACTTCCCAGCGAATCGAGTGCGCGATGAGCGACGAATAAACCGCTTTCGTCGCGCTCCAGAGTCTGCGTTCACGCAAACGTGGTCCCATCAGTTCCCTTACCCGACTCGTTAGGCCATCGAGCACCTCGGAGTAAAGGTGCAGTCGCTCGGTCGCGTCGTCCTGGGTCCCACGCCAGTCGCGCGCCAGGAAACGATCGCGCGCGCGACGGGTGATCTCGTCAAAGCGACTCTCGTAGTCGCCGAGCGTCTTGCGCGCTTCCTCCGCGCAGAGAGCGGCTAACCGGCTGTCGGTCAGCGACGACGGCGGCTGTGACATGTCTCAATGAAACTGCTCTTCCTCGGTCGAACCCTCGAGCGCGGCGGTCGAGGTTGCACCGCCCCCGATGACTCGCGCCACTTCGTCGAAGTATCCGGTCCCGACTTCGTGCTGATGTTTCGTCGCGGTGTAGCCATCGGCCTCGGCCGCGAATTCAGCTTCCTGCAATTCCGAATAAGCCGCCATCCCGCGATCGCGGTAGCCGTACGCAAGCTTGAACATGCTGTAATTGAGCGCGTGAAATCCGGCCAGGGTAACGAACTGAAATTTGTAGCCCATCGCGCCCAGCTCGCGCTGGAATGTCGCGATCGTCGCGGAATCGAGTTTCGCCTTCCAGTTGAAGGAGGGCGAACAATTATAGGCCAGCAGTTTGCCTGGAAATTTGGCATGCATTTTTTCGGCGAATTTCTTCGCTTCACCCAGGTCGGGCGTGGCGGTTTCGAACCAAAGCATATCGACATACGGCGCGTAGCTCAGCCCACGGGCGATTGCCTGGTCGATCCCCGGCCGCACGCGAAAGAAACCTTCCGCGGTTCGCTCGCCGGTGAGGAAATTCTTATCGCGTTCGTCGATGTCGCTCGTCATGAGCGCCGCCGCGTTGGCATCAGTCCGGGCGATCAGCACGGTCGGCACGTTCGAGACATCGGCGGCGAGTCGGCCGGCAGTGAGATGCGCGATCGCGGTCCGAGTCGGAACGAGGACTTTGCCGCCCATGTGGCCGCACTTTTTCTCGCTCGCGAGTTGATCTTCGAGATGCACCCCGGCCGCGCCGGCTTCGATCATCGCCTTGATCAATTCGAAAACGTTGAGCGGACCACCGAAGCCGGCTTCCGCATCGGCCACGATGGGGAGAAACCAATCGATCTTTGTGTCGCCTTCGGAATGCGCGATCTGATCAGCGCGTTGCAGTGCCTGGTTGATCCGCTTCACCACCGCCGGGACGCTGTTTGCCGGATAGAGACTTTGATCCGGATACATCTGGCCGGCGAGATTGGCATCGGCCGCGACCTGCCAGCCGCTCAGGTAAATCGCTTTCAAACCGGCCCGCGCCTGTTGCACGGCCTGGTTGCCGGTAAGCGCGCCGAGCGTTGGGACAAACGGTTCGGTGTTGAGAAGATGCCAAAGTTTCTCGGCCCCCCGCCGGGCGAGGGTGTGCTCGGGGATGACACTGCCCTGCAATCGCTGCACATCGCCTAACGAATAGGAGCGTGTGACGCCTTTCCAGCGGGGATTGTCGCTCCAGTTTTTTGTGTCCTTAGTCATGAAGCGTCTTTGCAGTTTCTGCTCCCCGGAATCGCCGCGTTTTCGTGAGACGGATTAGTCAAGTTTCTCATAGCCGGGCAATGTCAAAAATTCGATGAAGTCGTCGTCGGTTGTGATTGTGTCGAAGAGCTCGCGCGCTTCGTCGAAACGATCGCCCTCGAAGCGGCTCACTTTTCCGAGCTCTTCACCGAGCACCTCGCGGAACAACTCCTTCGTCACTTTGCGCCCGTCGTCGAGCTTGCCTTCGGGATGCCGGATCCATTGCCAGACTTGGGCGCGGGAAATTTCAGCGGTAGCGGCGTCTTCCATCAGGTTGAAGAGAGGCACCGCACCGTGACCACGCAGCCAGGCCTCCAGATATTGGACGCCGACGCTGATGTTCTGGCGTAAACCGGCTTCCGTGATCGGTCCGTTCGGTCCGAAATCGAGCAGATCGTTAGGCGAAACTTTCACGTCTTCGCGTTTGCGCTCGATCTGATTCGGCTGCGGCATTTTTTCGTTAAAGGCGTCGAGGGCGAGCTGCACCATGCCGGGGTGCGCCACCCAGGTGCCGTCGTGGCCATCGCCTGCTTCGCGCTCCTTGTCTGCGCGCACTTTGGCGAACGCTACCTCGTTCGCCGCCGGATTATCTTTGACCGGAATCTGCGCCGCCATGCCGCCCATCGCGAAGATCCCGCGGCGATGACAGGTCTGGATGCAGAGCAGCGAATAAGAGCGCATGAAATGCGTCGTCATCGTAATGAGCGCGCGATCCGCAAGGAGGAAATCCGGTTTGTTCCGGAAACATTTGATGCAGGAAAAAATGTAATCCCAGCGGCCGCAGTTCAGTCCCGCGGAATGATCTCGCAATTCGTAAAGGATCTCGTCCATCTCGAACGCGGCCGGGATCGTCTCGATCAGGACGGTGGCGCGAATCGTTCCCCGCGGAATACCGAGCTCGTCCTGCGCGAGTTTGAAAACGTCATTCCAGATGCGCGCCTCGAGATGGCTTTCCATTTTCGGAAGATAAAAATAGGGGCCGCTCCCGCGTGCGATCAGCTCCTTCGCGTTGTGGAAAAAATAGAGCCCGAAATCGAACAACCCGCCTGCGACTGGATCGCCGTCGACTGTCATGTGCTTCTCAACCAGATGCCATCCGCGAGGTCGCGGCATGAGAACAGCCACCTCTTCGTTCAGCTTGTATTCTTTTCCGCTTGGATTGGTGAATTCGATCGTGCGGCGGATCGCGTCGCACAGGTTGATTTGGCCCTCGACCATATTCTCCCAGGTCGGCGAATTAGCGTCCTCGAAATCGGCCATGAAAACTTTTGCGCCGGAATTGAGCGCATTGATCGTCATCTTGCGATCGGTCGGGCCGGTAATCTCAACCCGTCGATCGCGGATATCGGCTGGAATTGGCGCGCATTTCCAGTTCCCTTCGCGGATCGACTTTGTCTCGGGCAAAAAATCGAGCGTGCCTCCGGCATCGAGCGCGGCCTGACGTTCTTCGCGATGTTGCAGACATTCGCGCCGCCGGGTGTTGAAAGTGCGATGCAGTTTGGCGACGAAAGCGAGTGCTGCGGGCGTAAGAATTTCGCCGAATGCTGGGGTGATTTTGCCTCGCAGCGCGACGCCGGGCGGCAGATTTTTGGATGGCTGTTCCATTGTTAGGCGAAGTCGTGGGGAGACGAGCGTACTCATTGGAATCGTGTTTGCACAGGGATTTGCGTGGGCGGCTAGCGCGATGCGGGGAAGGAACGTTCGCGACGGTGAAGCTCTTTGAATCGCTACCACGCCGCCTGCGCGCGGCGGCTCCAGTTTCACTGATATACCGCACTAGGAGGGAGCGGAGCGTTCGCTGGACGTCTCCTTTTCGTTCGCATCGCGAACGCGTTTTTCCCGACCCTCTGCCCAGAGCAGCATCAAGTAGTAGGCGAGTAGGGCCGCAGGCAGTGCGAAAACCAGTGATCCGACTAACAACGGCCGGCCGATTGTGAGAAACGTCGACCAATGCAGCCAGGCCGCGAGCCTTTCGTGCTCCAGTTGGAGGTGAGGCGGCAAATCGTGCGGATGACTGAGAAGCCAGTAGCCGAGATCGTATTCCCAGCGCAGAAGAACTGGGGCGATCGGGAGAAGGATGTCATGCAAAGTGACAGTGATCGCCGCTGCCAGCATGTTGCCCCGACAAAGCCGCGTCAGGCCGAGGGCGAGCAGAGTCTTTAGCCCGACCAGCGGGACGAAGCCGAAGAACATGCCCACCGCCACTCCCTTCGCCAGAGACGATGGAGTGTCCTTGAGCCGGATAAGCTGTCCTGATTTCGTCCGCAGCCAGGAAACCGGATTCATTGTCGTGCGCGAGAAGACTCTTTGTTAGGCGGACGGATACCCCGCCATGGCAGCCTGATAAACAAGACGCAATGGCTGACCCGTGCGTTCGGCCGCCGCCCGGCAACTCTCGAACTCGGGCGCAACCTGCACGACTTCGCCTTGCAGCAGGCCGAGCTTGAGTGTGATTTCGCCGTAGGCCGTCTGCACCTTTTCGAAGCGGCGCTCCAGTTTGTAGCGACGTTTCTCACTCCGCCGCACGCCGAAGGCGCTCGTTTCGGTGAGAATCGCGCGCACGATCGTTTGCTCCAGAGCTGGCTCGCACAAAACTGACAACCGCACGCCGGGCCGGTTCTTTTTCATCTGCACCGGAGTGAGGGTGACGTCGAGCGCACCGAGCGCGAGGAGGCGATCCAGTGCCGCGCCGGTCAGCTCCGGCGAGAGATCATCGAGATTGGTTTCCAGTTCGACGATCATGTCGGTTTCGCAATCGTTAGGCGCAGCCTGGACGGCGCTACCGAGTACGCCACGAAGAACGTTAGGCCGCTCTTTCAGGTCGCGCGTCCCAATTCCGTAGCCGACCCGCTCGATTTCCATCCGTGGCATCGGGCCGAAACTTTCCGCAAACTCGCGCGCGATCGCCGCGCCGGTCGGGGTGATCGATTCCCACGATTCATCCACCAGCTCGAGCTCGACTCCGCGCAGGATTTCCAAAGTCGCCGGGGAGGGGAGCGGGAAGCGTCCGTGTGCGCAATCGATCCAGCCGCGCCCTTCCCGCAGCGCTGACACAATCACGCGCGGCCGGCCGAGCGCTTCGAGGGCGACGCAGGCACCGACAACATCGGCGATGGAATCGATTGCGCCGACTTCGTGGAAAGCGACTTCGTCCACCGGAACGCCATGGATTTTCGCCTCGGCCAGCGCGATGCGCTCGAAAATGGCGAGCGATTTGTGCCTAACGAAATCAGAGAGCTCCGCCTGCTCGATTCGTGATCGAATTTCGCGATGGTGCGCGTGCTCGTGCGCGGCAGGTGGCGCAACGACGGTGAACTTGAGGCCCGTAATTCCCCGGCGGGTTTGTCGTGCGAAATGCATCTGCGTCCCGACTAACGAGAGCTTGCGCAGCTCGGTTTCGATCTGGGCCGGTTCCACTCCGAGATCGCAAAGCGCGCCGACAGTCATGTCGCCGCTAATGCCGGAAAAGCAGTCGAGATAGAGGATGCGCGTCATCTGGATACAGAAAAAGGAGAGACAGCGTAACACAGGGGCGCGGGCGGCGGCAGATTGCCGGTTAGGAATTTTGCTCTACTCTGCCCAATGAAATTTTCCGCGACCGCTCTCGCCTTGCTTCTCCTGTCCACCGGCCCATCTCTCCGTGCCGAGGATTCGGTCAAGCAGTTGGCAGATCAGGAACTGCCTTCCCTGCTCGCCATCTACAAGGACGTGCATCAGCACCCCGAGCTCTCCGGCCAGGAAAAGCAGACCTCTGAAATGGTGGCGAAGGAGCTCAAGGCGGCTGGCTGCGAAGTAACCGATCACCTCGGCAAATACAGCGAGGCTGGTCCGGTCGGTTACGGCGTGGTCGGCGTGATGAAGAACGGTGACGGACCGGTTGTCCTCGTTCGGACCGACATGGACGCGCTCCCGATCACGGAAGAAACCGGCTTGCCCTATGCGAGCAAGGCGACCGGAAAGAATCGGGCGGGCGACGACGTCCATATCATGCACGCCTGCGGTCACGACGTGCACATCGCTACTTTCATCGGGGTGGCGCGCGCGATGGCGAAGCTGAAGGATCAATGGCACGGCACGATCCTCTTCGTCGCCCAGCCGGCCGAGGAAGCGTACGGCGGGGCGAAGGCGCTCCTGGCAGACGGCCTCTACAAGCGTTTTCCGAAACCGGATTTCGCTCTCGGCTTTCACGACAACTCCCAGATGGAGATCGGCCACATCGGCATCACCTCGGGCTACACCTACGCGAATGTCGATTCCGTCGATGTGACCGTGTTCGGGGTCGGCGGCCACGGCGCCTACCCGCACAAGACGAAAGATCCGATCGTGCTCTCGGCCGAGATCATCAACATGTGGCAGACCATCGCCAGTCGGGAAAACAATCCGATCGATCCGGTCGTCATCACCGTCGGTTCCATCCATGGCGGCACGAAGCACAACATCATCCCCAACGAAGTAAAGATGCAGCTCACCGTCCGGACTTATAAGAGCGACGTGCGCGAGCGCGTTCTGGCGGCGATTGCGCAGATCGCCAAAGGCTGCGCCATTGCGGGCGACTGGCCGGAGGACAAGATGCCGAAGGTAGAAGTGCTGAAGGGGGAGTTTACCCCGTCCACTTACAACAATCCCGAGCTGACCAAGCGGTTGGTCGGCGTCTGGAAAGAATCGTTAGGCGAAAAAAACGTTGAGATGGTCGATCCGACGATGGGCGGAGAGGATTTTTCCGAATACAGCTTGCCTGATCATTCGATTCCAGCGGTCGACTTCCATGTCGGCGCCGTCGCTCCGGGAAAAATCGCAGCTGCGAACAAGCCCGGCGCGGCCCCGTTGCCGAGTCTGCATTCGAGCAAGTTCGCTCCTGTCCCCGAGCCCACGATCAAGACCGGCGTGATCGCGATGACGAGCGCGGTGCTCGATTTGATGAAGAAGTAAAGGGGAAGGAGCCGAGACTCCATCCCGGCTTCGGCCGCTGAGCTCAATCCAGATGACGGAGGAAACAAAAGGCGCCGCACCGGTCGCGGCCGATTACGAGTTGTTTCCAGCAGATTATTTTTCGACGCTCGATCTGGCGCAGATTTTTTCGCGCCCGGCGCCGCTCGAAGTTGACATCGGATGCGGCGACGGCGCTTTTCTCGTCGCTCAGGCGGAGCGTTTTCCGGAGCGAAATTTTCTCGGTCTCGAAAAACTTGCCGGTCGCGTCTGGCGTGGCTGCAAGAAAGCCTCGCGCCGTGGCCTAACGAATGTTCGCTTTCTCCGGATCGAGAGCAGCTATGCCCTGCAATATCTGCTCCCGTCGGGCTCGGCCGGGATGATGCACCTGCTTTTCCCCGATCCCTGGCCAAAAAGCAAACATCGGCGCCGCCGGCTGGTGACGCCGGAATTTTTGGTCCTCGTGCACCGGTTGCTCATGCCTGATGGCCGCTTTCGCATCGTGACCGACCAGCAAAATTATTTCGAAAAGATGCGCGTCCTGATTTCGGCGGACATGTTTCGAGAGATCGACCCCTCGCCGGAGGAAATATTTCCGATTACGACTTTCGAGAAGCATTTCCTGGCGGACGGCGCGCCAATTTATCGACTCTTACTACGCAAGATCGGTTGATCGATGAAGGGTGTGGCCCGCCACTGGTCGCGATAAAATTCCAGGGTAATCGCGCCTGTTTTATCCTGGCGGAGGAGTTGAATCCCCCGTTCGCGGATCATCCGCGCCCAGTCGTCCGGAATCCGCTCACGTGCCGGGAAGTCGATCGAGGTGGCGACGATCAGTTGCGGCTGAACGGCGTCGAGAAATTCCGCCGAGCCCGATTCGCCGGAAAAATGCTGGCCCTTTATAAGGATGTCGCTTTGCAGGTCGTTAGGCCCAGTGAGTAGTGAGCGCTCAGTTTGCACGCCGCTGTCCGAGACGAGGAGGACACGATGTCTCCCGGCGATGAGAAGTTGCACGACCAGCGCCTGATCGTCAGCCGCCTTCGCTTTTAAACCAGCGGGCGGATATAAGATGCGGGCCGTGACACCGCGACCGATCGCGAAGGCGCGGCCTTGCTCGGCAAGCTCGCGATTTTTCAGCCTGGCGATTAGGGCATGATGGACGCTGGAACGATCCGCTGCGTCGTTGTCGATCACCCGCCGCGGCCGAAACTCGTCAAGGACTGCGCCGACTCCACCGATATGCAACGAATCGCCGTGACTAAGGACAAGGCCATCGAGTCGATCGATTCCGCGCGAGTGCAGGTAGTCGCGCAGAAAGCGCTCGAAATCACGCGCGCTTCCGGCATCGAAGAGCCAGTCCTCCCCGCCGGTGCGAAGGTGGATGGCCGCGCCCGCCCCGGCATCGAGAACCGTGATCTCGGCCCGCGCGCCGTTTGGCCAATGCGGGCGTTCGACATATGCGTGTCCGGTCGGTATCTGTGCGAAGACCTGCACCAGACCGAGAATAAGCTGCGCCAAACTCCAGTTGGCGTTGTTGAACACGAGCGAGAACGCCGGCGAAAAAGCCGCCGCGCCTAACGACATCAAGCCGACGGCAAGAACACAGAAGGCCACGGGCACCACGATCAGGTTGGCAAGGAGCGAGACCGGGGTGACGAGGTAGAAATACCAAATGATAAGGAGGAGCGAACCGGCCCAGGCCGCGGTCGAGACGGAAACTGCGCGCACACCCCAATAGAATCCGCCCTGGAAAATGCGCTGGCCCGCCGAAAGGAGACTGCGCGGAAGAAAGGGATCTGGTTCTCCTGCGCGAATCAGCTTTCGCGAGATCGGCTCGGCAATGAGCAGGATCGCTCCCACGACCGCAAAGGAAAGCTGGAAGCCGGAAGTGAAAAGCTGGTTGGTATCGAACGCCAGGATGACAAGTGCGGCGCCGGCCAGGCTGTTGAGGGCGAGGACCGGGCGATCGAAGAAAATTCCGCCTAACAAAAAAGCGGCCATCGTCGCCGCTCGCAGGCTTGAGACGTGGAAGCCGGTGATCGCAGAGTAGAAGAAAAGACATGGAATGATGAGGGCGGCGGCCGCCATTCGCGGGAGACGGAGGAGCGACGCCAGAATCCAGAGCAACTGCGCCACGATCGCGACATGGAGTCCGGCGACGGCAAACAAGTGAAGTGTTCCGGTCTGCTGAAAAGGATCTTCGATGTCGTTAGGCGTGTCGTGCCGGAGGCCGAGTGCCATTCCGTTGATCAGTGCCGCCACGTCGGGCGAATTTTCCAGATCGCGGGTCAGGGTGGTGCGCATCCAGTTGCGCGCCCGGGCCGCTGCGCGCACCACCGGGTTGCCGCCGCCGGCGCGCAGGATCGTCCCGTTTTCCGGGTAGCGGACAAAAATACTCTGGTAGACATCGCGCCGCGCGAGGTAGGCACGGAGATCGAAGACGCCGGGATTGCGTGGCGGTGGAATGCGCTCGGCGATTCCGTTGAGCCGGATCTCATCGCCCAGCTTTGGATTTGCTTTCCAGCGCGCTTGAACCGTCGCGGTGCAGGGCTCGCGCCGGCCATCGAATTCGATCGAATCGAGCCGAAGGAGAAAGGTCGTATAGTCGTTAGGCGAAAGTTTCGGCTCGCTGGCGACGGTTCCGCCGACCGAGACCACGCGCGGCCGTTCGCCAAGCTGAGCGCTGAGCTCGCGGCCGGGCGCGTCGCGCAACTGTGTCTGATGGAGCGCGAAATAGAGAGCAGCGATGAGCGGATAGGTCAGCCACCATCTCGGCCGGACCAGACTAACGATCGCGGCAAGCGCGAGCGCCGGGCCGACGCAGGTGAGCGGGAGGACGAAGAACTCCGCGAGCAGGATGCCGGCGAGGGCGAAAATCGCGACTCCCGTGAGCGGTTGCCGGCGGGAAACAACGGGATTCATCGGAGAACATTTCGTTAGGCAAAAAGCAGCCGTTTATCCGGTCCCGCGGGCGTCCCGCAAAACGATTGCTTCACCGGCGTTAGTTTATATGGTTGGCCGACTGTGCCGACACCTTTTTCGCGGAAAAAGCGCACCCAGGTCGTGCGCGCTTCTGCTAAAAACGGAAGCGCGCTGGCGAGCAAGCCCAAGCGCGTCGGCTTGAAGCCCGGCCTCGACTGGCACAAGCGGAATTTCCTCACCGAGGTCCTGATTCCCTCGCTTTTTACGAAGCGCTCCGGCGATCGCGGGACGCCGCTCTTTCCGAAGGTCGGCCCGAAAGAGGTCTGCATCACCTGGATCGGACACGCCTCTTTCCTCATCCAGGTCGCGGGCATGAACGTGCTGATCGATCCGAATTGGTCGATGTGGCTGAGCGTAATCAAGCGGCTGAAACGCCCCGGTTTTCACATCGATAACCTGCCTTCGATCGATCTCGTCCTCGTGACCCACGCCCATTTCGATCATCTCGATCGGCGCAGCCTGCGCCGGGTCGCGGCCGACCAGCCGATCGTCGTCCCGACCGGGGTGGGGAACCTGGTGCACGATCTCGGCTTCAACATCGTGCACGAGCTCGAGCATTGGGAACAGGTCCAAACCGGGCCGCTCAAGATTTCGCTGACGCCATGCCATCATTGGGGCGCGCGGCTCCTTGCCGATCAGCACCGGGGTTTCGGCGGGTTCGTGATCGAGGCCAACGAGCGCTCGATTTTTCACTGCGGTGACAGCGCTTACTTTCCCGGCTTTGCGGAGATCGGGGCGCGTTTTCCGATCGAGATCGCGCTCCTCCCGATCGGGGCTTACGACGCGCCGAGCAAACGCGAAGTGCACATGAACCCGGAGGAAGCAGTTCGCGCTTTTCTCGAGTTGCGGGCGCGGAAACTGGTGCCGATGCACTATGGCACCTTCCGCCTCGGCTACGAGCCGCTGCACGAGCCGCCGGAGCGCCTGCTCTCGAGTGCGCGTGCCCACGGCGTAGAGGAAAAGATGCTGGTCATGACTGAAGGGCGGCCAGTCGTCCTTTGATAGAAGACGTCGGCGTCGCTAATAAACGTCGCGGCGATAACGCTTCTCGTTCTTCAGCTTTTCGACGTACCCGTTCGCTTTCTCTTCGCTGAAACCACCTTCCTGTTGCACAATCTGACGCAGAGTGGCGTCAACATCCTTGGCCATCCGTTTGGCGTCCCCGCAGACGTAAAAGTAAGCGCCTTCTTCAAGCCATTTCCAAACGTCGCCCGACGCGCCCATCATCCGGTCTTGCACATAGATCTTGTGCGCCTGGTCGCGTGAAAAAGCGGTGTCGATTCGGGTTAGAATTCCGTCCGCGGTAAATTGGTCGAAATCTTCCTTGTAATAGTAATCGCTCTTTTCGCGCTGCGCCCCGAAGAACAGCCAGTTCCGGCCGCGAGCGCCGATTGCCTGACGTTCCTGCAGAAACGCTCGGAAAGGCGCGACACCTGTGCCCGGGCCGACCATGATGATGGGGACGTCGTTATCCTCGGGCAGCCGGAATTTCGAAGCGGTCGGAAAGATCGGAGCGGGCGAATCGGAGCAGCGTTCGGCCAGGAAGGTGGAGCAAACACCTTTCCGAGTCCGGCCATGGCTGCGGTATTGCACGACGTCGACAATGAAATGGACCGCGCCGGGATGCAGCTTGAGACTGGAAGCGATGGAGTAGAGGCGCGGCTGGAGTTTGGGAAGCAGAGCGACGAATTCCTGGGGCGTCCATTTGATGGAGGGATGTTCGACCAAAAAATCGATCATTTCCAAGCCCCAAACGTAGGTCGCAAGGTCGTTTCTCCGTTCCGGCTCGAGCAGTTCATTCAAGAGCGGGGCGGCGGAAGCGCGTTGCGCGATCGCCTTGAGAAATTTCGGGGTCACCTGAGTGATGCTGTGATCACGGAGCAAACCTTCGCGCAGGGTAGTCGGCCCGCTGCGCTGGCCCACGATCTCTTCGTCGCCCGTGGCCCCGAGCGCCTCCAGGATTTCAGCGACCAGGGTGGGATCGTTCGTCGGGTAGACCGCCATCGAATCGCCGACTTCGTAGGTTATTCCGGAACCTTCGAGCGAGATTTCGAAATGGCGGGTGTCCTTTTCCGAGTCAGGACTGTTCAAGCGCCGGTTGACGAGCAACCGGCCGGGGAAAGGATTCTTGCGGGAGTAAGCCTCGGTCGCCGACGACTCGTTAGGCGCGATGGGTTGGTTTGCGATATCAGCCACGCAATCTTCTAACGTGCGAGCCGCTCGGACGGCAAGTTAAACTGTTCATTCCGCGGCTGAGCGCTGGGTCATTCCGCCGACGCCGGCTCCCGGTATTCTTGCGCGATTTCTCCGCTGGCCTCGCCGATCGCGAGAAGATCTCGGGCGATTTTGGCGATCTGAGCGTCATCTTCGTGCGCGAGAGTCGCACCGAAGGCGGCCAGTGCATCCATATTCTTGCGGCTGATGTCGAACCATGACGACCAACCGGCAATGTACGGTTTGTCGATCCGGTGATATTGCGCGCAGAGCGGCCTGCCATTTGGAAGGTTATCGAGCCTCGCGAAGTCGTTCTCGAAGACCGCCTGCGCGTGGGCCATTGTCTCAAGCACGCGCGGCAGCCATTGCGCCATGCCCCAACCGCTCGCCTCTTTCACGCCGAAAGACGAGCCCGCGCCACCGGTCCCGAGCGAGACCAGGTAGATGGACTTGCCGGGATAAATATGTCCCACGCCTAGAATCGCGGACATCACCGGATTCGGCGCATAGATCGTCCCGTCCAGGATCAGGCCGAGATCACCGCCGTCGGTCGTTTTGATTTCCGCTGGCATGAAGATGCCAGGCACGGTCGTCGCCGCGATGATCGCGTCGGCTACCAGGTATTCGTCGCTTCCTGAGATTTCGGCGGACGGGATCTCGCGGCTGCGAAAAAAAAACGGCTCGCGGTTCGTGTCGGAATAGGACGGAAACCAGATCGGTTTGGTCAGGTCCGCCATGTGCACGAAGCCGATCTTGTCGAGCAGCAGCCCACGCAGCCCGAGCCGCGGAAATCTCGGACCGACAAAACCGTCGAGCGTGAAAATTTTATAGGCCAAGGAGGAGCGGAAGACGTTCGCGCCGAAATCGCGATAGATACCCACAAGATCACTCGCGCTGTAGCAAGGGCGTCCGTCGTCTCCCGGCAGGGTGAGGAGTGTGGCGATGATGCCGCCGGTCGAAGAACCAGCGATGACGTCGAAGAGGTCCCCGGCTCGCCGGCCTGTTTTCTCCTCGAGCGCGGCCAGAATCTCGAGCGTGATCAAGCCCCGGATGCCGCCTCCGTCGAGCACGAGGACCCGCACCAGGTCGCGGTCCAGTTTTTCCGGACGCTGGTTGTGTGGCGGCATTGTCGAGGTTTTGGCGAAGTCGGCCGCCAGTGCCTCCTGCGCGCTCGCGATGACGCGATTGCGCCCGACGACGAGGACGATGGCTACGAGGACGACGACAAGAAGCAGCACCGCGCAGACTCGGATGAGGATTCTCAGTGTCGGTCCAACCGCTGTAGAGACGCGCGGCTGGCCGTGGGTTGACTCGCGCCTGTTCATGGCAGGGAGCTTCCACAAGTGCCGGCGAGGCGGCAATGCGAATCTCGGCGATCCGCCGGTCGGTCAGCTGATGAATTCCGCGAGCGGCTCCATCGGCTCGATGTGGCTGCAGAATATCTTGAAGGCGGCCAGGATCGGAACCGCGAGAATGATTCCGATAATGCCCCACATCCAGCCCCAGAACGTGAGCGAGAGCAGGACGAGCACCGGATTCAATGTCAGGGAACGTCCCATCACAAAAGGCGTAATGAAGTTCCCCTCGAGGGTGGCGATGACAAAGTAAGATAGCGGAAAAAGCATCGCATAACCGAGACTGTCGAAACTAAGGACCGCACCTAACGTCATGCAAATGATGCCGGTGAGGGCGCCGATGTAGGGAACGAAATTCAGGAGCGCGACCATCGCGCCCCACATTAGCGGGTTTGGCAGACCGAGGAGGCCAACTACCGTTCCGACTGCAATCCCGAGGCCGCAATTGATGAGGGTGACGGTAAACAAATAACGCGAGATCTGGGCTTCGATTTCGTTCGCGATCGAGACGGCGCGCTTTTTGTCGGAGAGCGTCGGCATAAGCTTGATCACCTTGGCGAGGAAGACGCCGTCGTAAGCGAGGAGAAAATACAGCAGGATGAGGGTCGTCAGGGCGCCGATCAACAGCTCCGGCGTCTGTACCATCAACCGTTGGGTCAGCGGCTCCTTTTTTACTTCCACGGTCGGCGGTTTGGCCTGCTTGTCTTCGGTCGCGGTCAGGTTCTCGATTGCGCCGCTAGCCCGAGCGACCTTCTCCATCGGCCTCTTAAAAGGGACCAACTTATGTTGCAATTCCCGCAGGCTATAAGGCGCCTTTTCCAGCCAACCGGAGGCCGGCGCAGCGAGGAAGGAAACGCCGTAGCCGGTCAATCCGACGAGCGAGAGGAGGAGGAACGCGGAACCGACGAGGGGCGGGATTTTCGCCTTGGCCAATCCGCGTATGACCGGTCGGAGAAGGTAGCTAAGAAGAAGCGCAAGCACGATAGGGAGGAGGAGCGAACGGATGAAATAGATTGTGTAGAAAACCGCGAGAAGGAAGAGCCCGGTCGTGGCGAAGGAGCGTGTATCGAAGGGACGGCGGAGCAGATGGTGCACGCGCAGACGCGGCGTGACGACCGTGTTTTTCACGTCTTCTTCCCCTTCCTTGCGTTCGGAAAGCACCTTCTCGAGTTCGATTTCCACCGCTCGCTGAATCGGTTGCCGGGCCGCGTTTACGCGTCCCGCTGCTTCGAATTGCGGGAAAAGAAATCATCTTGAGTGCAAATTTTTGGACAGAGCCGCGAGGTAGGAACGCGGCGGTGGGGAGCGCGGGATGAAACCACTGGTTGACGAGCGCGGTGATTGCGCCGTTGAGTTCTCTCCCAATGCCGGCTGCTTCCTTACGCGCCCTTCTTTCCCATGCGATCGATTACGCGGGACTTTTCCCGCCGGCCGAGCTCGTGCTCGAACCGGCGTTGCAAAATCAGGCGGCCTATCTGCGTTGCGCCGAGCGCTGGATGCTCGGTGCCTTCATCTTGCCAGTGGCAAAATTTGGCGAAGCGCGGGCCCAACTGGCGGCCTTCGACGTCGAACATCCGCTCGACGTTTCCGCGCTCGGCCCGAAGACGACGAAGCCGCCCGAGTTCCGGCGCGCTCTCGAGAATGTGGCAGAGTCGATCAAGGAATTTCACAACGGACACAAGGGTTTGGTTACGGTCAGGCAATTCGAAATGCCGTTGCCCCCGGGGCCGGTGGCGAAATCGTTAGGCGTGGCCCGCGCTACTCTGGGCGATCTGGCGCTGAATGTTTTCTGGGAGGCACCAGCCGAGAAGGCAACCAAGACGATCGAAGCGCTTTCCGGCAGTGGAGCGGGCTTTAAACTTCGCACCGGCGGGGTTACGGCGGACGCTTTTCCCGGTGGCGAGCAAATCGCCCGCACTTTGGTGACGGCGGCCCGGCACCGTGTCCCGATCAAGTTTACCGCCGGTTTGCATCACCCGGTCCGTCTCTTTCAGGAAAGTGTCGGGACGAAAATGCACGGTTTCCTCAACGTCCTCGGGGCGGGGGTGCTCGCGGCCGAGCATCGCTGGAGCGAAAGCCAGACCCAGGAAATGCTGGCCGAGGAGGACGGAAGCTCGTTCACTTTCGATGACGAGGTGATGCGCTGGCGCGACTGGAAAATCTCGACCGCGCAGATCACCGCTCGCCGCCAGCTCGTGACGTCGTTAGGCAGTTGCAGCTTTGATGAACCGCGCAACGATCTGCGCGCGCTCGGCCTTCTTGAGAAACCCTGAACCATGTCCACACCGCTTCGCTCCTTCATCGAGGTCGCGCCTGAGTCGCACTTTCCGATCCAGAACCTGCCCTACGGAATTTTTCGGCCTAACGAAGGTCCGGCCCGGGCCGGAGTGGCGATCGGCGAGCTCGTCCTCGATCTCGCCGTCCTCGAAGAGGGTGGACATTTTCGCGGGCTAAACCTTGGCTCGCGCCCAATCTTCGCCGGCGACTCGCTGAACGCTTTTCTCGCTCTCGGCCGCCCGGCCTGGCGCGGGACACGTGAGATTTTGCAGCACCTGCTCGCGGCCGAGACCGCGACCCTTCGCGACGACCGAGCACTGCGGGCGCGAGCCTTCCATCGGCAGGCGGAGGTAACGATGCAGTTGCCGGCGCGGATTGGCGACTACACCGATTTCTATTCTTCCTATCACCACGCCTTCAACGTCGGGACGATGTTTCGCGGGCCAGAAAACGCGCTCATGCCAAATTGGAAATGGCTCCCGATCGCCTATCACGGGCGGGCCAGTTCGATCGTGCCGAGCGGGGCCGAGGTGCGCCGGCCGCATGGCCAGATCAAGCCGCCGGACGCGGAGGCGCCAATTTTCTGCGCTACACGGGCACTCGATTTTGAACTGGAAGCGGCCTTCTTCGTCGGTCCGTCTAACAAACTCGGCGAGCCGGTCCCGATCGCACACGCGGCGGATCATATTTTCGGGCTCGTCCTGATGAACGATTGGAGCGCGCGCGACATCCAGACCTGGGAATACCAACCGCTCGGTCCTTTCCTCGCGAAAAATTTCTGCACCAGCATTTCGCCTTGGATCGTGCCCCTTGAAGCGCTCGAGCCCTTTCGAAAACCGCTCCCGACCCAGGATCCGCCGCCGATGGAGTATCTGCGCGCGCCGGACGATTTCACTTTCGATATCCAGTTGGAAGCGACTTTGCAGACCGCGAAGATGCGCGCGCCGCAAACCATCACCCGGAGCAATTTCCAGAACCTCTACTGGAGCATCGCGCAACAGCTGGCGCACCATACCGTCGGTGGCTGCAACCTGCAGCCGGGCGACCTTCTGGCCAGTGGCACGATCAGCGGCCCCGCTGAGGACGGGCGTGGCAGCATGCTGGAACTGACCTGGCGCGGGGCCAACCCGTTGCAATTGCCAGGCGGCGAGACGCGCAAATGGCTGGAGAACGGCGATCGCCTGACGATCAGCGGCTGGGCGGAAGGAGATGGCTACCGGGTCGGCTTCGGTGAGGTGAGTGGGCGGATCGTTGGCTAGAAAGAATCGCCAGAGAAATATCCGGAGAACCGGTTTCCTCCCGATGTGGGCAAATTGCGTCTCAATTTTTCTCCGCTATGCCAATCCTAGTTAGAGAATTACCGAAGCCTTTCCGCACGATCTTGGAAACCACGCGGCAAAAAAGTTTGTCCGGACGGGAAATTTTTTATTGCATGGCATCGGATCTGCCTTCATAAGAATCACGCGTGTTTCGTTTTTTCCTCTTTCTCAGTTGTATCCTCGCCCTCTCGAATCTCGAGGCCGCCGGTCTCTCCAAATCGGAGACTCGTTTTGTCTATGTCGACGCCAAGGGCAAGGTGCAGTCGACTGAAATCATCTCCCATTACACCGGCAAGTTGAAGAATCTGCCGCACCTCGATCCAAAGCTGACACGGGCTGCCACAATCGCGGAAGAGCGTGCGAATGCGCATTCGAGAAGAAGTTGCTGGCGTTACGTCAAACAGGCGCTGCTCGCATCCGGCGCAGTTAGTTCCTATCCCAAGACTGCCCTTGCGCGGCAGGCGGGCGACGAACTGGTACATTCCTATGGTTTCACGCGCCTTCCGGTGCGCGATCCGTATCAGGCGCCGATCGGCTCAGTTCTGGTCTACGGCTCCGGCCGGGCCGCCGGCCACGTCGAAATTCGCACCGCGCGCGGTTTCGTGAGCGATTTCCGAGCATCTACCCCGTCGCATCGCCCCTTGATCGGCGTCTACGCGAAACTCGATTCTGCTTCGCCCCGCCGCTAAGCGTCTAAAAGGGCGCCGGCGTAGCAACCAAAAACCAGCTCACCATCGCGAGCGCGATCAGGAGTTTGCCCAGCATGGCGGCCAGGTTGCCGAGGAGCGCGCCCCAACTGACTCGCCCTGCGTCGATCAGCTTCATTCCGCCCAAAATTTCTCCCGCCAGCGCGCCCACGACCGGTCCAACGAGGAGCCCGGGTAGACCAAAAAAAATGCCGACAATGGCGCCCACCACGGCACCGAGACCGCCCCAGCGCGTCGCGCCGAATCGCCGCGCGCCGAACCAACTGCCGGCAAAATCGACCGCATAGGAGACAAGCGTGAGCAGGACCAGCACTGCGAACCCCGCCCAGCCCAGGCTTTTCTCCGGACCGAGCATGATCCGGTGCAGGATAGCGGCGCAGAGAATAATGATCGTACCGGGGAACACGGGCAGGACCGTTCCGATGAGGCCGACGGCCATCAATACGAGGGTGGCGCTCCACCAAAACAGCTCCATTGCACTGGACTGTAGCCGGGGTCGGAGACTGCGGCCAACGAATCGCGCTCAGTGGTGGCACCCGTTTGAACAAAGGATGTGAGAAAGGGCTCAGGACCGGGATCCTCCATCCCGGCTACACCTTGACAAGCAAGCGCGGGTCCGCGACCCTGCCCGCTCACAAATTCCTGACTCATGGCCAATTCGAAATCTGCCGCTAAACGCGCTCGTCAAAACCCACGCCGCACCCTTCGCAACCGGAGCGTGACGACTCACCTGCGTTCGCTCACGAAACGCCATGCGTCCGGCGCGAAACCGGAGGAGACCCGCGAGCTCGTCTCGGCGCTCGACAAGGCAGCCAAACGCGGAATCATCCACAAGAACGTCGCCAATCGCCGCAAAGCCCGCCTGAACAAGGCGGCGGCCAAAGCTTCCGCCTCTCCCTCGTAATCATGCTCGTGATCGATTCTTTTGAAGAGCGATTACGATCACGGTCACGAGATAAGAAATCTGCATTGCATCTCGCCCGGAACAGTTGAGTTTTGCCCATGATTCCTGCGCTTATTCTCGTTTTGTTCGCGGTCATTTACCGGATCGCCTCCGCCATCATCGTGCAGGACGGCGGGAGCGCGTGGCTTTCAAATTTCGCTCCGCTGGCCGCGATCGCTCTTTGCAGCGCGATTTATTTTCCGCGCAAATACAAATTCACCGTCCCGTTTGCGGCCCTCCTCGTTTCCGACCTCGTGCTCGATGTTTACTACAAGGCTTCACTGCTCGATCCGTTGATTTTCTGTCGCTACTTCGCCTTCGCCCTTGTTGGTCTGCTTGGGCTCGCAATCAGCCGCCGGCCTTCGCTCAAAACGATCATCCCCGCTTCCCTCGCTGGCTCCGCCCTTTTCTACGGGATCACGAACTTCTTCTCCTGGCTGACCGATCCCGGTTACGTGAAGAATTTCGCCGGCCTGATCCAGGCCCTGACCGTTGGGTTGCCGCAATACGGTGCGACCCCGACCTGGATGTTTTTCCGTAACTCGCTCGCGAGTGATTTGCTCTTCACCCTCCTCTTTGTCGCCTGCATGAGCTACAGCCGGCGCGCCGCTGCCTTGCCGTCCGCCACGAGTCGTTCGTTAGCGCACTGACCGCGATGTCCTCGCCGGAGCAACGCGACGAAGTCGAGATGCTCGCGATGATGCTGCTGATCCGCCGCTTTGAGGAGCGCGCGAGCCAGCAGTATCAAGCGCAGAAGATCGGCGGCTTTTGTCACCTTTACATCGGGCAGGAAGCGGTCGTGGCCGGAGCCGTCGCCGCAACCCGGCCGGATGATTATCTCATCACTGCCTATCGCGATCACGCCCATGCCCTGGCTCGCGGAACGAGCGCCGATGCCTGCATGGCCGAGCTTTTCGGCAAAGTGACCGGCTGCTCGCGCGGCCTCGGTGGCTCGATGCATTATTTCGACAAGGCAAATCACATGTACGGCGGTCACGCCATCGTCGGCGCGCATGTCCCGCTCGCGGCCGGAATGGCGTTCGCCTCCAAATACCGCAAGGAAGACCGGGTCACGCTCTGCTTTTTCGGCGACGGCGCGATCAACCAGGGCGGTTTCCACGAGGCGCTGAATCTGGCGGGGCTTTTCAAGCTCCCGGTCATCTTCATTTGCGAAAACAACTTCTTCGCCATGGGCACCTCGGTGAAACGCTCGACCTCGCTCAAGGAGATCGTCGATCGCGCCGAGGGCTACGATATGCCGGGCGTCGTAGTCGATGGGATGAGCTTCCGCGAGGTGCGCGACAGTTTGGGCGAGATCATCGCCTCCATCCGGAAAGATCCGCATCCGGCCTTTGTCGAGGCGCGCACTTATCGTTATCGCGGCCATTCCATGTCAGACCCGGCGAGTTACCGGACCAAGGAAGAGCTGGAAAAATATCGCCTGGAAGACCCGATCACACGTCTCCGCGCCCAGCTCACGCGGGAGGGGAAATTGACCAACGAGCAATTCGACAAGCTCGACAAAAGCGCGAAAGAGCAGGCGATGGCGAGCGTGAAGTTCGCCGAGAAAAGCGCCGAGCCGCCGCTCGAGGATCTCTACAAATACACCTACGCAAGCAACGACGCCGAAGGCGGTGTAGAGGCGGGCGTGTCGCTCGCAAAAGCGCGCGCCACCAAACCGGCGCGCCGTTCTTCGTCGCCGGGCAAATCCAGGAAAGCGGCTGACACGGCCGCCTCTCCAAATGGCGAGACCAGCGGAGGCGAAGCATGAGAGAAATCACTTACCGCCAGGCGCTCAACGAAGCTCTCGCCGAAGAAATCGCGCGCGATCCGAACGTCTTCCTGATGGGCGAGGAAGTAGCCGAGTACAATGGCGCTTACAAAGTCAGCCAGGGCCTGCTCGATCGCTTTGGCGCCGAGCGGATCATCGATACCCCGATCAGCGAAAACGGTTTTGCCGGCCTCGGGATCGGCGCTGCCATGGTCGGCCTGCGCCCGATCGTCGAGTTCATGACCTTCAGCTTTTCGTTAGTCGCGTTCGACCAGCTCGTGAACAACGCGCCCAACATGCTCACCATGTCGGGCGGCCAGTTCAACATCCCGATCACCTTCCGCGGGCCTAACGGCCCGGCTCACCAGCTCGGCGCGACCCATTCCCACGCCACTGAGTGCCTCTACGCCAACGTCCCCGGCCTTAAAATCTGCACGCCCGCTACGCCGCGCGACGCGAAAGGCCTGCTCAAGACCGCCGTCCGCGACAACAATCCGGTCCTCGTCCTGGAGTGCGAACTTTTCTACAGCCACAAAGGCGAGATTGAGGATGAGGATGTCGAACTTCTGATTCCGTTAGGCGAATCGGAAACGAAACGGGAAGGAAGCGACGTCACCATTATCTCCTACGCCCAAACCGTCCCGATGGCGCTGGCCGCGGCCGAGCAATTAGCGGGCGAGAAGATCAACGCCGAAGTTATCGACCTGCGCTCGATCAAGCCGCTCGATTGGCCGGCCGTCTTCGCGTCGGTCAGTAAAACCCACCGGGTTGTGATCGCGGAACAGGATCGCCCCTTCTGCGGCGTCGGGGCCGAGATCGCCTACCGGATTCAGCGGGAAATTTTCGACGAGCTCGACGCCCCGATCCAGCGCGTCTCGCAGGAAGACGTCCCCATGCCCTACAACGAGCGTCTCGAACAGGCCGTCCTGCCGAACGCCGAGAAAATCGTCGCGGCGGTCAAAAAGATTTGTTAAGCCTAACGAAACGCCTTCTCCGCCATGCCTGAGATCCAAATGCCGAAACTGAGCGACACGATGACTGAGGGGACGCTCGTCAGCTGGAAGAAAAGAATCGGCGACGAAGTGACCGCCGGCGAAGTCCTGGCCGAAATCGAAACCGACAAGGCGACGATGGAATGGGAAGCGACCGATGACGGCGTCCTGAAAGAAATCTACGTGCAGGAAGGCGGTAAGGTAAACGTCGGCGAACCGATCGCCTTTATCGGCGTTGAAGGTGAGGATGCACCCGCCAAGTCCGACGAGGCGGAAGAAACAGGCGGCGAAGGCGGTGAAATCGAAAAAGCCGAAGCGCCGGCTCCCGAGAAAAAGAAGGCGAAGCCTGTAGAGGCGGCCGTGCCGGCCGCAGCCCCAGAGGCGAAGAAGCCGGCCGCAGCCCCCGAAGAAAAACCGGAGTCCGGCCGCGTCAAAGCCTCGCCTCTTGCGAAGAAAATCGCGGCCGAGAAAGGCATCGACCTGGCGAGTCTCAAAGGCACCGGTCCTGGCGGCCGCATCGTGGAAAAAGATGTAGAGGCGGCCATGTCGGCCGCAGCTCCCAGCGCTCCCGCCAAGAAAACCAAAATCGCCGCGCCCGAGATCTCCGCCGGCGAAACCGCCCGCATCACCCTCACCGGCATGCGCAAAGTGATCGCCGATCGCCTCGTCTCCAGCCTCGGCCCCGTCCCGCATTTCTACCTCAACATTGAGATCAACGCCGACCCGCTCATGCGCGTCCGGGCCGAGCTCAAATCCGGCGGCGAAGAGGATGACGCGACCAAGATCACGGTCAACGATTTCATCCTTAAAGGCGCGATCGCCGCCGCCCTGCGCGAGCCGAAAGTTAACGCCGCCTTCGACGGCGACGCGATCATCCAATACGGCGACGTGAACCTGGCCGTAGCCGTCGCGATCGAGGAAGGCCTCGTCACCCCGGTCATCAAAGCCGCGCAAAACAAATCGATCCGCGAGATCAGCGCCGCGGTTAAAGACCTCGCCCACCGCGCCCGCAACAAGCGGATGAAGCCGGAAGAATTCCAAGGCGGCACCCTCACCGTCTCCAACCTCGGCAGCTACGGCATCGATTACTTTTCCGCCATCATCAACCCGCCGCAGGCCATCATCCTCTCCATCGGCGCGATCGTAAAAAAACCAGTCGTGGACGAAGACGACGAGATCGTCCCCGGCTACCGGATGAAGATCGGCATGAGCTGCGACCACCGGGTTGTCGACGGCGCGATCGGCGCGAATTATTTGAAAGCGCTCCGGCAGCTTTTGGAAAACCCTTCCCTGCTCTTGCTCTAGCTTCAGCGTCCCCGGCTGAGTTCCCGGCGGCTAACCGCTTGTGATCGCCGACGACTTACCATCCACGGCGACAGTGCCGAAAGCTTGACCGGGCGAGATGAGGCAGAGGCGGAAGCTGCTTTGCTTCACGTTGCCGAGCCGGATGACAGCCGGCTGATTGTCGGCGCAATCGCCGACGAAGTTTTCTCTCGAAATGGCCGGCGCTCGGAGATCGGGAAGGGCCTGCATTTCCATCACGCAAATGTCGTAGCGGGTGCCGTCGGCGCGCCGGAAGCGGCCTTCGGGATGTGTGATCTCCCGCAGGTCGCAGGCGATCTCGACGCCAGTCGAGAGCAAACCGATGTCGCTGCTTCGCCGGACGGGTTCGGCGAGCCGGAGGTTTTCGGGGGTTAGTGGCTCAGATTCCAGCTTCGGCCGGATGCTGGCCTGGCCGACCAGCTCGATTTCAGATGCACACCGTTCGTCGCGCTGCATAAGAAAGCGTAGAACATTCCCACTGGCGATGGGTAGCGGATTTCGTTGGGCAGTGCGATAGGGTCTCGCACTTTCCAGAACCATTGCTTGCCGCGGGGTCCAGAAATCGCTTGCCTAACGGCACCATGGATATGCAGAAATTCGGCGCCTGGGCGCTGGACGCTTTCCGCACGAAAGAAAGAAGAGCAGGTGACGCATGTTTGCGTTCAATCGCGCGCACGCGATTTTGTTAGGCGCAGATGATTCCGCCTAACGAAGAGCGCCCGCCTGGCGACCGCAAGCTGCGGATCGCTTCTTTTGCCACCCATGCGACGCGCGGCATCCTGCGCGACCGGCAGACCCGCCGCCAAGTGATGTTCTGGACGGTGCTGGTGGCGGTGGTGTTGCTCTTTCTCGGCGCAACGTTTCTCGCTCCCATGCTGGACGCGCATGCCCGGCCGGGCTGGTTCATTCTCTACTGGCTGGCCTGCGCCTGGATCACGGTGACGGCGGTGTTGCTGGCGATTTTTGACCTCCTCGTGGTGCGGGGACAGGCACGTGAGGAGAAACGCCGGCTGGACCGGAAGATGGCCGAGGAGGACGATGCAGACTGACGATTTCGCGCAGGGTGCGAACCTGCCGGCGGCGGGCTGGAAACGGCGCGAACAAATGGAGGCCGACGAGCGCCAGACGCTCGCGCCTTACGCCCAGAAGTCGGGCGACTCGCGCGGCCGGAAATTTCCCGAGCCGCGCCACGCCTACCGGACGGAGTTTCAGCGCGACCGGGCGCGGATCATTCATTCGCGCGCTTTTCGCCGGCTGGAATATAAGACACAGGTTTTCCTGAACGGAACGGCGGACCATTTGCGGACCCGCCTGACGCATACTTTTGAAGTAGCATCGATCAGCCGGACGATTGCGCGCGCGCTTTCGCTGAACGAGGACCTGGCGGAGGCGATCGCGCTCGCACACGACCTCGGTCATTCGCCTTTTGGGCATTCGGGCGAAGAGATGCTGGCGGAATGCATGCACGAGCACGGCGGGTTTGAGCACAACCGGCAAAGCCTGCGCGTGGTTGAATTGCTGGAGTCGGTCTACCCGGCTTTTCCGGGATTGAACCTGACGTTCGAGGTGCTGGAAGGGCTTCGAAAACGAGACGACGCGGCGAACCCGCCATTGCTCGAGGCGCAGATCGCGGATCTTACGGATGAGATCACTTATTACAGCCACGATCTGGACGACGCGCTCGATTTCGCGATTCTCGACAGCGATCAACTGGACGACAGCGCGATCTGGCAACGAAGCCATGAGCGGGTGGCGCACCGGAATCCGGATTTGTTAGGCGCAGAGCTGCACAAGAATATCATCCGCGACATCATCGACCTGCAGGTGCGCGATGTGGTCGCGACGAGCGCGGCCGCCATGACAGCGGCGGCGCCGGCCGATCCTGAGGAAGCACGACGGCAACCGGCGTCCTTGATTCGCTACAGCGACGGCGTGGCGGCGGCGAACCGTGAGCTGCGGACGTTCCTCTACGAGAATGTGTATTATCATCCACGAGTGGCGGAGGTGAACCGGCGGGCCTGCGAAATGTTGCGGACGGTTTTCGCTGCCTACCTGGAGGAGCCGGAACGGCTCGGCGACACGGCCGCGCGCCGGATCGAGAGCCAGGGATTGCACCGGACGGTTTGCGATTACATCGCGGGGATGACCGATCGCTATTTGCTCGAAGAGCATGCGCGGCTGGCCGTGGCTCAATCGTAATCGTACACCTTTGGCTTCGAGCAGGAGTGCAATCAAGATTGATTAATCGTTAGGCAGTTTCCTCGCGGAGAAACTGAATGAGGAGCCGCAGTCGCTGGTTCAAATCCAGTTCTTCGAGCAGTTGCTGGCGACGGGCCGGATCGCTGATGAAGGTTGCGGCGATCAAATCGGCCAGCATTTCGGGATCGTTCATTTCGCTCAGGTAACGATCGATTTTTTCCGGCAACTCACGTCCGCTTTCCTTCAGGCGGGTGTAAAATTCGAGCACCTTGGCGGCGAGCGCGTCGGTCTCAACGGTCAGCTTGGTGCGGGTCTTGAGCGGCTTGATCCGGGCGATCGGGAAGGGGGTTTCCTGCTCAAACTCGCTGAATTTCACCCGTCGGATACCCTGCAGGATGAGATCGGACGTACCGTCGCTCCGCCCGACGCAGGCCCGGATGAGCCCGACGGTGCTGACCGGAAAAAAATCATCGCTCGTCTGCCATTGCTGACGTTCCGGCCTGACGAGTGCGACACAGAGCATGCGGTCGTCATCGAGGGCGTGGGCCAGCATTTTGCGAAAGCGCGGCTCAAAAATGTGGAGCGGGAGCAGCGCGTTGGGAAAAAGGAGCACGCCGGTCAGGGGCATGACGGGGACAGCGTTTGGCAGTTCGACGGTTTCGGGCATGTGCGAGGCAGGCTTTTATTTAATATACGCGCGCCGGGCGCGTCGGAGTCCTCTGAGGGTGGGCTGCCCCTCGACGTTCGCCTCGTCAAGCCCGACGTAGGTGAGGGCGGAACCGAGTCGATCGAGCTGCCGGCGGGAGGCGAGGCCGAGTTTTCCCATGCCCATGGCAGCGATCGAGATGGGGCGGCGGTTGTTTTCCAGAAAAAGTGAAACGAGGCGCGCGAGTTGCGCGGGGGTGTCAGTGCGGGTGGCGATTTTGAAAATGGTGGACTCGAAGCCAGCAGCCGATTTCGTTAGGCGTCGAAACTGCGCGGGCGCCGGAGTTTGGCGAAGATCGTGATGAGAAATGATGAGGCCGATGTCGCGGCGCCGGATTTCGTCAACCAGGGACTGACATTGCCTGACGGAGCGAAGCTCGAGGTCCACAAATGTGGCGTGCTCGAGAAATCGGAAAAGAAGCGCGCGTCGAACGCCCAGGGCCAATCGGCCCCGGCCACCCTCACGGGGATGGCGGGCGGTGAGGATGAGGGGAGCGCGCAGATCCGGGATGGCGCGCGCGACTTCGCCTAACGAATCATGCAGAGCGTCGAGCCGGAGCTCGAAGAGATCGGGCGGCTGGCGCAGGCGCGCCGCCCGGGCGAGGGCCGCGAGCGACGCGATCACGCCGACGAGACGGCCCGTCGCCGCGTTCGATTTGACCAAAGCTTGCACGCTCATTTTTTTGCCTTCGGTCGCGTAACCTGCGATGGCAGACTGCGGACCGTCGCGACCCATACCATGCTGAACCGTCAACAGGAACTAAACACCCAGTTCCAGCAACTTATCGATGCGTTCCTCCTCGCCTTCTCTCTCTTCGCCGCGCACGCGCTGCGCTTCTACGGCACGGAATGGCTCGACCTGCCGTATTCGATCGATCCCTTTAAAAACTACCAATGGCTCCTGATCGTGATCATGCCCTTCGGCCCGATTTTTCTCGATCTTCAGGGATTCTATCAATCCGCGTTCAACAAGACGCTCGCGAAATCGTTCGTCCAGATCGTGCGCACGATGTTTTACCTCGCCATCCTCGTCAGTGCCTGTGTCATTTTCCTGCGCCTGCCGCTGATCAGCCGCGCGGTGCCTTTGCTTTTCATGGGAATCGCGACCGGAATGCTGCTCTTCAAGGAGCGGCTGATCGTGGGGCGCGTCCGGCGGCGCGCAGCGCGCGGCCAGGCGCGGGAACGGGTCCTCCTCGCCGGTGTGCCGCAGGACATCGCGGCATTGGAGCAATCGCTCAGACCCGAGGAAACCATCCTCCTCCAGGTAGTGGACCGGATCGACATTGAGAAACAGCCAATCTCCGACCTGGTCGAAGCGATGCACAAGCACGCGGTCTCGCGCGTCATCTTTGCCGCCGGGCATGGCCAGCTCAACCGTGTCGAGCAGGCGATCGGCGCCTGCGAATTGGAGGGCGTCCCGGCCTGGCTGGTCGCGAATTTCATCCAGACCGCGATCGCCAAGCCGGATTTCGATGCCTTCGGCGATCGTCCGATGCTGGTCTTCCGCTCGACCCCGGATGTCTCCTGGGCGTTTCGGATCAAGGGTTTGATCGACCGCATCGGTGCTCTCATCGGACTGGTGGTGCTGGCCATTCCGATGCTGATTGTCGCCATTGGAATCCGGCTGACTTCGAAGGGACCGATTCTTTTTAAACAGGAACGGGCGGGAAAAAATGGGAAGCCCTTCGTGATGTATAAATTTCGCTCGATGTCGAGCGACGCGGAAATGCGTCGTGCGGAATTGCTGCCTTTTAATCTGATGCGCGGACCAGTCTTCAAGGTGGAGGAAGATCCGCGCATCACACCTCTCGGGCGCTGGCTTCGGCGCACGAGCATGGATGAGGTGCCGCAACTTTTTAATGTCCTGAAGGGCAACATGAGCCTCGTCGGGCCGCGTCCGTTGCCGCTCTATGAAGTGGAGAAATTTGAAAACACCGCGCAACGCCGGCGGCTGAGCGTGAAGCCGGGGTTGACCTGTCTCTGGCAAATCAGCGGCCGCAATAGGGTGAAGGATTTCAGCGACTGGGTGAAGCTCGATCTCGAATATATCGACCGCTGGTCGTTAGGCTTGGACTTCAGGATTCTGCTCCGGACGATTCCCGCGGTCCTCTTCGGTCTGGGCGCGAAGTAGCGGCGCGTGCTTCTCCCGGGCGCTCGTTAGGCCGGAGCGAGCATCCGTTCGACGTATTTGGCCAGGATGTCGAACTCGACGTTCAGGAGGTCGTTAGGCGCAAGGTTTTCGAAATTCGTCTGCCGGTGGGTGTGTGGGATGATCCAAACGACAAAACTTTCCGGCCTTAATTCCGCGATCGTTAGGCTGACTCCGTTCAGGGCGACCGAGCCTTTGGGCGCGGCGTAGCGGGCGAAGTCCGGTGACAGTTCCACTTCGAGCCGATGGTCGGCCCCGCTCGGGGCATAGCTGATGACGCGCGCGGTCGCGTCGATGTGTCCCTGGACGAAATGGCCGCCCAGTCTCCCACTGGCCGCGAGCGCGCGTTCCAGATTAATCGGACTCTCGGGACGCAGGGCGCGCAGATTGGTCCGGGCGAGCGTTTCATCGAGAAGATCGAAGGTGAGATTGCCCTGGCGAATGGCGGTCACCGTCAGGCAACAGCCGTTTACGGCGACGCTCTCGCCAGTTTGGAGACCGGCAGCGATCATCGGCGCGGTCACCTGCAATTGTGTGCCGCCGTCGCTCGCTCGAATCCAGCGCACCCGTCCCACTTCTTCAATCAGCCCCGTAAACATCGAGCGAGAGATTACGCTGCCCATCCCGGCGAGCGTCAAGCGCAACGGGCAAAGACGAATTGCCGGGGAGCGGGCACGGGTGGCGCGCTTTCTGCCACGGCGCGGCCGTGCCTAACGAGGCATTTTTTCCGGGAAGAGGTCCGGAATTGTCGGGAATTTTTCCGGCCGACGGTTTATTTGAAGAGCCGGTCCGTGTTTTGGGCCCGGCCCTGAGCCTCAGGGTGGAAGAAAATATTTCGCTCTTTTGGCGCTGAAACTGCTCGTTAGGACGAGGCAAGCAGAACGATTTTAGTCCGCCCGTGGTGCTGAATGCGACATAAGGAGGGCCGAAGCCGTTCAAAAATATTTTCAAAAAAATGAAAAAAATACTTGTCAGGGTGGATTTCTTCTTGAATTCTCACCGCCAAACCTAACCAAACCAATGGAGAAACTAATGATCAGAACTGTAAAAACAAAGTTCGGATCTCTACGCACGGCCCTCGCGGTCGGCGCAGCGATTCCGATTCTCGCGGGTTCCGGTGCGTTCGCTCAACAGCCTGCCGCCAGTCCTGCAGACACGGGCCCGATTCAAGAGGGCAACGCTGGAGCGATCGGTGCAGCCGGCGCGAACAGCAACCCGGGTGGTATTGCCGGTGGAGGAGTGGCCGAAACCGAGCGCATCATCGTGACCGGTTCCAACATTCCGACCGCCCAGGAAGTCGGACCGAACCCGGTCTTGAACATCAACCGTGACCTGATCAACAAATCAGGCTCCCGGACCGCGGAAGAACTGATCAAGGATCTCCCGGTGGCCAACGGTGGCGGCGTTCCGATTTCGAATAACGCGACGGGCTTCACCCCGGGTGCGTCGGCGATCTCGCTTCGCGGCCTCGGACCTCAGGAAACCCTCGTCCTGATCGACGGCCGGCGCGTTGCTCCGTATCCGATTGGTAACGGCGGCACCTCCTCCTTCTTCGATTTGCGCTCGATTCCGGAAGCGGCCATCGAGAGCATCGAAATTCTGAAGGACGGCGCTTCCACGACCTACGGTGCGGACGCGGTTGCGGGCGTGGTCAACATCAAGCTGCGCCACGACTACAAGGGCGCGGAAGCTGAGATCGGGTATGGAAATACGCTGGACAAAGATTCCGGAGAATTTCGTGCTTCGGTCATCTTCGGTGTGGGCGATGGCAATACCCAGGTTACTGGCGTGATGAACTACTATAAGCGCAACTCGATCTACAATCGGGATCGCGGTTACTCGGCCGTGCCACCGTTCCTGAGCAGCAACGCCACACCTTACAACCTCCAGTTGTCGAGAGATGTGGTCATTGCAGCGGGCGTGGATCCGGCCACTTTACCGAACCCCGCAAGCGGCATTATCTTCGGCACCGCACCGACCGGTTCAAACGGCTTGTCACCGGCTTCAGATTATCTCTACGCCACCGCCCGGGTGCGCGGCGGCGGCGGGGGCCTGCCGGGTTTTGACTTCAACCAATTCTCTGCCTCCTACCCCGACATCGAGAGTTATGGTGGATTCGCCAACTTCAGCCATAAGATCTTCGGCGATGCAATGGTCCTGTTCGGTGATGTCTTCTACCAGCACGTGGCCTCGCATGACGAATTGGCGCCGACCGCGACCGGCAACTTCGACACGCCCGGCTCCGTTGTGATCGCGATTCCGCCGGGCACGAACCTGAATGGTGTAGCGCCGCCGAACACGCCGACCTTTGAACAAACCGGATTGCCGGTTGATGCGGTTAACCCATTCAACCCGTTCAATCAGATCATCTCTGGCGGCAGCCGTGCGCGCTTCCTCGAATTCGGCAATCGCAAGTTCGACAATCAGAGCGATAACTTCCTCGCCACACTCGGATTAAAGGGCGACAAGTTGTTTGACGGAACATGGGGTTACGACACTGGTTTCCGCTACAACAACATCAAAGCAACCGCGGAGTCGACAGTCGTCTCCAACTCTCGTCTGTCGCAGATTCTGAACCAGAACTCGCCGGTCTTTGGACCGGGTGGCGCTCTGGAAGGCGGGACCGCGTTCAACCCATTCACTGACGCATTGCACGGTCCGCCTGTTCCGTCCAATGCAGACGGTCTTGACTACGCTACCATTCATCCCAAGGATGTGGATACGTCCGAGATTGGAACGCTTGACTTGAATATCTACACGACCTCGCTCTTCAAGTTGCCGGCCGGCGGCGTTGGGTTCGCCTTTGGCGGCCAATTCCGGAAGGAGCAGCTCACTCAGGTTGTCGATCAACTCTCCCTTGATGGAGATATTGCCGGCAGTTCGAAGGGTGCAAGCACTAGTGCGGGCCGGAAAGATTGGGCGATCTATGCAGAAGCCAATATTCCAATCACCAGCCCGACCTTCAGCTTCCCGGGTTTCTATTCCTTGGAACTGTCGGCCGCCGTGCGCTACGAAGTGTTCGAAAACAACAATACTAACGTGGCGGTGCCAAAATTTGGCATCCGTTGGCAGCCTATCGATGAGTCACTCACGATTCGTGCTACAATCGGCAAGGGCTTCCGCGAGCCGTCACTGATCGAGCTCTATGGCAGCCCGACTTCCGCACTCACAGCGGTCACCGATACCCTGCCCACTTCGCTGGGTGGTCCTCCGGTGCCGATTGGCGACCCGGCGCGGAATGAGCCTGAGCAAAACGTCGTCTTCACGAGCGAGCCGACGCTGCAGCCGGAAGACTCAGTTTCCTTCACAACCGGCCTTGTCTGGACGCCGAAGTTTGTTCCGGGTCTGACGACTTCAATCGATATTTGGGATATCGAGCAGACCGGGTTGGTTGTTCAGTCGAGCATCCCGGGCATCCTGAATCGTGAACAGTTTGGTGGCTTGCTGCCCGGCGAAGTTGTGGAACGCGATTCGAGCGGATTTATCTCACGGATCTTTGTTCCGTTCATCAACAGCGGCAGCGTCCAGGCGAATGGTATCGACTTCGGACTGCAGTACATCTATCCGACTTCCTTCGGAACCTTCACCTCGCTTACAAATGTAACGTGGGTGAACAAATACGAGGTTCAGCTCACGCAGGGCGGTAAGACGTCTCAGCTTAACGGCGTAGGGGTCGCGTCTGTCGCCTCGGTTAGTAACGACGGCTACCTCAGGTGGCGCGGAGTTCACCGCCTTGACTGGAACTGGAATGGCTGGGACCTCCTCGGTACCATCCGTTACCTCGATGGATTCAAGGAATTGAAGCCCGATGGCCGCAATCACTATGTCGCCCAGACGTGGACGATCGACGGACAACTCTCGTATGACTTCACCTATGTGCCGCCAGTGGAAAATCAGCCGGTGGCTGGCTATTCCAAGGACGCGAAGGATGTGTCGATGGGCCACGACGGCAAACAGACCGAGTCGGCGGTGTCTCAAACATCAACCTATAGCATGCCAGTCTGGCAGCGGGTGTTGAATGGAACGACCATTACCCTTGGTTGCAACAACATCTTCGGCGTAGATCCTCCGCAGGCCTACGGATTCGGTGGCAACTCCACGAACTATCCTGGCTTCCTCTATGACGCGACGGGACGGTTTCTTTACGTCTCTTTGAAGAAAAAGTTCTAAGAGCACAAGCTCCGAGTATTAACGAAGAGGCAGCGGGGTTTCCCGCTGCCTCTTTCGTTTGTTTGGAAGCTGGTGTGATCCGTTGGGCCGCGTTTCGGCGAACTCCGTTTAAGCTAACCTCATTCCGCTTTCCAACAAACAGCTCCCGTCCGCAAACGAAATTCCGCCGCGAACAATATGTTGGAACTCAACCGCTGATGGACTAGCGCTCACGGTCCTCGATCCTGAATTGCAAGCCCCGCTTCGAGTGGCCAAACTTGCGTAATTGACGACCGGCGGAGCCAGGAACGCGAAGCGAGCCAGACCGCGATCAGGTCGACTTCCAGTCAGAGCAGTCCCACCCCAGCAGGTTTTCCAAGCGAGCGATGTCGTCCTTGTAGGCATCATACAGATAACGCCGCTCTTCGGCCGTCATCCGACGCTCGTAAGGAATTCGATTCTGCTCCCGATTTTTGACCGTCGCCAGCGGTTCTACATCCAGAAAGGCAAACACCCCGTGCACTACTTCCTCGGTCCGGTTTCGAAATTCTTCGAATTTTATGACGCGTACCTGTTCTCGAGGAAAAAGGCGAAAAACTCTCTCAATCTGCTCCGCATAAAATCCGCGATCGAGGTAGGAGGTCCGGCGGACCTGCAAGGGATGCACCGCACGCGTGCGGTTGGGCTCCTCCGCGATGGCTTCGAGAAAGCCGAGGCTCTCCTGTTTGCGTTCCCGGTACATATTCCAATGCGAGAAGGCGCGATCCGCCGGATTACGCAAAAGGATGATGAGCTTGATCCCGGGGTAGTAAGCTTTGATCCGCTCCATTGCCGGCTTCCAGTAGGTGTAAATCGGTGTCACCGAGCCGGTCACGAGCGAGCGACGCTTAAGCTTTATTCCTTCATGCAGGATGTCGTATTCGATTTTTCCCCCTCCGAAGCGTTTCTCGTCGTCAAAGAAATGGCGTCGCGGGTGGTCGATCATGTGTGCCTCTTCGCTGTGGGCCATCGTGATGTTGGGGTGCTGATCGAGATGGTAGTGCAGCGCGCTGGTCCCGCCTTTTTGGGTCCCGGCAACAATAAAATCCAGCCGGTCTATCTTTGTTTGTTTTGGTCGAAACATCGTCTTCGGTCGCAACTTGGCGGAAACATTCCAGAACCCGGACACTCCCTCGCAAGTTTTGAAATTGGTGCCCGGCTGGGTTTCGCGCAACTCTGAAACACGTCCCTTTTGCCCTGCCATTCGGATTCGCAGGCAACTATTTTTCCGCGAGAAAGATGACGTTACTGCGTTCGAGCACCCCGCCGTGTTTGCGCAACACCTTCAGGATTTCGGGCGTGTAGTATTGCCCGTCATAGGCCGCATTGAGGTCAAAAAAGATCCGGCCATCAGGCTTCAGATGCTCCTTCAGATCCGTCAGAAAGGAGTCCCATTCCTTTTCGCGCCAGCGCCAGGAATCTTCGTGCCCGCCGTGAAAGGCAGTGGCAAAAGCGGTGATTAAATCGAACTTTCGTCCAAAATCCGGCAGCTTTTCGAAACTCGTGATCCTGTATTCGAGCCGTTCGACTCCAAGGAGATCAACCAGGTCGTCGAACACGGGAATGCCGCTGACATCAAATCCCAACCCGCGATGGCCAAGGCTTTGGGCGACGAAAAGAAAAAATCCGCCGCCGCAGCCGATATCGAGAATTTCCTGCGGCGGGAGGCGATGCAGATTGAAGTCCTGGGCGCGCTGGATGTTGCGCTGGAGATGTTTTTTGACGTCGACATACTTCGAATAGTGGCGCCACAGGCTCGGCGTCTCCAAAGAAAGGGCGCTGTATTTGGCCTGTAACTCGCCAAGCCGCTCCTGATCGATCTTGGCGAGCAATGGCTCCATCCGAACGGGGTGTATTATCCTGCGCACGCGACGCCAGGCACGCCGGTAAGTCAGCGGCTGGCCGATCTTCGCAATCGACTCCGAGAACTTCACGACTGCCTTTCCAAACGCGGCAGACTGGTTCGGTGGCCGAACGTCCCCGATTCCCGGTCTGCTCGCTCTAGTTTCTCGGGCACATCGAAGAATACGGAGACGCCCATCGTTTTTCCAAAGCTTAAATGCAGAAACGTGACAGTGCCCCATGGGCCCTGCTACCGTCCGCGAAATGGATGCGGTTGATTGGACAGCGTTGAGCGACGAGGGATTGCTCGAACGCCGTATTTCCAAGCTCGGGTTGCGACTCGAAGGCACGGCCCTCAAGCCCCTCATCCGGCAGCTCTACGAGGAACTGACGACTCGCGGCCTGGTTTTGCGGCCGCCCTGTCATATCGGCGATGAATGGTTTGTGCCGGTCGGTATTCCGGCGATTTTCGTTCCGTTTTTTCTGGCCCACGATCGGTTGCGTGCGCTGGAGCGGACGATGATGCTCGAAGTGGAGGGCGGGACGAGGGAGTGGTTCATGAAACTCATCCGGCACGAAGCCGCCCACGCCTACAGCTACGCCTACCAGTTGCCCCGAAAGAAAAAGTGGCAGCAAACTTTCGGGCGCACCTCGCGGGCGGAGACGCCGGATGTCTATCATCCGCGCCCTTTCAGCCGCAGCTACGTGGTCCATCTCGACGATTGGTATGCGCAGAGCCATCCGGACGAAGATTTCGCCGAGACCTTTGCGGTCTGGCTCACGCCTGGGCTTGATTGGCGCACTCGTTATGCCGGTTGGAAGGCGCTGCAAAAACTGGAATATGTCGATGAATTGATGCGCTCGCTGGTCGGGACCCCGCCGCGGCACCTCCCCGATTATCGGGTCGCCGATTACGATTGCTTGAACCAAAAGCTCAAGACCTATTACGCGCGCAAGCGCAAGCTCTACGAAGATACCTATCCGGATTTCTACGACGCCGATCTGCGCCAGCTTTTCCCCGCCACCGCCGGGCCGGGGCGGATCACCGCCAGTGCCTATCTCCGTCGGAGGCGCCGGCGGCTCTTGAATTCGGTCTGTCAGTGGACGAACGAGAAAAAGTTTCGGGTCAACAAGCTCATCGCTCGGCTGATTGAGCGCTGCGACCAGCTCGATCTCAATGTCCTGAACGACGATCCGGAGCAGGACTTTCGGGTCACTTCCTTTATCACCACGCTGGTCATGAATTATCTTTTCACCGGCAAATTTAAACGGACCAAGTGATGTGAAGAAAAAACTCAAAGTTCTCGCTCTTTTCGACGCCATCGCTCCGACCAGGATCGACCAGGATCTGAGCGCGGAGCTGGCGACGGCCGATTGGAAAACCGAGGCCAACGTCCTCGGCGCGCTCGCGACGCTTGGTTACGAGACGGAGCATCTCGCGATTTTCGACAATCTCGACCTGCTCCGGCAAAAGCTGGAAAGCTTTGCCCCCGACGTCCTCTTCAACCTCGCCGACCAGTTTAAAAACAACCGCGGCTTCGACCAGAACATCGTTTCATTGCTCGAAATGCAGGGTGTCCCTTTTACCGGTTGTGGCGCGACCGGCCTCGTCCTTTGCAAGCACAAGGGGATCTCGAAAAAGATCCTGAGCTATCATCGCATCCACACCCCGAACTTTGTCGTCATCCCGCGTGGACAGCGCGTTGCGCGGCCGCGGCAACTTAAGTTTCCGCTCCTCATCAAACCGGTGAAAGAAGAAGCCTCTCTTGGCATCGCGCAGGCCTCCTTTGTCGAGAACGACGAGCAGTTCCGCGAGCGCGTCACCTTCATTCACGAGAAACACGACGGCGACGTGATTGCGGAGGAGTACATCGCGGGGCGCGAACTCTACGTCAGCCTGCTGGGTAACCAGCGCCTCCAGGTTTTTCCGATCCGCGAACTGGTCTTCCGCGAAGTGCCGCCGGACGAGCCGCGGATCGCAACTTACCGCGCAAAGTGGGACGAGGAATATCGCAAGCGCTGGGGTTTGGAAAACCAGTTCGCCGAGGAGCTCGAGCCAGCACTCGTCACCCGCATCGAACAGACCTGCAAACGCATTTATCGCCTGCTCACAATCGACGGCTACGCCCGGATCGACCTCCGCCTCACGCCAGCGAACGAAGTTTACTTCATCGAGGCAAATCCAAATCCGATCCTTGCGGCCGACGAAGACTTTGCCCTCTCCGCTGGCCAGGCTGGAATGCCATATCCGCAATTGATCGATCGTATCATTCGGAATGGAATGAAGACGGTACGGGACTAACCCGACTTTTTTTCGTTAGGTCGGATATCCGGATAGGCTAGCGCGACAGGCTGAAGTTTGCCGGCAGCGCGATCGCGGTTGTCGGCAAGTCGCGATCGACTTCCCCACTAAAGAGCGCACCACCAGAGTGCGGTTGGTCTTCGTTTACCGCTACTTTTGCGGGCGGAGCCTCGATCGCGGGCTGACCTTTGGCTTTCAGCGTCTCGTTGAGCTTCGGCAATTCGTTTGTCACCAATTGCTCGAATTGCGTCGTCGAGTCCTGCAACTCGCGCTGGAGCGAACCAATCCTGGCGATTTGGTAGTCGGTCGGCCGGCCCTCGTAGCTCAGGATCGCGCCATAGAGTTGATCGGTGTGTTCGCGCAGGCGCTCTTCGCCAGTGATCGCACCGCCTTCGGTCGTCGCGACGATCTCTTTGCGCACCGCATCCACTTTCGCCCCAAACCCGCTGACTGCTTTGCGCGTTGCTTCGTCGGAGGCGAGAGCCTGCTCGCTTTTCGCCAGGCTGGCGCGCAATGGCATGATCCGATCCATCAGTGCGCTTTCGTCGCCAAACAAAGCCATGACCCGATGCGCTGCGTCATACTGTGCCTTGCGATCAGCCACGTTGAATTTATCGCGCTTGTCGAGCGCAATGGTCAGCTTCATTTCATACGGCTTGTCGTTCTTCGTCATGCGCACCGTATAAGTGCCGGGCAGAACGCGCGGGCCAGTGATGCCGGAGCCGGCAATCTGCGCGGCCGGCGGCACGCGCGGCGGCTTCTCATGCATGCTCCAGGTGACGCGATTGAGGCCGGGACGCTTGCTCGCCGGGACCGTATCGATCACTTTGCCCGCCGGATCGAGGATCTCGATCTTCAGCTTACCGAAAAGGTGTCGCGACTTTTGGTAATAAGTGATGACCGCGGCATCGGGCGGGTTTTCACCAGTGAAGGTCGCGGCCCCTTCCGGCCAGCCGCCGTTGGCCTCGATGCGTTGCTGTTGCACCGGTTCCCCAGGAACGAAGGTGGCTTCTTTCGTCAGCAGAACCGGCGTGAGCGAACGGAGCGGCGTGATGTCGTCGATAATCCAGATTCCGCGCCCGTGGGTTCCGAGCACGAGATCATTTGTCTGCGGCTGGATGACGAGATCGCGCACCGCTACGGCCGGGAAACGGCTGCCTTTGAACTGCGCCCAGGATTGGCCGCCGTCGATAGAGATGAAGAGTCCGAACTCTGTCCCAAGAAAAAGCAGGTTCGGCTTCACAAGGTCTTCCTTGATGATGTGGGCATAACCACGAACGCCCTTCACGTCCTGCGGAGTGCTCAACGGTTTCCAGGTCTGGCCATAGTCAGTCGTCTTATAGAGATAGGGCGCGAAGTCACCATAGGTGTGACGATCGAACGCCGCATAGGCGGTGCCGGGATCGAAGCTGCTCGCCTGCACCCAGCGGACCCACGAATTCTTGGGCAAATCGGGAACATTGCCGACGACATTGTTCCAGGTTTTGGCTCCGTCGCGGGTAAGTTGAAGGTTGCCATCGTCGGTTCCGACCCAGATCAGGTTCTTGTCCTTGGGTGATTCGCTGATCGAAAAGATCGTGGTGTGCATTTCCGCCGCAGAATTGTCGATCGTTACGCCGCCGGATTCTTCCTGTTTCTGTTTCTCCGGATCGTTTGTCGTCAGATCAGGCGAAATGCGGTCCCAGCTCTGGCCGTGATCGCGGGAGCGGAAGAGAAATTGCGCACCGATGTAGATCGTTCCTTTCTCGTTAGGCGAGGTGACCAGCGGCGTGTTCCAGTTGAAGCGCAGCTTCTCCTTGTAGTTGGGCTGCGGCTGGATGATGCGCGCGGCGAGAGTGTGGCGGTTAACCCGGCCGACATGGCCGCCCTGGTATTCTGCGTAGATGTAATCCGGATCTGCCGGATCGACGAAGGTGTAGAAGCCGTCGCCGTTAAAGATGTTTTCCCACTGCGAGTTGGTGATGCCGCCGGGATACTCTGACTGACCGATCCAGCAACTGTTGTCCTGCAATCCGCCGTAGACTTGATACGGATCAACCTCGTCTACGCTGACCCGATAGAATTGCGAAATGGGCAGGTTGTTCGCCTTCCACCAGCGGTTGCCGCCGTCGTGGGCATACCAAACTCCACCGTCGTCACCTGAGATCACCATCTTTGGATTGTCCGGGTCGATCCAGACCGCGTGCACGTCGCCATGCGCACCGTTGAAGCCGCCAACGGTGGCGAAACTCTTGCCGCCGTCCTCGCTCAGGATGAGCGCCCCGTCGGTTTTGAAGACGCGATCGGGATTTTTCGGGTCGACGATCAGGTTGGCAAAATAAAACGGACGCCAGACCATCCACTGGCTTTTGTCGCGCTGTGCCCAGGTCTGGCCACCGTCGTCAGAGACGAAGAGCGCGCTGTCGGTTGATTCGACGAAACAGTAAACGCGCTTTGGATTGGAGGGAGCGATTGCGACCGCGAGCCGGCCGTAGGGCTTCTTCGGGAAACCCTTGTTCGCTTCCGGAGTGACCTCCTTCCAGGTCTTGCCGCCATCGGCCGTGCGAAAAAGTCCGCTCCCGGAAGGGTCGTTAGGGGTGGGGCCGCCCGAACGATAGATCCAGCCGGTGCGCCGGAAATCCCAGAGCCCTGCGAACAAGATGTCCGGGTTCTTCGGGTCCATCGCGATCGTCGAAGCGCCGGTTGAGAGGTTGGAGCCCTTCAGGATCTGGTTCCAGGTCTTGCCACCGTCGGATGTTTTGTAGAGACCGCGATCGGGTGAATCGCTCCAGAGCGCGCCCGGCACCGCGACGTAGACGGTGTCGCTGCTTTTCGGACTAACGATGATCTGCGAGATCCGTTCGGAATTGGGCAGTCCCATATTATTCCAGGTTTCCCCTCCGTCGGTCGATTTGTAGACGCCGTCACCAAACGAGACGCTGTTGCGCACCCACGGTTCACCGGTGCCAGCCCAGACGTTCTTCGAGTTCTTCGGATCGAGCGCGAGGGCCCCAATCGATTGTACCGGTTGTTCGTCGAACATCGGACGATAATTGGTCCCGCCGTCCTCCGATTTCCAGACGCCGCCGCTGGCCGCGCCGACAAAGATGGTCAGCTTGCCTGAGGGCTCGCGGGTGGCGGCGATGGTGTCGACCCGCCCGCTCATCGCGGCGGAGCCGATATTGCGCGCGCCGAGGCCGGAGATGGTGGCGGAACTGTAAGGCACGTTCTGCGCGGCAACGGCGCTGGCAGAAGTGATAGCGAGAAGAAGGAGTAAATTGGAGATTCGCATATCGGTAAGTCGGTAAAATTATTTCGCTGCTTTGGCGGGAAACTCGAAAATGGAATCATCGACCGGGATGTTCGCTTCGCCTTTTTCGATGATGGTTTTTTGCTTGTCGTTGGAACCCTTGCTCCCCGCTTCCTGCGAGAAGGGGAAATAAACTCCGTTCACCTTCTCGTAATCGCCGAGGTCGGTTTCGACCTCGACTTTCGCGCCCTGCTCAGTGCGCTGGTCGATGAGGCGAATCTCGAGGAAATAATCCGGATCGAGATAGACATAGGTGACGTCGCCGTTCTTGCGCACCACCTGCAGCTTGTGCGCGGCGGTTCCCTCGACATCCTCGGTCCCGAGATAGGTGATGCTTTTTCCCTGCTCTTTCCAGTTCTCGAGCGGACCGCCAATCTCCGCTTCGGCGACTAACGCCTTGGCTTCGTCACTCGACATTTGTTCGGGATCCTTGCGGCCGTAGATCGGGAAAATCTTCCAGCCGCTGGTGCCGTTATAAGCCTGGACCAAGTTCATGCCCTGGAGGAGGGCGTCGGTGCGGACTTTTCCAGGGCGCTTTTTCGTCTCGGTCAATTTCAGCTCGAGCTGGCCCTGATTGACGAGCATTCGGCCTTCAAATCGAATCGTCTTGATCGCCGCGAGAGCGGCTGCACCGCCTTTGGCCTCGAGGTTTTTTGCGACGAGCTCATCAACAGTCGGCGCCGGGTTTTGGGCGTGGAGACCGGACTGGACGAGAAGTCCGGCAAACAAAACGGAAGTGAAGCGTAGGTTCATAAAGGTCGAAGAATACGATCGGACGTGATCGCGGCGCAGCCTGATGCAAGGGCCGTGCCAGCGCAAATAGGAAGTTGGATTATCTTAATTACTAATGGTTTACAATTCTTCAGCGAAATTGCCTAACGAATAGCTTTTCCCGGAATCGGGATTTCGCTCGCTCGAATTCGGGATCGCCCAAAGCGCTCATCAGCCCATATAATAGCCGCCGTTCACGTTCAGGACATGACCGGTGATGTAGCTCGCCATCGGCGAGGCGAGGAAGAGCGCGGCGTCCACAATTTCGTGTGCGTCGCCGAGTCGGCCCAACGGGATCTGCTTCTTGAAATTCTCCGTCACCTCGTCCGGCATCCCCTTGCTCATTCCGACGTCGATGAACCCGGGCGCGATCGCGTTGACCGTAATCTGCTGCCGGGCCAGCTCACGCGCCGACACTTTCGTCAGAGCGATGATGGCGGCTTTGCTCGAAGAATAATTTGCCTGCCCGAAGAGCCCCATCTGCCCGCTGACCGACGAAAGGTTGATAATTCGACCGCCCTGGCGCAAAACAGCGGCGGCCTTTTGTGTGACATTGAAAGTCCCGGCGAGGTTAACTCGCACTACGCTTTCAAATTCTTCGAAGGTCAACTTCTTGATCGTGCGATCACGAATGATTCCGGAATTGTTCACCAGCACGTCGAGGCCGCCGAACTTGTGACTGATTTCTTTTATCATCGCTTCGACCCGCTCTGGTTTTGTGACGTCGCACTCCAGCACGAGCGGTTCCCGCAAACCGCTCGCAACGCTCTCCGCCTCGGCCTTGTTTTTGCCTTCCGGGTCGTTGATGAAATTCACGACGCAATGCGCGCCGCGTGCGCCGAACGCTTTGATCATTTCCGCGCCGAGGCCGCGCGAACTGCCGGTAACGAGCACGACCTTTCCAGTGAAATCGAGAGGATCTGTCATGGCGGAAGGTGAACCGATTGGAGAAACCTTCAACCGCGACTCGCGGAACCGGAATTCTTGCCCGCTCGATGTTTGCCGTTAGGTTGCGCTCACATGGCTTCACCTGTCCGCATTCTCACCGCTGTTCCGATTTGTGATGGTCATGACAGTGCCATCAACACCATCAACCTCGAGTTCATCCGACACGGGATTGAAGTGGTTTATCTCGGGTTCCATCGCTACGCGGGCGACATTGTGCGGGCAGCTATTCAGGAGGATGTCGGAGCCATCGGGATCTCCAGCTACAATGGCGGCCATATCGATTTCTTTGCCGAGGTCGTGCGGCAACTGCGTCGCGAGGGCGCGGGCGACATCGCGGTCTTCGGCGGCGGCGGCGGGACGATCACTTACGACGACGCCAAGCTCATGAAGCGCCAGGGAGTCGACGAGATTTTCTTTGCCGGAACGTCGCTTGTGCAGATGGCGGATTACGTGCGCAAGCACTACGGCAAAGCGCGCGCAAAACGCCCTGCCAGAAGTGGCCCTGACCTCAAGTTGGCCCGCGAGCTAACCGCGATCGAAGACGCCTACTCGGGCAAAGGACGATTGAAGCAGAGCAAAGCTGCGAAGGAACAGAAGCGGAAATCGAAGGTGATCGGGTTCACCGGTCCCGGCGGCGCGGGCAAGACAACATTGATCGACGAACTCGTCCTCCGCTTCCTGCAGAACGAGCCCAAAGCGCGCATCGCCATTCTCTCGCATGACCCGAGCGTGGTCGGGGAGGGGGCATTGTTAGGCGATCGCGCCACCATGATCAATTCGCAGGACGACCGCGTCTTCATGCGCAGTATGGCGACCCGTGGGCAGGCCGGGGGATTGTCGCCCGCGACCGAGAGCTGCCTGGTCCGCCTAACGAAGGCGGATTTTGATTATGTCATCATCGAAACGGTCGGGACGGGGCAGGAGGCGCTCCCCTTCCGGAGCAAGCTGATTGATCAAACCGTGCTCGTGATGAATCCTGATTACGGCGCGCGTTTGCAGTTGCAGAAGATCGTGATGCTCGACGTGGCCGATATCGTGGTCGTGAACAAGACGGATCTCGACCGCGCGAAAGCCGCGCTTTCGGAGATCGAGCATCGCCTCACGCAAAACAAACGCAGGCAGCAACTGGTTGCGACGGTCGCGAAGCGCCATCGCGATGCGGGAGTGGACGAGTTGTATGAGATGATCACGTCGAAAGGGGAGAAGAAATGAGCAAACTGGGAGCAGTCGTCGAGTCGGTGGAGAAGCACGAGAAGTTCGTGCTCGAACAGGTAAAGCGCGCGCGGTCGGACGCAAAATTCGGCCGCGAAATGATGGAGCGCTGGAACAAAATCAAGGCCGAGATTCCCATCGGACGCGCTCCCACTGGTCTGCCGTTGCCACGGCTCGCCTTGCCGGAGATCGACGAACCGGGCGAGATCGCGCGTTATCTTTTCGGGGACGGATTACCAGGTGAATTTCCTTACCTGAACGGTGCCTACCGGGAGATGTATCTCGAGCCGCTGGAGGAGATAGAGACCGGCGGTTACCGCAAATCGCCTAACGGCAAAAACGATCATAGCGCAAAGTCGAATGGCACCAAGCCGAAGGCGATTCCGCAGGAAGAACCGACCCGTCTTTTCTCCGGCCTGATGCTCGCGGAGGACACGAACAGGCGTTTCCATTTCCTCAGTGCGCATCAGCGCTCGAAACGTCTCAGCACCGCCTTCGACGGGCCGACGCTTTACGGGATTGATTCGGACGCTGAGGGCGTGATGGGCAAAATCGGCGAGGGCGGCGTTGCGGTCGACACCGTCGAGGACATGGTCCGGCTTTATGATGGCTTCGAGGTCGGCGCGCCGAATTTCTCCGCCTCGATGACGATCAGCGGACCGGCTCCGATCATCATGGCGATGTATATCGCGGCCGCGAAACGCCGCTTCGGGCCGAAGGTCGTGCCGAATCTCCGAGGCACGATCCAAGCCGACATTTTCAAGGAAGTCCAGGCGCAGAACGAGACCATTTTCCCGACCGAGGCGTCGCTTCGTTTTCTCTGCGACATGATCGAGTGGACGACCGAGCATATGCCGCGTTGGTACCCGGTTTCGATCAGCGGCTATCACATCGGCGAAGCGGGCTCGACTCCGGTGCAGCAAGCGGCCTACACACTTTCGAACGGTTTCGCCTACGCGGAAATGCTCGCGGCCCGGGGCGTGCCGGTCGACCAATTCGGCTCGCGCCTTTCCTTTTTCCTCGATTGCGGTCTCGACGTGGAATACATCGCGCTCTCGCGAGTCTCGCGAAAAATCTGGGCGATCGGAATGCGCGACGTTTTCGGCGCGAAGCCGCGCGGACAGATGTTCAAACTCCACACTCAGACGAGCGGTCGCTCGCTGATTGCAGCGGAATTCAAAAATAACCTAACGAGAACGGCCGCCGAGTTGATGCTCGCCTACATGAACGGGACCAACTCCTGTCATTCGAACAGTGCGGATGAACCGTTCACCACGCCGAGCGAAGAATGGATCCGGCTCGCCGCCCACGGGCAGGCCATTCTGCTCGAGGAGTCGGGCATTTTTAAGCACACCATGAATATGCTGAGCGGATCACCCGGCATGAAAGCGGTCGAACGCGCGGTCGAAAAAGCGATCCTGGACGAGTTCCGCGAAATCGAATCGCTAGGCGGGGTGATGGGTGCGATCGAGAATCGTTATCAGCGCAGTCAGATTCAGAACGCGGCGCATCGCTACGAGCAGCAGATTTACGACGGAACGCGGCCGATCGTCGGCTTGACGCGTTATCGCGATCCAGATGAAGAGCCGCCCGAGATCGAACTGGCGCGAACCCCGCGCAAGCGACAGGAACTGCAGGTCAACCGGCTGAAGAAGTTCAAGAAAACGAACGCCGGCAAGGCGGGCAAAGCGCTCGATAAGCTGGCGGCGGTGGTGGAGAGCGGTGAAAACACCTTTCCGGCCCTCCTCGAAGCGGTCGAGGTCTGTTCGCTAGGCCAAATTACGCAATGCCTCCAGGAGTTGGTCGGCCGCTTCCGGCCGATGGTCTAGCCGGGTTACCTAGTACGGGACGGAAGGTGCGAGGTCTCGCTAGCACCGCGGCAATAACAAGAATTTCTGTTGCTGTTATCTTCGCGGCTATCTTTGGCACAAGATCAGCCCTCCCGAAATCCTCGGGTTTAGCGCAGGCTCGTGAATGTTTTCACGAGAGTGAGATCGAAGGTCGCATCGATCTTGGCGCCACCGGTCGCGGTCGCGTCGAAGTGTAACTTGCCGGCGAGATGATCAGGCTTGTTCGTGGTGAGGGTAAACGCCTTCAGGTCGGTCCCTCCCGTTAACTGCACGAGCGTGTGATTCAACCGGACCGCGTAGGATAGAGGTGGAGCATCGCTGAAATCGACCATCGCGCCATCCTTCAGCTCTCGGTCAGCCTCGGAAAACGTCTTGGCCTCTTTGATCTTGGCCCCGATGTCGACGCTCGACAGGTAAAGCCGCAGGACCGTCTTGCTCGGGTCGAAATCATCAGGGCCGCGGACCAGAAACCCATATTTCACCGTCCCCTTGGCATCTTTGAAGCTGATCGTCCCACTCGCACTATCGTCCGCCAGCACGAGAGTCGACGTGCCTAACCATAACGCGGACACAACCAGAAGAGTTCGAAGTGATATCATCCTCGCAGCGTGAGGCGTCTTCTCTAATGGTCAAGAACCTTCTGACGCCGCCGCGTCATCAAGGCGTCGAGACATCGAAACTTCATTTGAACGCGCGATAGTCGCAGACGACGGCGGCGGAGAGTCGCCGCGGGACTCGGTTTCCCGAGCGGGTCCGGACCTATTCGTGAACCTGTCGAGATTAGTCTGAACGCGGCGGGTCTGATCGAGTCGAACCAGTATGAAGAAACCTAATCTGATGGCCACGGTATCGTTCGCGGCCGTTTTCGGCATGGCAACGACCTTGTTGGCCGCACCGAGCGAAGGCGAACTGATGAAAGAGGCGAAAATTACTAAGGCACAGGCGGAGAAGATCGCACTCGCGAAGGTTCCGGGAGCTAAAGTGCAGAGCGAAGAAATTGAGAACGAGCATCACGCGCTCGTCTGGTCGTTCGATCTCGTGAAAACCGGCACCAAGGACGTAACGGAAGTGCTGGTGGACGCTCGAACGGGCAGGATCCTGTCGGTGAGCAAAGAGACGCCGTCCGATCAGACCAAAGAAGCCGCCTCCGACAAGGCCGACGGCCAGAAGTAGACGACTAGTGACGCGCCGGAGTTAAATGTGACTCAGGATGGGCGAATACCCCCGACATCCGGCCATTCACAATTGAAGGGCGTTCGCCTTCCACCGAGATGCGTGCCGGATCGCAAATTCGGCGTAGAAGTTCACATGCTTAAATCTCTCGTCATTTTCCTCGTCTTCTCTGCCAGCGCTTTTGCCGGAGATGAAGGCGCCTACAAATTCCTGCGGGAGATTCCGATCGGTGGGGAAGGCGGTTGGGATATTCTGACGGTCGATTCACCAGCGCATCGTCTGTATGTGTCGCACGCCACGAAAGTCGTGGTAGTCGATCTGGAGAAGAACGCGGTCGCCGGTGAAATCACCGACACACCCCGCGTACATGCGTTTCTTGCCGTGCCGGAAGTGGAGCGCGGATTCTCCACCAACGGCAAGGAGAACAAATCGAGCGTGGTTGACTTGAAGACGCTGCGCACAGTTTCAAAGATCGATGTCGGAGATAATCCGGATGCGATCGCCTACGAACCAAAGTCCGGCGAGATCTATGTTTTCAATCACAGCGGAAACTCTGCCAGTGTGATCGACGCAAAGAGCGAGAAAGTCATTGCGACGATTCCACTTGGCGGCAGTCCAGAATTCCCCGCGGTCGATTCTGCGGTAGGCCGGGTTTACGTCAACCTGGAGGACAAGAGCGAGATTGCGGTCATCGACGTGAAGAAGCATGAGGTCAGCGCGCATTGGCCACTTGCTCCCGGCACGGAGCCGACCGGTCTCGCGCTCGATCCCGCGCATCATCGTCTCTTCGCGGCCTGCCATAACAACATCATGGAAATGGTCGATACCGAGAACGGCCAAGTTGTCGGCAATGTGCCCATCGGAAAAGGCGCGGATGGCTGTGCGTTTGATGAAGCCGAGCAGCTAGTCTTTGCTCCCTGTGGTGAAGGCGTGACCGTAATCGCGAAGCGAAAATCGCCTAACGAATTGTCGCTTGTGCAGCAATTGAAAACAGAGCGTGGAGCGCGCACCATCGCGCTTGATCCGCAAACGCACCGCATCTATTTGCCGACCGCGGATTTTGGACCGGCGGCATCGCCCGGCGGTCGGCCATCGATCGTTCCAAACACGATGAAGCTGCTCGTCTACGGGCCGGGCAGTGACACGAAATAGCGCATGCGGCGGTTAGTCCTGCTCGGACTCTTCGCCTTCGTGGCTCGCTTTGCTTTGGGGCAAGGCGGGCCGCCGATGATCACAGACGACCCCGGCACACCGGGGAACGGGAAGTGGGAGATCAACCTCTCGAACGCCTTCGAGCATTCGCCCGGGGAATGGGCGCTGGACGCTCCCGGAATCGACTTGAACTATGGACTCGGCGACCACATCCAGCTCACGTTGCAGACTGCGGTCGGGCTCTTGAAACAGAGCGGCCGCGGGTTGATCGGGGGGCTCGGTGACACGGAGGCGGCGGTGAAATGGCGTTTTGTGGACGAAGATCAGGATGGCTTTGCCCTCTCCACTTTTCCGCGTGTGCTCTTTACCCCTGTTCATTCCTCCGTCCAACGCGGGTTGGCGGACCCGGGCACGCGTTTTCAAGTGCCGGTGGAATTTCAGAAGACGTTTGGCGCCTACGGCCTCGGACTCGAGTTCGGCCCCTTCATTGGCACTGTCGGCCGCGCTGAATGGCTCTACGGGATCATCGGCGGTGTGAACCTAAGCAAGAGAACGGAGCTGATGGCCGAATTGCACGGCACCTCGCGCACCAGTTTTTCGCATGACACGCTGACCGTGAACGTGGGCTTCCGCCACGAGCTGAACGAGCACTGCATCTGGATCGCCTCCCTCGGACATGATGTGCGCGTGCCGGCAAATGATTCGCTCGCGCTCATCGGCTACTGCGGTATGCGATTGCTCTACTGACGAGCAACAATCAGTGCGCCTTCTGAGCCGGCTTTTGCTGGAAGATCACGATCAGGAGGGCGATCACCACAACCAGCGCGAGGGAAGCAGTGTAGCGGCTGAGATCCAAACCTCCTTTCGCGACCGGCTTGTCGAGAAAATCGCCAACCACTGCCCCGAGCGGGCGAGTCAGGATAAATGCGGCCCAAAATAAAATGGCGTGTGAGATACTCGTGAAATAGTAGAGAAGAGCGGTCACAACGAGCAGGCTACCGAAGAGTCCAGCCGCCCCGAGATAACCCATCCCGTTGGTATCCGCGACCCAATCGCCAAGGGCCGTGCCCAACGTCTGCGATAACATGATTGTGACCCAATAGAAGACCTCCACCTTCGGGGTACTCACAGTATTGATCGAGATGCTCCCGGTCGCCCAGCGCCAGATCAGGAGCGACGCAATCACGCAAATCAACAAAATGGTCGAACCGCCGGTGTAACCGACCCCAAGCGACCTGGTGCAATAGTCGGCCAGCGTGGTCCCGACCGTTGTCGTCGCGACGATCGTCAGCCAATAGAGGAAGGGGTGAAACTTCGCCGCCTTGATCTGCACCAGCACGGCCACGATGAAGATGACGCCGAAAATTCCTGTGCCGATCAGGTAGCCGCTGCCATTGGAGGCCGAGGTTGTTTCACCCAGCCACGACATGGTGACGGCGTCGCCGCCCGTTTCTCCCAACGTGGTCGCGAGAATCTTAATGATCCAGAAGAGAAGAGTTACATGGGGGACTTTGGCTACCAACTCGCGACTTCTTTCGTTCGTCATCATTCTCCGTAGTTATGGTTACTGCGTGCGTACGAGATTAGTTGCGGGCGTTCTTAATCGGCACTCGCTTTAGCGCGGGAGCGCCAACGTAAACATGCCGCGGCCGAAAGTCGCGGCGTAGAGAGAGTTGGATGCGGCCCTATACTCGAGATCGGTAACTGGAACATTCGGGAGGGCCGTTCCCGCCGCGCGCCATTTTCGTCCGCCATTCGACGAGGTGAAAACGCCGACATCGGAGGCAACGTAGAGGGTCGAACCGATAACCACGATGTCGTTCACCGGCGCCTGCGGGAGGTTGCCGACGATGCTCGACCATGTGGTCCCGCCATCGGTCGTCTTTAGAATATAGGGTAAGGAGTCTCCGGAGCGGAAACCGGAGAAGGTCGCGTATGCAATCTGCGCGTTCTGTGGATCCACCGTGACGCGGGTGACCCAGGTTCCGGGCACGTCTGGATCGGTCACCTGAGTCCAATTCCCGCCGAGGTCAGAAGTGAACCAGAGACGTCCGTCATCGGTTCCGGCAAGGACGCGGTTGGGATCAGTTTTCGCACCGGCTACGGTTGTGACGGTGCCGAATGGATAATTGGGATCGCGTCCCGGGCCACCGGTCAGGTCGGGACTGATAACCGACCAATGCACACCGCGGTCGACTGACCGATTAACCTGGTTGCCGGCGTAGTAAAGAATCGCGGGATTAGCCGGATCGAACTGGACCGGAGTCAGCCAATTTCGCCGGGTGGATACCGTCGCGCCGAAGTTGTAAAGAGAATCGCCGCCGTTGGTCGAACCAAGACAAGCGCCGTACTGGCTGCACCCATAGACGAAGTTCTGGTCGACCGGATCGATCAGCGCCTCGAGCCCGTCGCCGCCTACGTAGGTGTTCCAGTCGGTGCCGGGATAGGAGCGATTGACGCCGTTATCCTGCGCGCCGCCAACCAGGCGGCTGTCGTCCTGCTCGCTCACGTCCACGCTGTAGAATTGAGTGAATGGCTGGCTAATTGCCGCCGTCCAGAGATCGCCCGAGCCGTTCATGTCGGAACGATAAACGCCGCCGTCGGTGCCGAGGTAAACGCGGCCCGGCACCTTCAAATCCCAGGCCATGGCGTGATCGTCGGGGTGCGGACTGAATTCCCCGGTGAAGGTCGATCCGCTGTTTTTCGATTCGCAAAGATACACCCCAGCGGCGAAGACGTGTGCCTCATCAAGTGGATCGACCCAGACCCGCCCGAACCACCAACCATAACTCGACTGCGCCCCGGAGAGGGTCGAGCTGGTCGGCAGCTTGGTCCACGAATCGCCTCCATCGTCTGACTTGTAGAAGCCCAGAAAAGGGCCGCTCGTCTGATTGATGATGGCGTAGAGGCGTTGCGGATTGGAAGGGGAAAGGGCGATGCCGATCCGGCCGATCGTCGAGGATGCGGCCGGTAAACCGTTCGATAGGCGCTGCCAGGTGGCGCCGCCGTCCATCGATCGTAAAACACCCGAGCCGGGGCCGCCGAAGGTACGCTGATCTGGTTCCCGAAAGTGGTCCCACATGGCGGCGAAAATGCGCTTGGGGTTGCTCGGATCGATCGCGAGATCGACTGCTCCGGTAGTGTCGTTATCGCCCGCCAGTAACTGATTCCAAGTGGAGCCGCCGTCCGTCGATTCGTAAACGCCACGCTCGCCGCCATGGTTGTAGAGTTGCCCAGCGACCGCGGCGAAGAGATGCTGCGGATTGGTCGGATCGACCGCGAGCCGGCCGATCGCGCCGGAATTCGTCAGTCCCACCAGTTGCCAGGTGGCGCCGCCGTCGAGCGAACGGTAGATCCCCGAGCCGCCATAAGTGATGCTGCCCCCGCCCGGGTTCGCTTCACCCGTGCCGGCGAAGAGAGTGCCGGTGGAGGTGATAAGGAGTGCGCCCATTGATTGCGGGTTTTCCGTCGGCCAGATGGACGTGAACCGCGCGCCGCGGTCCGTACTTTTCCATACGCCCCCAGTGGCGGAGCTCAGGTAGATCGTGTCCGCGACGACTGGATCGACCACAATGTCCGTTACGCGGCCGCCGATGTTTGTTGGCCCGACAAATTTCCAACGCCGCAATCTCGCCTGCGGATCGGACTGGGCCGTGGCCCTGAGCGCGGCCGCCTGCGCGCCCGCTTTTTCCAAGGCACCGACCGGGATTCCACCATGAGTGACGCGTTGCGTCACGAACCAGTCTTCGGGGGGACTCTCCTTCGATTCGCGCTCTTTTGTTTCGGTCCGGGAACGCTCCGGTCCGGCGGAATCGAGAGGCAGAGCAAGCTGGGATAAGGTCAGGACCAGGAGAGACCCGGACATGAGGACAAGGAATCGGAATGTGGCATGCTTCATAGCGGTCGAGAGGATGAGCAAGGTGCAGGGAGGGCGTCAAGCGTGCGAATCGGCTCCTCCGGTTTTTGGCGACGGGGCTTTCGCCCTAACGACGATTAAGCCGGGGTCATTCCTAAATGTTGAGACATTCCCGCCTGCCAATGTCGAACTGCTCGAGGTCCTCCGCGACTCGTCGCGACACGTGGATGTGTTCAGCCGCAATCCTATGCGTTCGGCTGGCGGGGCTCGCGATGGGCGAGGATGAGCGGCTTGGCCTCTTTCAGAACGTGCCGCGCAATCACGAGGCGCTGCACTTCGCTGGTCCCTTCGCCGATCGTGCAAAGTTTGGCGTCGCGCAGGTAACGTTCGATGGGAAGGTCGCGGCTGTAGCCGTAGCCGCCATGAATCTGCATCGAACGATCGCAAATTTTCACGGCCGACTCCGAGGCGAAGAGCTTGGCCATGGCCGATTCCTTGGTCGTGTTTTGCCCCTGGTCTTGCAGATGCGCCGCGTGCAGCGTCATCACTTCCGAGGCTTCGAGTTCCATCGCGGAATCGACCAGCATCCATTGGATGGCCTGGAAATTCCCGATCGGGTGGCCGAATTGCTTGCGCTCGTTGGCGTAGGAATTGGCGCGATCGAAGGCCGCTTCGGCGATGCCAACCGCGAGCGCCGCGATGCTGATGCGTCCGCGATCAAGAACGGTCAGCGCCTGCTCACGGCCGCGTCCGCGCTCGCCCAAAATTTCCGCTTTCGAATTCTCGAAACGCAGCTCCGAGGTCTCGCTCGCGCGCATCCCGTAGGTGTGAATCTTCCGTACCGGCGTGACCTGGTCCTTCATCATGATGAAGGCGCTGATCTCGTTCTTGCCTTTGTCGGTCCGACCAGTGGTCGCGATCACGATGAGCATGTCGGCTACGCGCCCGCTGGTGATAAAATGTTTCATCCCGTTGATCCGCCAGGCGTCGCCGTCGGCTTCCGCCTTCGTCTCGATCCCGCCGGTGTCGCTGCCAGCGTTCGGCTCGGTCAATCCCCACCCGCCGATCCACTCCCCACTCGTTAGGCGAGGGAGATATTTTTTCTTCTGTTCCTCGGTTCCGAAAAGATTGATCTGCCCGACGGAGAGCGCGTTGTGCGCGGCGATGTCCATCGCCAGCGAGGCGCAGGTTTTTCCCAGTTCCTTGACCGCCAGTGCGGAGGTGACGTAGCTCAACCCGCGTCCGCCGTATTCTTTTGGCGCGACCATCCCCATGATTCCGAGCTTTCCGGCCTTGGTGAAAATTTCACGCGGGAGCTGCTCGTCGTGGTCCCATTGGTCGGCATAAGGTGCGACCTCAGTGCGATTGAATTCTTCGACGGACGCGAGAAAGGCACGGGAAACGTCGTCGAGAGGATGTTCGAGTGTCATCATGGCGGTAGAAGGTGGACAGGATTTACAGGATTAACAGGATGAGAAGTGAGAGGAGGTCACGTCACTTGTCATTAAGCTTACGGACGTTCGAGAGGACTGGATCAGAAAAATCCTAAAAATCCTGTCGTCTTAGTTTTTGAGAGCAACCTCGAAGGGCGCGCCTGTCTTGGCGCGAATATCGTCCACCGTAGCGTCGCCATGCAGCTCTGTCAGGACCAGACCGCCGCCTTCTTTCACTTCAAAGACGCAGAGGTCGGTGATAATAAGGTTGACCACGCCCAGTCCCGTGATCGGAAGGGTGCATTCTTTCAAAATCTTCGGGCTGCCGTCCTTGGAAGTGTGCTCCAGCACCGCCACCACCCGCTTCACTCCCGCGACGAGATCCATCGCGCCGCCGGGGCCTTTGACCATCTTGCCGGGGATCATCCAATTGGCGATGTCGCCTTTGTCCGTGACTTCGAAAGCGCCGAGGATGGCGAGGTCGATGTGACCGCCGCGGATCATCGTGAAGGAATCGGCACTCGAGAAAAAGGCCGAGCCTGGCATCGTCGTGATGGTCTGTTTGCCGGCGTTGATCAGGTCGGCGTCGACTTCGTTCTCGGTCGGGAAGGGGCCGATGCCTAACAAGCCGTTCTCGGATTGGAGGGTGACGTTCATGCCCTCGGGAATGAAATTGGCCACCAGTGTCGGGATGCCGATGCCGAGGTTGACGTAGTAACCGTCGCGCAACTCCTTTGCCGCGCGCTTCGCCATCAGGTCGCGGATCGGATTTTCTTTTTTCGCTGCCGCACTCCCTGACACGGTGCGGAACTCGATCCGTTTTTCGTATTTTTCTCCCTGGATAATGCGATCGACGAAAATCCCGGGTGTGTGAATCTGATCGGGATCGAGTTCGCCGGCTTCGACCAGGTGCTCGACCTCCGCCACACAGACCTTCCCGCAGGAAGCGATCATTGGGTTGAAGTTGCGGGAGGTTTTTCGAAAAATCAGGTTGCCCGATTTGTCGCCCTTCCACGCTTTCACGAGCGCGACCTCAGCTTTGATGCCGGGTTCGAGGACATATTCCTTGCCATCGAAAACTTTCGTCTTCTTGCCTTCGGTCAGCTTGGTGCCGAAGCCGGTGCGGGTGTAGAAGCCTGGGATGCCCGCGCCACCCGCGCGCAAACGTTCCGCGAGCGTTCCCTGCGGGATCAACTCGAGATCGAGCTCGCCCGACAAAACCTGGCGCTCGAACTCCTTGTTTTCGCCGACGTAGGACGCCATGACCTTTTTCACCTGCCGAGTGGTGAGCAGCACGCCCATGCCGAAATCATCCACGCCCGCATTGTTGCCGACGATGGTGAGGCCCTTCACGCCGCTGTCGTGCAGGGCGGCGATGAGATTCTCGGGAATGCCGCAGAGCCCGAACCCGCCCGCGGCGATCGTCATGTTGTCGTGGAGCAGGCCGGCAAGGGCGGTCTTGGCGTCAGGGTAAACTTTATTCATGTGGAGAGAAGTTTAACCACGGATTACAGGGATGGGCACGGATGAATTCGGCGAGAGTCGCTGAACAATCGCGCATGCGCAGCGGCGGTCGTATCCCAGTCGAATTGCGCGGCCCGCTTTAACCCTCTTTCGGCAAGATCGCGCGCGACATCGTCATCGCGCAGGACCGTGCACAGCGCGTTTGCAATGGCTTGCGTTGACAGCGGGTCGACCAGCAGCGCGGTGCCGCCGGCAACTTCGGCGCAAGCGAACGAATCCGAGGTGATCACCGGACAACCGCAACTCATCGCCTCGAGGATCGGCAGACCGAAGCCCTCGTAAATTGACGGATAAAGCAGGCATCGCGCGCCATAATAATACTGCGCCAGCTCTGCGTCCGAACAGTGCCCGGTCACAATCTCCACACCCGCGGGCAGCGCCAAGCCGTCCAGCGGTTTCTGAAATTTGACCAGCAGCCGAATTCGCACATCGGCCGGCAGCCGCTCGTAGGCTTCCAAGATGCGTAAGAGGTTCTTTCGCGCGACGCCGGCGAGCGAGACATGGAGTAAATAGTCGCGCGGCACGCGGCGTCGCGGCGATGGCGGCGCGAACACCGCACGCTCGACGGCGAGATGGATCGCATGCACGGCCTCGCGCGGCACGCCGAAATTTGAAATTACTTCGTCCGCGCATGTCTTAGAGATAGCAATGATAACCGCAAGCTTTGGCCGTAAACGCTGCCAGCCGGCTTGAACCTTCGCCTTCAGCGCGCGCTCCTCTGCGAGTTCGTCGTCCGACGCAGCCAAGGCTTCAATTGGCGCGGCGAACGACCGCAAGCCGAGAACGGTGACGACCACCGGAATTGCGGCGGCGCACAGGACTTCCGGAACTTGCCGCATGCCAAGACCGGGATCCCACACGATGTCGCAATCGGGCGGAATTTCCGAATCTGGCGCAAACGCCTGCAGATCGATGCCGTGCGCCGGCAGACGCCGCACCAGCGCCTCGCGATAGAGTAACAAGCTATGGTGCTCTTGCGGTCGCGTGAGCATCGCGACACGTGTGCCGCGCTCATTGGAAGTCGGCATGTAGTTTTCTCTTATAACGGTACGTTCAGTACACTCTCCGGAGCCCTCATTACCACCGGGATCGCTAACGGCTCTGGCGAGATTGATCCTTTCGGCGTCTTCGTCCACTTTGGCGCCGGGCACTTATGATTACTATGGGTTGATGGGCCTTGTCGGTCCATAGAGTTCGATAGATAGCCGATAAGGGGTCGGTCCGATGGGCCCGGATGAATTGACCGACGCGCCACCCGCGCGACCGGGCCGGGGCTGGCTCAGGTGTCCTTCGGTTTGATTTCGCCGCGCAACAGGCGCTCCAGTTCATCGGCCAAGGCGAGCTCGGACGCCCAGCGTCGCAGGTAAGTCTTGTCGAGTGTGTCGGCTTGCACGGCGATGACTCCGGCAGCGTCGCCGAGTTGTCGGTCGGAAGGCGAGAGCCGATTCCAGACCAGCTTGTGCAGGACGACATCTTCGGCCGTGGAAATCCAGGCCGTCTCACCGAAGAGCGTGACTTGAACGCGACGACGGAGCATCTCCTGATCGAAGTCTCCGGCTCCCCCGAGCCAGAAATCGACCTTCAAGGCCGAGCGGGTATCAACCGCGTTAAACTGATGCGGAGGATGATCGACGGCGCGGACGGCGGTTTCATCGAGATAAAAATCGCCTTGGAACTCTTCGATGATGCGGTTCGCGGCCGCCGCCGGAAGTTGCACGACGAAATCCAGATCGTGCGTAGTGCGCGGGATGCCCCAGTAGTTGCTCGCCATCGAACCGGTGAGGTAATAGATGACTCCGCTCCGCTTGAGCCGGCGCAAACAATCCACCAGGAGTTCGCGTTCGTTCATTGCCCGCGGACGAGACGGAGGCGTTGACGCAGGAGTCGCTCCACTTCCGCAGCGTCCGCTTCGGGATGCTGACGGCGAATGCCCGCGCGGGAAATGTCGCAAGACATCTCGTGCAGGTCGAGCGCGATCGCCAGCCGTTGCTCACCCGTCATCCGCCGGTAGCGGTCGATCTGCTTCTCCAAGGCAGCGGCCGCGTTCATCGGTTTCCGATAGTCCAAGGACGGGAGCCTGGCAACGCTGCATTCGTCCGAAGGTATCCAACGACGGACTGAGCAGCGGGCGGATGCACCGCAGAGGGCGGGGTGGACGCGCAAGAATTCCGCCGCGCTTTTGCGCGGGCACTGGTAGACGCCTCGGAGGCGTGAGGGTTGGATTCGATGTTCTCATAGCACCGATGCCTCACACCCGCGCTTCGCACAGCGAAGCGTCTATAAGGCCAGCGATGGTCAAACCTTTGGCCCGTGGCGGCGTCGGATCGCGGAACGCACGCGCGCTCGCGTGCAGTTTGCAGCGCCTCGCCGCAAACCCTCGGTGCGCCCTCGCACCCAGAAAAAGTTTGTGATGGCGAGGGCGCCATCGCCAGCACGCGGGTCGCGTCCGCTCCCTGGAGTTCTAGGTGCTTGCCGCGCGGCGATTCATCGCCAGATTGCAGGCTCTCTTTATGTCCAAATCACTCGCCCATCGTCTCGCCGAATACGCCTGTTCACTCAATTTCGAAGATCTCTCACCCGAAGTGGTGCACGAGGTGAAACGCCGGGTGATCGATTCGTTTGGTTGCGCCCTCGGGGCCTGGCACGAAGAGCCGTGCGTGATCGCGAGAAAGGTCGCCTCCGATTTTTCGGCCAAGAACGGCGGCACGATCATCGGCACCGATCACCAGGCGCCGCCGGACTGGGCAGCCTTCGCGACCGGCTGCTGCATTCGTTATTTCGATTACAACGACACCTATCTTTCCAAGGAACCAGCGCATCCGAGCGACAACATCGCCGCCGCACTGGCGGTGGCTGAAAGCGTCGGAGCGAATGGCAAGGAGCTGATCACCGCGATCGCGCTTGCCTACGAAGTGCAATGCCGTTTCTGCGACGCAGCCAGTATCCGCGCCCGCGGTTGGGATCATCCGACCTATGGCGCCTTCTCGACCGGATTGGCGGCGGCGAAATTGATGAAGCTCGACGCGGAGAAAACGCGTCACGCGGTCAACATCGCGGGCGTCAATTGCGCGGCTTTCCGCCAAGCGCGGGTCGGCGAGCTCTCGCATTGGAAAGGTGTGGCTTTTGCCAACGCCGCCCGTTGCGGCGTTTATGCCGCGCTCCTCGCGCGCGCTGGCATGACCGGTCCGGCGCCGATTTTTGAAGGCGCGATGGGTTTCGAGAAAGAACTCGGAGTGTCGTTAGGTAATGTCGGCGAGGTTTTCGACAAAACGAAGGAAGCGGTCGAGGGAAAAGGTCCGGCTTCGATGATCATGAAGACGAGCATCAAATACTGGCCGGCGGAATATCACAGCCAGAGCGCGATCGAGGCGGCCATGTTCCTGCGCAAGGAGATCGGCGATCCGGCCAAGATCCAGTTGGTCCGGATCGAGAGCCACGATGCCTCGGTCGACATCATCGGCAGCGAGCCGGAGAAATGGAAACCGGAGACCCGCGAAACGGCCGATCACAGCCTGCCCTACATCACCGCGATCGCCTTGATCGACGGCGAGGTGACCGACAAGCAATTCCAACCCGCGCGTTTCATGGATAAGAGCATTTGGAAGTTCCTCGAAAATGTGACCGTGCAGCGTAACGACGAGCTGAGCTCACTCTACGCCAAGGCAGTCGCGAACATCGTCCACGTCACCTTGCAGGACGGCAAAGTGTTGACCAAACGGGTCGACTACCCGCTGGGCAATGCCTTTAACCCGGTGAGCGACGAGCAACTGGAAGGCAAATTCAACGCTCTTGTCGTCCCGGCGCTGGGTGAGGAGGGAGCGAAAAAACTGGTCGCCGCGGGCTGGAAACTCGACGAAGCGAAAAATCCCGGCGAACTGATGAAGCTGGCGAAGATGCCCGCCTAACGAAATGAGTAAGCCCGCCGTCCTTCGAAAGCTGATTGCCCAAGGCATCGTCGCGATGCCGGGCGTGCCCAACGCCTCGATGGCGCGGCAGGTGGAACGCGCCGGCTTCGAGGCCGTTTACATCAGCGGCGCAGGTCTCGCGAATTGCACGGCCGGTTTGCCGGATGTCGGGTTGCTCACGCTCAACGAAGTGGCAACGCTAGCCGGCTTCATCGCCAAGTCGGTAAAGATTCCTGCGATCGTCGACGCAGACACGGGTTTCGGCGGCGCGGAGAATGTCGGGCGCACAATTTACGAACTGGAGCGCGCCGGTTTGGCCGGTTGCCACCTCGAAGATCAGGAATTTCCCAAACGCTGCGGTCATCTGGCGGGAAAGCGTTTGGTTGGAACCGACGAGATGACGGCGAAAATCCGCGCCGCGGTGGAGGCGAAACGTGACCGCGATTTTCTCGTCATCGCGCGGACCGATTCGCGCGCCCTGGAAAATTTCGACGGCGCTGTAGCGCGCGCGAATGCCTACGTCGACGCGGGCGCGGACGCGATTTTCCCCGAAGCGCTCCAGACAAAGGAAGAGTTCCGCAATTTCGCGCAGGAAGTGAAAGTACCGCTGCTCGCAAACATGACCGAGTTCGGCAAGAGCCCTTCGCTCAGCGCGCCGGAGCTCGACGAGCTCGGATACAGGATGGTGATCTTCCCGCAAAGCGCCTTTCGCGTCTCGATGAAGACGACCGAGGAATTTTTCCGCACCCTGAAGCAGGCGGGCAAGCCGGACGAATGGCTCGATCGCATGCAGACGCGGAAAGAACTGTACGCGACCCTCGATTACGATCCGGCGGCGGAAAGCTGGCCGGGTTATCGGGCAGTTTGAAAAGTCCGCGGAGCACGTCATGTTGAACGCTCCGTTCCCCGACCATCACCCGAAGGCCAACCATTATGAGTATTGAAGAAAAACCAGCTTACAGCCCCGGACTTGCGGGCGTGATCGCCGGAGAAACAGAAATCTGCTGGGTCGATCCCAACGCCGGCCTGATGTATCGCGGCTATGACATTCACGAGATGGCGGAGAAGGCGAACTTCGAGGAAGTCGCCTATCTGCTCCTGAACGGCGAGTTGCCGACCGTCGCCGAACGCGAGGAATTTTCCCGCGCGCTGGCGAAAGAGCGGCCGTTGCCCAAGGAAGTGCTCGAGATGATGCGGCTCTTGCCGAAGAACACGCATCCGATGGACATGCTCCGAACCGGAGTCTCGATGCTGGCGCCGTTCGATCCCGAACTGAACGACAACTCGCACGACGCCAATATCCGCAAGGCGGTCCGGCTCATCGCCAAGGTCTCGACCCTGATCACCGATGGCTATCGCATTCAGCGCGGCGAAAATCCGCTGCCGGAACGGCCTGACCTCACGCTGGCGGGAAACATTTTCTACAAACTCACCGGGGAGATGCCGCAGGATTACAAGATCCGAATGATGGACACGATCTTCATTCTTTACGCGGACCACGAATTCAACGCCTCGACCTTTGCCGCGCGCGTGACTGCGGCGACCCTGGCCGACATGTATGCGGCGGTCACGAGCGCCTGCGGCACTCTAAAGGGCCCGCTCCACGGCGGCGCGAACGAGGAGTCGATGAAGATGCTCGACGAAATCAAGAGCTCCGATCGCGCTGAAAAATGGATGATGGATGCGCTCGCGCGGAAGGCCAAGATCATGGGCTTCGGCCATCGCGTTTATAAGAGCGGCGACTCGCGGGTGCCGATCATGCGCGAGATCGGGCGCGATCTCGGCGAACGGGTCGGGAAGAATCAATGGATCCCGATTTGCGAGAAACTCGAGGCCACGATGGAGCGTGAAAAGAAGCTCTGCGCGAATGTCGATCTCTACGCTGCGCCTGTCTTCACGATGCTTGAATTCCCGAGCGAATTGAACACACCGATCTTCGCCGCTTCGCGCGTCGCCGGCTGGTGCGCGCATGTCGTCGAGCAGCACGACAACAATCGTCTCATCCGTCCGCGCTCGCTTTATACCGGCCCGGAAGCGCGACCGTACAAGGCCGCCGCTTCAAACGGCTCGGAGAAGTAATGACCACGGATCCCGGGCCCTCATTGCAGGAGCGCTACGCGCCTAACAATGCCTGCTGGGGCTGCGGACCGGCCAACGCGCAAGGTCTCCGCATCCGCAGTTTTGCAGAGGGCGACGAAGTGGTGGCGGACTGGAAACCGGAACCGAAGTACGAAGCTTTTCCGGGCGTCCTGAACGGCGGAATTATTGGCACCCTGCTCGATTGCCACTGCAATTGGACCGCGGCCTGGCACCTCATGAAGCAGGCGGGCGAAGATCATCCGCCCTGCACGGTAACGGCTAATTACTCGATTAAACTGCTCCGTCCCACCCCCACAAACGGCCCAATTCATCTCTCAGCCAAGGTGGTTGAATCAACCGCCGATCGTGCCACGATCGAAGGCACACTGACTGCCGGCGACAAAGCCTGCGCGACCTGCCGCGGGACTTTCGTCGCGGTCAAGGAAGGCCATCCCGCTTTCCATCGCTGGTAAAGCCAGTCCCGGGAAATTCAGTGCCCGAATTCCGTCGATGCGCAGTCGGAAGGCATGTGACAAACGTGGGGCATGCAAAGATCAAGTTTTCGAATCGTCCCGCTCGTGACGGAGGTCGCTGAAGCGGCCCGGGCCAAGGCGCGGGAAGGTGCGCCCGATCATGAAACTCTCACGACCGAGCAGCCGGGAGCTTATCCCTGCCGCCATTGCCTGCAGTGGGCGCAACCGGGCGAGCGCGTAATCCTTTTTCCGTACGCCTCCATCCCGGCTGGCCACCCTTATTCGGAGAGCGGCCCGATTTTCGTCCACGAAGGAGCCTGCTCCCGCTACGATCGGTCGGAAGATTATCCGGCGGATTTTCGCGAGCATCGCGTGCTTCGGGCTTATGATAAAACGAACAATATGATTGACGCAGTCATTCTCGGAGAAAGTGAACCGGAAACGGTCATCGCAGAGCTTTTCGCGAATCCAGCGACCGATTTTCTCCAGGCTCGGAGCGCGCCCCGCGGCTGCTACACCTTTGCCATCGCCCGCGCATGAAAACGCCCGAACTTCTTCCGCCTAACGACACCATGTATCAGGCCCTGGTCAATCGGGACTCGAGCTTCGAAGGAATCTTCTTCGTCGGCGTGCGCACGACCGGAATCTTCTGCCGGCCGACTTGCAGCGCGAAGAAGCCGGCCCGGCAAAACGTTGAATTCTTTCCATCGCCTAACGAGGCCCTGTTGGGCGGCTATCGCCCTTGCCTGCGTTGTCAGCCAATGGACCCGGCGCGCCCTGCACCGCAGTTGATCCAGCGGCTCCGCGCCGAAGTGGAAAAGGCACCCGACGGCCGGCTGACGGACAAGGAATTGTCCTCGCTCGCGATCGATCCCTCGACCGCACGGCGCCAGTTCAAGCGCTACTACGGAATGACGTTCCAAGCTTATCATCGCGCGCGACGGATGGGACTGGCCTTGCGCGACGTGCGCCGCGGCGAGCGCGTGGAGGACGTCCGCAATGGGAGCGGCTTCGGTTCCGAGAGCGGTTTTCGCGAGGCCTTTACGAAAATCTTTGGCGATCCGCCGACGACGGCAAAACGACGCGACTGCCTTTTTGCCGAGCGCCTAACGACACCGCTTGGCACGATGCTGACGGTAGCGGATGACGAAGGTTTGCGGCTCCTCGAATTTGGCGATCGCCGTGCCCTGGAGCGCGAGTTGCCGACGCTGCGCGAGCGTCTCGGCAAAAGCGTGGTCCCGGGCGAACACCCGCATCTCGCGGCAATCCGCGCGCAACTGGCTGATTATTTTTCGGGCAAAGCTCTGGAATTCGACATCCCGCTCGCCCCGGTCGGGACAGAGTTTCAGCTCCGTGCCTGGGAAGTCTTACGCTCTATCCCGGTAGCTGAAACCCGCTCTTATTCCTGGATGGCGGAACGGCTCGGCGACCCCGGAGCACGGCGCGCGGTCGGCCGTGCCAACGGCATGAACATGATGGCGATCATCATCCCCTGTCATCGCGTTATCCGGGCCGACGGCACACTTTGTGGATACGGCGGCGGACTCTGGCGCAAGAAATGGCTGCTCGAGCACGAACAAAGGTTCGTTAGGGGAAAAGAACCGCTGCGCCGCTGAGCTTGCTGTTGCGCAAGTCTTGCAGCGCTTCGTTCGCCTGCTCGAGTGGGTAAGTCCGCGTCTCTGTCTGCACTGGCACTTGCGGCGCGAGAGCGAGAAATTCTTCGCCGTCGCGCCGGGTGAGATTCGCGACCGAACAAATCGTTCGCTCCTGCCAAAGATCGCGATACGGGAAGGAGGGAATTTCGCTCATGTGGATGCCGCCGCAGACGACCTTGCCGCCGCGTTCCAGAACACGGAGCGCGGCCGGGATAAGCGGACCGACCGGCGCAAAAATGATGGCCGCATCCAGAGTTTGCGGCGGAGTTTCATCCGAGCCACCGGCCCATTGCGCGCCGAGCCGGCGCGCGAACTCCTGCGCAGTCGTGTCGCCGGGCGAAGTGAAGGCGAACACTTCGCGTTCCTGATGTCGCGCCACCTGCGCGATGATGTGCGCGGCGGCGCCGAAACCGTAGATTCCAAGCCGGCGCGCGTCGCCAGCTTTGCGCAGACAACGGTAGCCGATGAGCCCCGCGCACAATAATGGCGCGGCGGCGACATCCTCGTAGCTCTCCGGGATGCGAAAGCAGAAGCGAGCATCGGCCACCGTGTATTCGGCATAGCCGCCGTCGAGCGTGTAGCCGGTAAATCGCGCGCGCTCGCATAAGTTCTCGCGCTCCGAGCGACAGAATTTGCATTCGCCACAGGTCCAGCCGAGCCAGGGAATCCCGACCCGTTCGCCAACCTGGAATCCCTCCACTCCCGGGCCAATTCCTTCGACCCGTCCGACAATTTCATGTCCGAGAATGAGCGGCAGCTTCGGGTCCGGCAGTTCGCCGTCGATGACGTGCAGGTCGGTGCGGCAGACTGCGCATGCTCCTACCCTAACGAGTAATTGTTCGGACTCCGCCCGCGGCACCGGGAACTCGCGGCAAACCAGTGGCTGGCGAGGCGATTCGAGAACCATCGCGCGCATAGAGACGACTAAGCGAACTCCGCCGTTTTTGAAACCGACAACCGAATCAGGCAGGCAGCGTCTCCGCAGGCGCACGCGCGACGCATGCCAGAAAGGAGAGCGGCATGACTGAGCCCGGACTTGCCGCGGCGCACTGCAGGCTCTGTTTTCCGTTCTGAGCGGAGCGAAGATACGTCGAGAGCATGAGTGAGGTCCCTCAGCGCGCTGCGCCGGCTTCGGGATGACAAACGAAGGAAACGCGGGACTATGCGATGGGAGGAACCAACGAGTGCGTCGATCGTGGTCCATACATTGCAACTGCCGGCGGGAATGCTGACTCCGCCGTTGATGATGCGAAATCATGCCGGAGTCCTGCTCGAGAGCAAAAACACGCGCCCGAACTGGGCCATCGCACGATCGTTTCGAATCGCGACTGGTCGAAGCAATTGGGCGCGCCCAGGAGGACTCGAACCTCCGACCGTCGGATTAGAAATCCGATGCTCTATCCGGCTGAGCTATGGGCGCCGTGCGTGACGGCGATTGCTTCGCCAGCGCAGTATCCCCTTTCTGAGAACGCGGGCAAGCGCAAGCAAAAAGGATTGCAACTCGACCGGCGAAACTTGAGGATGGGACTTCTATAATTGGGATTTTTGTTCTACGGCTAGGGGACACGCCGAAGACCCGGTACCTCCAGAAAGGGAAATTCCATGAGCACGAACCAGTTCGACGTCATCATCATCGGCACCGGCGCGGGCGGCGGCGCTATCGCGCAACGCCTCGCTCCGAGCGGGAAACGCATTCTCATTCTGGAACGCGGCAACTTTCTGCCGCAGGAGAAAGAGAATTGGAGCACCGAAGCGGTCTTCAACGAGAATCGCTATCATACCGACGAAGTCTGGCAGGATAGCGAAGGGAAACCGCTGCATCCGCAGACGGCCTACTGGGTCGGCGGCAATACGAAGGTCTACGGCGCCGCGCTTTTTCGACTGCGCGAACGCGACTTCGAGAAGGTCGAGCACGAGGACGGCATCTCGCCCGAGTGGCCGCTAAAATACCGCGACTTTCAGTCTTACTACGACGAAGCAGAGATCCTTTTCCAAGCGCATGGCGAGCGCGGCGCCGATCCGATCGAACCGCCGAGTGGACAGCCTTATCCCCATCCGCCGGTCAGCAACGAGCCGCGCATCCAGGAGATTTACGATGAACTCAAAGCGGGCGGCTATCATCCCTTTCCGTGTCCTGTCGGGGTCAAACTAAACGAACAGGTGCGCTGGCAGAGTCAGTGTATCCGTTGCGATACCTGCGACGGTTTTCCCTGCCTGGTCGAGGCGAAGTCGGACGCAGATAACAATTGCATCCGCCCCATCTTTGAATTGCCGAACGTAACGCTGCTCACCGGCGCCTACGTGAATAAGCTCACGACCAACGCCTCCGGCTCGGAGATCACGAGCGTCGAAGCGGAATTTGAGGGTGGCAAACGCAGGGAAACGTTCGCCGCCAAGGTCGTGGTGGTGGCCTGCGGCGCGATCAACTCCGCGGCGTTACTCTTGCGCAGCGCCAATGGCTCCCACCCCAATGGTCTGGCCAATAGCTCGGACCTGGTCGGTCGGAACTTCATGTTTCACAAGGCCGCTTTCATCCTCTCGATCGGATTGAAGCCCAACCCAAGCAAGTTCATGAAGACGGTCGCGGTGCACGACTTTTACTTCGGTGAAAAGGATTTCCCTTATCCAATGGGCGGGATTCAATTGGTCGGCTCTTTCAAATGGGAAATGATGAAGGGCGAAGCGCCGCCTCTCACGCCTCCGGTCGTCTTAAAGACGATGAAGTCTCATGCTGTTCCCTGGTGGCTAACGACTGAAGATTTGCCCAGTCCCGATAACCGGGTCCGGTGGATCGCCGGGAAAGGCATTCAGCTCGATTACACCCCGAATAACGAGAAGCCCTACCAGCGCCTGACCAGGCGATGGGAGGAAGTATTGAAGCAAGTGGATGGCGGGCATACCTATATCCCGGAAGAGTTCTACCTCAAGAAATCCATCCCATTGGAAGGCGTCGGGCACCAGAACGGGACCTGTCGATTCGGCCCGGATGCAAAGACTTCAGTCTTGAATCTCGACTGCCGCGCGCACGACATCGAGAATCTTTACGTCGTGGACGGCTCCTTCTTTCCCTCCTGCGGTGCCGTCAATCCATCGCTCACGATCATCGCCAACGCACTCCGCGTCGGCGATCATCTGCTCCAGCGTCTGGCATAGAAAATCAGATGACGCGCCGCGGCGAAATTGCCACCGTCCATGGACCTCAGGGCCGGAGCGTAACTAACACGACGGCCGGCAGCGACCCGCGTGGCGAAGTTGTCGTCGGAAGCCTGCTCATCGTCGTCGCCTTCCTCTGGGTCGCGGTGATGAGCGCTTTCGGCAAGGCGGCGGCGGGCGTTCCAACAGCGGTCGTGGTGCTGTTCCAGAACGGGATCAGCCTCCTCCTCCTGCTCCCGTGGGTGCTCCGTCACGGGATCGGCGAGCTGCAGACCACCCGGCTGCCGCTGCACGTCGTGCGCGCCATTTCGGGTCTGTTGTCGCAGGCGCTGTTCTTCCTCGCGGTCAAGAAGATGGCGCTGGTCGATGCGGTTCTGTTAGTCAACGCGGCGCCGCTCTTCATTCCGTTCGTGGCGCTGGTGTGGATGAAAGTGCGCATCACGCCGATCGTCGCCGTCGGCCTCGTGATCGGTTTCGTCGGCGTGCTCCTGATCCTGCGCCCGAGTTCAGCTCTCGTCACGAACCCGGCCGCCCTTCTCGCCGTCGGCGCAGCGCTTTGCTCGGCTATCGCGCTCGTTTCGGTCAACCGGCTGTCGTCGACCGACAGGCCGGACACGATTCTTTTCTACTATTTTCTCATCTCGACTATCGCCGCATCCCCATTTGCCATCTATGGCTGGCAGATGCCGGCCGGATCCGAGTGGCGCTACCTCGCCGGTATCGGCGTTTTCATGGCCCTCGCGCAACTCTTCATCATCCTCGCCTACCAGCGGGCGACGGCCGAACGCCTGGCGCCGTTCAACTATTCCGTGGTCGTCTTCTCCGGGCTGATCGGCTGGCTGGTGTGGGGCAACGTGCCGGGGCTGTTCGCCGTTACCGGCATCGTCCTGGTGTGCGCTGGCGGTACCATCTCCATCGTCTTCGGCGGACGATCCGGTAAGGGGTGCCCGATCGGCCACGGACACTGGATCACCGGAGAGAAGGAACCGGCATGAACCGGACCGGCAGAGACTACGAAATGGCGCCGACGCCGACCGACATCTCGGTCGTTGTCAATTCTCCCAACGTGATCGGCGAGTCTCCGATCTGGTGCCCGACGACGCAGCAGCTCTACTTCGTTGACATCAGCGGCGAGAAGATCCACATCTTCCGCCCTGCCGACGGCAGCTACCGCACCTTCGATCTGCCGGACTGGGTGACGTCGCTGTCGACGCGCGCCAAGGGCGGACTCGTGCTCACCATGCGCAAGACCTTTGCTTTGTTTGACCCCGACACGGCGCACTTGGAGGTTCTCGCCGATCCCGAGCCTGATCGGCCCGGCAACCGGTTTAACGATGGAAAATGCGACCGCCAGGGGAGGTTGTGGGCCGGCACAATGGGTGCAAAGGATTGGCTTGCGCCGACCGGAGCGCTCTACCGCTTCGACGCCGACCGGCGCATCACGCGGATGCAGGACGACGTGAAGTGCTCGAACGGCACAGGCTGGAGCCCCGACAGCCGCACCATGTATTACACAGAGAGCTTCCGCTACGGGATCTTCGCCTATGACTTCGATCCGGCGACCGGCGAAATCGAAAACCGGCGACCGTTCGTTAGGCTCGACTCGAGCGCCAACGGCTTTCCCGACGGGCTGACGGTGGACGCGCAAGGATTCGTCTGGAGCGCGCAGCCGGTCTATGGCCGCATCGTCCGCTACGATCCCGCCGGCAAGATGGAGCGGATCATCGCTCTGCCCGTGTCGCGCGGAACGGACTGCACCTTCGGTGGTCCATACCATCGGACCCTTTACATCACCACCGCGACCGAAACGCTGACGGAGGCGCAATTGGCGGAGGAGCCGCTGGCCGGCAGCCTGCTCGCCTGCGAGCCGGGCTTCGCCGGCATCCCCGAGACGCCATTCGCCGGTTGATGGTCGCTACTTGCGGAAACCAAAAAGGAAACAACATCATGAATCTTAAAGACAAAGTTGCCATCGTTACCGGCGGCAACAGTGGCATCGGCATGGCCATCGTCCTGGAACTCGCCCGGCAAGGCGCCAGCATAGTCATCGACTACGTCACCCATCCAGAGGCGACGGATGACCTTGAAAAACAGGTTCGCGCCCTGGGGGATCGCGTGATTGGAGTGAAAGCCGACGTGAGCCAGATCGCGGAATTGCAAAACCTGTTCGCCACTGCGGTCAAGGAATTCGAACGAGTGGACATCATGGTCAACAACGCTGGCGTCGAGACGCGCACCTCCATTCTCGACACGACCGAAGAACAGTATGACAAAGTGCTTGTGATCAATCTCAAAAGCGCGTTCTTCGGCACCCAGCTCGCGGCGCAGCAAATGATCAAGCAGGGCGGCGGCGGTCGCATCATCAACATCACATCGGTCCACGAAGACTGGCCGATGCCGGGCAACACCGCCTATTGCCTTTCAAAAGGCGGGATGCGGATGTTGACGCGCACCGCGGCAGTCGAACTTGCGCCGCACAACATTCTCGTTGTTGGCGTGGGACCCGGTGCGGTGGCGACGCCGATCAACCTTGGGACGATGAATGATCCGACGCTCTTGAAAAAACTAGACAGCGCGATTCCGCTGGGTCGAATGGCCAAGCCGGAAGAGATCGCGAGGATCGTTGCGTTTCTGGCCAGCGATGGAGCCAGTTACATCACGGCGACAACGATATTTGCTGATGGCGGAATCATGCAGGGCAGCCCGGGACTTTGATCGCCTCGATCCGAAGTCACAACCTTTCTACTGAAGCGGAATATTGCTGTCGAGTGCTGGCACGTGCTGACCTTTAGCTGGAAGTGGCGAAGAGCACGCTGTAATAACCCTGGCTGAACATCAAATCGGAGAAAACAGCGAACAAATGAGTAAGCACAGTCATCATCACGGGTCGGATCACAACCATCTTCATCATTACCATGTTCCCTACTGGAAACGTGCGCACACGGATTGGCGGTTTTGGGTCGGTGTGCTGTTGATGTTGGGGGCCATGATGTTCTACGTATTGAGCGATGACCTGGCGTGGCGACCCAGCAGTCAACAGCCGCCTGCCGGTAAGCTCGGGAAATAGCCGGGCTCTGACGCTTCGTGCGCGCAAGTCCCCTTGTTGAGGTGACTCCGCCAGGCGCGTCGCGCGTGGGAACTTAGCCTCTTACTTGTTCTCAGCGGCTCCAGGACTCGCGCCCGGCACCGGCTGTTTCCGCGATTCCAGGAAAGTCGTGATATTGGCCAGCTCTTCCGGCATGAGCGATTTGTTGAAGGCAGGCATGTTGACGCCGCCGTTTGCAATCCGGATGACAATGTCATCGTGGGTCAGGCGGTCGCCGACCCAGGTAAGATCGGGGCCGCGACGGCCACCATGGCCCTCGATCAGATGGCAGTTCAGACAACCCTTTTCCTGAAAGAGACGGGCGCCTTCAAACACCGGTCCGCTCGTCGCACCGATAATCTTTGGCGTCAGCGGCACCGGATCAAAGTTAGGCGACCAGGGTGAGCGCGCGCCCGCGATCCAAAGGGAACCGATCATGATCACGCTCAGGAGCACGACCGCGATCGCCCACGGTCGGCGCGAAGCCGCGCGTTCCCCGCGGTTGTTGAGGATGGGAACGACGAGTAACAGAATGCCGGCTACCGCCGGGGCGAGGATCATGACGTAGCCCTCCAACGCGGGTGGAATCAGCGCCAGCACGGCAAAATACCAGAGCAGATACCAGTCGGGGCGGGGATCTGCTTTCAGGATGCTCGGATCCGGAGGCTTATCGAGAGCGGGTGGTCCGAAGTATATCGCGAGGAACGCGATGACGATGATAAGGATCGTGCCGACGACAAAATCCCGCCACGCTCCGTCAGGCCAGAAGGGGACGCCGGTTTTCTTCAGCTCTTCGTGATACTCCTTTCGATAGGTATCCGGATGAACGGGCTTACCTGCGACGGGTGGTTCTGAAATGCCGTGGCGCAACACCAGCCAAAGATGAATCGCGATGAATATGAAAATCAGCGCCGGCACGAGGAAGACGTGAATGGCAAAGAAGCGACTCAAGGTGGCGCCTCCGATGGTTGCGCCGCCGAGGATGAAGTGCGCCAGCCAGTCGCCGATGAGAGGAACACGCCCGGCCTGCTCGGCCGCGATCACCACTGACCAGGTAGCGGTCTGATCCCAACGCAGAAGCTGCCCGGTAAATCCCATCGCGAGCGTGAAGGCGAGAAGCAGCACGCCAGTAGTCCAATTCATCTCGCGCGGGAATTTGTAAGCGCCGAAGAGGAAAGTCTGCGCCATGTGCGCGCCGACCATCAGGATCATAGCCGACGCGCCAAAGTAGTGCATTCCGCGGAGGAAATTTCCAAACGGCGCTTCGTTCGTGATAAACTGGAGCGTCTCATACGCTTGCGACGAGGATGAGACGTAGGAGAAGCTCAGGGCCACACCGGTGACCACCTGGACAATGAACGCCACCAGCGTGGCGCTGCCAAAAGTGTACCACCAGCGCGCATCGTGCGGCACGAGATGCTTGGCGGCGGGACCGATCAAATCGACGATGCCGAGCCGGTCATCGATCCATTGCCAGGCGCCGATTACGAGCCGCTTCATAGCGTGTTCGTGATCGGGATCGGGCCGGCTTTGAGTTTCACCTGGCCGTTTGCGACCTGCACCAGGAGGCGGGGAAGCGGGTTGGGGGGCGGGCCTGCCGCGACCGTGCCGTCTGAATAGTAAACGCCGCCATGACACGGGCACATGAACAATTCTGCGTCGGACAACCAGCGAACCGGACACCCCATGTGGGTGCAATGGACCGAGAAGGCGATGAATTCTTCCTCGCTCACGCGACGCAGCCAGACGGCGCTCTTTGCAGAAATGCCGGCCCAGGGCAGTGATGAGGGATCGGCGATTGTGACGCTCACCGTCTTGCCGATTTCGAAATCTGCGGCCTTGCCGAGCGAGATCCACTCACTGGGCACTTTCCGAAAGAGCGGCGCAACTACAAAGCCGACTAACGGAATCCCCAGAATCGCTGCGCAAAGGCCGCCGAGCGCGATCGAGACCTTCTCGAAGAAATGCCGGCGCGTTATCTCTTCCGGCGATGCTGTGCCGGACTGGGATTCGTTAGGTATGATTTCGTTCACGGCGAATTTCGGTGATCCATCCGGCTAGTGAGGCGATGAAAAGGCCGGCTCCGACCGCGAGGATGACCCACGAGGTGACGAACCCCCAGAAGAAGAAGGTCGTTCCCATGGCCAGCCCGGCCGGGAAATAATTAGGCCGTGGCAGATGCTCGTCCGGGAGCAGCTCCCAGCCTTCGTGCGATTGTTCAGTGTTTTGTTCCATTAGATTTGCTGGGCTGTGGTGCGCGTAGCCGGGGCTTCGCCGAACCAGCGCGCGATCTGGGCGAAGATCGCGCCGAGATAGATAAAACACATCGGCACCCACATGAGGAGACCGCCGATCTGCTGGTCTTTTTCTGGACTAAATCCCCATCCGGATCGGATTGTCTCCCACACGCCGAGCCGGTCGCCCACCGGCATCGAGTAAATTGAACAGACGGTGACCGGCGAAAAAGTAAGAATGATTCCGAGCGCGCTGCAGGTAACACAGGCGCTGAACAGATAAAGAACCGCCCCGGGCGGCGAAAGCCGTTCTTCTTCCCGCGGCGCGATGACCTGGCTCCAGAAAAGCGTCCCGAGCACGAGAAGCGAGACGGTTTGTAAGACATGGACTGAACGCGAGGTGACAGCGGCGTTGCAGAGCGTCGGCCAATGCCAAAACCACATCGCGCCCACACCGGCAATCCAGCCGGTGAGCGGATGCGCAAGGAATCGCGGCCGCCAAGCCAGCGAAAGCGTTCGCGGCAGACTGAGGAGGAGGAGTCCCGGCACGATCAGCAGGAGCAGGATGTGTTGCAGCATGTGCGCACTGAAGAGATAGCCATCAGCGAGCGCATTCAGCGGCGAAAGGAGGGTAAGAAGGAAAACGGCGAGCGCGAGAAGAAGCCAGCCGATGCGGCGCTCCGCGCGAAACGCGAAGAGATAAGCGGCGAGCCCAATCGCGGCGGCAATCAGAACCATCGGATTCCAGGACCAGGCTGAGAGAAGGAATTGTTCAGTGTTCATCGGAGTCGGGGCAGGATGTAAACAACGGACAAAACAACGATCCAGACCACATCGACGAAGTGCCAATAAAGCCCAACCGCATCGAGTCCCGGCCAGGGCCGCTTCTTCGAGTCACCGGCGAGCGCCAATCCCAGCAGGACGAGCAGCGCGATTAGCCCAACGCAAACGTGCAACCCATGGAAGCCAGTCAGGGTAAAGAAAGTCGTCGCGAAAAGATTCGAGTTCACCTGGACGCCGCTCTTGAAGAGATGCCAATACTCTATTCCCTGGCCACCGATAAAAATTCCGCCGAGGATAATCGTCGCGCTCAGCCAGCCAATCATCTTGCCCTGATTGTTATTGCGCAGCCCGGTCTCCGCACGCCAGATCGTGAAGCTGCTCGCAAAAAGACAGAGGCTAAACAGCCCAGTCTTGAAAAGGTCCAACTCGTGCGGATTCGGTCCGGGTTGCGGTGTGGCGTTGTAATAAAGAAACGCCAGGATCAGCACGGTGAAAAAACCGGTCTCCGAGATGATGAAGGAAACGATGCTGGTCTTATTCTTTTCCGGTTTGAACTGGTCGATGTCTCCTCTGCTCCCGACGACCGGATCGGGCCGGTCGGGGTGCGCGACGTCCCAAAGCGGGCGGCGGCTGTGAATCGGCGGCAGGTAATGGAAATTCTCATGTGGCGGCGGCGAACTGGTCGCCCACTCGAGAGTCCATGCATCCCACGGATTGTTACCGGCCTTGCGCCCGTTGAGCAGACTAACGATCAGGTTCCAGACGAAAATGAGCGAAGCCGCGGCCATGAAAAACGCGCCGATGGTCGAGACCATGTTCATCCAGGCCCAGCCCGGCAGATCCGCATAGGTGTAGACGCGGCGCGGCATCCCGGCGAATCCGAGGAAATGCTGGATCATGAAGGTCATGTTGAAACCGATGACCATGAGCCAGAAGCTCCATTTGCCCAGCCGCTCGGAGAGCATGCGACCGCTCATTTTTGGGATCCAATAATGGAGCGCGCCGAGGATCACAAAGACGATCAGGCCGACAAAGACAAAGTGGAAATGCGCCACCAGATAGTAGCTGTTCTTCGTCTGCCAATCGAGCGCCGCGGAAGCATGACTTACACCCGTTAGGCCAGCGACGAGGAATTGCAGGAGAGCCGCGATACAGAAGAGCATGGGCACATCGAAACGAAGACGGCCGCCAACCATGGTCGCGCTCCAGTTCAGCACCTTCACTCCAGTCGGGATCGCGATCAGCATGCTGGAAGCGACGAAAAACAGGTCGATCGTATGACCCAGACCGGTCGTGAACATGTGATGGGCCCAGACCCCGAGGCTGAGAAAAGCGATCGCGACCGTTGAGCCGGCGACAAATTCGTAGCCGAAAATCGGCTTGCGCGAAAAGACGGGAATGATCTCGGACAGGATGGCGAAGGAGGGGATCGCCACGATATAGACCTCCGGATGTCCGAAGGCCCAGAAGATATGCTGCCACATGATGGCGGAGCCGCCCGGCACGAGAAAAAAGTGGGTATTGAGCAGGCGGTCGATCAGGATCATAACCAGTCCCGCGTTCAATACCGGCAACGCGATGATAACGAGGAAGGCGTTGACGAAGATCATCCAGGAGAAGAGCGGCAGTCGCCGCAGGGTCATGTTCGGCGCGCGACTGCAAAGGATGGTGGCGATGAAGTTAATGTTGGTGCCGACCGATCCGATCCCGAGGACGAGGAGTGAGAGCGCCCAGTAATCCACTCCGGGCTGCGGAGAGTACGCGGTTTCACTCAACGGCGCGTAGGCGAACCAGCCCACCGCAGGCGCGCCGCCCGCCAGGAAACTGAAGTGCAACAAAATGCCCCCAAAAGGAACGAGCCAGAAACTAAAAGCGTTCAGACGTGGGAAAGCCATGTCGCGCGCACCGATTTGCAGCGGCACAACGTAATTCGCCAGACCGAAGAGCACCGGCATGGCGACGAGGAAAATCATCGTCGTGCCGTGCATGGTGAAGACCATGTTGTAGGTGTCCGGCTGCAGCAGGGTGTTGTTAGGCACGGCCAGTTGCAGGCGAATGAGCAGCGCCTCGATCCCGCCGAAGACGAAGAAGACCAGCCCCGTCACCATGTAGAGAATGCCGATCCGTTTGTGATCGACGGTGGAGAGCCACGCCATCTTCCAATGCTCCCGCTGTTCCGGAGACAAAATTCCGACGCGGTCCAAAACAGTGGCGATCTCGTTCATTGCAAGGTCTCGAAGTAGTCGGTCAATTGCGTCACCTGCGTTTGGTTGAACTTGTAGTCAGGCATCTTTACTCCCGGCTTGACCTGCTGCGGATCGGTCAACCAACGGCGGAGATTGGCCGGAGTATTCTCGACCACTCCGGCACCCAGTATTTTCCGACTCGCCAGATGAGTCAGATCCGGACCGACCCGAGCCACCGCCGCCGTGCCATTGATGGCGTGGCAATTCATGCAGCTGTTTTCTTGAAAAAGCGCGAGCCCCTGCGCCGCGCTGCCGCTGATCGGAATTTTCGCCGGCTCCAACTGCGCCTTCTCCCAGGCCGCGAATTGCTCCGGCGTTTCCGCCACGACAAGGAAATGCATCCAGGCGTGCTGCGTCCCGCAGAATTCCGAGCAGACCCCGAGATACGTCCCGGGCTGATCCGACTGAATCCAGATGTGATTCGGATGATCCGGCACCGTTGCTATCTTGCGGGTCAACTGCGCCACCCAGAACTCATGCAGCACGTCGGCCGATTCGAGTCGGATCGACAACGGCCTGCCAGCGGGAATGTGAATCTCATTGGCCGTGATTACCCCGGACTTTGGATAACGCGCCTCCCACCACCATTGGTGGCCGGTGATCACGATGTCCGGCGTCGCCGGCGGGGGTGGATCGGACGCGTTCATCGACTGCCAGGTGAGGAGGAAGAGCGCGACAACGATGAGACACGGAATTGCCGTCCAGACAATCTCCACCGCCTTGTTCCCGGCGACCTGCTTCGGATCTGCTGCTCCTTCGCGCCAGCGATAGCGCATGAGCGCAAAAACAATTAGCCCGGCCACCGCGATAAAGATGAGCGCGAAGATAATTCCGGAGACGATCGCGAGGTCGTAAATGGCGCGTGCCTCAGGCGATTGTGGATCGAGAACGGGCAACGATTTCATTCCGGCAATGGCGTTACGAGGGGCCTAGTTTTGCTTCTATCAGGTCACGCAACGGCCGCCAAGCGTCAATCCCGTTAAATCGGAAACGGTCGGACACGCAGCGCACCGGGGCTCGTCTGGGGCGATTCGAACCTCCGACCATCGGATTAGAAATCCGATGCTCTATGCGGCTGAGTTATTGGCGCCCGGCGACCCAGGGTAATCGCGCCGCGGCGCGCCGCAATTGTCGTTCGAGGGAAACGCGGATGTGGGGGCGGGCCTGTCGCCGGCGGAGATAGAGGCTCACCGCAAGAACACCGTCCGTAGAAATACTGGCCCGATTGCGGCCGCTGACGCCGCTACATCGCTATTCGCGGATGCCGTTTTTTAGCTCCCACACTTTTAAGGCCGCCAGGAGCAGGCTCTTGGTGCGCGAAAGCGTGCCGACCGCCGGCCGGACTGGTTCGCCATCGACGGTAGCCGCGCCCTTGGGGCGGCGCTTCGGGGATTTCGTCCGGTTCTTGGGACGAGGCCGTACAGCCGCTTCGCTCTGGGCGAGATGTCCGCTTGGATTTAACGGTGTCATAATTACCATACTCAGAGAGCAGTTTCCCTGCCAGCCCCCGGGCGGCCTTGTTTTCCCGGCGAAAAGCGCTTGTGCCTCCGCCGTTCTTCGGCGATTTCATCCGTTCATGGCGGCGAATCGGAAACTGGGTTGTCTGAGCATTTTTCTGTTCGTCGCCCTCTGTGCCAGTGTGCTGGTGAATTTCGTCCTCGCCGCGACTGCTTTTCGCAAGTTCGAGGGCCGCGGGGGGGACGTGGAATTTCGTCCGCGTTTTCGCGAGATGATCGTTGAGCGCAGCGCGCGCGGGAGCGAGAACAAGATCGCGGTCATTAGTCTACGCGGATTGATCAGCACCAGCATCGCCGGCAACGTCGGCGAATCGATGGTCGACGACCTGCGCTGGGAACTCGAACAGGCGCGAAACGACGAAACGGTGCAGGCCGTCGTCCTCGAGATCGATTCGCCTGGCGGCGAGGTGACAGCCTCCGACATGATCTACAACGCGGTCGTCAAAACACGGGCGAAAAAGCCGGTTGTTGTTTATATGGAATCGCTCGCCGCTTCCGGCGGCTATTACGTTTCCTGTGGCGGAAAATATTTGATGGCGAACGAGACGAGCATCACGGGCAGCATCGGCGTCATCATCCAGACCCTGAATTACCAGCAACTCTTCGACAAAATTGGCCTCGCCTCGGTCGTTTTCAAAAGCGGGAAGTTTAAGGACATGCTGAATGGCGCGCGACCGATCACCGAGGAAGAACGCGCCTATATCCAGAGCTTCGTCATGGCGACCTATGAGAAATTTCTCGGGATCGTGGCGAAGGAACGCAATCTCCCGGCCGACACCCTGCGCAACGGAATCGCCGACGGGCGCATTCTCTCCGGTCGCGACGCGCTCAACTACAAATTGATCGACGGCCTCGGCCAGATCGAGGACGCTTATGCGAAAGCCAAGGAACTGGGTCACGCGCCGGATGCCAAGGTCGTAAAATACGGACCGCCGTTCAGTCTCGGCCGGGTCTTCCGCATGCTGACGAAAAGCGGTGACACGAAAATCGAACTTACGCTGCCCGGCCAGCTCGCGCCTCGATTGGAGAGCGGGCGCGCTTATTTCCTGCCTGGTTTCTACGCTCCCTAACGGCGCGCACCCGAGATGGTCGACAGCCTGATCAACACGCTGCTCGTCCTGGCGGGCCTCTACGTTTACCTTTCCCTTTTTCGCCAGGTGGCGGTCCGCCATAACGGCGCGGCAGAGCTGGCTGAACGGCAACTCGGCCCGCCCGAAGCGGTCGCCGCCGTCCTTCTTGTCGGCTGGTTTGTGCTCAATGTCCTGGCCGCTTCGAAGGTGCAGTCGTCCACTTTCCAGACTCGCGATCTTCTCATTACGGGAGCTTTTTCCATTGCGGTTATTACGATCTTGACCGCGCTCCTCCAGCTCCGCGGTTTTAGCGTCCTGTCGTTAGGGGGTTTTTCCAAGCTTGGTTTCGGAAGGATCGTCAGCACGGCGGCCGTCCTCCTCTTCGCGGCTTACCCGCTCCTTTTTGCGGCCGACGGGATCTCCCGCTGGCTCATCGGGGAAGGCTCCAGCCGGCAACAGATCGTCGAGATGTTTACCGGCTCGGAAACCTTGCAGCAACGCATCCTCATCATTGTCCTCGCGGTCACGATCGCGCCCTTTGCGGAAGAATTTATTTTTCGCTTCTTCCTCTACGGCGTCCTGAAGCGTTACCTCGGGCGGGGCCCGGGTCTCTTCCTCAACGCGCTCCTTTTCGGCGCCGTCCATGTCCATCTCCCGAGCCTTTTTCCGCTCTTTGTCCTCGGCGGGTGTTTCACACTCGCCTATGAATGGAGCGGCTCGATTCTGGTCTCGATGACGATGCATGCGCTTTTCAATTTCCTTTCCCTGAGCGCGCTTGCTTTCCCTAATCTCGTCCCGCAATGAAATTGCGAGAGCTGGGCGAGGACCGGCTGATTGCGCAATTGATGACTCGGTTGCGTTCGCGCCCGGATGTCGTCGTCGGACCCGGCGACGATTGCGCGGTCGTCGTGGGACCGGGAAAGGATCGACTCCTCCTCCTGAAAACGGATTGCGTGATCGAGGGTGTGCATTTTCGGCCTGACGAAAAGCCGGCCTTCATCGGCTGGAAGGCGATGATGCGGACCTTGAGCGACTTCGCCGCCATGTCCGGCGTGCCGCAATACGCGCTGATCACGCTCGCTGCTCCGGCGGAACGCGAGGCGCGCTGGATGGAGCAACTTTATCAGGGCCTGGAGCGTGCGGCCGGCCGCTTTGAGGTTGCGATTGTAGGCGGAGAAACGAGCGACACGAAGGGACCGCTCGTTATTTCGGTCAGCGCCGCCGGAGCGGTCGAGAAGGAGCGTTGCGTGCGGCGCAACGGTGGGAAGGCGGGCGATGCGCTTTTCGTCACCGGGAGCTTGGGCGGATCGATTCGCGGCAAACACCTGAAGTTCGTCCCGCGGATCGCGGAAGCCCGCTGGCTCACTCTCCACTTCAGCATTCACGCCATGATGGATTTGAGCGACGGCCTCGGAGCCGACCTGCCGAGGCTGGCCGCGGCGAGCGAAGTTGGTTTTGAGATCGACGAGGCGGCGTTGCCGCGCAATCGAGGGATTTCCGTCGAGCAGGCGATCAATGATGGCGAAGACTACGAATTGCTTTTTGCCGTTTCACCTAACGACGCCACCGTGCTCGAAAAGAAGTGGCGAAAAAAATTTCCACGGCTCCCGCTCACCCGCATCGGCCAGTTCACTCGTCACTCCTCTTCGCCGCCGGATGAATCCGGCGCGACCGAACCCGTCACTCGTCGCTCTTTCCGTGGCTACGTTCACTTCCAATAGCGTGGAAGAAACCATCGCCGCGGCTTGCGATTGGGCGCAGACGCTTCGGCCTAACGACGTCGTGGCGCTGGTCGGTGATTTGGGCGCCGGCAAGACGCACTTCGTCAAGGGTCTGCTCCAGGCCTTCGCGAGCGCGGACGAAGCCACCAGCCCGACTTTCACCCTTGTGCACGAATATCGCCGGGGCCGATTGCCGGTTTTTCATTTCGATTTCTATCGACTCGAGCAACCGTCGGAGATCGATCAAATCGGCTTCGACGATTACCTTGAGGATGGGGGTGTCTCGGTCATCGAATGGGCCGATCGTTTTCCGCAGGTGTTTCCGGCCAGGACTCGCTGGCTACGGATCGACGCCGTGAGCGAGTCGCAACGTGCCATCACCGAGGAACAAAAATGAGAGTGCTCGCCCTCGAACTTTCTTCTCCGGTGGGGAGCGTGGCTTTTTGTGATGATGAGGGCGGGCGGGATTTGCGGGCCTTCCCTGCGGACCGGAAAGACTCGGCATTTTTTTACAAAAACTTGGGCGCCATTTACCAGGAGTTCGGACACGTTGACCTGATCGTGGTCGGTCTCGGGCCGGGATCTTATGCCGGCGTCCGAATTGCGATCGCCACCGCTCTTGGTTTGAAGCACGCTTCCGGAGCCCGGCTTCTCGGGTTGCCCTCGATCTGCGCGGTCGATCGCGTGGAATATCTTTTCGTCGGGGACGCGCGCCGAAATTCCTTTTTCTTTGCCCACGTGAAAGATGGCCACTGTCTTGATGGTCCGACGCTGGCGAGCGCCGACGAGATTGCCGTGCGCATGAATAACGCATCGCAACTGCCGGTAATCGCGACTCAGCCTTTACCTCCGTTTAAAGAGGTGATGGTGGAGAATCCTTCGGCTTTGCGTCTGGTGGAACTTGCGGTCGGCCACGATGACACCATGGACGGGCCGCTCGAACCGATCTATCTGCGCGAGCCCTATATCACGACTTCACGGAAATGAATTCGCCAATTGTGGAACGTTGCTGGGCAGAAGTGAATACCGCTGCTTTGCGCCACAACGCGCGTGTGGCGCGGGAACGGATCGGCCCCGAGGCAGGGCTTCTCGCGGTCGTGAAAGCGAACGCCTATGGTCACGGGATGGTGGAGGTGGCGCGGGCCTTGCGCGAGGAAGCGGAGCTCTTCGGCGTGGCCAACTTGCACGAGGCGCTCGAGCTGTGCGCCAGCGGCGTCTCGCAGCCGATCATGATCCTTGGTCCGGCTCTTCCGGACGAACGAGCGGAGATTTGCAGCCAAGGATTTATTCCCTCGGTTTCGGATTTTGAAGAAGCGCAGGGCTTTGCGGGCAACCCAACCGGAATTAATTTCGCGATCGACACCGGGATGGGTCGGATGGGCTGCTGGCAGGACGACGCCATCGTCGAGTTGGAAAAGATCGCCGGCATTCCGGATCTGAAGATCCACAGCGTCTCGACTCATCTGCCGGCGGCGGATGAAGACGCCGCCTACACCGAAGCCGAGCTGGCCAAGTTCGAAGAGCTCGTTAGGCAATTGCGGGCCTGTGTCCCCGGCGCCTACAGGGTGCATGTCCTGCTTAGCGCCGGGATCCTCGGCTTCTCACGGCACCGGTTCGATCTCGTCCGCGCCGGCCTCCTTCTCTATGGCAGCTCGCCCTTGCCAAACGAACAGAAACATCTGCGCCCAGTCATGGACCTGAAGGCACGCGTTACCCTCCTCCGCGATCTCCCAGCGGGCCGGAGCGTGAGTTACGGACGAACATTTGTCACCGCTCGCCCGACACGAGTAGCGACAATCAGCGCCGGCTATGCCGATGGATATCCGCGCTCCATTTCCAATCGGGACGGCGTGGTGCTGATCGCCGGCCGGCGCTACTCGCTTCTCGGCCGGGTAACGATGGACCTGATGATGGCGGACGTAACTGGCGTGCCCGACGTGCAACTGGGCGACGAGGTTGTCCTCGTCGGCAAGCAAGGCGACGAAGAAATTCTCGTCGCGGAAGTGGCGGAGCGGGCCGGCACGATCGCCTGGGAGATTTTTACTGGCATTGGCAGCCGGGTGCGGCGGGTGTATCTCTGAGGCGCCGATGTTCCAGATCATCTTCAACGAACTGAGCGCGGCGGAAATGGCCGCCTTGCCCAAGACTCTCCAGCTCGATCTGCTGGCGGAGTTTCAAATTCTCCCGGAAGACCTCGACAACCTCGACGCCAGCCGCTTCGGAGTGATCGAGCGCGAAGGGAAAAAGCTTCACCGCTACCGGGCGAAAGATTACCGGATCTATTTCGAGCGCAGTCCGGAAGGCGTGACCGTGCATCGGGTCCTGCACAAGAACACGCTGCGGGATTTTCTTTTCCGGAGCAAACTGCCGATGGCGGAAGACGACCAACTCGGGAAGACGCGGGAATTCTGGAAGTTGATCGAGCAGGGCGAGCGGACGCGCAAAGCCTAACGCCGGAAGAGAACCGCGTCTCCGCAACACGTTGGGCCTTGACACTGCCGGCTGCGGGCAAAGAGACTCTCGGCAGTCGAAGCAATTGCTTTGATCGGGTCCGCCAGGTGAGGGCAAGTCGCTCTCGCGCGGGCTTTAACTCCGCAGCAAGAAAGGATCATATGAAAGTATTCGTTCGCGTACTCGCGCTCGCCCTCATCGCCTGTCCCCTCAGCGGGCTGCAGGCGCAGCAACCGGCGACTAGACCGGCAAAATCGGCCGCCAATCCCAAGCTCTCCGAGGTTTATCACGTCTTCATCGTCAAAGCCGCTCCCGGCAAGGCGAAGGAATTGATGACGTGGCTCAAGGAACCGGATCCCGATCATCCCGATGGCAAAGGAATCCTCCTTCGCCACCAGGATGGCGACTCATGGGATTTCGTCGCCATCGAGTATGTTGGCGCCAAGGCCACGGTGGAAACTGGCGGGACTCCGATGACGCCTAACCAGCGTTTACTGACCGATTGGCATAACGATACCTTCGTCGCGGGACCGCCCTGGTCGGAGTTTGCCAAGGAAATGGGGCTCGACGGTGATGCCGCTAAGACGGCTGGCTCGGTCTACGTGGTCTCCGATTATCTATCCGTGCCGGGACAGCGCGATAGTTTGATGAAGATGCTGACCGACCAAACGGGGAACGGGACCTCGTCCGGTAACATTCTGTTCGCCCATCTGGAAGGTGCCCCGTGGAATTTCCTGAGTATCTCGCGCTACGATTCCTGGGAAAAATTCGCCGAGAATGAAAAGGACAGCTTGGCCCAGACAAACAAGGACAAGGGCGGCTGGTACGAGCTGCGTAAATACGCTGCCACGCATCACGATACCTTGACCGATCGCGTCCAGCCCTAGCGGGGGGCAGGCGCACATGGCTTCATGGCCGCCGGATCGGTCTGCGATCCGGCGGTCAGGGCGGTGTCTTGCCACGACTTAATGCAGCGGCGAATTCGAATCCCTAGAGAAAAGACACCGGGCGTCACCAAGGTCACGTCGCAATTTTCGCCTCCCGGGGCGCAAGGGAAAAGTTTCTCGCCTCCGGGTGCGCGTCGCGATGCGGCTCTGGGAAAACGAAAAGCCTAACGAGAAGAAGCTCTCCAGGCACTCCGATGCAATCGTTGGCTGCCAAGCACCTCCGGTGCACGTTCAACAATGAATTGAGCGGCGCCTTCTGAGTGCCGACCGAGGCAGCAAACTGCCCGCGAGGCCCTCGCCTTACTTCATCAAGAGGACCGAGCGGCTGCGCTTGATCTCGCGCGTGATCTTGCGGTGCATGTGGGCCGGCATCCCGGTCACACGGCGAGGAAGAATCTTGCCACTCTCGGTCACGAATTTGCGGAGCAGATCCGGGTTTTTGTAATCGATCGCCTCGGTCGCAATGTCGATGCGACGTCGCGGCATGGTACGGTTGGCGCGGCGAAATGCGGAACGGCGTTTGGCGGTTTTCGGTTGCATGATTACTTGGTCTCCCGGTGAAGGGTATGCCGCTTCATGAAAGGATTATACTTTTTCTTTTCGAGCCGGTTCGGGGTCTGCGGGCTCTTCTTGTTCCGCGTCGTCATGTAACGCGAGACGGGTGCACCGGCCGCTTTCGCTTCCGTGCATTCGAGAGTGATGATTTCTTGGGCCATGTTCGTTATTCTTTCGTGTCCGCGACTGCTTCTTCTTCATCGCCTTCGCGTGCTTCTTCATCTGTCAGGCCAAAGAGCGACGTGACCGACTGGCGGACACGCGAGGCTTTGCTCTGCTTCTCGAGCTGCGACTGGCATTCGACGGTGTAACGGGCAAAAGGGATCGCCTCGAGCCGGGCGTGCATGATCGGCTTGCCCGACATCTCGCATTTGCCGTAGGTCCCGAGTTCGATCCGCTTCAGCGCCTCATCGATCTCGTAGAGCGCGTCCTGTTCCTGGGACAAAAGGCTGAGCGCGAAATCGCGATCGTAGGCATCGCTTCCGGCGTCGGCCTGGTGCATTCCAAAAGCCGACGCTTCGCTTCCCTCGGCACGAGCGCGGAGGGTATCCTGTGCGACACCGGCCATGGAATCGACCATCGCGTCGCGAAGCTGAAGGAGCTTCTCTTTCTGTGACCGAGTGAAAGGATCGAGCCGGCGTTCTTTGTTCTTTTGATGGTTGCCGATGATGGCCAGCGTTTGATCCGCTTTGGCGCCTGCTTTGGCGCGGCCGTTGGCAGAACGGACCGAAGATGCGGCCACTTTTTTCGCTGGCGCGGACTTGACCTTTTTGACCGGTTTCTGCGTCGTCGGCCTGGCTGGTTTCGCCGTCCTTTTCGCCACCGGTTTCTTCACGGCAGGCGCCTTTTTTGCAGCCGCTTTCCTCGCAGCCGCCTTCTTCGCTGCTGCCTTTTTGGGCGCGGCTTTCTTGGCCTGCTTTTTTGGAGTTGGTTTCTTGGTTGAACGAGCCATAAAAATCGATGTTTGGGTCGGATTTCCCAGGGCCTGGAGTCAGGGGAGGCTTAATTAAGGGCAATTGGATTTCGGCGCAAGCGGTTTTGGACCGAATTCGACATGGGTGATTTTGCCTACTGCGGCGGCTTCCGGCTCAGGAGCTGGCGCTCGAATAGTGCCGTAGCGCCCAGCGCCAAAAAACCCGGCTGAGAAACGCGGCGATCGTTCCGGCGACGATGAGGTGAAACATCAGCCAGCCCGGCTGTCCGAGCGATTTGATGAGCAACCGCGCTGGGATATTTGCCACGATCACGACCGGGATGATCCAACCGAAAACCCAGCGGAAAAGCTGCGGGAAAATGACGTCCGGATAGCGGGCGATGTTAAGAAAATTGAAATAGCCATAGACCAGGCCTTGCGCGCGCACGATCCAGAAGCTGACCGCGGCGAGGGCGAGCATGATCGAGTAGTGAATGGCGATCCCAAACCCGAGAGCAATGAGGTAGAGCACGACCGCGAGCGGCCCCGGAACGACGTGCAGTTGGCGGAGCGAGATGATCACGACCGCTGCGCCGATGAGTGCGTTGATCACGCTGTCGAGACCGAACTGCTTGGTCGAGACCGCGAACTGGCTGTCCATCGGCAGGACGAGCAGTGAATCGAGCTTCCCGGTCCGGACCAGCTCGGGCACGTTCGCGACATTGGTGAAGAAAAACGCCTGGAACAATTGCGCGATGATCTGGTGCGTCCCGACGAGCAGAACCACCTCCCATTTCGTCCAATCGCCAATCTGGTCGACCTGGCCAAAGATGATGCTGAAGAAAAGAATCTGCCCGCAGAACCAGAGCACCTCCACGATCATCCAGAGGATGAAATTGGCCTTGAAGTTCATCTCGCGGATGAGCGAGTTGCGCAGCATGATCGAGTAGATTTCGAAATACCGGCGCATCGCGTTTCATGTAGCGACGCAGAGCTGAAGTCAAACCACCGGCGTGCCTTGGACCGTCTCCATGAGCGCGAAAAAAATTCGACCAGATCGCAGCGAAGGATTGACGATAAGGCGTTCGATTTTTCAAAATACAGCCCAACGCAAACGCCCATTCGGCCGAGCGTGTCTCCCAAATGGGGGAGGCTCGACCACCAGGCAAACCCAGGGAGGAAAATATGTCCCAGAAAAATCGCATCCTGTGCGGCGTCACTTCGCTGCTCTTCACATCCGTCGCCGTCGCCACGGCCGATCTCGGCCGTTTTCTGGCGCCGGCCACTTACCCAACCGGGCAATTGCCGGTCGCTGCTGTCACCACTGATTTCAATCACGACGGCCTGCTCGATCTCGCGACCGCAAATCAGAACGGCGACAACATGAGCGTATTGTTAGGGCAGGGAGGCGGAACATTAGGCACCGCCACGAATTACGTCGCCGGGAGCGATCCTTTTGGAATCGCGGCCGGCGGTCTTGACGGTGACGGCGAAATCGATCTGGCCGTGTCAAATTCGACTGGCGATTCGGTCAGCATCTTCCTCGGCAATGGAAACGGCACTTTTGGCAACGCGACTTCTCTCACCGTCCCGTCTTCTCCCCGTGGGATCGTGCTGGCCGACCTGAACGACGACGGGAATCTCGACCTGGCAGTCGCGGCTCACGGCGTGGCGCTGGCCGGACAGGGTTGGGTTGCGGTTTCGTTAGGGCAGGGAAACGGAACTTTTCAAAATCCGATCTTATATGCGGCCGGACAGAATCCACTCCGTTTCGCGGTCGGTGACTTAAATTCGGATGGAATTCTGGACCTTGCGGTGGCGGATGAAAACCTGACCGGCTCGCCTAACGACCTGGCTATCCTTCTCGGGAACGGCGACGGCACTTTTCCCGCTCCGCTCCTTTCCCACACCACCGGCAAGTCGACGGATGTGACGATCTTTGACTTCAATGGAGACGACCGCGTCGATCTCGCGATCGCGGGAGGCGAAGGAAAGATGGTCAGTGTCCGCTTCGGCAATGGCGACGGCACTTTTCAGAATCCGACAAACAAGGTAACAGCCGGCGCGGCCCGAACCGTCGTCCTTGCGATGCTGGATGGCGACAATGTTCCCGATCTGCTCGTGGGAGGAAGCGATGGCGCGAATGTCTTTCTCGGAAGAGGCAACGGTTCGTTCCAATCGCCGGTAACTTTTGGTGTGGGGACACAATTCGCGGTCGTGGACGACTTCAACCAGGACGGGTCTGTTGATGCCGTGGCAGCGGGAGATTTGTTCTCCGTCAGTGTCGCGTTTGGTAATGGCGACGGGACTTTCAACGCTGCCCGGATTTATTCCGGCGGGACGATGATCGAGGCTCTGGCGACCGGCGATTTCAATCGGGACAACCGGATTGATCTGGCGTTAGGCAAGCAGCCGCTCAACACGATTTCGATCCTGTCAGGCTTGGGAACCGGCGCCTTTACCCAGGGCGCACTTTTTGGCGCGGTCGAGCCGAGCGACGTACTCGCCGCCGATTTTAATCGCGACAAACGACTCGACCTCGCTGTGACCAGTAGCGCGGCGTCCACTTCCGGCGCTTATCTGTATCTGGGCAATGGCGACGGCACTTTCGGCGCGCCGCTTAGCCTGATCCCGGGTGTCGATCCGCTCTCCGTGGTGGCGGCGGATTTCAATCACGACGGACGACTCGACCTTGCGACCGCAAACTCCGACAGCGAGGACGTCAGCGTCTTGTTAGGCAACGGTGATGGAACTTTCCAGGCTCCCGTCAATTATCCGGCGCACCGAAATCCCAACGTTATCCTGGCGGCGGATTTCAATCTCGATGGCGATCTCGATCTCGTGGTCAACAACAGCTCGAGCGCGAACGTCGGTGTCTACCTCGGGAATGGCGACGGGACATTTCAAAGTTCGATCGATCTCGTCGTCGTCGCGACCACGATGGTGACCGGCGACTTCAATCGCGATCGAAATCCCGATCTGGTCCTCGGGGGAAATCCACGCCTCTTTCTCGGGAACGGTGATGGTACCTTTCAAGCCAGCCAATTCATCTCTTTCGCCGATGGCCAGCTCAAGACAGGCGATCTGAACGGCGATGGGCGTCTCGATCTCATTGTCGCAAGCGCTCAGGTCAACATTCTGCTCGGGAACGGCGACGGAACGTTCCAACCCGGTGTCGATTATTTCCCAGGCAACCTGACGTTGGGCGAACTGGAAATCGCTGACCTCAATGGTGACAGCGCGCCCGATGTGATGGTGACCGATCGACTTGAAAACGTCAGCGCGATGCTGAACACCGGCGGTGTGCTGCTCGGCCTAACGAGTTCGCGAAATCCCGCGCAGGAAGGCGAGCAGGTCACTTTCACGGCCACGATCACGCCCACCTTTCCCGAGGCTGGCGAAGTAAGCGGGCGCGTCACGTTCAAAGACGGCGCGGTCCTCCTCGGCAATGGTCGCATTCGGCAAGGCCGGGCGCGCCTCTCGACTTCGGAACTGACCGTGGGCGAGCATTCCATCAGCGCGGTTTACTTGGGGGACGACACTTTTAACCGGCGGACCAGCCCGACGATGATCCAGACTGTAATTGCTCCGTAGCACGTCGCGGCCTGGTTGGCTTTTACCTGCCCGGGAGGCCGCCCGTCTTGGTCCGAACCGCGCAGTTGAGAATAGTTCTACAAGACAGTCTTTTTTTCCGGCAGGTGAATATCGTCCGGAACGACGCGGCTAGCGTCGGCCACTTCCAGCTGCAGGAATTGCGCTTGGCGCCAGCCGAGCCCGGCTTGGCTAAGAAGGAAAAGCGCCATGATCCCGATCCAGATCGATTGCTGCCAGAGCGCCAGTAGAATGAGAGCACCGCCGCCGACAAAGCCGATTCCGGTCGCGATAAAAAGGCTCCGAATTTGCCCTAACGGAAACCAAAGTAAGGCGCGTACAATCTGGCCGCCGTCGAGCGGATAAATCGGCAGCAAATTGAAAAGAAGCAAGCCAAGATTGATCCGCCAAAGCCAGATCAGAACGAGATAAGCATCGACGTTTGTATTCGCCCAACCAGCCCGTCCAGCGGCGTGCTGTGCGAAAGTGAGAATCGGGAGGAGGAGAACGTTAACCAACGGGCCGGCGGCGATGCTCCAGAGCATCGCGCCCGCCCGCGGCGGCGGATTAACGAACGCGATTCCGCCCAGCGGCCAGAGAACAATCCGGTTGGCCTGCCCACCGACCTGGCGGCAGGCGAGGGCGTGTCCGAACTCGTGCATCGTGACGAGGACAAACAGGCCGATGTAAAGAAGCAGCGCCCAGAGGGGAGAGGAAAACATTGAGCGCCAGACCTGAACCTCGTAAACCGCAATGAGGAACCAGGACCAGTGCAAAAACACTTCGATCCCCGCGACCTTGAAGAGTCGAATCGAACCTCCTTGGGTTGGCATCGGCGAAGATAGCGCGGCGCGCCGCACCCTGCATCAAGCGATCAGGCGATTGATCGTGGCGGCGGCGTAGGCGGCCCCGAAACCATTGTCGATATTTACCACCGTCACCCCGCTGCCACAGCTGTTGAGCATGCCGAGGAGCGCAGCCAGGCCGCCGAAACTCGCGCCATACCCCGTGCTAGTGGGAACGGCGATGACTGGTTTGTCGACCAGACCCGCCACCACACTGGGCAAAGCGCCTTCCATACCGGCGACCACGATGAGCGCCGCGCAGACCCGGAGCCGATCGGTCTCGATCAAGAGGCGGTGCAACCCGGCCACGCCGGCATCGTAGATACGTTCCACGCGGTTCCCGAAAATCTCGAGAGTGATTGCCGCTTCTTCGGCCACCGGCATATCCGACGTGCCCGCCGCGACGACCGCGACCGGAAACCTGAGCTTCGGCAGCGGCTCTCGCTCGATCGTCAGGCAACGGGCTCGCTCGTGGAAAATGGCGGTCGGAAATTTCGTCTGCACCGCCTCGAATTGCTCGCGGGTCACCCGGGTCGCGAGGAGAACCGGTTCGCGCTCCAGGATGACCTCCGCAATCCGCGCCACTTCCTCCGGCGCTTTTCCCGGCCCGAAAATGACCTCCGGGAATCCGGTTCGCCTTCGCCGATCCACATCTACCCGAGCGAACCCGAGGTCGACAAAAGCGGCATCCTCTGACATGGCAGAACTCAGCGGACGGGACGCGGATTAGAGCGAGGCGTCGGCCTGCGCCGGGATGAGCAGGCGCATCGGCAGCATGGGCGATTCGTAGAAGCCGTGTTTGCGGAAGAAGCTTTGCGAACGCAGTTCGGGCCGATCGGTCAGAAGCGTGATGCGCCGGAAATTTTTTTGGCGGGCAAACTCGATCGCGTAGTCGAGCAACATCGATCCGTAGCCATGTCCGCGATGTTCCTTATGAATGACGAGATCCTCGAGCAAAATCACGAAACCGCCCTCTGCGGTGCTGATCGTAAAGAGGAGATTGATCATCCCGACGATCGTGCGATCACGGCGCAGGACGAAGACACGCCCCCGGTTCGGTTGCTCGAAAATGAGCCGAAGGCCGCGGAGTTGCTTGCTTTTATCCGGGCGAAAATCGCTTTCTTCACTAAACAACTCGCCGAGCAGGCTGGAGAGTTCGTCCAGGTCTTCCGAAATTGCCGGCTCGATGGCCACGTCGCTCATCGCAGATGGTTATTCCATAATAGGACTCAGGGTGCAATGCAGTTGTCGGTCCAGCCTGCGTTGACAAACCGGATCGACCCCCTAAAGTAGCGCCTCTTGCAACGCCCGGAAGCGGGTTTTCTCTATGAAACGCACCTTACAGCGATCGAAGCGGACCCGGAAGCAGCAGCACGGTTTCCGCGCGCGCATGAGCACCAAGGGCGGTCGCGCCACACTCGCGCGGCGCCGTCAGCGCGGCCGCAAGCGTCTCCTCCCGAAGGGCGCGGAAGTGCATTTCGCGCGGCACACTCAAGCCTAACGGTTCAGCTCCTGCAAAGGAGCGGCATAGCCGGTTAACTCGAGATATCCATGGCCGCGCAGGGGTTTCTCGGCCCGCGTTCCGTTTACATCGAAGGCGCCTTCCCAGTAGATCAGCGGGCCGAAAACCAGCTCCTGGTTTTGTAAAACCGGCTCGATCGTGAAATCGAGCTCTGCTTTCGGGTACTCGCACCCTCCAGCCGATCGGGTAGTTGGCTTTCGTTTGCGGGCTCTTCCAGGAAGCGGTCGGGGTCATTTCGAAATCGGCACTCGTTAGTCCGACCGAAGAACCATCCGCGCGCACAAGCGTGCCGCTCGAAATCGGATCGATCGCACCGTTCGTCAGCCGCATCTGGTAGATCATCAATTCCGTCTCGTCCTCGAACTGCGCCGATACCCAGTTCCAACCGGCCTGCCCAGTCGCGAGCTGGTTGGTCGCCCACTCATGATCGAACCAGCTTTCTCCACTAACTGCGAACGTTTCCGCCTGCGCCCGCAGGCTGCCCTTCGTCGTTAGGCGGGTGAGCGAATAATAGTGCGACGCGTGGCCGTCGCCCTCCGCTTTGCGGCTGATTCCGTTCGTTCCGTGGATGACAGGCTCTTTTTGCGCGACCAAATCCAGATCGATCGCCGCATTCTCTGCTTCGGCTGCGAGGTCGAAGGAGCCGTCCGGATTCATTTTCAGGCTCCACGATCCAATCCAGGCGAGCCGCGTCCTATCGTCGAAACCCGCGTCTCCGAAACTTCCACGGCTCACTTTGTCGTGGAAAACGAACCGTTTTCCGGCCGGATCAGTGATCGTGAAATGCGCAAACTTCAGATCATCCACGATGAAGCGCGAAGTGGTTCCCGTTCGCTCGTTAGGCGGACGGATTCCCTGGCGGAAGAAAGTCAGCTCGTAACCAAAACGCCGGCCCTGTTCGCTGGTCAGGTTGCCGGTGAAATACCACCACTCCGTCTTGAAATCAGCGTGCCAATGATGGTCGCGCGGGAAGTCATATTTCCATCCGGGCGCGGCCACTTCCCAACCCGCCCCCAGACACAAGAGAGCGAGTGCGATCGTCGACCAATTAGCAATCTTTTTCATTCGCTTCGCACCGCCTCCGCAATATCCAATCGCCCCGCTCGCCAGGCCGGGAGCCATCCCGCCGCAATCGCGGCGGCAATGATCCAGGCCGGCGTCCAGGCGAGCGACCACCACGGAAACGCGAGTTGGATCGTCCACCCGAAAAAAGCGCGATTGATCACGCCCGTCAGCACAACCGAGAGACAGAGCCCGGAAGCGACTCCGAGGACGCTGGCGAGCAATCCGATCATGCCGCTTTCCCAGAGAAGCAGCCGCCGGATCTGCGCCGCGGACGCGCCGAACGAACGCATCGCGCCCAATTCCCGCGAGCGCTCGGTCACCAAAGTCGTTAGGCCGAGGAAAATCCCGACGACCGCGACCAGGACCGCTATCGTGCGCAGAACGTAGGTGACGGCAAAGGTCTGGTCGAAAATCTCGAAGATGCGAGTGCGCAGGAGGCGGTTCGAGTAGATCGAAAACTCGCCGCTTCGGCTAAATCGGCTCCGGAATTCCGCTCCGATCGCGGCTGGATCGGTGCCTTTCTTCAAGTAAAGCCCGAGACTGTTGACCCGCTCGTCGTGCCATAAGTTGCGGAAGTTTTTTTGACTGAGAAAGACTGTGCCCTGATCGCGAGTGTAATCGTAAAAGACACCCGCAATCGGAAACGCCTCGATGCCCGCGGGCGAGGGGAGCTGAAGCGTGTCGCCTTCCGCCACATGGAAGCGCCGCGCAAAGCTCTCTGAAACGAGCACGCATTGTTCGTGATAAAAACGCCGGATGATTTCGTCGTTATCGCCGCGCAGAAAACGCAGGTTGCGCCGGTTGCTGCCGCTTACCACCGCGATCGCGATTGTCTCGTCGCGAAAAGGGACTTCGACCCCGCGGTAAGTGTCGACCTCTTCGACTGCCGGATTGTTTTTTAGATACTCGATCGCCGCCCGCGGAACAAAGGAAGTCGGGCCGGCAATTTCGTTTGCGGCCGGGCCGATGAAGAGATCAGCGACGAGTGTCTGGTTGATCCAGTCGCCGACCGTTTGGCGAAAAGAAAAGACCATGACCGCGATGCCGACCGTCATCGCGACCGCCGCGGCGAGCGAAGCGATTGTGACCGAGTTACGGAGCAGGGTGCGACCGAGATTTTGCGCCGCCAGCCACGGTTCGATCTGTTTTCGGGTTGCGCCCCTAACGAATCGACTGAATCGCGCGGTCACCGCCGGAGCGAGGAACGAGAAGCCGGCGAGAACAAAAAACGCCGCGCCGAATCCGAGCCATGGCGGCCCGGTGCGGAGGGCGAGGAATGAGAGCCCGATCGCGAGGAGGAAAGATGCGATTCCACCAATGATCCAGGCGCGAGAGAGTCGCACCGTTTTTTCGATTCGCGTCCCGTGGTGCAGTGTCTCGACCGGGTTCATGGCGGCGGCTGCCCGCGCCGGAAGCCAGGCGGCTGCGAGGACGGAGAAGAGGCCAAGAAGCAGAGCGCTCAACCAGATCCAGGGCGCGACCACGATCTCGCGCACACTGAGCAGAACGTAAAGCGACGAAATCGTTTCCGCGACCGTGCCGATCAGAGCGCGAGCGAGAAAATATCCGCCCACCATGCCGAGGGCGATCCCGAGCAGGCCGAGGACAGCGGCTTCGCCGAGAAAGAGCGCGCGCACTTCGCCACGGGTCACCCCTAACGAGCGCAGAATCCCGATCTCGTATCGACGACGGATGACCGAGGCCTCGATCGTGTTGTAGATCAGAAACATCCCGACGAGGAGCGAGACAAGGCTCATCGCCTGAAGGTTGAGCTGAAAACCGGAGAGCATTTTTCCAACCTGTTCGCCGCGCTGTGCCGGCGCGGCCACCGTGACGTCGGGCGGCAGTTTCTCCCGCAGTGCGGCGGCGATCTTCTGCGGGTCAGCACCCTCCGCGAGGCGAAGCGAAATCGAATCAAGCGTCCCACGCCGGGCGAGTAGTTCCTGCGCCCAGCCGATGTCGATCGCGGCAAAATGCGGATTGGCGTTCGCGCTCGTGCCACGGGTACGGAGGAGGAAACCAATCGTTAGGGGAACAGTTTGGCCGTTAATCTGCCCCTCCACTTTATCGCCGGCCCGAAGATGATGAGCGTGCGCCAGTTCCTCACTGACCGCGATTGTGTGCGGCCCGCGCAACCATTGCTGAAGATCGAACTGTTGCCGCGTCTGGAAATCGGTCAGGTCGAAGGTACGAAACGCATCATTTGTCAGGACATCGATCCCGAGCAGGTCGAGATATTCCCCGGGAAAATCGGGCAGAGTGACAATTCCCCTAACGATTGGGGTGGCGGCGACCACGCCCTTTTGCCGTGCGACCATGGGAAAGATTTTGTCGGGCAGGTTCCCGGCTGACGCGCGGACTTCGAGCTGCGCTTTGCCCGCCACGACGTCGACGCTTGCTTCGAACGCGCGGTTGGCGCTGTGGTTTGCGATCTGGATCGCGAGATAAAGGGCGACGCCGAGCGCAACGGTCCCGACATTCAAGGTCGCGAGCAAGGGATGCTGCGCCAGATAACGCAGAACGTGCCAGCGGAAGAGACGGGAGTATTGCGGGATCAAAATTAGGATGGTTTGCCGGCCGGGCTGCACGATAAGCTTCGTCCCGAAGGTCACCAAATCATGGAATCACTCACGCGCCCCGTTTTCCTGCCTGTCGTCCTCGGCACTTCCCGGCAAGGCCGGGCGAGCGAAAAAGTAGCGCGTTTCGTTTTTGAGCAGGCTTCGCAGCGGACGGACCTGACGACGGAATGGATCGACATTAGAAACATTCGTCTCTCGATCGACGATGCCGGCGAGGCGCTGAAGGACGTGCAATTTTCCGCCACCGTCACGCGGGCCGATGGCCTGATCCTGGTCGTGCCGGAATACAACCACAGTTTTCCAGGGCTCCTGAAACATGTGCTCGACACCAATCTCGACGAATACATTCACAAGGCGGCCGGAGTCTGCGGCGTTTCGGCCGGGTCGTTTGGCGGCGTGCGCATGATTCAAAGTTTGTTGCCGGTTTTGCGCGAACTCGGCCTGGTCACGATCTTTACCGACGTCTATTTCGGATCCGTCGGGAAGCTCTTCGACCCGGCGACGGGCCAGATCAACGATCCAGGCTACGCTCGGCGCGTCGCGAAATTCCTCGACGAAATGGTCTGGATGGCGCGCGCCTTGCGCTCCGGGCGCGAGAATCTTGTTGCCTCGAACTGAAGTATGGCTGCGCGCCGCTGGCTGCCTTTTCATTTCTCGCTTCGCACAAAAGTGGCGCTCGCAATGGCCGGTGTCGCCGTCCTTGTCGTGGTGGCGATGCTCGCGACCAACTTTCATTTTCGGGGAGTGCAACTCCTTCAGGAATTTCAGGCCTTCGTCCGCGGCGCTGCGGGCACGACCGCGCTCGCGCTCAATGGCGACGAGATCAGTTCGATTCGTGCGCCCGGCGACGCAGATTCACCGGCTTTCCAGAAAGCGCGAAACATTCTCGATCAATCGCGGCGGGTAAATCGGCTCGCGGAAAATGAAATGTACATACTGCGTCCGACGATTACGGATACGCCGTTCGAGACGGAGTTCGTCGTCATGCTGCAGAAGAAGACGTTCATCGGCAGCCGCTACACCATCCCGGCGGGCAATCGCGGCCAATTCATCGAGGCCTGGAAAACAAAATTGCCCACGAGCAGCAATGCCTACGAAGATGAAAACGGTCGCTGGATCAGCGGCTACGCGCCTGTTCTCAATCGCGCGGGCGAGCCCGTCGCGATGATCGAAGCGGACGCGAACATCAGCCGATTCGTTGCCCGGCAGCGCGAGGAGTTGTTACTCGCGTTCGCGATCGGGTGCGGCGCGTTTCTTGTCGCGATGATTCCCGGCCTCCTCCTCGCGCGCAACATCACGCGCGGCCTCAACAAACTCTCCGCCGGCATCCGCCGTTTCCAATCCGGCGAACACGACGTTCAAGTCGAGGTGAAAAGCGGAGACGAGTTGCAGCATCTCGGCAGCGTTTTCAACGAAATGATTATCTCGTTAGGCGAAAAGCTTGCCCTCCTGCCCTACGTCTCGCGCTTTACCGCCGAGGCCGTGCGGCGAAGTCGCGACGACCCACAGTGGCTGGCCGGGATGGAACAGGAGGTGATCGTGCTTTTCGCCGATCTGCGTGGCTTTACCAGTTGGTGCGAGACACGCGAAGCCTCCTATCTGGTGCGCGAACTTAACCGGCTCCTCGCGGTCCAGGCGGACGCCGTTGTTTCGGCCGGAGGGGACGTGGATAAATTCATCGGTGACGCGGTCATGGCGGTCTTCCTCGGTGGCGAGGGCTCGGCAGAAAAAGTTTTGGCCTGCGCGCGGGAGTTGATCATCGCAATCCGGCGGGAAATCGAGGGCGAGGACTGGCCGCTGGCCGTGGGTGTCGGGATTCATCAAGGACGGGCGGTTGTCGGTTCGATTGGATCCGAGACCCGTCGGGATTTCACCGCCATCGGGCACACTGTGAACCTCGCCTCCCGCCTTTGTGATCGCGCAGCAAAATGGCAGATCCTGATCAGCGGACCCTTCTACGATCATCTCTCACGGGAAACGCAGCAGGCCTTCACGCTTACTGAACCAATGGAGTTCAAGCATGTCTCACAGTTGGTCCCGACCTACCGATACACCCCTTCGATCGAGAGTACAACCGAATCGAGTGTTACCGCCTAGTTCTTTCCTTGGGCCGGATTCTTAACCTTCCAGGAGTTGCTCAGAGACACCGAGCCACTCTGCTGCCTCTAACCGATTTTCGAAGAGTCGAATCTTGAGGGGCGACCCCTGCGTGAGAAGCGCATGCATCTTGATGTAATGCGCGTTGTTCATGTCGTAGACCAGAACCGCCGCCTTGACCGGCGCGCGGGCTGAATAGCTGAGGCGCCGAACGAGAGAGGCATCGAAGACGAATTGGAATTCCAGATCGATCGCCGTGGCGGCGGCGATATCGACATAGCGATCGAAGGGCTTCTCGGAGGCCGCTTCCTTCTCTTCCAGAAAGGCGATGATGGCCCGGACGGCCCCTTCGTTGATGATGCCACGCGGTTTCCAAATAAAGAGACTCAAATCTTCCTCAAACCGCACATCAGGTGGGAGTTTCATTTCCAAAGCCGGCGTCCTGCCTTCCTGAACAAAACAATCGAGCACGCTGAGATCGCGGCGCAAGCGCGGCGTTATCAACGCCCACGGAGCGGTATTCGCCAATCGGGGAGAAAAGAAGCGAGTGCCGACATACCCGCGACATCGCCTGGATGAGACATGAGACAGCCGAGCAATCGTCCCTCCCGCTCACCGATCGCGTGAAACAACTTCCGCGTTGTGCAGCGAACCGGGACGAGTAATTTGCGTTCCTTTTCCGGCCAATGCCGACGAAGGTGTCATTCCAATCGCGAAATTCGGCAGGATTTCGTTTGCACGAAATGAACTCCTGGCCAGCATTCACGAGGGAGAAAAGCAAAACGCACCGCTAGCTCAATTGGCAGAGCAAGTGACTCTTAACCAATCCCATTGCTGTGAAAACTAGCCAGCCTTACCGAAAAACGCTTCGGCTTTCCGTTACCCAATTGCAAGGAACCAAAACGCAATCGCAACTCTCTGCGAAGTCGTGCCACCAGGGTACGATGGTCAATGTAAGCCGACGTCGGCGGTCGCGGTGGGCCGAAACACAAAGGTTCGGCAATGCCGTTATTCTGACTGAACGCTACATCGCTCGCCCGTCAGCGCTCTTCGTCCCCCGGCGTAATTGTCCGGCGGGACGCGATCAGCCTGGCCGCGTTCACTAGGTCCGCTTCGCCGGAAGGCGGTGCGATCAATTGCAAGCTCGTCACGGGAAAGCCCCGGCGATTCAGAGGAATCGGGATGGCGACGGCGGGATTGCCAGCGTAGTTCACGGCCACGGTATTCTGCAAAGCGAGAACTTTCGCTTCAAAGAGCGCCGATCGTCCAAAGAACGGTTTGCGCGGCGGCAAGATCTTCAAGGTAGGCAGCGCAATGAAATCGACATTCCGGAAGGTGCGACGGAGCGTGCGTCGCCACTTGGAACGTGCACTCAGCGCACCCTTATACGCTGTGTTGTATTGCAGTTCGCCCAGTTGAATGGCGGCCTGAGTGATCAAGCTAACTTTAAGATTGCCCAGAAAGCGACGATGGCTCAGCCAGCCATCCGCCATCGCAATAGTGCTCCCGTTCGATTGGGCTTTGTCCCATTCGGCTTTGAAGCGCTCGTCAAGCCGGATCAGCCGAAATCCTGCCGCAGTCAACGCGGCATCAAGGGCGCGATCGATTCTGGGGTCGGTTCCGTCCACATAAAGCCGACCGATCCTAATGTCTTTCGCAGAAGGTTTCCTCGCCTTCGCCGCCGTGTAACGCCTCGAAAATCCCGGACTGAGCAATTCCATCCCCTGCACGAGATGCGGCACGTCGTTGGCCATCGGGCCGATCGTATCGAGATGCTTGTGAGAAAACGGGAATAGGCCGTCGAGCGGGACAAGTCCGAAGGTCGTCTTCAGTCCCAGGATACCGCAGCAGGCCGCCGGGACGCGGATGGAGCCTGCAGTATCGGACCCAAATGCCACGTCCGCCATGCCGTCCGCGACCGCGACGGCCGATCCGCTGGAGGAGCCCCCCGGAATGCGATGGCGATCCAACGGGTTGATCGGCGTACCGTAATATTCATTCATACCGGAAGCCCCAAAGGTTAACTCGTTGAGATTGGTCTTGCCAACGATCCGCACGTTGCCTTGTCGCGCTGACGCCAGGCATTTCGCGTCGCGCTTCGCAGGGGGATTTGTTTCGGCCAAGTACTTCGATCCCACAGTCGTTACCATGCCCTTCACGTCGATATTGTCTTTGAGCGCCAGGCGAAGTCTTCCGGAATCGTCCCCGGTAGGTGAATAGGAGATGAAAGCCTGATCGCGAGTTACGCTTGCCTTACGTCCGAGCGGCAAGGCACAACCATGGAAGCAAATCGCCATGAGCAGCCCGAAAAAGAGAGCGCTGGCGACGCGAAAGCGGCGGCTCTTCCTGAAATTTGCATACGGAACTCGTGTTACCGTTTCGTAATCACTCTGCATCGAGCTCGATGTGAACGTTTTGATTTCCATCTTGGGTGAAAACTGCCTCGACAGCTCCGACTAGCCAAGCGCTATCCAATTGTTCGGCTTCATTTCTGCCGCACTTGGGTCCAAGAGCGATGTGGTTTTCCAGAAACGCGGGTTACTTCCAGAATGCTCATTCGTTCCGGACGGTGCCTGGCTTCGCTAGTCTAACGAAAGGTGGCGAGCATGAGTTGCGAACGTCGCCGAATCTCCGGAATCTGCGGAGGCTAATACTGATGAATCGGTTATTTTGTTCCAGCCCGGATGGATCCTAGTCATTTCGGACGAAAGAAGACGCTACTTTTATTTCTTTCAAATGACGAAAAACGTTATCGTATTTCGTTGGAAACGAAGAAACCGCGTTAGCTGAATAACTCGGAAATGCTTGGCGAGGTGCAGGTGGAACCCTCCTCGCACGCATCTCTTGCGTCACTCTCCACTGCTTGTCTTTCGGTTGGTAAGGCCCGGCACTGACTTGCCAATGAACAAGGGAGCAACATCGTCGCGGATGAACTTCATGTTCACATTGTTGAAATGGTGTCCGTAGTCGCCGTCCTTTTCCAGCTTCGCGGTCCAGGGGATGGTAATAATTTTTTTGGCGTAGAGTTTGCGGGTCTCTGCAGTGGCGCCGGCGGGCAGGACAAAGCCGTTGATCCCTGCGCCCGGGTCATCGAACTTACGATCCGCAGTGCCTGTGAAGGGCATGAGAAAACCGAGCATCCGGTCCCGGGTAGAGGTGTAGACGTAAATATGTCCCTTGACCCGCTTCAGTGCCTTGGTGAGGTCGTAGTTCTCGCTGATCGACGTGCCCAAGAGCACGACTTCATCGACCTGCACGGTTTCGGGAAGATCTTCGAGGGCGAAGATGGCGACGGCGGTTCCCGCCGAAAATCCCAGCATGTCCAATGGCAACCCGGGATTCGCCTTCACATGCTGCTTGATCCTTGCCGCCGCTTCCATGGCTTTGGAGCGCTTGAATTTCATGCTGGCGTCCTGATCGGCTAAAAGTCCCTCTCCGGTTTCCCAAGTAAACATCTCGCCGGCTCCGGGATATCCGCCTGCGAGCAAGCCCTCTTTGACGCCTTCCGCCCAGTTCTTCTTGGCCGTGCCACCGCCCGCGCCATCGAAATAAAAGAGGTATCCATGATGCATGCGCTCTGCCCGGTCGGGCAATTGTTCGGGTAAACCGGTCGGCTTGCTGGCGCACCCGACAGCGAACACGGTGAGGGCAATTCCCAAGAAGCATTGGGCGGAAACTTTGAATATTGAAGGAGCTTTCATAAAAAATGGGAAACGGCGCGGCGCGCAATGACTAAAAAGGGTGGACAGACCTTCTCGTCCTAGAAAGGGGCCAAGAGGCGCTAACAGTCAAGCCTCAATCTTCTCACGTGAAGCAAAATCAGGGCACAGATCCGCTCTGAAACTTGCTTGGAACGCAAACAAATGGCGCTATTTCCGGCGGAGATTTGCTGGCGAAATGCCCGCAACGACTTAGCCCATCTCGCGACCCGGCCGCCGTGCAGAAAATGTTGGCGAACGTTTCTCTGCCGCCCGCCGGAAATTCCAGAGCTAGCCCGGCGGACAGAAGGCGGAGCGGTTGTGCTTCCTCTTGTTCACATCTTCGAGCTTGACGTTGAAATCATCAGCCGACGCTGGCAACCCGAGGGAGGCGATCAGTCCGCCAAGGGGGGGGCGTACCTCTCGAAACCCGCCGATCTTTCCCGATTTGGTTGCATCCCGATCGGCCTTCGGATTAGCTTCGGCCCCGAGGATCAGCATATTGTAGTTATGCGAGGCCGCTCCACCTGTTTCTTTTCATCATGAATCGCGTTTTGTCGGTCACAGCCTTTATTCTCGTCCTGTCGCTCCTGTTGCCATGCGCGGCAAGCTTGGGTGGGACCGCTGATGAACTCATCAAGCAGGGCGACGTATTTGACCAAAAATTTCAGCCGACTGAGGCGCTCAAGTTTTACCTGCCCGCTGAAAAGCTGGAGCCGGACAGAGTGAGTCTTCTCTTGCGCATCGCGCGACAATACCGGCATCTCATGCAGGACGCGACGAAGCTGGAGGAAAAGTTGAGATTAGGAGGCATCGCCGAAGGGTATGCGGAGCGTGCTGTGACGCTCGCTCCGAACGATTCTGAGGCGTATCTTTCCGTTGCGATCAGTCATGCAAAAATGGTGGGATTTCTTGGCAACAAGGAAAGGATAGAAGCATCGCGCCAGATCAAGACCGCAGTTGACAAATCGATCGCTCTCGACCCAAACAAGGACTTGGCCTGGTTCATTCTGGGCTGTTGGCACGAACGTCTCGCCGAAATTGGGGTGGTTAAGCGGACCCTAGCGGTCGTGCTTTACGGTGGTGAGCCACTGCCTCCGGCCACGAACGAGGAGGCGGTCAAGTGCTTTCAAAAGGCCATCAAACTAGATCCCGACCGCCTTATTAGTTACATTGAGCTGGGTCGGACTTACGCGCAGATGGGGCGAGCCGAGGATGCTCGACGATTAATAGAAAAAGGACTGGCAATGCCTGACGTGGGGAAGGACGACCCCGAGGTCAAAGAGCGGGGACGCGCGACGCTGGCAAAACTTCAGTGAACTGATCGCATGAGGCGCTCGACGGGGGCGTCACACTTTTGCGATCGTGCCACCACCCGTCCACGATGGCAGATCTGCCAGCGAGCCATCGATGAAGGTGTGATGCCAGAGTTGGGTTGCGACCACGGCGGCCAGCCCCGCTTCCACCGAGAGGCGTGGCAGGGAACCGGACCGCCACCGGCGAAATCCTTTCCTCCAATGGCGCACCGCCGCGACATCGAAGTAGCCAGTGCGCCGCAGCGATTCTTCGCTTAATAGCTCCCCGACAAATTTCGGCTCTGGGTCCATGTGAAAACTATCCAGTGGGGCGCGAAAGATGACTTTGCGCCGGCGGTAAATCTCCGGTGGCACCCAGCGCTCGGCGACCAGGCGTAGCAGATGCTTGTCGCGGAATCCCCGCAGCTTCCAGCGGGGGTGCAGCTTGGCGATGAAGTTAAAAACCTGTTCATCGAGGAACGGATAGCGCATTTCCACCGAGGAATGCATGGACACGCGATCACCTTTAGCCTGAAGCAGGTGTCCCGCCAGCGTGACACGGGCTCCAACCCAGAGTCCGCGGTTAAGTGGATGCCAGCGCCGGGCACGCTCCAGGTTCAGTCCCAGTCCCGCCCAAGGGCGGGTCTGCTCCAGCACTTCACGCATCGGCGCGGCATAGAGGCGAAGCTTCGAGAGCGCAAGCACCCCATATGAATTGGTCCACGCGTTGGGGCCGCCGACTGACCCCTCAGTGTCACGCCTAAACTCGGGTGGGTAATTCGGTACCTGATTTAGCCAGAGATACGAGCGGGTCGCCAAGTCACTCAGCCGCATTCCTGGCACGAGGTCGAGAATGCCGAGCGCCCTTGCAATCTTATACCAGGGATAGCCGGCCAGCCATTCGTCGGCTCCTTCTCCTGTGAGAACCACCTTCTGTCCGAAGACGCGAACGCGCTGGGCCAACTTCAGCAACGCCGCGCATGATGTGTCGAACACAGGCGCTTCCGTGGCGTGGATCAGTTGTGGATACAATTCCAGTGTGTCGTTGGCGCGGAATTCCTGCACGATGGGCGGCTTCGTGCCAATGTGTCGGGCGGCGAGGCTGGCCGCGCTGAGTTCGTCGAGAGCGGGATCGTCAACGCGAATGGTGTAGGTGTTGATCGCCTGACCCTTGAGGCGACAGGCCATGGCCACGATCATGCTTGAATCGAGACCGCCCGAGAGATAAGCCCCCACCGGCACATCAGCGCGAAGCCGCGTCTCCACGGCCTTGAGCAGCACCTGCTCAAACTCATCGACCAGCTTGCGAGGGTTGGCTCCCGGGTCTTCGTCGCCCTGGTCCGGGAAATCCATCTCCCAATAGGTGCGCTCGTCGATGACGGGTGTCGCGCCACGTTCATTGCCCGGCGTGATTTGCAAGTAATGGCCGGGGGGCAGGATCTGTACACCTTCGAAACATGTCACCGGCCCCGGCATAGCGCCGAAGGTAAAGATGTGATCAATGCCACCCAGATCGGGTTTGGCCGGCACCACGCCCGAGGCCAGAAGGCCTTTGATTTCGGATGCGAACAGGAGCCAGTCCCCTTGTCGAGTCCAATATAGCGGACAGATGCCGAAGCGGTCCCGTCCCAGCGTCAATTGATGCCGGCCCGCGTCATACAAGGCCACAGCAAACTGGCCGCGCAGTCGCTCGAACATCTCTTCGTGATACTCTTCCCAAAGGTGGGGAATGATCTCCGTGTCGCAGTGAGTGACGAGGCGATGTCCACGCGATGCCAGCTCCGCATACTTCTCTGGGTAATCGAAGAACTCTCCGTTGAAGACCGCGAACACGTTCTGGTCTTCATTGCGGACCGGCTGCTGGCCATCCGACAAGCCAACGATGCTGAGCCGTCGTGAGGCCAGTGCGATTCCTGGCCGGTGCAGGAACCCTTCTTCGTCCGGGCCACGATGAATCAATGCCTGAGCCATTCGATGGATCATGCCTTCGGGCACCATTCGCCTCCCAGCCAAGTCCATCACTCCGGCGATACCACACATTCGACAGTGCTTTACTTCGGATCTTGCCAGCCGGGCAATCGTTATCTCAGATCATTCCACATGTCCGTCAAACCTGGGCGAGACCGCTGGCCATAATCGATCAAAAGGTAGCTGGCACCACCGTCTCAGCCGCAGCGGGACGAGGACAGCGCGAACAGGTAATGGGTCAGTTTGATGCCTATGGAGCATTGAGGATGCCGACACGAAGCATCGTTGGATCAGCCACTCCACGACCTTCACGCCGATGGCATCGAGAGCGCTTGGAGCCCGCTGAAGAGCTCCGTCATTGGTCCCTATCGTCGGGTGAGCACCAAACATTTGAACGCCTATTTGGAAGAATTGGAGCAGCGGTTTAACAATCGGAAAAATGAACACATCTTCAGGGACACTTCGCAGAACAACAGATCAGAGAATACCCGACCAAACATTCATTTTCGTTACGGTCCACCGAGCTGTTGCTCCGAAGAAATAGAATGATCTGTGCATTAAGCATTACGAACATCAGAAAGCAGCATTGCCGGCGCAGGCTCTGTCGGTTGATCTGAGACCGGCGTTGTCGACTCCGCTAAACGACGCAACTGCCTCAAGGTTCTGTCAGTTCCGATAGAGTAAATTCCGCATATTCCATAATCTGGCTATCCAGAATGACCCGCTACCCGCGAACTGCTGCTTGCCTTTCGAATGATCGCAGCGTAAAAAGGCGAGTGGCGTTGAACCCACGACACGAGCCGGCCAAACTTCTTGAGTTGCGCCGCTCGAGACGGACCCGTGGGATTCGAAAATTTTGGCTATGATCCCACAGGGTTTTGGGCCATAAATGCGATCCTCTCGGAGTAAACAGTTTCATGCGTAGGCGAGGCTCGCGCCCGAAAAGGCGATCATCATCCAGCTAGATTTATGGAAGAAATAATACCGGAGTTCCTCCGAAGTCCGGTTTGCCTGCCGTACTGTCGCGGATCCCTGAATCGCCGGCTAATTGCATCCGAAAAACGCGAAGCAGGGGAAACAATGGTCCGAGGAAACAATGGCTTGCCATCAGAACAATTCACACCATAATCAACACCCCTGTCGGATGGCCCACACTGGTATGCAAAAGGATGGTATAGCGGTCATCGGCATAGGTTGCCGATTCCCCGGCGGAATCAACGACACCGAGTCGTTTTGGAAGTTGCTGGCCGAGGGTCGCGACGTCGTGTCTGAGGTTCCTGCAGACCGATTCAACGTGGAGCGGTTTTACGACGCTGAACCCGGAATCGCCGGCAAGACGATCACCAAGCGCGGAGGATTTCTGGACGGGATCGATCAATTCGATCCTCAGTTTTTTGGAATTTCTCCGCGCGAGGCGCCTTACGTTGACCCGCAGCACCGGCTACTTCTCGAAACGGCATGGGAAGCTATCGAGGACGCAGGCCTGATCCTGGATTTGGAGCGGGGCACCGATATTGGAGTGTTTGTCGGGGTGTCTCACAACGACTACATGAATATTCAGGGCGGCTCCACCGACCGCTCGAGTATCAGCGCGCATTCCCCAACCGGCAGTGCCCATAGCATCGCGGCCAACCGCATTTCTTATTGCTTCAATCTTCGTGGGCCGAGCCTGGCGATGGATACCGCCTGCTCGTCCGCAATGACGGCTGTGCACATGGCCTGCGAGCAGATCCATGCAGGACGGTGCAAGATGGCCATGGCCGGTGGGGTGACGGTTATCATCATGCCCGATGGCTTCATCGGATTTTCCCAAGCGGGGATGTTGTCGCCCGATGGCAAGTGCAAGGCGTTCGATGCCTCGGCCAACGGGTTTGTGCGTGGCGAAGGGGCCGGGATTGTGTTGCTGAAACCGCTGTCCCAGGCTCTCGCAGACGGTGATCCCATTCATGGGGTGATCATCGGTTCGTCGCTGAATCAGGACGGACACACCAATGGAATTTCGCTTCCCTCCATGGAAGCTCAGGCCCAACTGGTGCGCGATGCCTGCAAAGATGCGGGTATCAACCCATCACAAGTGGGTTTCGTCGAAGCTCACGGTACCGGCACTGCGGTCGGCGATCCCATTGAGGCCACCGCGCTTGCTCAGGCGCTCTGCGCCGACCGCCCCCTCGACGATCCACTTCCAATCGGATCGGTAAAATCAAATCTTGGCCACTTGGAAACGGCGGCAGGCATTGTTGGCCTTGTTAAGGCTCTGCTGGTGCTCAAGCACGGACAGATCCCGCCAAGCCTGCATTTCGAGACTCCCAGTCCTCACATCGATTTTGCGTCCTTGAAACTTCGGGTACCGACGGCGATGGAGCCTTTCCCGAAGGGCAGCGGTCCTCGCATCGTAGGCGTCAACTCGTTTGGTTTCGGCGGAGCCAATGCGCATCTCATTCTTGCGGAAACACCCGCGCTAGTGCCGATGCCGCACCAACCCGCACTTGCGGAACGGGGCTGGCCAATGGTTTTTTCCGCTCGGTCAGAGAACGCGTTGGCCGCCACTGCGGCTCGCCTGGCAGATTGGATCCAGGACCATGCAAACAGCAACGGAAGTTCACCTCTCCTGCCGGCGCTGAGTTATACCCTTGGTGCGCGACGCAATCATCACTCGCACCGGCTTACGGTTGTGGCGCGCTCGTCCGATGAACTGGTTCAGGAACTTCAGAACTTCTCAGTCGGGTTGGCCGGGAACCAGATTCGAACGTCTTTTTCTCCGCGCCGGGAACATCCTCCGCGGATCGGTTTCGTAATGAGCGGGCAGGGCCCGCAGTGGTGGGGCATGGGCCGCGAACTCATGCAACACGAACCGGTGTTCCGCCGGACCATTGAAGCCTGTGCCGCGGCCATGCGTCCGACCGCAAGATTCTCCCTTCTTGAAGAACTGGGTCGCGATGAAGCGACCTCGAAGCTTCAGCAAACGGAAATTGGCCAAGTCGCAATTTTCGCCATGCAGATGGCGCTCGCGGAGCTTTGGAAATCCTTGGGAGTTACTCCGGCCGCCATTGTCGGCCACAGCGTGGGCGAGTTTGCGGCGGCATGCGTTGCCGGCATCCTCAGTCTGGAGGAGGCCGCGCGTATGATTGTGCTCCGAGCCCGATTGATGCATGAGTGCGCGCGGGGTGAGGGCACAATGCTGGCGGTGGGTCTCCCTGAGGAAGAGGCGCTGAGTTTGATTGCCAGCCGTGACAGCGCGGTGAGCATCGCGGCATTCAACGGCCCGCGCTCCCTGACCCTTTCGGGCACGCGTACCTCATTGGAAGCCATCGCTGCTGAGTTGGAGCCTCGGGGAGTGTTCGTCCGGTTCGTCCGGGTGGACCACCCATTCCACCACGCGATGATGCAACCTGCAGCTGATGCCTTGACCCAAGAGCTGGCGGATCTTTCGCCGCGGGCGGAGACCGTTCCCTTTTTCAGCACGGTGACTGGCCGGCGACATGCCGGGAAAGATTGTACTGCTGCCTACTGGGGACGGGGAATCAGACAGCCAGTTCAGTTTGTCTCCGCGGTCAATGAATTGGTCGATTTCGGCGTCGATGTCTGGTTGGAAATCAGCGCGCACCCCGCCCTTTCCATCTCAATCCAGGAATGTTTCGCAGCGCGCGGCTTAAAGGCCTCGGTGACGGCATCGACCCGGCGCGAGCGGGAACATGACTCCTTCCTGGAGGGAGCACTGGATCTGCATCGGTCGGGAGTTACGCTTGATTTTTCCGCGATGACTCCTTCTCGGGAGCTTCTTTCGCTTCCGGCCTACGCTTGGGACAAGAGTCGCTGGTGGCACGAGTCCAGTGAACTGCGCGAAAGTCGAATGGCAGCGGGAGGCAAAGGCCTGCTCGACATGCGTCTACCCCGGGCCACGCCGACGTGGTTGACGAAGCTCGATGGCCGGCACATGGCCTTTCTCAAGGATCACAAGGTTGACACGCACATCGTTTTTCCGGCTGCCGCTTTTGTGGAAATGGTCCTGGAAGCAGGCGTGCAATTATTCGAGGGACGTCCGTTTGCCATTGAAGACTTTGAGATTCGCAAGCCTCTCATTTTGCCCGACCCTCCATCGGGATTGGTGCTTGAGTTAACATACGAGGCCGTCGAGCGCACGTTCACCATTCAGAGTCGGTTCGAGCAGGCGGCATCCTGGTCGGTTCATGTTGTCGGATCCCTGCGCGGCGAGCGCACGGAGTCTTCCTTCTCCACATCTGCCTGGGAATCCCCCGGGACTGATCTGGAGCCGATTGCAGTTGACCAATTTTACGATCACATGAGCGATCTGGGACTTCGCTACGGTGATGAATTTCGGCCCGTTCGTGAATTGTTCGCGGGCAAAGGCAAATCAACCGGCAGAGTTTCTTTATCCGAAGCGATTTCAGACCGGGCTGCAGAATACGCGCTGCACCCAGTCCTTCTCGATGGCGCTCTGCATGTTTTCTCCGCGGGGGCCAAGACGGTCGAAAATCGGCGATCGAAGATGAAACTCCCGGTGCGCTTCGCCAGGATCTTGTTCCTGGGTTCACCGGGTGCTTCCAGCCTCGTTAGAGCCGGAGTTCTGCACTTTAGCGAAGAAATGATCACAGGCAGGATCGCGCTCTATAACGAGGCTGGCGAGCCTTGTGTGCTCGTTGACGGATTCCGAGCCATCAGCATGACAGCGGTCCGCCGCGTCGGCTCGTCCGGTGGGAGCCGCGATTTGCTCTATCACATGGAATGGGAGCGCTCCGCTGCCGTCGTTCCTCCTTCGATGCCGCAACCTGTGCCATTGAGCCAACTCCGTGATGTCGCCAGCACCGCCTTGGAGGAAGTGATCAAGATGCGAGGCCGCGCTGAAATCGAGGCCGTGATGGCCGCGCAGGACGAACTGGCCGCCGCGCAGATTGCCCATGCTCTGCGAGAGATGGGAGTGATTCCGTCCGCCGGCAAGGGATTCACCGCTGAGTCGCTTGGAGTCGCTCAACCGATGCTGACGGTTTTCGTTAGGCTGATGACCAAACTCGCCGGACGTGGTCTGCTGACGACCAAGGCCGGCAGCTACAAGCCTTCCAAGACCTTCGCACGGGTGGCCGATTCGGCGAAGGAGTTATTGCGCTTATTCATTTCGAAGCATCCCGGTCACCTGCCGGAGGCTCTTCTCTGCGACGCTACCTGCGCTGAGTTCGGAGCGATCATTCGCGGTGAGAAGGATGCCGTGCAGGTTTTGTTCAGCGGTCCGGGAGCAGAACTGCTGGATCATTTTTATGGTGACGGACTCCTCGCCAGCCACTGGATGGCGAGCATCACAAGCGCTGTCCGGGAAGCTGTCCGCCATTTGCCGGAAGGGCGCGGACTCCGAATTCTTGAGATTGGGGCAGGAACAGGCGGTCTGTCGGCGCAACTGTTGTCGCTGCTCGATCGAGGCCTGCACACCTACACCTTCACCGACGTGTCCGCGGGCTTCTTCCCTGGGGCCCGACAAAAACTGGCTGCGTTTCCGGAGGTGGAATACAAGATACTCGATCTCGAAAAACCCGGCTCCGAACAGGGATTTGAATCGGGTAGTTTCGATTTCATCGTTGGCACCAACGTGATTCATGCCGTCGCCGACGTGCGTGCCACACTAAGAACTCTCCACGAATTGCTGGCTCCCAGCGGCACTCTCATGTTCATGGATGTGGCGACTCCGCAGTTGTGGACGGAATCCGTCTTTGGGCTGACGAGCGGCTGGTGGCATTTGACCGATAGGGATTTGCGCCCCGAGCATCCTCTACTTGAGCGGGCGCAATGGGAATCCGCCCTGCGGGAAAGCGGCTTCGCCGAAACCGCATCCATCCCGGGTCTGCGCGGCCCTGATGGGGGGGAAAGTCAAATTGCCGTCCTGGCTCGAAAGGCTTGCCAGAAGGCTCCCATCGCGTCCGTATCTCAAGCGCTCGAAACACCTGTTGAGCAGTCGTGGATCGTTTTTGCGGACAAGTCCAATCTGGGAAAAGAACTGGTCGGACGGTTGACGGCCGCTGGTTCGCGCTGCCGCGTCGTGCGCCGTGGCAAGAAATTCGCGTCTAAGAACACCGACTCTTTCACAATTCGCGCAGGCGATCCTGCGGACTGGAAGCAGCTTTTTGCGTCCCTGGCAGAGGAACCTCCTGAGCGCCTGGTTTACTTGTGGACTCTTGATGAGCAAACAGGGAGCCAAAGTAAAGATGCGCTGATGGGTATCGACGCTTTGCTCCATCTAACCCATGCCTTGGAAGCGGATATGCCGGTGGCCAAGCTCCGTATCGACCTGGTCACACGCGGGGCGCAGCCCGCTGGACAGCGGATGGAGGCGACGGCTGTTGCCCAGGCACCTTCGATTGGCATTTTCCGTGTGATGCTCAGCGAGCACCCGAACTATTCCTGCCGTGGCATCGACTTGCCACCGACGGCTTCCAAGTCGGATCAAGCCCTACTCTGGCAGGAGCTTCTTCATGTGGACAAAGAACGCGAGGTCGCTCTCCGAGGTGAAGCGCGCTACGTCCAGCGCATTGCCCGCGGCCTGCCGACGCGTGAACAGAATCTCGATGTGTCGGTGCCGCTGCGCCTCGAATCCCGCGAACGCGGTCTACTGGATAGCCTGCGAATGGCACCGTTCGCGTTGCCTGTCTGCGCGCCGGACGAGGTGCTCATTAAGGTCAAGGCCGCTGGCATGAATTTCCGCGACGTGCTCAAGGCCCTGGCCCTATACCCACCCGATCTCGGAGATGCGCGTATCTATGGTGACGAGGTGGCGGGAGAAGTTCTGGCGGTCGGCGAGGGCGTCAGTCACCTGGCGCGTGGCGATCGGGTCTTCGGTCTCGCCGTCTTTGGGCTGGCTACGCACGCGCTCGCAAGAGTCTCCGATGTGCGCCGTATACCCGCAGGCTTGTCGTTTGAAGAAGCTGCGACTCTTCCAGTCGTGTTCATGACCGCTTGGTATGCGCTAAAGACCATTGCCCGTCTCAAGGCCGGTGAACTTGTTCTCGTCCACGCGGGTGCGGGCGGCGTGGGGATGGCCGCCATCCAGATTGCTCATCACCTCGGAGCCGAGGTCATTGCCTCCGCGGGGAGTCCGACCAAGCGTGCCTTGCTGAAGACACTCGGAGTCAAACATGTGATCGATTCGCGGCGCGGAGACTTCGCAGAATCCGTCATGGAATTAACCGATGGTCGCGGAGTGGACGTCGTTCTCAATGCCCTCGCTGCCGAGGCAATTCCAATGGGGCTTTCGTGCCTCGCTGAGTCGGGACGTTTCCTCGAGATCGGCAAACGCGACATATACCAGAACTCCCGTATCCCGCTCTGGTTGCTGCGGCGCAATGCCTCCTTTCACGTGATTGCCATGGACGCGGTGTTTGCTGGCGATGCCGAGAAGACACGCGAGCTCATGGCTGAGATTGCCGGTTTGGTCGAGCACGGTGCGTTCACCCCACTGCCTTTCCGCTCGTTCCCGGCGAGCCGCATCGATGCCGCCTTCCGGCTGATGGCCGGCGGCAAGCACACAGGCAAAGTCATCGTGGCCTTCGCCGACCCGTTTGTCTCGCGGCAAGGCGAACCGCCGCTGACTGCGTTCACAGTCAAACCGGACGGAGCCTATCTCATCACGGGTGGTTTGGGCGGTTTTGGCAGGGTGCTGGCCGAATGGCTTGTGGAGTGCGGAGCGCGCCACCTTGTCCTGACTAGCCGGAGCGGAGTGTCCACGCCAGAGGCCATGGCGTTTGTGGAAAAGCTTCTTAGCCGCGGTGTCGAAACCAAGGTGGTGAAGGCGGATATTGGCTCACCGGAGGGATTGAAACGTCTCATGACGGAGCTTCGTTCTGGGTCAACCCCCCTGAAGGGCGTATTTCACCTGGCGATGGTCATCGATGATGCCCCGCTGTCGGCGCTCACTAGCGAACGACTGCGAACCGTGATGGCGCCGAAGGCCCATGGTGCTTGGTTGCTACACGAGAACACGCTGGACATGGAACTGGATTGTTTCGTGATGTTCTCTTCTGTCTCCACCATCTTCGGCAATCCGGCCCAAGGCAACTACGCCGCCGCCAATGCCTTTCTCGATTCGCTGGCCCATCATCGCCGGGCGCTGGGCCTTCCGGCACTTGCGATTAACTGGGGCGTTCTCGGCGGCGAGGGCTACGTTGCGCGCAATGAACGTGTCGCAGAATTCCTCGCCCGGCAGGGAACAACCGCAATCACTCCGAGCGAAGTGACCTCGCTCTTGGAATCGTTCCTTACGGCGAACGCTACCCAAGTGGCTGCGATTCGCGTGGATTGGGCAAAATGGAGGCAGACTTTCCGCGGGTTGCAGGACAATCCCGTGTTAGAGCGGATCTTTGCCGCAGGTGTCGAAATCCAGGAGACCGGCCGTGGGAACAGCGACTGGAAGCTCAAGATTCAATCGGCTGGGCCGGACGAACGTGATGACGTCATTTGCCAGGCGATGCGTGATGTTGTGGGCACGGTGCTCCGCGTCAAACCCGACAGCCTGCGCGATGACCAGCCCCTCACTGACTTGGGACTGGACTCACTAATGGGAGTAGAGATAGAAAACCTGATCGAGAGTTCGATCGGCGTGGCCCTGCCGCCAGCGAGTCTGATGCGGGCGCGCACAATCGGCCAGATCGCTGCCCTGATCTCCGAGCACTTGGGTGGCGGCGTGGCCGCTAAACAAGCGGAGACTCCCGTAGCGCCAGTGGAAGCGATCCCGGCCGGCGAGGTGGACGTGGAATCACTCTCCGACGAGGATATCAATCGGTTACTTGGAGTTGACCCGGACTCCGAATCAGATGCAGTGACACCGGCAAGCCGAGCCTAAGCCCTCTGATGGAGCAGGACAATCGAGCCCGCTTAAGACAGTGGCTGGACAGCGGTGAAGCCCGGCTCCGGCCGCTCACCTTTCCACAGCGGGAGTTGTGGGAGGTGTCGCCAATTCCAGTGTCGGATCCCGCAAACCACATCTGCGGCTTCATCGAGATAAAAGGCGCGATCACGTTTAAGGAAGGCGAGATTGCGATCCAGCGGGTGGTTGAACGGCAAGAGGCCATGCGCATCTCCTTCCTGCCCGGAAAAGAACGCGCGTTGCAGATGATCCGCACAACCGGCACCGCTGCACTGGGCTACCGCGAGCTTTCCTTTGCCGAAGCTCGGCTGGAGGCGCTCGAAGAATTAATGAAGGAGACCTTCAGGCTGCCGTTTGATCTCGTGCAAGGGCCACTCTACCGGATCGAGATGATGCGGCGGGCCGCCAACGACTATGTAATGGCCTTCTCAATCCACCACGCCATCGCCGACGGTTGGTCGTTAGGTGTTTTCGTGCAGGATCTTTGTACGGCCTACGTGATGGGATTGACGGGCGTCCGCAAAGCGGTTGCCGTGGGTTTGATGGGGATGGCGAAGATCCTTCCTCCGGTGCCTCAAACCTACACCGACTGGGCGGCCGCGGAACGCTCTTTCTGGCAGCCTAACGAACTAAGTCGGTGTGCAACTTTTTGGAAATCGCGGCTCGAAGGATCACGTCGTCTCTGGATTGATGCAGCCCCGAGGACCGGTCCGCTGCAGCGATCGGTTTCGGCCGTCCCAGCCAATTTGACCCGCGCCGTTCGAGATCTGGCCGTCCGCGAGAGCACCACGCTTTTCAATACGCTGTTAGCGGCGTTCCAGCTCACCTTGTCGAAGTGGACGGGCGAGGATGATATCCTTGTGGGCACACCGGTCGCAAATCGGAGCAAGGAGTCCGTTCGTCAAACCATGGGCTATTTCGCTAGCGTCGTGCCGCTGCGCGCCCAGGTCGACGGAGGACAACCTTTCTCCGGCCGGCTTCGGGCGGTGCATGAGACGACGGTGGAATCCTTCTCCCACGCAATGCCCTTCGCCGAGTTGGCTAGTTCCCTTGGCGAGCCTCGCTCAAGAGCAGGGTATGCGATTTTTGACGTCCGTTTTGCCCTGCAAAACCACCCTGTCGCAGACGTGGTGCTGCCGCGGATCTCGACCAAACTGCGCATGCGCTCTACCGGCACAGCCCGGTTTGCCCTTGGATGTGAGATCACCGAGGTCGGTAACGACTTGGAGGTTGTGTGGCTGTTCCGGCCCGATATACTTTCCGCGTCCAGTATCTCTGAATTGGATGCCCTGTTTTTGACAGTTTTGACGAGTGGGTGCCGAAATCCCGCGAGCCGGGCAACCGCTCTCAGTATATAGATCACTTATGAGTCTGCCGACCAGCGAGAACATAATCGTCTCACCTGCGGTAACGTTGGGGTCCCAACCGCGCCGCCGCGATGTCGATGAGGAGACCAACACTCACTGGGTCAGCCGGGTAGCTTTTTCACTCATTGCAGGCGCTCTTGTTGTCACTCAAGTCGCGCTGGGATTCGCTGTTTATCGGGGGTGGATCTGGCTGGCGGTGCCCCTCGTCTTGCTCGCCAGCCATTTTATGCACGGCGGCTTGATTGGGTTTCACGAAGCGTCGCACGGGCTGTTGCGAAAGAATCGACTTTGGAATGACTTGGATGGCGTCATCGTTGGGACGCTCAGTTTCTTGAGCTTCACCCTTTACCGCGCAGCTCATCAAACGCACCACGCGCACCTTGCCACGGAACGGGATGTAGAACTCTGGCCCTTTGTCATCGCGACCTCTCCGCGATGGGGCAGACGCCTCGCCGCTTTCATTGAGCTCAACGCGGGACTTGCCTTCACGCCTTTCCTATTTTGGCGTGTATTTTTCCAAAAAGGATCGATCATCCGGAGCCGAAAGGTCCGTCGGCGCATTTGGGGGGAGCTAATTCTGATGATTGTGGTGTGGGCCGTCATCCTCTCTGCGGTTGCATGGTGGCAGGTCTGGGCTTATTTCATCTGGCTGTATCTAGCTCCGGGAATCATCGCCGGCAATCTGCAAACTTGGCGAAAATACATTGAGCATGTTGGCTTGAGCGGCCACACCGACAAGAGCGCGACCCGTAGTATTGTGGCGAACACCTGGTCTGGCCGTCTTCTTTCGCTTACCCTGCTGCACGAGCCTTTCCATGGAGTGCATCATCTGCGCGCCGGATTGCCCCATACGGAACTTCCCCGGCACGCGGCGCTGCTTGTGCCGACCGTCGAAGGTGAGATGGCCCCGTTCCCAAACTACCGGAGCGCTCTGATGGACCTGGTCCGCAATCTCTCGGACCCCCGCTCGGGAAGTCATTGGCCGAAGCCGAAAACCGAGACAATCCTCTAGAGGCACCGGATAGGTTCTGTTTAGTTTTTTTTGACATGGTTCAGACTGCTCAGGTTGGCTCCAATGACTTAGTGTTCGAAGCGGTTGGACTTAAGAAGCAGTTTGACGGTGGCAAGGTAGCCGCGTTGCGCGGCGTCGACCTTCAGATCAAACAAGGTGAGTTTGTCGCGGTCGTCGGCCCGAGCGGCTGCGGCAAGACCACGCTGCTCCAGTTGCTCGGTTCCCTTGATAAACCGAGCGAAGGCCTCTTGACCTATCGCGGCAATTCTATTCCGGATATGCCAGATCCCGCCGCCTACCGCGCGCACGAAATCGGTTTCGTTTTCCAAGCCTTTCACTTGCTTCCGACATTCACCGCGGTGGAGAACGTCCAGATTCCGATGTTTGAAGGAGACTGGTCACGATCCCAGCGGAAGGAGCGGGCGATTCAACTGCTAAGGTCGGTTGGCTTGGAGAATCGGCTCAGCCATTTCCCATCCGAGCTGTCCGGGGGGGAAAGGCAACGCGTCGCCATCGCCCGGGGCCTCGCCAACAAGCCTTCCGTGGTGCTAGCGGACGAACCCACCGGCAATCTCGATAGCGAAAACTCACGACAGACTATCGAACTCCTCGCCCAACTCCACCGTGACCTGGGAGTGACCCTTATCCTGGTGACGCACGATCTAACTGTCGCCGAGCGTGCTTCGCGGACCATTCGCATGAAAGACGGGCGTGTTGTCGTAGATCAACCGTCAAACCCTCAACCATCGCCCGCCAAATGACTTTCCTAACCATCGTCATTCGCGGTCTTATGAGACGTCCAGTGCGTACAGGACTAACGTTGGTCGGCATATCTATCGGCATCGCCGCAGTTGTGGCACTGGTCGGAATGGCTTGGGGTTATCAAAAAAGCATCGGCAAGCATTTGGATGTTATGGGCATCGACGTCGTAGTCAGCAATATGAGCGGAGGGATCCTGCCGAAGGAATATGATGCATCACTCGAGGACAAAATAGCGAAATTGCCAAGAGTGGCTGAAGCAACTTCTGTCTTGATGCAAATGCTGAGTGTTGAGGACGCGCCGATGATGATGGTGTCTGGCCGTCAGTGGGGTGGATTCACATGGAGCCAGCTCAAGCTGGTCGAGGGCCGAATGCCACGCGACGCGACTGAGCCCGCTGTTGTCCTTGGCCGGCTCGCGGCCGAAGTGCTTAAGAAAAAGGTAGGCGACACGGTGCAGATTGAGACGCAGGAATTGCCCGTGGTCGGGATCGTGGATGGTCAAGCGGTAGTGGACAACGGTGCGATCATCCTTCCGCTGGCCGTGATGCAGGAGGCTACGGGGAATCAGGGAAAGGTAAACTTCATTGATATCCGCCTCGCACCCGACACGACCAAAGAAGAAACCAACCAACTCTGCCAGAAAATCAAGAGCATCTTTCCAGAAGGGCACGCCATGGTCGCGAGCGAAGTGGTAAGTACGAGCCAGGGATTCCGAATCGCGCAGGCCATGAGTTGGAGCACATCGCTTCTGGCTATCGTGGTTGGCGTCCTTGGCGTGATGAACACGATGTTGATGACCGTGTTCGAGCGCACCCATGAGATTGGTATCCTTTTGGCAGTCGGGTGGAAGCGTCGGCGCGTCGTTTACATGGTGCTTTGCGAGTCCGCTCTGCTGGGGTTGCTGGGCGGCATGATGGGCGTCGCACTGGGTGCCATTGGTCTCAGGATATTGGAAAGCACTCCAGCCATTCATGGCCTTCTCGAGCCGGATCTTAGCGCCAGGCTCGTGCTCATCTCGGTGGCGATCGCCGTTGCGGTCGGTGTCATCAGCGGTTTGTATCCGGCCTGGCGCAGTTCGAGGCTCTCGCCTAGTCTTGCCATTAACAGTTAGTTTAATCCCACCGATCGTCCTTTACATGAACTCAGCGTTTGATCCGTTTCGCCCCGCGCTTCTTTGGGCTGCCTTCGTTAGTGTTACCGTTCTGCTCTCACAGGTCAGGGCACAGGATGCCGCGCCTCTCTCCGCACGGGATCTCGCCGCACGTCTGAGCGCCAATGTGCAAGACGGCGCTTCCGCCGTCCGCCTGAAGCTGGAGATGCATGGGGCGGGGGGCGGTCCAAAGACCGTGCTTCAGGTGCAGGTGAAGGCGCGGCGCACCGCGGCGGCGACCGATATCGTTTACCAGGTGCTTTGGCCCAAGGAGCGCAAGGGCGAGTCCTTTCTCCTCCGAAAGACGGTGGACCGTGCCCCCAGTGGCGCGGTTTTTGTGCCGCCTGACTCCCTGCTTCCGATCACTGCCTCGAAAATGAAGGATGCGGTGTTTGGCAGCAATTTGACCTACGAGGATCTCCTCGAAAACTTCTTCGCATGGCCGAATCAAGCCATTGTCGGCACCGAGACTGTAGACCGTGTCCCGTGTCAGATTTTGGAATCCCGGCCTGGCAAAAGCGACCGCTCCACCTCCGCGCGAGTGCGAAGTTGGATTGATCTCAAACGGCTTGTGCCTCTACGGGTCGAGAAATATCACGAGTCGGGCGAGTTGGCCCGGCGCATCGATACCACGCGGGTGGCGAGAGACGACACCGGTCGCCTTGTTCCCGCCAGCCTCTCGGTCCGGTGCCCGGGACAGGATTCGGTCACTGAAGTTGAAGGCTCGAGCAGCCGGCACAACGTGTCGTACGCCGAGAATGACTTCACGCCCGAGGCGCTTCGAACGCTTTCGATCCCAGGCTCCAAACCAAAATAGCCGACGTTGATGTAACCATCCTAACACGGCTGTAGTCCAGATGACCCAGCCGATCGAGCTTCAAGAATGCAAAACCTCAAGCCCATGGATGCGGTAGCCGCACTATTTTCCAATGGCCATCAGGAGTTGTCAGAAGCGATCGTGGGGAGCCTGAGCGGCGCTATCTTCAACGGAATCGAAATAAGGCCGGCAGGATGGGTTCAAAGAACCTTTGCCCGGGCTTCCTATCAGATCCTACAACGAACCACGACCTCCGGCATGGGCAAGGATGCGGGGGGCTCTGAAGTAACAATCTTCAGCAACCGCATTGTGGAATCGTCCGGACACCCTTACGCCAAGTCATTGCTCGGATCTGCTAAGAGCGAAACGGCGTCTTTAGTTGAGGGCGGAGATCCAATGAGCGGCAACTACATGATGATTGCTCCCGAAATTAAAAGGAACGGTGGTGTGTGGGACAAGCTGTTTCTAGACTCGGTCCAGGGAAAGGACGTGCGGTTAAGGATGGTATTGGAAACACGAGCAACGCACGAGATAGCCCGGCGTTGGCTCGAGAAAGGGGAACCAGTCCGGCTGAAGGCAGTGGCGGCAGGCACTGGCTTGAGTATGATGCTGGTCTACGACAGACTTGTTCGCGACGGATACAATCCGGACCTGATTACCGCCGTAATAACCGACAAGGATGAGACAAACATTGATAAGGCCAACCAGCTCTTGGGCAAACTTTCCACGACCAGAGAAAATATGTGCGACCTTTCAAAGGGACACGGGATCTCGGCCAATACTGAAGACATTTTTGGGGGTAATGGCGGCGCAACAGACACAACACGATATGATGTTGTTACCGCTATAGGCATCCTCGAGTACTTCCAAGGCTTTTCCTATTGCACAACCGAGCACCGGCTCAAGACCGAGCTGCCCGTCGATTCGGCGACGGCACAGGACCTGGCAAGGAGACTGTTTGAAATGACAACGGACCATGCCAGTTTGATCATCAACACCTACAGAAATGATGCCAGTACAAGGATTCTCGAAGTGTTTGGAAGAAGATTTAATTACCGCAACTTGGATAATCTGCGCACTCTCCTGGCATCTGTAAGCTTTCAGCCCGTGCGGCTGTTGGGTTCTGGCAACATTTACGACGTTGAAGTATACGAAAAGAATCGCCTCCCCATGGATAGTGTCGCTCCCAGCCCAACCCGTGGTCCCGGATAAAGTTTTCGTTAGTAGTAAATGTGAATGTGGCGGCAGATTTAGCCTGCCGGCGCGCGCTGGCCGAAAGTTGTCAGCTGACCGCACTCATCCTATCCTGAACGCGCTTTTTGAGTTCCCGCACACGTAACGCGACACCCTTGGTATTCGAGTTTGCATAAGTTGGACGTCAGCAACTAGAGTCTATCATCTCTCAAACTTGAGTCAGCCATCATGGAAACAGTGCCCACCGCGCCCGATCGGGCTCGTACACCGCAGACAGCGGAGGTTCGTCCAGTGGCGAAGCGCCCTTACAGGGTAATCTCGTTCCCCGGAGCCGGCTTCGATACGGTCATGCAGATGGGCGTCGTGCATGCTCTGCTGGTCTCGCGCCGCAGAGCGCCGGACATGGTGGGGGGCGTCTCAGTGGGTGCGATCACTGCAACGGCACTCGGGGAGGTGCTCCAGGCAAACGCAGGCGCTGAAGCGTCCACAGCGGAGGACGAGGAGGTGAGGGTCTCGCGTTTTAGCGAATTACTCGAGGCGTTCCGCAATGCGCCTTCCACAATACTGAAGGGCTTTTTCCCTGATCCGTATGAAACGAACGCCGCCCACGCACTCAAGCCTGTCGAACTGCCGCGACATTTCAAGGAGGAGCGCGACAGCCGCGAGGATTCCGTGGCCAGCCGCACCGGATTGATCCGGCTGTTCAATCATCTGCTTAAGGTTCGGGTCAGTGTGAAAGTGCTCACGCAGTTGATCCGGGCTCTTCTGGGATGGGCCGCCGCTGGTGAGATGCGCTGGACGAAATGCTGGATCAAGCGCGGGCTCCTCCTGCCGCAGCTTTGGTGGATAGTCGCACGAAACGTTGTCTCACTCAGCCTGCCGATCAGTCTGGTAGCCAGGGTGGAGTTATGCGAGCTTCTGGGAATAAACGGGAAAGCCTACGCAGAGGGGGTCGAGGCCGGTTACATCATCTTTAACCCCTGGGCCTGGTTTCATTGGGTCTGGGATCGAAGCCTCTGGCTGCTGCTCGGATTCCTGCCCCTTACACTAGCACTGGCAACGGTTCCCGCGCTGCTGTTCTTGGCGCTCTCGACGTCCTCTGTTATTGATGTGCCGCCGCAATTGTCAATAACCGGATGGACTGGGTTGCGCATTACTCTCATCATCGCGGTCGGACTGGCTGCTTGGAGCTGGCTCTTGGCCAGAAAGAGCGTTCTTAGCCACCTCCTCAGACATTACCATATATTCCGTGACGTCGGAGACTCTTATGCGCTGAAGGCGGTCCTCGTGCAGAATTTCGACCCGACCTACTACGGGGAGTTCAGGTTTGATGAAAGTGTCCGCCGGGCACTAAAGCATGAGAATCCGTCATCCGGCGGCGATGTGAGCAAGAAACGGCTTGAGGCATATGCGGACGACAGGCAACGCACTAACGGCGTGATGGTGCTGCCGATTGCTGCCAACTTGGGTACAGGCAAACTCGAGGCGATCCCCCAGGAGACATCGGTGGTGGATGCGCTGATGTGTGCTTGCGCAGGGGTGCCCTTTTTCAGAGCGCAGTCGATCAAGAAAGACGGAGCATCCGCCACATTCATTGATGGAGTCAGCGTGTCGCATGACCCGATCGTGCCAGTGTGGGAGGAAGCTTACAGAATGCTCGCCCGTCAGTCTGATTCGAGTTGTGATTGTGTGCGCATCATCTCGGTGCTTTTGCTACCGCTGGAACAAGAGAGTCTTCCTGGGAAGAGCGACCCTTATACCGGACTGATAGACGTGGCGTTACGCTCGCGCGAGCTCCGGCGTTTTCAAGATGTGCTTCTCGACAAAAGCATGATAGATCGCGTCAGTCGGGCGCTTGGCGGCAGATCCGCGACTACCTCTAGTGACTCTGCTCGGGAGGATACATTCTTCCCGACCAAGGTTCGCCTTGTGGCGCCTAATCGGCCTCATCACCTAAGTCTCCGACTGACGCAGGCCGGTTCGGGAGCGGAGCGGCGAGAGCTTATCAATACGGCGGTGGCCGACGGCTGCAGGGCCATGATCGAGCGTCTCGTCACTGATGCGTTGCCTGATACGAGGACGCCGGAGGAACGGCGGCGGTTCTTGGAACCCGACGAAGCGATACCGGACGAATGGCCGCATCGCGACGAAGTCAACAAATCAACCCTTCGGGAAGCGGTCGAGTCTATTCGATTATCCGGGAATACTATCACTCGTCCGGACGGCACTGAATATGTCTCGTGCAGAAAGTTGCTCGTCGCGTGGGGTGGAATTACCGCTCTTCCCGGGAGCGACGCCGCGGAGGCGGGAGATCCGGATCCAGGTCCTGGGATTTCAGAGGTGTGCCGCTGTTGTATCTCCTGTCATAAGAAGGCTGGGGCGGATGGATTGCTGGAGGAAGAACTGCGACAACATGTGAGGCTGCCACGCACTACTCCAAGTCCTTTCACAATAGCTGCGGTACCGATGGCAAAGCAGAAAGGCCCTGCAATTGTGTTTCTCTTCAGTGGTGGTGTTTTCCGTGGTGTGTTTCAGGTGGGGTTCGCCAATGCCGTAAGCGAGTTGGGCATCCAGCCGGACGTCGTGGCCGGTGCCTCGGTTGGCACCATCATCGGCGCGTTCACGGGAAGAGTCTTTGCGAAACCGGCCGGATATGACCTTGTGGAGAGACAATGCCAGACCCGACGCCTTGCGGCGACTTTCCTGACGATCGACCGGTTCGTGCTCACGGATCGCTTCGCGGATTTCATTCGTCATTTCTCGATCCATGTCGCGTCAGCCGACTTCTCACCTTACGACCTCGACATGGTCTTTCGGCGCTATGATGTGGATTCCGGCTTCACATTTGGTCGGCGTGCTCGCCGGGTTTTCTCAGGTATGGAGCGACTCTTTTACCTTACTCCGTTTGAACTGCTGGAACTGGCGCGGGCGATCCGGATAAGCGAATGGCAAGGAGCAGCAAAACAGACCAAGAAACTCATTCAGCACATGGTAGATCGCTATGGCGTCGGTCTGGAGTTACTTGGTTCCGAGCCACTCCAGCAACTCATCGACGGATTTGTCTTTCAAGGGAGGCCCGCAGCAAGAACGCGCCTGGACCACTTTGGCTTCCCTCTCATAGGCACAACCACGAATCTCACCCTCGGTAAACTCGATATTCTGAGAACTACGCACCCATGGGATCCACGTTTCACGGAAGCACTGCTGGCCAGCAGTGCATTTCCTGCCGTGTTCCGTCCGCGCTGGTCCTGGGAAGTGTATCGACATCCCCAGCATGTGGCACAATACGCCGACGGCGGTATCATGGACAATCTGCCCCTGGGTGCTGTGGTTGAATACCTGTGGGGAAAAGAGGCCGCTTCAAGGTTTGAGCGGCGCCCGGACGTGCCTCATCTCATTCTCACCGCCACACTCGAACCCGAGAAAGCGGATTGGACCGAAAGGGATGATCTGGACAAGTTGAGTTGGATGGAGATTCGCGCCCGCGCCACCCAACTGCGTTACAACGGGAAGGTCGACAAATTTCAGCAAGCTCAGCGCGACATCCGGCGCATTATCAAGCAGCGCGCCAACGAGGGGGACCCCGATGTCCACTCGCCCGACCTCCCGTTGAATCTGGACGTCCTCGCGGTAAAACCCCGATGGCTCTGCGGGACCTTCGCCTTCCATCCGATGCTCGGATTCAGTCGCAAGAAGCAAGCGGAGAGTATCGCCCATGGTTGCGCCTCGACCATCTGTGCAGTCGCGAGCCATTTCGACCCCGGGAACAACGCTCACGCAGTCGATGTCGATTTGCTCAGGAAGTGGGCGCGTGACCGGGGAATCGCTTTGGATCAGTTGCCTGATCGCGTTAACCCAGAAAGGGGCGGGGCACTTGGGTTTGGCCCTATCAGCCTATCGGACGACGAGCAAAAACAGGGCCTCTGTTGGTTTCGACGCGCAGACCAAACATCCGGCAAACGTCCCATTTGTCCATTTCACCCCAACAGTCCCGCTTCCACTGAAGGCGAGGAGGTAAGCCCCGAATTGCACAAGATATACCTTGCCTGTGGACGTCGAACCACCCATGAAGGACGGACTACCTGATACCAGCTCTCCCGCGACACTCGGCTCTCAATCCACTCATGAAGGCGTTGTCGATTACCAGCATGCGGCGCACGCCAAGGGTCATTTGACGGCCGCCCAATTCATGACAGATTCGGTTGCCCCCAAAAATGCAAACGTCGTCCCGTTGTCGCCTCGTCTTACTGGGACTGGTGCTGGCTACCACAAGCTGCACGAACTATTCTTCCGTCACCGAAAAGCGCCCGAGCTACCATCCGGTCACTCCCGCCGGCCAGTTGATCGTCCAGGCTCTTAAGAATCCCGCGAAGCAGCCCGAGGCGGAGATCGGAAGCTACATAGATGCGGCGGCCGCAGCCGGAGCGATGTTGGAGAAACGCCCAGACGACGCGCAAGCCCGCAAGGACTATAATTTTGCAGTTGGTCGCATCTTTGAGGTCATCCACGATGCGGGCTTGGAGCCGTGGAAAGCTCCCCTGATTTGCCCGGGCGCCAACGGTAACTGGAACTTTTCCGTGCTGACCGATGGGAAGCCCGAGCATGATCCCTCACACTACCGAATCATGCCCGCCGACCGCTATCAGTTCCGCGGCACTCTGGTGATCCAACACACACTCAAAGACGGCCTGGGAGCACCCATGGTCATTGCCAGCAAGGATTTTGATCCGACAAAGTTCGACCCCTTTATTCAGGGCAAGAACGTTTACTACGGCGTGACAGAGGTCTTGCAATTTAGGGGACGCAATTGTGTCGCCGCCTACGTCGATCCGCTCGCCACCGAAACGGTTAATTTTGCCGGCCACACTTACCCCGTGGCGGCAGATTTCACCGCCCCGCTGGCCCTGGCACTGGCAGAACTGAAGCCCCGAAAGGCGGAAATCCAGCGCTTGGTGCGGCCGGAAGAGTTCGCGGCAAGCACCCGGCTGGCGAGACTTCAACCTTACGACCCCAGGAAGATACCCATTCTCTGTATCCATGGACTCGGAGATTCACAAGCCACCTGGGCGCCCTTGATTGAAACTCTCCGGACCGATCCCACGATTCGGAAAAATTACCAGGTCTGGTTCTTCAGTTATCCGACGGGCTACCCCTACCCGTTGATGGCGGCGGTCCTTCGGAAGAAGATGGATGCCATCAACGCATACTATCCCGGCCACAAGAAAATCGTCGTCATTGGTCACAGCATGGGGGGTATGATCGCCCGGGAGCTGATTACGGACAGCGGCATGAAAATCTGGAATGCCTACTATGCCGTGCCGCCTGAGAAACTGCCGGTGTCCGCTGAGACCCGTCAGATCTTGGCAAGTGCGTTCATCTTCCAGCACCGTCCTGAAATCTCCCGCGTGATCTTTATTTCAGCCTCTCACCGTGGCGCAGATATGGCCACCGGATTCGGCGGACGCCTCCTCTCCAAGATCATTGGCGGCAACCCCACCGCCCCGGGGTTGGCTGGCGAGCAGGCCAAGGCCATCAGCCTGATGAAACCAGATTTCAGCGGCGATCACCTCAAGCGCATCCCGAACAGCATAGACGCCCTCAAACCGGGAAACCGCTTCGTCACCACCATCGACACGATTCCCACGACCAAGGGCGTACCCTTCAATTCCATCATCGGTGACCGGGGTAAAGGGGGCAATCTGGACCACACTAAACCCGTCAGCACTGACGGCCTGGTGCCCTATTGGAGCAGTCACCTCGATGGCGCTGAGAGCGAGATCATCGTCCCGAGCGGTCACTGGGCTAACCAGAACCCGATGGCCATCGCCGAGGTGAGGCGGATTCTCCTGAAGCATCTGCATAAAACACTTTTCAGTCAGTATCCATTGAGCGTTGTAGAGCCCGACTGAAAACGCGGCCCTGCAAGCGTCCAACTGACAATCTGAGAAGCCCGCCGGAAATGGAAGAACTTTTCTGATGCAGCGTGGTTCGGGGAGTTACTCGATCCCTTTGCCGCGAACAAGTCTTACGGAAGCACAAGGAGCTCTTGCCTCAGAGCACCTGATTCGATGATTTGGGCGCCGATCCATTTTACCGCAGCAAGTTCCTTTGTCCCTGTGCTACGGAAGACAACGCGTCTGACGCCATTGACGGCAGGAGGAGGTAAACGAACACGCCAGTCGTTGCGCCCGAATGGGGAGGGTGGAGAAAGAACTTCCGCGTTGTGCAGCGAACCGGGATGAGTAATTTGCATTCCTTTTCCGACCAATGCCGACGAAGGTGTCATTTCAAGCCGCGAAATTCGGGAGGATTTGGTTTGCGTGAAATGAACTCTTGGACAGCATTCACGAGGGAAAAAGCAAAAACGCACCGCTAGCTCAATTGGCAGAGCAAGTGACTCTTAATCACTGGGTTGTTGGTTCGATTCCAACGCGGTGCAAATTACTCGCCGGTTTTGCAGTCGCCGATCGCTGAATCGGCATCCATGTATTGCTGCGCGATCGGCATCTTTCTTCCCACTCCGAAAGCGCGGCTGGTCACCTTGAGTCCGGGCGCGGCTTGGGCGCGTTTGTATTCATTAAGGTCGACGCGCCGGAGCACCCAGCGCACCGTTTTTTCTTCGAATCCACGCGCGACGATCTCTCTCGCGCTCTGATTTTCCTCAATGTAAAGCTGGAGAATTTGATCGAGCAGGTCGTAGGGCGGAAGCGAATCCTGATCGACCTGCCCCGGTTTCAGTTCTGCGCTCGGCGCTTTTTCGATGGTCGATTTGGGAATGATTTCCCGCTCCCGATTGATCCAGCGCGCGAGTTCATAGACCATCGTTTTCGGCACGTCGCTGATGACGGCGAGACCGCCCGCCATGTCGCCGTAGAGGGTGCAGTAGCCGACCGCGAGTTCACTTTTGTTTCCGGTCGTGAGCAGCAGATGGCCGAACTTGTTGGAGAGCGCCATCAGGATCATCCCGCGCAACCGGGCCTGCATGTTTTCTTCGGTTGTGTCTTCCGGGAGCCCGGCAAAGACCTCCTTGAACTGGGCTTTGAAGACGGCGAAAGCGTCGCCAATCGGTATTTGATGACAGCGGATGCCGAGGTTGCGAGCGAGGGCGAGGGCGTCGTCGATGCTGCCACGCGAGGAGTAGGGGCTCGGCATGGAAACGCCGACGACGTTTTCCGTGCCTAACGAGTCGACCGCGATTGCGGCCACGACCGCGGAATCGATCCCGCCGCTCAAGCCAAGGACGGCGGACTTGAAGTTGCATTTCGCGAGGTAATCGCGCACGCCTAACGACAGCGCGCCGTGCAGCTCGGCCATCGGATCGACCGGGGGAAGGGGAACGGCGGCGGTTGAGTCGGTCTCGACGATCGCTTCGGCGGTTTGAAAGGAGGGGAGCTGGGCGATCAATTCTCCCGCGCGATTGAACGCGATCGAGCCGCCATCGAAGACGAGCTGGTCGTTTCCGCCGACGACGTTGCAGTAAACGATCGGGCATTGATGAGTGCGGGCGCTGGCTGCGATCATCTCGCGGCGCGTGCCGGGTTTGCGCACGCTGAACGGCGAGGCGCTGAGATTGACGATCACCTCCGCGCCTTGAGCGACCAGGCCGGCGATCAACTCGATCTCATAGAGCGGCCGCGGCAGGTAATCCTGGGTCCAAATATCTTCGCAAATCGTGACGCCGACCTGGCGTCCGGCGACGGTGAAGATTTTGCCGCCGGTCCCGGGCTCGAAGTAGCGGTCTTCGTCGAAAACATCGTAGGTCGGGAGGAGGGTTTTGAAGCTTTTGCGAATCGGTTGCCCGCGTTCTAGGAGGGCGGCGGCGTTGAAGAACGGTTTGCCGCTCCCTTCGTTACGATCGACGTAGCCGACGAGGAGCGGGACGGCCCCGATGCACTGATGCAGGCGCTCGACGGTCTCGAGATTTTGCGGCACGAAGCTCGACTTGAAAACGAGGTCCTGGGGCGGGTAACCAGTCGTGGCGAGCTCCGGTGCGAGGACAAGTTCCGCGCCCGCCGCCTCCAGTCGTTGGTAAGCGCCGAGGATCTTTTCAAAGTTTCCGCGAAGATCTCCTACCGTGGGATTGATCTGGGCGATGCCGATCCTCATGCTGCTGTCCGCAGGTTAGTTGCGGCCATCAGGAGGGGCAAACGGCTTTCCCGCTTAGGGATGACTCGCGAGGGAACTGGCGTCTTTCTTGTAGCCGGCGTTGAGCGCGTCGTCCGCGCCCTCGACGAAAACCTTGCCCCATTGAATGAGACACGCGGCGAGGAAGGCGAGCACCATGCAAATAATGACTTTTTGGATAAAGGTCGAGTGCATTGGTGGAAGCTTGGAGAGCAGGAGCGGTGCCATCGCTTCCGTTCCCGCCGATGCTAGAAACTACCAAAAGCCCCACTGCCTGGTCGCGACAATCCAAAGGCCGAGCGCGAGATTCGTCAGAGCGTGGGCGAGGACGCAGGCGGAAAGGCTTTTCGTGCGGTAGGCAACGAGATTGTAGAGCGCGCCGGTGATGAGAGCGGCCGGCCAATCTGCCATCGAGTGAGAAAGACCGAAGGCGAGGGTGACGATAGTAAAAGAGAGCCAGCTGAAGGCTCCGAATGGGACCGCCTCGAATTGCTCGGAGATCAAATAGCGGAGCAGAAACCCACGCCAAAAAATCTCCTCCACCAATGGCACGACGACGACGAGTCGGAGGAAGCGCATGATCAGCGTTGTCCAATAGGAAAGCGGGCTGGCACCGAACGCGTCGGGATTAAATCCGGTCAACCGTGGCGGAAAATCGAAGAATTGCTGAGGCGCAATCCAGAGCGCAAAGACAAGCAGAGCGACGGAAACCGCGAAGATGGGCCGGTACAGGGGATGGAATTCATATTCCCACCAGAAGAAAATCAGGAGCGCGGTGCAGAGAACGGTCTGGAGCGGATAAATCCAAAACTCCGGCGCGGCCAGCCAGAGCGGAACTCCCGGCGTTTTGAGCAGGCCACCAAAGCTCAGGAGCGCGACGAAAATAAACATCGGCAGGGCATGCGCGATCAGCTTCCGCTTCTCGGCGGGGTTAGATTCGGCTGAGGTGGTCATGCCCGGTCATCGCGCATGATGTCTTGGTCGCGGCGGCGCGAATCGCGTTCAAGCAGAATCTTGCCTGTCGATCGCAGAAGAGATAAATCGTTGACCCATGTCCGGTCCCGAGGAGAACGAGCTGAAGCGAGAAACCGATCCCGACGTCCTGGCCCGCGAGCTCGAACTGGAGCTGATCATGAAACGCGCCTCATGGCAGAAAATGCAGGCGCGGCGCGGCACCTGGCGCGCGCTGAGTTTTCTTTTTCTCTTCCTCGTTATTCTCGGCGCGCTCCTTGCTTATTTCTATTTTGCGACAGCCGTGCCCCGGCACGGCGGAGCAAAACCGGACGCGGAGGCTGCCGAGAGTAATCGTTAGGCGAAGGGCGGTGCGCAATCGGACTGGCAACATTTTCCCGGATGTGCGACGAGTCCCAATGATCGTGGCCCGCATCCCGAGCGCGCTCGGCGGATAAGTTACACGATGGGTTTATTGCAGATCGTTCATTTAGAAACCAGTGACGCGGACGCGGCTCTCGTCCACGCGGAGCTAAAGAAAAGCGGGCTTGAGGGCGAACTGGTCCGAGTCCGCAGCCTACCGGAACTCGCGGAGGAATTGACGCAGCGCACGGTCGACGTTGTGGTTTCCGACACCCAACGCCGATCCTACAACGGCCTGGACGCGCTCGCGCTCGCCCGGGAGAGAGCGCCCGGGATCCCCTTCATTTTCTTTTCGGATCCCCACGACCCGGAGGAGGTGGGCGAGTCGCTCCGCGCGGGCGCGACCGATTTTATCCTCAAGGAGCACCTCCCGAAACTTGTCCTCTCCATCCAGCGCGTGATCCGGGAGGTGCGCACGCAGCGCGATCTGGAAAATGTGCGCAGAGAACTTTTGCGCCACGCCGAACTGCTCGACCTGGCGAATGACGCGATCGTTATATCCGATGCAACGGGAAAGATCTCCTATTGGAATCGTGGTGCGGAACGTCTCTACGGCTGGTCGCGCGAAGAAGCGACCGGGCGCGAGGTGCACGCGCTCCTGCAGACAGGTCCCCGGGAGAAACTATCAGCTGTTCTGGAAACGCTGCAGGCCGCCCACCATTGGGAAGGTGAGATCCGGCAGATCCGCCGGGATGGCGTCGAGATTATCGTCTCGACGGGCTGGACCCTGCGGGGAGACGAACCGGACGCGTCTTTGTTGCAGCTCAGCATCGATGTCACGAGCCGGATCGGAGGCGAGGAAGCGTTGCGCCGAAGTGAAGAGCGTTACCGGCGTTTCGTGGAAGAAGATCTGACCGGGAACCTCATGATGCGGCCCGATGGCGCGATTATTACCTGCAACCCAGCCTTCGAGCGCATTTTTGGTTTCGATTCGATCGAAGACGCGCGGGGGGCCAATTTCGTCTCTCTTCTTCACACGAAAAAAGAGGCGAGGGATTTGCTGGCCGGTCTTCGCCCCGGCGAGAGCACGGAACGGCGAGAGATGGAGATGCGCGGGCGCGATGGCGAGACGGTCTATGTCGCGGCCAAGTTCATCGGTAGCTTCGATGGCGCGGGTGAGTTGACCGAGGTGAAGGGTTATTTTTTTAACGACACCAAGCGCAAACGGCTCGAGCAGCAACTCATCCAGGCGCAAAAGATGGAAGGCCTCGGCGTCTTGGCCGGGGGCATCGCGCACGATTTCAATAACATCCTCGCCATTATCCTCGGCTACACCACCCGGCTGGAGGATTGGAAAAAGCACCCCGAGCAGATGCCTGAGTCGATCAAGGTCATCCGCGACGCTGTAGCGCGCGGCGCCACCCTCGTGCAGGAGCTCCTTACTTCTGCTCGTCAGACGGACGCGCGCTTAATCCCGCTCGACTTGAACGTTCTCGCCCAGGAACTGGAGCGCATGCTTGCCGCGACGTTTCCCAAGACGATCAGCTTTCAGCTCGAGCTCGAGCCGGGGTTGCCATTTGCCAAGGCGGACCGAAGCCAGATCCACCAGGTCTTGCTTGGCCTCTGCGTGAATGCACGCGACGCCATGCCCGACGGGGGCGCCATCACTCTCGCTACCGGCGTCGCTTCTGGGGAAGAGCTGCGCGAGTCGTTTGGCGGGGCAAATGCCGACCGCTATGTCTTTGTCCGCGTCACCGATACCGGCTCTGGGATCAGCGAACAGGTTAAACCTCACATTTTTGAGCCTTTTTACACGACGAAGGAGCGAGGGAAGGGGACCGGGCTCGGCCTCTCTGTCGTCTACGGTGTTGTGCACAACCACCGCGGGTTCGTCCAGGTCGAAAGTGAGGTCGGCCAGGGAGCGACCTTCAAGGTTTACCTGCCCCTGGCCGAATCGCTCGATCTCACTTCGGTTGACGGTCAGGGCAACGGTCGCGAGCGTGGTCCGGCGCGCACCGTCATGCTGGTGGAAGACGAGGAAATGCTGCGTGACTTGGGAGTAATGCTTTTGGAATCCGATGGCTATCGCGTTCTCGTCGCCAAGGACGGGATTGAAGCGGTCGAAATGTTTGAGGCGCACGCCGACGAGATCGGGCTAGTGGTCTGCGATCTCGGCCTGCCGCGGCTCGGTGGGCGCGACGTCTTTTTGCGGATGAAGGAGATCAAGCCAAGCGTGCGCGCGATTGTCGCGAGCGGATATCTCGAGCCGAACATGCGCACCGAGATCCTCCGCGCCGGCGTCATCGACACGATCCAGAAACCTTACGATTTCCGAGAGTTGATCGAGCGCATTCGCGCCATCATCGGCGAACCGCAGCCAGAAGAGGATCACCAACCGTCCCTCTTCTGAGTTGCCCCCGGATGAGTTCGCTCTATTCGCATCATCGCACATCGCTCGCCCTTGGCTGGGAAGCGGCACGAGCGAATCTCGCGCCTGCTCTGCTCATCCAGGCTCTCATGCTGGCCTTGCTCGCCGGTTACTACTTCAGCCCGGCGGTAGCGGGATTATTGAATGAACTGGCGGCCTACAAGGAACGTCATGGCTTTGCCTTTGTGATCATCGCCGCGGTCGCGGCCGGGGCGCTTCTGCCGGAGTTGTTTCTCATCTTCTTTTTCCAGCGCGGGCGACCGACACGTCGAAACCTGCGGAACCTGGTTTTCACCGTCCCAATCTGGGCGATCGACGGTGTGCTGGTCGACATACTTTACCGGAGCGAGGCCGCCTGGCTCGGCAATGTCGTTACCTTACCGGTCGTGCTGGGCAAGATTTGCATCGATCAATTCGGTTACAATCCGTTCTTCGCCGCGCCCTTCGGCATCCTTACCTACGAATGGAAAAACACTGGCTTCAGCCTTGATTCGTTAGTCAGGGGTTTCACCTGGCGGCACTACCGCGATAAGATCGTGCCGACCTTACTCGCCACCTGGTCGGTCTGGATCCCGCTTATGGCGATCATATATTCCCTCCCGCTCGCTCTGCAATTTCCTCTCTTCAGTCTGGCCCTTACATTCTGGGTCCTGCTCCTGACCTATATGACTAACAGCTTCGCCACGAAACATCAGCGCACCGCTCAGTTCGCCGGGATCGGCTCGTCCGCCGCTGCCCGCGCCAATCCATGAAATCCTACGAAATTTTCCAAAACATGTCGCCCGCGCTCGCGAGCGAGATTCTTAATTATCTGCAAAAGGAACAGACGCCCGTCTTTAAAAGCGTCGTGCAGAGCCTGGCGCAGCAGCGCAAGCTGCGACCCGTCTTCGTTGAGCGCAAACCACCGGCGGAGCGTTACGCCTGGCTGCAGGCCGCTCTCGGTCGCAAAGCGAGCGACACCCTCGCGGCCCATCTGCTGCAAAGCTGGCTCCTCGGTGCGAACCAGGCCATGCTCTGTGACTTCCTTGATTCATTAGAGATCGCACACGATGCGGACGGCACCGTGGAAGACCTCCCCGACTCGCCTCCCAGGGAAAAACTGGACGAAGCCATCACACAGCTCTTGACGAAATATCCCGCCGAGCCCTTGACCGTCTATCTCCACGCCTTTCACGACATGGACAGCACGGTGAGCTGGCCGCCGTTAGGCGAAATCCTGGCCAAAGATGAACGTCTAAGACTCGGCGGCACCTAGGTTGGAGGGACGAACGCTTCCCTCCAGGCGCTGGCAGGGTGCTACTCGAGAAAATGCTGGAGCGCCTCGTGGACGCCGCCGCCGAATTCCTTCTCCGCCACCCAGCCGCTGGCCCGCCGGACTGCTTCTTTCACTTCGGCGATAGCGTTGGCCGGACAGGACGGAAGGGCGGCGTAGCGTCCGTCGAGCATCGAAAGATCGTTGTGATGATCGCCGGCCGCGAAGATTGCGGCGTGAGGTATACTCGTTAGGCGGGAAAGTTCGGCGAGGGCCGCGCCCTTGTGATAGTCAGCGTGGCAAAAGCGCAGATAGATGGTGTTGCGCTGGTAATGAAACTTCGGCTCGCGGGATTTGGCTTGGTCGATGAACTTGGTCAGGCGATCCATTTCTTTCTCGCTGGTCGCAATCAGCCCGGCAGGCCCCTCAGCTTCGTAAATGACGCGCGCCTTGGTTTTGCGGCTGACGAAATCGACAACCTCGGCGAGCACGGAGGAGGCTGTTTCGTAAAGCTCGGCATGGGCTTGGGCGCAGCGTTCGTTCCAATCGCCGAACGGCTCCCAGCCGCGCTCTGTCGGGCGAAAAACGTCGCGCTCGCTGGTGAGGATGAAATCGGGCTGCAACGGGAAGGCGAAATCTTCCAGGCCTTCCTCGAGCAAACCGACGGAGCGGCCGGTGTTGATCGCCCAGATTGCGCCCGCGCTTTGCAGTTCTCGGATCTGTTCCATGCAATCGCGGTCGAAGACCGGATCGCTGGCGTGGGAGACGAGCGTGCCGTCGAAATCGGTGCTGATGAGTTGGATTCGCGAGGACATCTAACGACGCAATCTAAGAGACGATGAATCGCACGCAACGAGGTAGCTCGGAGAGCGCTCAAGCTTCGCCGGCAAAAGTAACAGCCCCGTAACTTTTAGAAGTGCGACCGGCAACGCGAAATCGTGAAGAATGCAATGGAACTTAATAGGAGGAAGAAAATGAACTTATCGATTGGCACCAAGACACAGACATTTGCGAAAGAGCACAACGGAGGTTGGCGGAGCCTGGGAATGGTTGGCCTACTGGCGGTCTTCATGGCGTTCCTGCCCGTCTCCGTTCGCGCGGACTTTTCGCCGGAATGGACGAGCCGGGTCCCGTTAGGCACGTCGCTCGGGTCTGGCCCGGCTGGGATGCACGTCGATCCCGATGGGGTTTCCTACATTACAGGCATCACTGGCTCGTCGTCGGTGAACGACATCCAGACGGTCTCTTTCGCGCCCGATGGCTCGACTCGCTGGTCGCACACCTACGATAGCGGGAAATCGGGAGACCAGGCGCGCGGCATCACGCGCGGCCCGGGTAATTTGCTCTACGTGGTCGGGAACACGCCCGGCCCGAACGATTTTGCCCAGGTCCTCATCCTGGTCTACGACGCGACCAATGGCGCGCTGGTCAACACGATCAAGTACAGCAGCGCCCCGAACACCTCGGAGTTTGGATCCGGGATCGTGACGGATGCGGCCGGGAATATCTACATGATTGGCGGCACGGTGGGGGACGGCCCGGATGTGATGACGGTAAAGTTCAACCCGGCCGGCGTGGTGCAATGGCGCAAGGTCTGGGATGGCACCGCCTTCGCGCCTTTATCCCTGGACACGCCGGTCAAGATTCTGCTCGATGCGTCAGGTAATGTGTTGTCATGCATCAACGGTTATATGGCCGGTGGTCACCCTGACTACGTGGTGGTGAAATATGCGCCGGCCAATGGTGCGACGCTTTGGGAAGCGAACTGGGGGGTAACCGGGGGCGACTTCCCGGCCGACATGGAGATCGATGCCAGCGGCGATGTTTACGTCACCGGTACTGCAATCGATTCCATCGACAAATACAGCACGATCAAGCTGCGCGGGAGCGACGGGATGCTGCTTTGGCAATTTTACGATGCCCTCGGCAAGGACCACGCCGCGAGCGGGCTTTTCCTCGACGGCGTGGGTGGCGTGTTCATCACCGGGGCGAGCGATCCTGACGGCGATCATTCGAATTTCAACGACGACTTCTTCACCGTGAAACGCGATGCCGCGACCGGGGCCCAGTTGTGGACGCACACTTACGGCGACGGCTGCGTCGGCTGCTTCGACGTGCCGTCCGATGTGCGAGTTGATCCAGAGGGCAATGTCTTCGTCATTGGCGGGACCAGTTCAGCGCCCTTCAGCAACGATGTGATCCTGCTGGTGCTGGATACCGCGACGGGCGTGGAAAAAAATCGCGGTGTGCTGTTCAATACCGGCTCCGAGATACCGTCCCCCGGTGTCTTGCGTTTTGATGCCGCTTTCAATCTTTACGACGGCGGAGGCATCTATAACGCGAACACTGGAGCGATCGATATGACAGTGACCAAATGGGCGTCGCTAATCGCCGGCGGGGGCGGCATTCCGTGTGAAGATATGGCTTCTTTCCAAGCGCGCTGCAAAGCGACTGCCGGCGGTCATCGGCTGCAGGCGCAGGTCACGCTTTCGGACTCCAGTCATGCGGGAGAATCGGTCACGGTGACCGTGGATGGAGAACCGTTCGTGCTAACGATTAGTGGCACCAAGGTGCGGCTCTCGATTCCCGAAACGACGACCGGCTCGCACACTTTCGAGTTGACCGATCCGGCCGGATGTTTCCCGCCGCAGGTGGTGAATTGTCCGGCGGACTGAGGTCCTGTCTTCTATCCGTTCCCGCTGAAATTCGGGCTGCGCTCCGGACCGCTCAAGTTTGCGATCCGGAGCGGGCTCTGGATTATGAGCAGGAGCAGGAGCAAGATTAGGAATATGAAATCAGCTTATGAACTGGCGATGGAGCGGCTGGAAAAAAGCGCGCCGAGCGTGCAATTGACCGATGAGCAAAAAACGCAACTAGCCGAGATTGAGTCCACCTACCGGGCGCGGATCGCGGAGAAGGAGCTTTTTTTGAAGGGCAAAATCGAGGAAGCCGGTTTGAAGAGCAGCTTTGCGGAATTCGAGGAGCTGCAGAAGCAACTGGCCTCGGAAATCCGGCGGCTGCAGGAGGATTGCGAGGAGAAAAAGGCGAAACTGCGCGCAACATTTTCCGGGGAGGGAAAACCTTCTTGACGGCCGGCGATGATTTTTGCTATTCCTAGAAGCGTGAGTTGAGGAGCAGCAGCTCCGTTTTCATTATTTGCTTTGGTGTTTGTCGGGGAGGCGGTGAAAGAAATTTCACCGCCTCTTTTTTTGGCCGATGGCGCCGGATTTCTTTGCCAAGGCGGATTGTTCGCGCCTAAGGTAGCGGCCCTCGACGCATGTTTGCTCTCCAACCTGAGCTGAAAATTTTCTCCGGGTCCGCCAATCGCGAACTGGCGCAAAAAATTTGCCTTGGCATCGGCGTGCCCCTGGGCGACGCCACCATCAGCTCGTTTCCCGACGGCGAAACCTACGTCAAGATCGAGGAGAACATCCGGGGCCGCGATGTCTTCATCGTTCAGCCGACCTGCCCGCCGACGAACGAGCACCTCATGGAGTTGCTCATCATGGTCGACGCTGCCCGGCGCGCAAGCGCCGATCGGATCACGGCGGTTATCCCGTTTTTCGGTTACGCCCGGCAGGATCGGAAAGATAAACCGCGTGTCCCGATTACGGCCAAGCTGGTCGCCAATCTTCTCTGCGCGGCCGGGGTGGATCGTGTTCTGACGATGGACCTGCATGCCCAGCAGGTACAGGGCTTCTTCGACATTCCGGTCGACCATCTCTATTCGCTCCCGGTTCTGATTCCCTACCTGCGCGAAAAATTGACGCGCAAGAGGGTTGTCGTCTCGCCCGACGTGGGCGGTTTGAAAATGGCAAGCGCCTACTCGCAGGCGCTCGGTGCCAACCTCGCGATCGTGGCTAAGCAGCGGAAAAGCGCGACCGAGACCGAGGCGCAATACCTGATCGGCGAGGTGGAAGGCTGCGATGTCCTCCTCGTTGACGATCTGACCGAGACCGCCGGCACCCTGACTTCGGCCGCGGTCTTGCTGAAAAAGAACGGGGCGCTCGATATCTACGCCGGGGTGGCGCATGCGGTTTTGGCCGATGTCGCGCTCGAGCGGTTGCAAAAATCTCAAATTAAGGAATTAATTACGACCAACAGCGTGCCCGTACGCGCCGTGGAGGGTTTTACCACCACGGTGCTTTGTGTCTCTGAGCTGCTCGGGGAAAGCATCAAGCGGATCCATAATGACGAGTCCGTTTCCTCACTTTTTAAGATCGACAACGGCACGCAATAGCAATCGAACATCATGGCCAAACAAGTAAAACTCTCAGCAACGCGACGGACCGGCATAGGCCGATCGGCGGTCCGCAAAATCAAAGCGCAGGGCGCAGTCCCGGCGGTTATCTACGGCGGCGGGAACAAAGCAGAACCGCTCCAGGTCTCGCGGCGCGACATTTCGCTCCTCCTTAGTCACGCCTCGGGTGAGAATATCCTCGTCGAACTTGAAATCGACGGCGAAAAGGGCGGCCGCCTCGCGCTCATGCAGGAAGTGCAGCATGCGCCGCTCGGCGGCGGGATTTTGCATGTCGATTTCCACGCGGTCTCGATGGACGAAATGATCGAAGCCGACGTGCCGCTGGAGCCGAGCGGCATTCCGGAGGGCGTGAAGACGTTTGGCGGATTGCTCGAACAAAACATCCGTTCGCTCGAGATCGAGTGTCTGCCGCGCGATCTTCCCGATGTCATCACAGTCGACGTCACCCGTTTGAATATCGGTGACTCGATTCACGTGCGTGAGCTTCCGTTGCCGGAAGGTGTCACCACCCGGGTGCCAGCGGATCTGACTGCGTTCTCGGTCCTCGCGCCGAAGGTGGAAGAAGAGCCGGTTGCTGCGGCCACGGAAGCGGCCGCTGCGCCGGAAGTGATTACGGCGAAGAAGGAAGAGACGCCGGATGGGGCGCCCGCGAAAGAGAAGGAAGCCAAGAAGTAATATCCGTGCCCTCGCGCCGGAGCGGACGTGAACGAAACAGCCGCGCCAATTCGCCTCATCGCCGGCCTCGGAAATCCGGGGCGGGAATATCAGCGAACGCGCCACAACGTCGGCTTCATGGTTCTCGACCGCCTCACCGCCGACGCGCAACTCCCGTGGGAGTTCGCGGCGAAATGGAACGCGGGCTGGGCAAAGAGCGACGTGATCATGGTCAAACCAGCCACCTTTATGAACCGGAGCGGGGAAGCGGTCGTGGCGATCGCAAATTTTTACAAGATTGCGGCGGCGGAAGTGCTCGTCGTGCTCGACGACCTCTCCCTGCCGCTCGGGCGATTGCGCTTGCGGACGCAAGGCAGCTCGGGCGGGCACAATGGCCTCGAGTCTGTCATCGAACATTTCGGGACCGAGGCGGTACCGAGGTTGCGCGTCGGGATTGGGGCGGCGCCTTCCCATGGCGCGGTCGATTATGTGCTCAGCCGCTTTTTTGAAGAAGAACAACCGCTCCTCGATGCGACCCTCAAACGGGCCGCCGAAGCGGTGAAGTGCGTGGTCGACAAAGGGCCGATTGCTGCGATGAATGTTTTCAACCAACCACCTGAAGAAATATGAAGAATCGTTATGAAGCGTTGCTCGTGCTCAACACGCAGGGCAAGGATGACAGTGTGAAGGATATCGTCGATCGCCTCGAATCCGAATTTCAAAAAGAAGGCGCCCAGATCGAGCAGGTCCAGAAGATGGACAAGCGCCCGTTTTCCTATGTGGCGGGCGACCTCGATGCCGGCTTCTACGTCAACTTCATCTTCCACGCCGACTCGCAGTTGATCACCAAACTGCGTTCCAAGTTCAAGCTCGACCCGGAAGTCTATCGCCAGCACTACCAGAAGCTGCGCGAGAAAAAAGAGACGCCGGCGAAAAAGAGAGTCGCAGCCGAGAAATAGATTCGCTAGAACGGGCGCATGGCCAATCTCAACAAAGTCCTCCTGATGGGAAACCTGACCCGCGACCCCGAAGTGCGCTATACGCCAAAGGGCACCGCGGTCGCGGAACTCGGTATCGCGGTCAATCGTGTTTACTCCGGCGAGAATGGAGAGAAACGCGAAGAAGTCACTTTCGTTGACGTCACCGTCTGGGGACGGACGGCAGAGAACGTCGGTGAGTATCTCAAGAAGGGCCGACCGGTTTTCATCGAGGGGCGGCTGCAACTTGATTCCTGGGAAGACAAACAGTCTGGCCAGAAACGGAACAAGCTCAAGGTGGTGGCGGACAACGTGCAATTCCTCGGCTCGCCTCGCGGAGGCAGCGGCGGTGGTCCGGACGAAGGCGAAGAAGCTCCTCGCTCCCGCCCGAGCGGCGGAGGGCGCAGTACCGCCCCGCCCAAGGGTGCACCGGCCGAGCCGGACGACGACGAGATTCCTTTCTGATTCCGGCGCGGGAAGTCGCGCATAGGAAAGCCTCCCATTTCGGCTGCATTCCATGAACAGCACCGAGGCCTGCATCGCGCTCAACATGGTCGCCGGAATGGGGCCCGTGCGTTTGCGCAAGTTGCTCGATGTTTTCGCAACGCCGGAGCGGATTTTGACAGCGAAACGAAGCGAGTTGCGCGCCGTCGATGGGATCGGCAAAGACGTCGCCGAGCAGATTGCCAATTGGGAAAGCACGGTCGATTTGCCGGCCGAGCTGGAACGCATTCGCGATTTCGGCGCCGAGGTTATCACCGCGCAATCCCCTGACTACCCCCGTCAGCTGCGCGAGATCCACGCCCCGCCAATCGTGCTTTACGTTTGGGGCGAACTCACGGAGCGCGATCAGCATGCGATCGCGGTCATCGGGTCGCGTCGCACCAGCCACTACGGCGCGGAATGCGCGAAGAAGCTTTCCTACCAGCTCGCCTATTCGGGTTTGACCGTCATCAGCGGACTTGCGCGCGGGATCGATACTGCTGCGCACCAGGGCGCGCTCGCCGCCAAGGGCCGGACAATAGCGGTCATTGGTTCCGGCCTGACGAAACTTTATCCACCGGAAAATGCCGCCTTGGCCGACAAAATCCGGACCGGAAACGGTGCGGTCGTTTCCGAATTTTCGATGGCGGTCGAACCGGACCGGCAAACTTTTCCGATGCGTAACCGCATCATCAGCGGCTGGAGCCACGGCATCCTCGTTGTGGAAGCGGGGCTAAACAGCGGTGCGCTCATCACCGCATCACAGGCGATTGAGCAGGGCCGCTCGGTTTATGCCGTTCCCGGACACATCAACGCTCCGACCGCGCACGGTTCCAACCGTCTCATCCAGCAGGGCGCCAAGCTGGTGATGGATGCCGGCGACATTCTCGACGATCTTCAAATTCTTCTCCCGGAACGAAAAAAACTGCCCGAGGCCGCGACCCGTCCGCTGCCGGAACTGACCGATGACGAGCGCTTGGTTTACAATGCGATCCAGCCGATTGAGACGCCGATCGACCAGATCGCGGCCACCAGCACGCTTCCGGCCGCTACCGTTTCGTCGGTGCTTTTGCGGCTGGAATTGAAACGGCTCGTCAAGCAGTTGCCCGGGAAGTATTTCGTAAAGCTTTCCTAGCACGCAACTCGCTCATGTGACTTGCAAACCCTGCCAACGGGGTCTAGTTGGCATCCCTTCATGGCCAAATCCCTCATCATTGCTGAAAAGCCCAGCGTCGCCGCCGACATCGCGCGCGCGCTCGGCAAAGTCCCCAAACAAGGCGATTACTTCGAAAACGACCGTTATGTGGTGGCTTCCGCTGTCGGCCATGTTGTCGAGCTCCTCATGCCGGAGGACATCGACAAAAAGAAATATGGCTTCTGGCGGCTTGAGGCCCTGCCGATCATTCCCCAGAAATTTGAGCTGAAACCGAGCGAAGATTCGAAAGGCAAATTTGCCCTGCTCAAAAAGCTAATCGCGCGCAAGGACATCGACGAAGTGGTTAACGCCTGCGATGCCGGCCGCGAAGGAGAGTTGATTTTTACCTATCTCAGCCAGTTGGCGAAGAACAAGCATCCGGTCAAACGGCTTTGGCTCCAATCGATGACACCGCAGGCGATTCGGGATGGTTTTCAAAAATTGCGGAGCGAAGAGGAGATGAAACCATTCGCCGACGCGGCTCGTTGCCGGAGCGAGAGCGATTGGCTCATCGGGATCAACGGCACCCGCGCGATCACGAAACGCATGTTCGGCTCGCGCGCGGGCAACGTCGCCTCGGTCGGCCGCGTGCAAACTCCGACTCTCGCGATGGTTTACGCCCGTGAATTGGAGATCCGGAATTTCAACCCGCGCGACTACTGGCGGATTACCGGGAAATTCGAGATCGCGAAAGGAACTTACGAAGGCGTCTATCAACGCCCCGATTTCAAAAAGAACGAGGACGAGCACGACCGGATCGATCGCCTTTGGGACCGCGACGCGGCCGAGAGCGTCGTGGCCGCCTGCCAGGGCCAGCCGATGGCCTCGGTTTCCGAGGAAAAGAAAAGCAGCACGCAGATCGCACCGCGTCTGTATGACCTAACGACGCTGCAGCGCGAAGCGAACGGCCGCTTCGGTTTCTCGGCCAAGCGCACTCTGCAGATCGCGCAGGCGCTTTACGAGAAGCACAAAATGCTGACCTATCCGCGGACCGATTCGCGGGCTCTGCCGGAGGATTATCTGCCGGTCGTTAGGCAAACGCTCGGCAATCTCAGCGGTCCGCTCCAGGCGCACGCGCGGAAGGTGCTGGAAAATGATTGGGTAAAATTTAACAAGCGCATCTTCAACAACGCGCAGATCAGCGATCACTTCGCAATCATTCCGACCACATCCGAAGCGAAAAACCTCGATGATGCCGAGACGAAGATCTTCGACATGGTGGCGCGGCGTTTCGTCGCGGTCTTTTTCCCGGTAGCGGAATTCGACATCACGACGCGTTTGAGCCAGGTGGCGACGCATAAGTTCAAAACGGAAGGCAAAGTGCTCACCGCAGCTGGGTGGCTGGAAGTTTACGGCCGGACGACCCTGGAGGATGACTCCGAAAAAGGAAAAGCGCTCCCGGCTTTAAGCTCCGAAGACAACAACCAGGCCAAAACCCGCGAGGTCACGCTGCATAGCGAAGTGACCAAACCGCCGCCGCGCTACACCGAGGCGACGCTCCTCTCCGCGATGGAAACGGCGGGCAAGTTTGTCGATGACGAAGAGGCGAAAGAAGCGATGAAAGAACGCGGCCTGGGCACGCCCGCGACCCGCGCCGACACGATCGACGGGTTGGTTTATCAGAAATATATCGATCGCCAGCAGCGCGAGTTGGTCCCGACTGCGAAGGCCGAGCAGCTCATCCAATTTCTCGAGGCCGTGAAAGCGACCGACATTACCAGCCCGGCGATGACGGGCGAATGGGAACATGAACTGCGCCTGATGGAGCAGGGAAAATTTTCGCGCGAAAAATTCATGGCCGAGATCGTTGAAGAGACAAAAGGGATCGTCGAGCGCGTCAAAGGTTTCGAGGAGGACGATTCCGTTGCGCGTGTGACCGACATGATCTCGCCGACCGATGGCAAGCCATTGCGCGAAACCTTGCGCGGCTACAAATCGGAAGATGGCGAGCTCATGATTTACAAAGTCATCGGCGGCAGAAAAATGTTGGAAGAGGAAGTGCGCGAGCTGGTCACGAACGGCTCGGTCGGTCCGCTCGATGGATTTATTTCCGCCAAGACCCGCGCTTCGTTTCCCGCGAAACTCAAGCTCGCGAAAGACGAGAAGACCGGGAAACTGAAAGCGGAGTACGACTTCGGCGAAAAGGCCGACATCGGCGCGATGGAACCGTTCTGGACGGATCCTGCCACCGGCGCGCAACTCTGCGAATCCGGTTCCAACTACGTCCTGCGGGAACGCGAAGGTGAAGAATGGAAACAGGCCTTCCGGGTCGGCCGTTTGATGTGCAAGAAGGAAATTCCGCGCGAGACCGCAATCCAGCTGGCGGAGAAGGGAAAGACCGATCTGATCAAGGGATTCATCTCGAAGAAAGGCCGGCCGTTCGATGCTTTCCTCGTCCGCCAGGGCACGCGCATCGCGTGGGAATTTCCGCCGCGCGAAGCGAAGAAGGACAAAGATGGAAAACCGATTGAGCGCAAGGCGCGCGCTCAGGTCGATCTCTCAAAAGCAAAAGTTGTCGGCGAAAGCAAAGTGCATCACGGCGAACTGGTGGAAGTGGGCGATGCCTACTACGTGCGCAAACCGGATCAGGACAACCGGGCGGTTTTCAAGTTGAGCAAAAGACTTTGCGAACGCGAAATCACGACCGACGAGGTGAAAGAATTGCTCGCCCAGGGGAAGTCGCCGCTGATCGAGGATTTCATTTCCAAGCGGGGCAATAAATTCGCCGCCTACCTTGTGCTCTCACCGAAAAAGGACAAGGTGGATTTCGAGTTCCCGCCTCGTTAGGCGAAGGCGAACCGATCCCGCCTCGTTGGGTAGCGCGCCCGCGTTCAGAAAACTTTTTTCCGCAAGAGTGCGAATTGTTGCGTAGGAGCGTTGACGCTACAACTAATGGTGTGTTACACACAACGGCGACACTATGCGTTGTCCAAAGTGCGGATGCCGGGATGACAAAGTCATCGACTCCCGCCAATCACGGGATGGCTCGAGTATTCGACGACGCCGGGTCTGTTTACAGTGTGCCTTCCGATACACCACTTACGAAGAAATCGAGCGGACCGATCTGCGTGTCATCAAGCGCGACCGCACCCACGAGGTTTTCGAGCGCCGCATATTGGCCGAAAGCATCGCGACTGCGTGCGAGAAACGTCCCATCAACCTCGTGATGCTTGAGCAGACGGTCGACGATATCGTGCACGAGCTGGAAACCGGCGAGCGGGAAATTTCGACCAACGCGATCGGCGACAAAGTGCTCGAAAAATTGCGCGAGCTCGATGAAGTCGCCTATTTGCGCTACGCCTCAGTCCATCGCCGCTTCGAGGATGTGGAACGTTTCATCGACGAGATTCGCGCGCTTCACCAACGGGGGAAACCCGACGCACGCCAACCCGAACTGTTCAACGAACCCGCTAATAATGGTCGCGTTTAAAGAAGAATTTCCCTACCTCCGCTCCGATTCCGGACAACTCTTCGAGTTCAACCGCGCCTGGCTGCACGGCGAGATCAAGCAGGCGGCCGATCGCGCTGGTTACCCGCGCTGGTGGCTGACCGAGCACGTCACAGAAAGCATCGCTTTTTATCTGCGCCTGCGCACCGACGAGTCGGTCGTGGCTTTCAGTCAGCTCAACCAGACGGTGCGCTACGTTTTGAAGGTGATCGGTTACAAGGAGATCGTGCCGCATTTTCAACCGACGCCGCCGCCGATTTCGGTTTCGCTTTACGAAGTCGCGGAAGCGGCCGGCGACGGGTACGAGCTGGCGTTTTTCGATCTGCTAGAGAAACGCGTCCACGCTATTATGGAAACGGGCGCGACAGGGATTCACTTCTTCGGTTTGCAGCCGGCAATCAAACATTTGCGCGGAGTCAAAATCTGGACCCGGGCCTGCGATGGCTTGCGCGAGGAAGTCACCTGCTTCATCCGGGAAAAAATCTGCTCCGGCGCGGAGGTGGCGGAATTGAGCTGCTCGATTCGATGACGATCTTCGAGAAGATCGCCGCGCGCGAAATTCCGGCGAAGATTGTTTTCGAGGACGATGAGGTGCTCGCTTTTCACGACGTCAGTCCGCAGGCGCCGGTCCATGTTCTGGTCGTGCCGAAACGCGTTATCCCTCGGCTCTCTGAGATCAACGAGTCGGACCAGCAGATTCTCGGCAAGCTCATTCTGACCGCGACGAAGGTGGCGCGCGATCTCGGGGTGAGCGAGAGCGGTTACCGGGTCGTGATCAACAGCGGCCCGGACGCGGGCGAGAGCGTGCCGCATCTCCACATCCACTTGTTAGGCAAACGCGCGCTTGCCTGGCCGCCGGGCTAGGTCAGTCGTGGCACCCGGACTTTTTCAGCGCCTGCGGCTCAGAGAAGGGTTGCAGTCTCTTTGGCGATTGTTTCATCCAAGGCGCTGGCCGGCGCTCTTTGGACTGACCGTTCTCTGCCTAGTTCTGCAGGAGAATTATCCCTTTTCGGATTTCCCGATGTATTCCTCCTTCGCGAAAAACTCGTACTACATCTACCTCGCGGACGCCGAGGGGCAGCCGTTGGCCACGAACCGATTTGGTCTAACGACACCAGGGATGAAGAAGATTTTCGAATCTAAGCGGCGGGCGGCGATCAAGAAAGACGAGGATGCGCATGACCGGGAGCCGCTCTGGGCGGATCGCGCAGCGGGCGGTTCTCTTTTGCAATATCTGGAAGGTTTGCCAGCAGTGCAGAAGCAAAAGCCGTCGCTCCTGCCCGGGCTGCAAGTGCGCCGGGTGAATCTGCTCTGGAAAGCCGGTCGGATTGAAAGCACGACGAAGATCGTGGCGCAGCGCCCATGAAAGAAACGGCCCCGCCCACGATTCATCCGCTTTACGAGCGGCTCTTCATGCGCGTGGCCTTCGCCTGGGTCGTGCTCATCTCCACTCCAGCCGCCCTCAACGTTCACTCGCTGCCCGACCCAAACGGCCTGGCCCGGCTGGCCAACTTAAGCTTCCTGACCGATCCCGGATGGTTGGCGGCATTGCACACCGCGCTCCTGGTTGCCCTCGGGTTCTACATCGTCCGCGTCCTCTGCTGGCTCGCCTTGCCCGTCGCTCTTTTGATCAGCGTTGCGGTCAATACCGTCGCCAACTCACAGGGGGCGATCCATCACGCGTCCCAGATTGTTTCTCTCGCTCTGCTCGCCCAGACCGCGGCGCACTTTTACGGGCTGTGGCTTCGTCGTCGTGCGTCCCACCCCGGCGTCGCGCTCGAAGAGCGTGAAATTTCCTGGGTACAGCAGGCGATTGCAACCGCTTATTTGGTGGCTGGCCTAACGAAATTGATCAACACGCACGGCACCTGGATTTTTCGCGCTCGCTTTATGGGAGTGCAGATTTTCAAGACTGCCTACCAGGAATATTACAACCAGCTCGATGGGGCTGGCCTGGAGCGTCAGGTTGCGATCGCGCAATTTGCGGCCGGGCACGGGACGTTGATCGCATTAATCGCCGGGCTGGGTCTCGGTCTCGAGCTGCTCGCCCCGGTGATGCTGCTCGGCCGCCGGTGGGGTCTCGTCCTCGGATGCTGCTTTGTCGCTTTTCATCTTTCCATCTCCAACGTCATGCAACTAAGCTTCATTTTTCACCAGTTGCTCGTCCTGATCTTCATCGTTAGTCCGATCTACTGGATCGTGCAGCTCGGACGCGGCGGAGCGAGTTTGGCTCGCCGGGTCACATCCCCATGATCTGATAGCCGCCGTCGACGTAAAGCACCTGCCCGGTGATGGCAGCGGCGCCCTCGCTGGCGAGGAACAGTCCGGTCTGCCCGATCTCGGAAGGTTCGCAACTGCGCTTGAGCGGCGCGTGCTCTTGGTAGTGCTTCAGCATCGCGGAAAAACCGCTGATTCCGCGCGCCGCCAGGGTATTGACGGGTCCGGCAGAGATGCAGTTGACCCGGATTTTCTTCGAGCCGAGATCGTAGGCGAGATAGCGCGTGCTCGCTTCAAGGCTGGCCTTCGCCACGCCCATCACATTGTAGTGTGGGACGACTTTTTCGGCGCCGTAATATGTCATCGCGACGACGCTGCCGCCCTCGGTCATGAGTGGCACCGCGGCGCGAGTGAGAGCGACCAACGAGTAAGCGCTGATGTCATGCGCGGTCCGAAACGCCTCGCGGGTTGTGCTGAGGAAGTCGCCCTCGAGCGCTTCTTTCGGTGCGAATGCGACCGAGTGGAGGAGGAGATCGATCCGCTCCGTCTGGCCTCGCACCTTTTCGAAGAACGACGCGATTTCTTCGTCTTTCGAAACGTCGCAGGGATAGAGCGGGGTGCCGTCGCCAAATTCGCCGACCAGTTCCTCGACATTTTCTTTCAGCCGCTCGCCCTGGTAATTGAAAATGAGCCGGGCGCCGGCCGCGGCCCATGCTTTCGCGATCGCCCAGGCGATGCTGCGTTTATTCGCGACGCCGAAGACGACGCCGGTTTTTCCTGCGAGAATTTGTTCTGCCATAACGGTGGGACTCTAGCGGCTTTGGAAGATCGCGCATGTAGACGTTTCGCTCTGCGCGACGCGGGGGTGGACTGGTATCGGACGATCCCCAACGCTTCGCAGAGCGGAGCGTCTACATTGCTTCGCCTCCGGGCTCGGCTAATAGTGGCGCATGAAAGTGAAAGTGATCGTAACCCCGAAGGAGACCGTGCTCGATCCGCAGGGAGCCGCGGTTCGCGAGGCGATGCATCACCTTGGCTTGACCGGCGCGCGCGACGTTCGCATCGGGCGTTACCTCGAGATCGAGCTGGAGGGCGACGCAGCCGGCCAGGAACCGAAACTACGCGAACTCTGTCGCGATTTGCTTTCCAATCCAGTGATCGAGGATTACCGGCTCGAAATGCCTAACGAGATCAAATGAGATTCGCGGTTGTTCAATTTCCCGGCTCCAATTGCGACCAGGATTGCCTCGCCTCCCTCCGCGGGATCGACGGGATCGAGAGTGAATTTGTCTGGCACAAGGAAACTTCGCTCGACGGCTGGGACGCGATTGTGCTGCCGGGCGGATTTTCCTATGGCGATTATTTGCGCTGCGGCGCGATCGCGCGCTTTTCGCCGATCATGCGCGCGGTCGTGGACGGGGCGCGCGCAGGCAAACTTGTGATCGGGATTTGCAACGGTTTCCAGATTCTTTGCGAGGCTGGGTTGCTGCCGGGCGCTCTCATTCGCAATCGCTCGCTCCATTTTGTGTGCGACATGGTGACAACGCGGGTCGAGGTGGCCGAGACTCCGTTCACGCGCGGTATGGCGGCGGGCACCCTTCTGCGATTGCCGGTGGCGCATGGGGAGGGGTGCTACTACGCCGGCGATCCGACCTTGCGGGAACTGAATGAACGGCAGCAGGTCCTGCTGCGTTATTGCGATCCGGCAGGACGCGTCACTCCCGACGCAAACCCAAATGGATCAGTCGAAAACATCGCGGGGATCTGCAACCGGGAGAGAAATGTTTTCGGTCTGATGCCGCATCCAGATAGGGCCTGTGAAGAACGTCTGGGCAGCAGCGACGGTGTGCGGATTTTCCAGTCGATGCTGCGCGCACTGGCGGGCGACCGGGCGGCGGCGTGAGTATTTTCGTCACCGGCACCGATACCGGAGTCGGAAAGACGACCTTCACGGTCTGGTTGCTGAAGCACTTGCGCGAACGCGGCCTGCGTTGCGCCGGCTACAAGCCGATCTGCTGTGGCGACCGCGACGACGCGTTCCAACTACACAGTGCGAGTTGCGCTGGCCTAACGATCGATGAAATCAACCCGGTCTGGTTGCAGACTCCGGCATCCCCCTTGACCGCCGCTCGGGTGGAGAAGCGCGAGATCGATCTTCCGTCGCTCCGCGCAGGATTCGTCAGATTGAGCAAGCGCGTCGATTTCGTCGCGGTCGAGGGAGTGGGAGGGTGGATGGTTCCGATCACGCCCGATTATTTCAGCAATCATCTCGCCGCTGAGCTGGCTCTTCCAGTGATCGTGATCGCACAGAATCGGCTCGGGTGTTTGAACCACGTTTTGTTGACGGTCCGCGCGATCGAAGGCGCGGGATTGAGGTGCGCCGGAGTGGTGCTGAACGACTTCGCCCGGGACTCCGATCTGGCGATGAGGACCAACGCCGAAATTCTGCAGAGTTGCCTGACGGCCCCGGTTGCGACCGGTTTCGGTTGCGAGACCACTTCAGACCTCGATCGATGGGAGCAAATGATGCCGGAAATCAGCCAGTAACTTGTGAAGCATTGACGGTCAAATGGTGACAGTTGTGTAATGAATCTGAACACAAAGACAGCAGGTCGAGTCGGCTCTCCCTAGGTAAAACCGAACCGGCACATGCATTGCTAAAACAGATTGCACAACCTCAAAAACTTATGCTGCTACAAAAAACCCTTCACATGAGCCAGTCGCTGGACGAGTGCAAAAGCCGCCTCGCCGGCGTTCAATCCTACCGCCGCCAACTCGTCATGGTCACGAAAGCGACGGTCACCTCCTCCAAGACGCTCGACCTCACCTTCAAGGGGCCGATGGGCTTTAAAGCCCAGACGGTGGTCGCCGCGATCGAGAGTGGTTCACCCGACCAGTTCGCTTTTGAATCCTGGGGTGGAAACATCGGCTTGATGGGCTTGATCGACTTTGAGGAAGTGCGTCCGGACTGCACAGAAGTCACTTTTGCGGTGCACTATGAGATCAGGAACAAACTCTACGCCTGGCTCGACCGGCGTTTCGGGTTTATCGATGCGATCCTGACGACCGAGTTGCGCAGCCTGCGCTCGCACTTCGAAGGCATTGCCGCCCCGGCTCCGGAACGAGCGCCGGTTTTCGGGATGCTGGAGCCGGTTTCGGCCTGACGACCAGACAGATTCTCTATTGAAAGGAGCGCGGCCAGGCGACTGGACCGCGCCCTTTTATTTTATCCGGACGGCGCGCGTTTTATCGAGACGCAGGACGTCGTCTGGCCGGAGAGTAGTTTCGGCCTTGGGATCCTGAAGTTTTTCGCCTCCGAGCTGGACGCTGCCCTGCTCGACGAGGCGACGCGCTTCGCCGCGCGATTTCGTTAGGCCAAAAGCCGTGGCGTAGGCCGTGACGACGAGCGAGATGAGGTTGTGCTCATCCGCTGGCGGGGAAAATTCCGGCAGCTCGGTCTGGTCGAGGCGTTTTTCGCTGAAGCGCAGCTCCCATTCCTCCATCGCCCGCTGGCCGGAGCCAGCGGGGTGATAGGTTTCGACAATTTCACGGGCGAGTTCTTTTTTTGCCGCCATCGGGTGCAGCTCCGAAGGTATGGCGCGCTCCAGGAGGAGGGGATAATAGCGCGCCATCAACTCGTCGGAGATGCTCATCAGCTTGCCAAACATTTCGTTAGGCGACTCCGCGACCCCGACGTAGTTCCCGAGGCTCTTGCTCATCTTCTGCACGCCGTCGAGGCCCTCCAGGATGGGGAGGACGAAAACGACCTGCTGCGGCTGGCCTTCCTCTTTTTGCAGATTGCGCCCGACGAGAATGTTGAAGAGCTGATCGGTGCCGCCGAGCTCGACGTCGGCCTGCACCTCGACCGAATCCCAGCCTTGCATGATTGGGTATTGAATTTCGTGAGCTCGGATCGGTTGCTGTTTTTCGATCCGCTCCTTGAAATCTTCGCGCTGGAGCATCTGCTGGAGCGTGACCCGACTGTTGAGCCGGATGACCTCGGCGAAAGACATCTTCTTGAACCAATCCCCGTTGAAAACGGTGCGAGCGCGGTCGGGATCGAGCACTTTGAAAGCCTGGGCGCGATAGCTCTCGGCATTGGCCATGACCTGCTCGTGGGTGAGATGCGGGCGGGTCACGGAGCGCCCGCTCGGATCCCCAATCATGGCGGTGTAATCGCCGATGATAAGGATCGCTTCATGTCCGAGGTCCTGGAACTGGCGCAGCTTTCGCAGGACGAGCGAATGCCCAAGGTGGAGATCAGCGCTCGTCGGATCGACGCCCAGTTTGATTCGGAGCGGTCTGCCTAACGAAAGCTTCTGGCGCAGTTCTTCTTCGCTGATGATCTGCGCCGCGCCAAGCCTCAGGCGTTCGAACGAGTCGGCTGGATCCATCCCGCAAGGTGCGTCAGCTTCGCGTCGCTTCAACCCGCGAGGGAGGCTACTTGCTCTTGTTCAAGAGCTCGCGGATTTCGTCGATCGTGAGCGGCTTGTCCTGCTGGCTGAGGATTTTCTGGCGCGTCCCCTGAGCGAGAAAAGGGCGGCTCTCCGCGTACTCGCGCGTCTGCGCGACTTTGCCATCCTCGGTCGAGGATCGGACGAGTGAGCTATCCTGAGTCGAAAACTTCGTCCCGGCATACGTCGGTTCGCCGTTGGCATTAGCCGCCTTTTCGGCGGGGGTCAATTTTTTGGCTTCGAACCCTTTCGCGGAAAAGCCTCTCCCGTCGGAAAAGCTCTTCGTTGTCTTTTCGTTACCTGAGTAGAACGATTTCGGTTCGAACTTTTTGTCCACCGGTGTTGTGCCGGTGCCATTGAACTGCTTGTTCTGCGCTGAGTTGGCAAGGGTCATATCGGGCTTGAGGAGCCGGTCGACGAGCTTGTTTTCCTGGTCCTGGGCGCGAAGGGAAGCGGTGCCAATTGTTAGGCAGAGAAGAGACAGAAAAACGCGCACGGGCCGACGCTGCCGTAATCGGTTCCAGCCTGTAAAGAAAAAAGCTCGACCAGCCTAGTCGCGGCTGAGAAGGCCGAGGAGCCGCGTCGCTCCGCTGGCCGGAGCGACGCGGCCGCTTAGGATCGAGCGGGCGCTCACGAACCGGCCATAGTAGCGGACGTTAGCAGTCTTTTGCGTGGCGATGATTGCTCCCTCGAGTGAAATCCCGGCGAAAAGTCCCTTGCTCCGGCTGTAGGTATAAATCGCCGCTGTCGTCGTGACCGCGCCCTGCAAATCGCGTCCGACCGGGCCGGCCGCCGCGCTCACGTCCGCACCGATTTTAACATTGCCGTCACGCGAGAAGGCGCGGACGGCGGCGTCGTTGTTGAGAATAAAAATAAAATCGGAAACCTGCGCACCGATTTGCAGACCCCAGCCGGCGCCGCCCAAGCCGATAAAAGAGGGAGCCGACCAGCCGTGCGCGGTACGGGCCACGACCACGCCTTCGCCGCCTTTGCCGCTAAAGCCGAAACCGATTTTGAGAACCCGAATAATGGCTAGGCCGCGCGCGTCGGCCAGGATGCGACGCGGGATTTGGCTCTCAGGGATTTGTCGAAATTCGCGCAGGATTTCGACGGATTGATCAACGATTTCCTGTTCGCTGGCCGCCCTCGCGCTGGCGAACGCCAGGGCACAAGTGAGGAAGACGAGAGCGAGAGGTTTCATAACTAATATTTCGTCCTACTGCGGTACGCGGCTCTATGCAAGCTGTGCCCTTCGTTAGGCAATCGCCTCGCTCGCCTGGCTTTCGTCGTGCGCGAGGCCCTGGTCCGCGCGCGTCGCGTTGCTCACAAAACAGGCATTGCGAGATGGACGAATCCCGGAGCCGTATCGGCTGGCATAGACCTTGGTAAATTCCGCCCCGAGCAAAAAGATCGTGGTCGAATAGTAGACCCAGACCAGAATCAGAATCAGCGCGCCCGCCGCGCCGAAACTGGAAACGACGCTGCTCTTTCCGAGATAAAGACTGATCAGATATTTCCCGGCGGTGAAAAGGATCGCGGTCATTGCCGCCCCGATCCAGACGTCCCTCCAACCGATCTTTACGTCCGGCAGCACCTTGTAAATGAGCGCAAAAAGCAGGACGAGAACGAAAAAACTAACCATGGCGGTAAGCGGTGCGACGAAACCCGGAATCGGCAGATAGTCGGCCATGAAAGTATTGACTGCCTGGAGCACGGCGCTGAGGAGCAGGGAAATAATGAGGAGAAATCCGACCCCAAGGACCATCGAGAAATTCAGAAGGTATTCCTTGAGCGAAGCCATGATGCCGCCCGGCTTGAGCATGACGCCCCAGATGGAATTAAGCGCGTCCTTCAGTTGACCAAAAACGCCCGATGCCCCGATGAGGAGCGTGATGACGCCCAAGACAGTGGCGAGGACGCTTTGTTTCGTGTCGCTCGAGGCTTGGATCATCGTTTGAATTTCGGTCGCGCCTTTTGGTCCAAGCAGCCATTCGATCTGTTGATAAACTTGGCCGCGGGCTGCTTCCTCGCCGAAAGCAAGGCCGGCCACCGCGATTGCGATGATAACCAACGGCGCCATCGCAAAAATTGAATAGTAAGCAAGGGCGGCGCTAAACCTGAGTGCGCGATCGGCCAACCAGTCGTTGAAACTTTGGATGAAAAGCGGTCCCCACGAACGCAAGGGGTGAAATTTCTCTTTTTTCGGCGGCATCTCGGAGTTCTTTAGCGGGGACAGGGAGCTTTTTCAAAGAACTCCGGTAAAAATGGAACCGATTATCGATCTGCAAAGCGACGCCTATTTTATGAGCGAGGCGTTGCGCATGGCTGTGCGCGCTTATGAAGCGGAGGAGGTGCCGATCGGCGCGGTCGTGGTGCGGGATGGGCGAGTCATCGCCCGCGCCTTTAACCAGGTGGAACTGTTGAAGGATGCGACGGCGCACGCCGAGATGCTCGCCCTCACTCAGGCGGAGGCCGCGGTCGGTGATTGGCGCCTGACGGATTGCGATCTTTTCGTTACGAAAGAGCCCTGCCCGATGTGTGCCGGCGCGCTTGTTCACGTGCGGATGCGTCGGGTGGTTTTCGGTTGTGAGGATCCGCGCGGTGGAGCGGCGGGAGGACTGCTGAATCTGCTCCAGAATCCGTCGCTCAATCACCAATGCGACATCGTTCCCGGCATCCTGCGCGAGGACTGCGCAGCTTTGTTGCAGAGTTTCTTTCGCGCGCGTCGGGCCCGCGAAGCTGGCCAGCCTCCGGCCTAAGGGGCGGTAGCTGTGGCCGTTGCAGGCGATTAGGTTTTTTCAAAACCCGCCGGATTTAAGATTAAGTTTTCAGCAGAGTTACTGGGAAATTACGTTCGCGAAGGGGTGGTTGAAGAGCGGCCCCGAAAGTGCTCCTTTCACTTGTTCGTATCTATGAAGACACGTCATGTGATAACGCGCTTTTTCCTCGCCGTCGTCCTTGGCCTGGTGCTGGGCGGAATCTCGCGCGCGGACGTGGTTCCGACGACAGAAGTTTTTGGGACAGCGTCTGATGGAACCGTTTTGCACTGGGTTGTTTACACGCCCACGACTCCCGGTCCTTGGCCCGCGGTGCTGGTGATTCACGGCGGCGGGTTCAACGACGGCTCGCCGAATAGCTCGCCCGAATCGATCAACTGCGCGCAGGATATGGCAGCCGCCGGTTACATCGCTTTCTCGATCGAATATCGCCTCGCTCCTCCCGGTGCGTTGCCGGGGCAGACTTCTGATGGCCGTTTCCCGGATCAATCCGATGACGCCAAAGTGGCGATCCGCGCGGCGCGCAACGACCCGCGTTGCAACGGCCAGGTGGGCGCGGTAGGCGGCTCGGGAGGTGGCTATTTGGTCGCGTTTTGTCTCGGGACCGGAACGATCGGGGACGACCGGTTGGATGTCGGGGTTGGCCTTTCGGGTGCCTACGACCTTTCCGATTTTAGCCCTGCTCCCGTTATCACGTATTTCACCAACACGGTGACTAACTATGTCAACGTGCCCGCGACCGACACGGCGGCTCTGCGCGCGGCTTCGCCTGCCTGGCTGGTCGATTCCACGATCGGCCCTTTGCTCATGGTCAATTCGGCCAGAGACTCGATGCCTTACGGCCAGCTCGGCGACATGATCGAACATTTGGACGCACTCGGCGTCACCAATTATCAGGCGATCAGTCAGGCGGGAGGCAAACACGCCTTCGCCAATTGGCCGGACGTGAAGGACGCGGCCCTGACCTTTATCACTAACGGTTTTGCTGGAGTGCCGCCGCCACCGCCGGTGCCACCGCCCTCGCCCGAATCGACCAGCCAGCAACTGCTCAACGTTTCGACCCGCACTACTGCCGGTGTTGGGGACAATGTCATGGTGGGCGGATTTATTGTCAGCGGAACGGAGGTTAAGCGAATCGTCCTGCGCGCGCTTGGGCCGTCGCTTGGTCAGCTCGGAGTGAGCGGCGCCCTGAGCGACCCTGTCATTACTCTCTACGACTCGGTCGGCGAGCTGATGGCATCGAACGACAACCGCCTTCAGCTCGACGGTGTGGTCAATCCGCTCCTGCCATCGGATCCAGCGGAATCGTATCTCACCGCCACTTTGGCGCCCGGCAGTTATACCGCTGTAGTGGAGGGAGTGAACGGGACAAGCGGTGTCGCGTTGGTCGAAGCCTACGATGTGACGCCGGGAAGCTCGCGCGTCGGCAACATCTCGACTCGCGGCGATATCGCATTTCCGAACGACGTCATGGTCGGCGGATTCATTATCGGCGGGAGGGATGCGACCGATGTAATCGTTCGCGCGCTGGGTCCGTCGCTGTCGCTCTTTGGAATAGCGAATCCGCTTCCGGATCCGGCCTTGGAAATCTACGATTCGAACGGCACCCAGATCGCGACCAACGGCGACTGGCGGGCGACTCAGGCGCCGGAAATCCAGGCGACCGGCCTTGCACCGACGAATAATCTGGAGTCAGCGATCGTTACCACGCTCGCGCCCGGCAGTTATACCGCCGTCGTGCATGATGCCGGTCAGAGTACCGGGATCGGATTGGTGGAAGCCTACAACCTCGATCTTTAGAAGATGGCTGCCTCGCAAGGACTCGAACCTTGACAAAGAGATCCAGAATCTCTCGTGCTACCATTACACCACGAGGCATGATCGCGGGACGAGACCTAAGCCTCGCTCACCCTCCCGCGCAAGTGGCAGGGTGGGAAGTTCCGGCCTAACGAACGACCCGCTCTCGCCGGTTCAGGACCGGCTCTGCCGCCCACTCCGCGATTGTTCGGTTGAGGAGGTCGAGTCGGAGCATCCGTTCCGCGAGGCTCGATTTCAATTCGCGCTCCACCCGCAACCGGAGATCGGCCCTCGGGCCGATCCGCGCGAAATTCCAGGCATTCTCGCCTTCCGCCTCGAGCAGACTCTTCTCCAGCGCGCGCAGCGCTCGCTTCAATTCCGTCCTCACAGCGTGCATCTGCGAAAGCGACTGGTCCATGGTGCGCCTTGTCTCGATGTCGCTTAGGGCGAGCAAGATTTCCATGCGGGCAACATCGCTCGCTGCATAGGCTTCCTGGACTTCGTGCCAAAGCGCGGAGACGGCCGCGTTTCCATCGGCCCGCAGGTCGGGATGGAGTCGCCTGACGAGCCGGCGGTAAAGTTCCTTTACCCGCGCGTCCGCTTCCTCCCGCGTTTCGTGGGCCGGGGCGAGCTCCGCCTCTTGCGGAGCAGGTCGCGGCTTTTGCCGGGTGGCGTTCTGTGGCGGCGGGTCATCCGTCGGAGAGCGAAACATGTGCGACTTGAACGCTTCGAAGGAAGCCGAGTAAGCCTTGTCATCCATCTTGTCGGGGTTCGTGCCTAACGAGCGCTTTACCCATTCCTGAAAGAGCGCTTCCTTTTCAAAATCGCTCAGCCGGCGGGCCGCGCCTTCCCGCTCCCGCCCCGATGCCGCCTCCTCTTCCGTCGGTGCCGCCGTCGGGTGGGCCCGGCGGAACATGACCCGTTGATAGGCGCGATGCGCGTCCTGGAAGCCGCGCCGCATTTCCATCTCTACTTCATGGACGAGCGCCTGGTGATCGCAGATCTGAATCTCGACTTCGCGCGCTTTGCTCAGGAGCGCGCCAAACTCGCGCGCTCGCCAGCGCACAAATGCCGGCTTGTCTTTCCGCTCGAAATGATGCCATCCGGCGCGCGCCTCTTCGAGGCGGGCCATGGTTTCGGAGCAGTCCGTCGTGACGCGTTCGCGTAGCGGCGCCTGGTCGATCAGCACGAGATGAAACGGGATTCCGTTCGATCTCGCTGTCTTATTCCGTGTCGATCGCCCTCTCGGCATCCGGCGAATTTAGGCGCGGGCCGCGAATCGGGAAAGCGCGAGTGCGTTGCGTCTAGGAAACGGAAACCAATTCCGGGTTTTGAGCTGCCGCTTTCGCGGCCGCGGCTTCGGCCCATTCCCGTTCGCGCGTCGCCATCAACTTGCGCAGGGCCAGCCGGGCGGGATTTTTCCGCGCTTCTTCGCCGTAGATTCTGCCGGCGAGGAGATCGAGCGAATCGACCTTGTCTCTCCAGGTCACGATCCGCTGAAAAGCGAGCGGATATTCCCAGAGCACGCCGATCACGTCTTCGACCACGTCGTTGCCTTCATCGCAAAGCGCCTCGAATTCGGCAAACGGATTGCCGTTCGTTTTCACTTCACCGGAAAGATGTTTCGCGATCGCATCGGCCGCGAACTGCCCTTCCTGGATCCCAAAGTAAACGCCGTAGGCGAAAATCGGATCGATGAAACGGTGCGAGTCGCCGATGCAAAGGAAGCCTTTGCCGGTGTAGTCGTGCACACGGTAGGAGAAGTTCGGGATGGCGTGGATCGGCTCTTGCGGGGTGAGATCGGGAAGCCGTTCCGAGAGCACAGGGGTCATGTTCTGGCATTCGTGTAACATCAGCTGCTCTTTCGTCATGCCAGACTTCTTGAAGTAGGCGGTCGGAAAGACCACGCCAACGCTGGTCAGTTCATCGCTCACCGGGATGAACCAGGCCCAGTAATGTCTCGCCTGGTAATAAAGAAGAGTGTTACCCGGCTGCTGCGACAGTTCGGGGCCGTCGTCGCGAATGGTGTTGGCGAATTGGGTGAAAAAGGCGACTTGCTTGTCCGAGGCGCCGGGCATTTTCTTCCCGGTCACGCGGTGGTTTGAAAGAAAGGTAGCGCAACCGGATGCATCGATCAGAACCTCGGAGTAAAGCTTATCCGTCGCCCCGTCCGGAGTGCGGATGGTCAAGCCGACGACCGTATCTTTTTCTACAATCGGAGCGACTGCGGTGGCTTTGATCCAAATCGCGCCGCGCTCGATCGCCGCCTCGAAAAGGATCTTGTCGAACGTGCTCCGCATCACGTTCCAAGTGTAGTTGGGCACCTGATCGCCATTTTCGTCTCGCCGGACGAGGCCGACCCAAAAGTCGTTCTTGCCATCCGGCCCGTAAAAAACGGCCCCGTGCTTTACGGGATAATTCTGGGCGTCGATTGCCGGTCCCAGCCCAAGCTCCCGCAACGCGATCTGGCTCGCCCCGGTTAGGGATTCGCCAACATGATAGCGGGGGTGATCATCGCGTTCGATAATGACGGGCGTGATGCCTTTGCGAAGCAGATACATCGCGGTAGCGGCGCCCGCAGGCCCGCCGCCGAGGATGATCACCGGATGTTTTTTTGGCGCCATAGATTTTACCTTGGGGAACGAAAAACCGGAATCGGAGCCGTTGCTATGTAATGAGAATGCACGTTTTCTGTCACTTACGTCAAGGGGTTTTGACTGGTTGCAATTATTCGAGGTGCGATAAAAGATGCCGGAACAATTCCGGGACCAGCTCGTCTCGGGAAGCCTTTTCCCCGTAAAATGGGGAAATAAACCTTGATTTATCGGGCGGTGGACCGATCCCGACGCCCAAGTCCGGATTCGACACGTTTTTCGAGAAACCGTAATTCGTTGGACCAAGTGGTGCGGCTTGCGCCGCCGAGGGCCAAAACCTATCCTCGCCCCATGAGCAAGAACGACTTCGTTTCGACGATCCAGGACGGTTATGCTTTCAAAGGAGACGCCGTCCTGCTCGGCGCCGCGATCCGTGATGGCAAAGTCTTTCCCGAGGCGCCGGTGCGCCTGCCCTTGCGCACCATGAACCGCCATGGGCTCATCTCCGGCGCGACCGGCACCGGCAAGACCAAGACGCTTCAGATGATCGCGGAACAGCTCTCCGAGGCTGGGGTGCCGACTCTGCTCATGGACATCAAGGGCGACCTGAGCGGGCTCGCGGTGGCGGGAACACCTTCTGATCGCATCGCGGAACGCCACGAAAAAATCGGCACCGAATGGTCGCCCAGTGCTTATCCGGTCGAGTTCCTCACTCTTTCCAGCGAGCCCGGCGCTCGCCTTCGGGCGACCGTTCTCGAGTTTGGGCCACTCCTTTTTTCTCGCATGCTCGGACTCAACGAAACGCAATCGAGCCTCGTCGCTCTCGTCTATAAATTCTGCGACGACAAACACCTCCCGCTCCTCGATCTAAAGGATTTCAAAAAAGTCCTCGAGTACATCACCGGCGAAGCCAAGCCTAACGTCACCGCCGAATACGGCCTCGTCCCGACCACCTCGACGGCGCTTATTCTGCGCAAGCTGATCGAGCTCGAGCAACAGGGCGCGGAGGAATTCTTCGGCGAGCCCTCGTTTGAGATGGCCGACCTCATGCGAGTGGTCGACGGCTTCGGTGGGATTTCGATTCTGCGCCTGACCGACATGCAGAACCGCCCGAAACTTTTCTCCTCCTTCATGCTTCAGATGCTGGCCGAGCTCTACGCCACCCTCCCGGAAGTCGGCGATCTCGAGAAACCGAAGCTCGTTCTCTTCATCGACGAAGCACACCTCATCTTCGACGATGCGGAGAAGTCGCTCCTCAACGAGATCGAGACCGTCATCAAGCTCATCCGCTCCAAGGGCGTCGGCATTTTTTTCTGCACCCAGTTGCCGACCGATATTCCGGACGACATCCTCGGGCAGCTCGGAATGAAAGTGCAGCACGCTCTCCGCGCTTTCACCGCTCGGGACCGGTCCGCGATCAAGGCCGTCGCGCGCAATTATCCCGAGACTGAATTTTACAATACCGAACAGCTCCTGACCGATCTCGGGATCGGCGAAGCGCTCGTCACCGTGCTCGACGAACGCGGCATTCCAACCCCGCTCGCCGCCACCATGCTTTGCGCCCCGCGTTCCCGGATGGGTCCGCTCGAGCCTAAAGAACTGGAGGAGATTGTGGACCGCTCCGAGCTCGCCCAGAAATACAACACCACCCTCGACCCGCAGAGTGCCTATGAGATTCTCGGCGGCAAAATCGCGACCGCCGCTTCGCCTGAACAGGCGCAACGAGTCGGCGCGACGACTCGGCGAACGTTCACTCCAGGTGCGGCCGCGCCGCGTAGCGCCGAGCTATCCAAGGCACTAGGCAATGAGACCGAGACCGCCCCGCAGGTCGCCACCGGAGTGCCCTATGCACGCCCCGCCGCTCCGGCTGCACCGGAAAAAAACGTCATCGGAGAGATTCTTGGCAGCACCGTTGCCCGCAGCGTGATGCGGAGCGTGGCCGTGAATATCACCGGGACCCTGACCCGCTCCCTCCTCGGCGCGATGGGCGTGCGCGGCCGACGACGCTAGGTAAATTATTTCAGAGCGTGCGTCTGCAATTCCTCGAGCGAGACAAACTCCAGCGCTGAAGCGTGCGTCGCCTCGAGATCGACCGGCGGCGCCACTCCACGGTCGAGCGCCTGTTTCCAGCGCGAAACGCAAATGCACCAGCGATCGCCCGGCTCCAATCCGGCAAAGCCCCATTCCGGATGGGGCGTCACAAGGTCGTTCCCCATCAGGACGGCGTAATCGAGAAAGTCGCGCGTCATCTCCGCGCAGACGGTGTGCAGTCCGGTGTCTTCCGGCCCGGTGCGGCAATAACCATCGCGATAAAAACCAGTCGCAGGCTCGGAGCAACAGGCGCGCAACTCGGTGCCCAGAACGTTCGCCGGCATGGCAGGACGCTACTCGCGGCCGGCGAATTTTCATGCGAAGTCGCTCCGTGAATGAGGCGGAGCAATGGGTAATAGCCTACTGGCTCCTTCCCGCGGCGCCCGCACGGGATTTCTTCCGCGAAACGATCCAACGTCTCGGATTTGAAAACGATGCGCCAATCTTCGAGCCGCACCTCACGTTCGCAGTGGGATCGGATTCTGGCCACGAAGCCGCCCGCGAACTGGCGAAACTTCCAGGCGGCCTCGTCAAGTTGCGCGTCATCGGGGTTGGATGGACATCGCGCTTTACCAGAAGCCTTTTCGTGCGCTTCGAGTCGAGTCCGCATCTTTTGCAACTTCGGTCGTCGTTAGGGGCGAACGAGCAGCACGACTTCGATCCGCACCTCAGCCTGCTTTACAAAAAGATTCCGGAAGAAGAGCAGCTCCGTCTCGCGACGGAAATTCAACTTCCATTCACCCAGGTCAGCTTCGACACCGTCGCCGCCACGCGCTGCCGTATGCCTGTCAATGGACCCGACGACGTTGCTGTTTGGAAAACCGTCGCGGCCCGGCGTCTAATCCGCGAAGAGACTCGTTAATTTCATCTCCAACGCGTCGACCAACCCCTGGTCGGTCAGTTTCAATGCGGGGATCGGAGAGAGGCTGAGAAAAGAAAGCGACATAAAGGGCGCGGGCAGGTCGCAACCTAACGATTTCGCCGCGGCGTTCAGCGCTGCGATTTTCTCGATCACGATCTCGAGTGGCTGATCCGAGACTAATCCTGCGATCGGAAGGGGCAGCGCCGCCTCGATTTTCCCCTCTGCCACCGCGACCTGTCCGCCGCGCATCTCTTCGAGCGCGCGAATTGCCGCGGCTATGTCGTCATCGTTCGTCCCGACTACGGCCATGTTGTGCGCGTCGTGCGCGACGGTGGAAGCGAGCGCTCCACGCTCCAGACCAAAACCCCGCACGAAACCGACGCCGATATTGCCCGTCGCCTGATGCCGCTCGAGCACGAGCAGCTTGAGAATATCGCGCGCCGGATCCGAAACCACTGCGCCATCGACTAACTTTGGCGTCTCAAGCGCTTGTTTCGTGATGATTTGATTCGGCACGATCTCGATCACCTTGATCTTTCTGGCGCCCTCCGCCGTCACCTTGAAATCGTCAGGTGCATGATAGCGCAGGTTCATCGTGCTCCGCGGTGGCGGCGTCGGCGCCGTTTTGACGCCCAGGTAACAGCCCTTTTCCGCAACCAGCCTTCCTTTTTTGTAAACCTGCCTGACGACGAACTTCTCCAGATCGTCCAAGACAAGAAAATCGGCCCAGAAACGCGGGGCGATCGCACCGTGATTACGCAACCGATAATGCCGCGCGGTGTTGATTGAGCCCATCTGGAGTGCTGTCATCGGTGCGACGCCCAGCTCGATGGCGCGCCGAATCGAATGATCGAGATGCCCTTCGTGAACGATATCGCCGGCTAATTTGTCATCCGTCGCGAAGGAGCAGTTGGCGGAATTTTGCGGGGTCACGAGCGCGATGATGTGCTCGAGGTTGCGCTCCGTGCTTCCTTCCCTCACGAGCAGGTGCATCCCGAGCCGCAGCTTCTCGCGTGCTTCTTGCAGTTCCGTGCTTTCGTGGTCGGAGCGCACCCCGGCGAGGGCGTAGGCGTTGAGATTTTTCCCGCGCAATCCCGGCGCATGCCCATCGATCGCCTTCCCCTTGCCGGCGCGGATTTTCGCCAGCTCGCTTTCCATCCCGAGGTAAACGCCTGGGTAGTTCATCAGCTCGGCCACACCGACGATCCGATCGTCCGCGATCATGAGCGCGAGATCGTCCGCCGTGAAACGCGCGCCCGCTGTCTCGAGATGCGTCGCCGGCACGCAGGAGGGGAGCATGACATAAAAATCGATCGGCAAATTCTTGCTCGACTCGAGCACGTAATGGATGCCATCGAGCCCGAGCACGTTGGCGTATTCGTGCGGATCGATCACCATCGCTCCCGTCCCGTGCGGAACCGCTGCCCTAACGAATTCCGGAATCGTCAGCATGGTGCTCTCGACGTGGAAATGCCCGTCGATCAAACTCGGTGCGAGATAAGCGCCCTCCAGGTCGATCGTCTCCTGCCCTTCGTAATCGCCTAGCCCGACGACGCGGCCACCATCGACCGCCACGTTCGTTTGGTAAATTTCGGCGCTGAGGACATTGACCAGTTGCGCATTCTTGAAAACGATCTCGGCCGGATTCTCTCCCCGTGCGACACTGAGCTTGTGCGGGATGTCCTTCATCGCAGGACCTTTTCCGCCATCGCGTGCTCGGGAGGCGCTTCCGCCGGTTGGGGCGCGCTTGTTCGCCCGCTGATGGCGTTAAAAATCGCTTCGCAGGTCGCGGGCGAGGCGAGCGGAACCTGCCCGCCGCTTTCCCCAAATGGCGCCACTGCATCGCGAATCGCTTCCCGTATAGAGATCGCGAGCATGAGCGGCGGTTCGCTGACCGCTTTGCTCCCGCGGATCACGTTAGACTGAGTCGCGTCGGTCAGGAAGGCGACGTTGAAAACATCCTGCGTGTCGCCAATCGCTGGAATCTTGTAAGTGTCGGGCGAATGAGTCCGCAGCCGGCCCTCCGAATCCCAAACCAGCTCCTCCATCGTGAGCCAGCCCACGCCTTGCACGAACCCGCCTTCCACCTGCCCGCGCGCAATCCCGAGATCTATGGCGTCGCCAATGTCGTGCAGGATATCGACCCGGCGGATATGCATCATGCCGGTAAAGCCGTCCACTACGACTTCACTGACGGCGGCGCCGACCGCGAAATGGTGAAACGGCCTCCCGCGACCTGCTTCGCGAATCGTAGTGAATCTCCGGCGGGAGATTTTCTCTTCCTCGGCAAAGAACTCGTCGTTCGCGACCCCGCCGAGGCGAGCGGAGGCCAGGTCGACCAGGCCAGCGGGCGTCGGTGGTCAGGCTCATGCCACCAGATCGCGCAGCCGCAGCTCCGCGATTTTGCAGATTTCACCGAGCGCGATCTCGATTTCCTGCGCGCTGGAATTTTCCAGACGAGTGGGGAAAGCGTTGAGGATCGCCTCTTTCTTGTTTAAGCGCGCGCAGATGACGAATGGAAAATCGAATTTCGCACGATAGCGCTGGTTGAAATCGCGGAAACGCGCGATTTCTTCCTTCGAGAGATCGTCGAGTCCGGCGCTTTTTTGTTCGGCGCGCGATTCGTTCGTCAGGGTGGCTTCGCCGACGAGGTCGGGATGCGCCCGGATGAGCGCGAGTTTTTCATCCTGGCTTGCTCTCTGCACGGTCTGGCAAAGGGCGGCGTGCAATTCCGCGAGATCGGCAAAGGGGCGGGCCTTGGCGGTGCGGGCTGCGACCCAGGGCGAATGCTCGAAAACGGGTCGCAAGTGGAGAGTGAATTGCTCCAAATCGAGAGCATTGAGCTCGGCCAGCTTTAGCATCGCGCTTTCGGACTAAATGATTTAGCCCTGAGGCGCAATGGCGAAACTGATTGAGCAGCGTTACGGAAAAGCGCAGGTGCGAGTGCTAAAAATCCTGCGCGACAGACCGGTCCACTCCATCCGGGAGATCGAAGTCTCGGCCCTCCTGGTTGGTTGATTTCGAAACATCGTACCCTGACGGAGATAACTCGAAGGTTGTCCCAACGGACACGATCAAGAAGACGGTCAACGTCCCTCGCCAAGCAGCATCTGGCCGACGACCTGGAACGCTTTGCCGCGATTCTGGGAGAGCATTTCGTCAGCCGCTACAAACAAGTGGCGGAAGCAACAATCGAAATCACGGAGCGCGCCTGGAACCGGCTCGAGGTTGGCGGGAAGCCGCATCCGCATACCTTCGAAGCCCGAAGCGTGGCACGACGTTATGCGCGGGCGATTTGCAAAGCCGGATCGAGCGAGGTAATTGAAGATCGGACGGATTTGTTCGACGCTCTGCCCGCCGAGGCGGTGCGGGTCGCGGCAGCGAGTTCGGCGGAATTCATCGCGAGCCGCCCATGGCAACCGGACGAGGCCCGCGCGCTGCGTGCCCCGGCTACATAGGAATGATCGGGAGCACACGGAAGGTGCGGCATGTGTTCGAACAACTTCGCGCGCAGGGGGTAACGGAGGCAACCTTGGCCGGGGTTCACGCTCCGCTCGGCCTGGATATCGGAGCGAATTCTCCCTCAGAGATCGCGGTCAGCGCGCAGGCGGAAATTTTGGCAGTTTTACGAAAAAGGCGTCCTGAAAGTCTGCGTAAACGAATGAGTAAAGAGGCCGAAGGATTAGCGGGGCTGAGAGAGGAATAAAAACCCCCTGTTCAGTATCTTAACTCTGGAAGTTTAGAAGATTTCCCGGCTTGCGAAAAATGGTGCTCGACAAGAGGAAAAGAAATGAACAACAACCATCCAGACGCTGTCTTAATTCCGATATTTAACCTTGTTAAATAGTTCCTTCGATGCTACAACACGCATTCCACAAATGCCGGGAGTTTGAAAGAGCCGGTCGTTTGTGCCCTCGCCACCCAAATTTCAACCTAATTCATGAGAACTTATATGGCCGCTGAAGATAGCGACACTGGTATAAAGATTTACCTGCGTGAGATCGGACAAATCCCGCTCCTCACCCCGCAGCAGGAGATCGAGCTTGCCGCCAAAATCAAGAAAGGCGACAAGGAAGCGCGCGCCCTGATGATTCGCTCCAACCTGCGTCTGGTCGTGAAGATCGCGCACGACTACGCGAATCTCGGTCTGCCGCTCCTCGACCTCGTCTCGGAAGGCAACATCGGCCTGATGAAAGCTGTCGAGCGTTTCGACCCCGCCAAGGGCGGAAAGCTCAGCACTTACGCCGCCTGGTGGATCAAGCAATCGATCAAACGCGCTCTGGCCAACCAGAGCAAAACCATCCGGTTGCCCGTCCACCTGGTCGACAAAATTTCCAAAATGCGCCGCGTTTCGCTCCAAATGAGCGAAGAACTCGGCCGCGAACCGACCGACGACGAACTCGGCGAAGAAATCGGCATTGCTGCGGGCAAAGTTTCGCAGCTCAAGACCGTTTCGATTCGCCCGGCTTCGCTCGACGCGCCGATTAGTGACGATGATTCGACCGAGTTTGGCGAGATCGTTGGCGACGAAGAAGCGCAGACCCCCTTCGAATTGCTACGGGACAAGAACCTGCGCAACGAAGTCGGCGGTCTGCTCGACGTGCTCGACGATCGCGAACGCAAGATCATCTTCTCGCGCTTCGGGCTCGACGGTGGAAAGCCGAAGACGCTCGAGGAAGTGGGCAAGAAATTTGGCGTGACGCGCGAGCGGATTCGCCAGTTGCAGAATATTGCCCTCTCGAAGTTGCGCCGCGCGCTGAGCAAAAAAGAGCGCCCGGTCGACGTCGAATTGACGGCGGAGGTTTAAAGCTTTCCGAGATCTAACAAATTATGAGCGCGCGGATGGAAACGTCCGCGCGCTTTTTGTCTGCCATGCACGTCGTTGTAGACGCTTCGCTCCGCGAAGTGCGGGTATGCCCTCGACTGCAACGATTTCACGACGGAGCTTCCCGCGCTTCGTAGAGCGAAGCGTCTACAGTCGCGGCGGGACGGCCAAGTCGAAGCCAGGCAGGTTAAGGGAGAGATTTGGGTTGTAGGAAGGATCGTGGAGCAGCACGAAGCCCCACTCTTGTTGCATGAAGGTGGCTTCGCGGACGAACTGAGCCTGCTCCGTCTTTGTCGGTTGATGCCCGCGAGAGGCAGACTCGGCGTGGATCAAATTGGCATAGGGCGTCCAGACGTTGCGATAGCCTGCGGCGCGTAAGCGGAGACAGAAGTCGATGTCGTTAAAACTGATTGGAAGATTCGTTTCGTCGAAAGGACCGAACCTTTCGAAAAGCTCCTTCCGGACTGCCAGGCAGGCACCGGTCACGGCAGAAACATTTTGCTGCAATTGGGCCCGGCTGAAATAACCGCCGCGACCCCGCTTGAGATGAGGAAAGGCATGACCGGCGACGCCTCCGAGCCCGAGGATGACGCCGCCGTGCTGCAGGGTGCCGTCGGGGTACCAGAGGCGGGCTCCGACGGCACCGTTCACGGCGCGAGAGGCGTGACTCACCATCTCCCGTAGCCAGCCGTATTCGGTCGCTTCGATGTCGTTGTTCAGAAAAAGCAGGATATACCCCCGAGCGGCGTTCACGCCCAGGTTCGTGAGGCGACTGAAGTTAAAGGGCTCGGTATCGTGCAGGACACGCGCCTCGCTCTTCCGCTCCAGGGTTTGGAGGTAACTGAGCGTTGCCGGTTCCTTGGAGCCGTTATCGACGACGACGAACTCAAAGTCCGGATAATCGGTCCGGGCCCGGATGCTTTCCAGGCAGCGCTGCAAAAGTTCCACCCGATCGCGCATCGGAATAATGATCGAGACCGAGAGCGGCGTTTTGCCTAACGAGTAAACGACACGATGCGCTTCCGGATTTTCGGGGCAGGCTTCCACGCTGACTTCGATCCCCTGCCGCTGGAGCGACTCGGCAATCGCCTGTCGCGCAGCGTCGCGGGCATAGGGCTTGGCGTCGGGTAGCGCGGCCACGCTCCCGGCCGCCATTCGCCAATGGTAAAGGACGCGCGGGATGTGCCGAACTTGCGCGGGGCGCAGGCGCTCCAGGCAACGGAGCGCGAGATCATAATCCTGCGAACCCTCAAATCCTTCCCGGAATCCGCCGACCTCGCGCATCAAGTCGGTTCGATACAGTCCGAGATGATTGATGAAGTTTTGGACAAGGAAAAGTTCCGGGTTCCAATCCGGCTTGAAGTAGGGACTCGAGCGTTTGCCAGTCGCGTCGATCTTATCCTCGTCGGAATAAATCAGCCCGGCCTCGGGATGCGCATCGATCTCGAGGGCGGTCCTGGCGAGCGCGTCGGGCGTCAAGAGATCGTCCTGGTCGAGGAGCGCACACCAGTCGCCGCTCGCGAGTTGCAGGGCCGAATTGGTGCAGGCGGAAATGTGCCCGTTCTCCTCCCGAAAAGTGAGTTTGATGCGTGGCTCATTCGCAGCCGCCTGCTCCAGGCGGGGCCGCACCGCCGGATCGTCGGAAGCATCGTCCGCGATGCATAGCTCCCAGCGTTCGTAGATCTGGTTTCGGACCGACGCGATTGCGGCATCGAGCAGGTCGAGGTCGGGGTTGTAAACCGGAACGAGAATTGAGATCAGCGGTTGTTTCCGGAGCTCGCGCAGTGCGCGGCGCAATCCGATCTCGTCAATCTGCGCGTAGCGGTGCAGCCACTCCTCGTAGGAGGGAGGAGAGGCGCGCCGCGCCTCTTTCGGGCGCTCAGGTTTCATGGCCTGCTCGTTCGTTAGGCTGAAAAGTCGCGATCGACTGGTCGATCAAGCCGCAGAATTCCCGGCCGAACCGAGCGAAGGCGAAATGTTTTTCGTAGGCCGGCCGGGCCGCAGCGCGCAGCCGTTCGCGCAGCTCGGGTTCGCGCACCAGCCGAGTGATTGCCGCCGCCAGCAGGCGATCGTTATCCGAGGGGAAAAAGATCGCGCCCTCCTCGTCGGCCAGGTTTTCCGCCACGCAGCCGACGGTTGTGCTCAGAATCGGTGTCTCGAGAGCGAGCGCTTCCATCAAAATCAGCGGACCGGTCTCGTCACGCGAAGCCGAGATCATGACATCGGCGTCGCGAATACGGGCGAGCGCGATCTCGTGCGGCAGGCTTTCTTCGTAGGTGAGAGCCGGGATTTCGCGCGCACTCGCTTTGATCGTGTCGGTCAATTCCAAATCGTGGGCGCGCCCGACAATCTGAAAGTGCGCCTTTTCCAAGACATCCACCGGCAGCTGGCGCAGCGCTCGCAGGAGCACTTCCTGGCCCTTGCGATACTCGATCGTGCCGAGGAGCAGGAACCTCACTAGCTCATCTTCGCGCGGACCCTTTTCCGGAAGCACTTCGTCGTTCGGGTCGGTTATCCCGTAGTTCACCACCCGGATCCGACGGTCACTGAATGGCTGATAAACGAGCGCGCTTTTCGTGTCCGGCGTGACGATCAGATCGGCCCGCGCCAATGTCCTGCGCATCTTGTCATCCTCGCCCAGGTAGTGCTCGGCGACGCGGCCCTCGTGGATCCACCAGAGATGCGGGATACCGGCAGCTTTCGCGGCCTGGATGACCGGCGCGCCAAAGATCGTGCTTGCGAGCACGCAGTCGAATTCACGGGCAAATTGCGTAAACGACGGGTGACCGGTGATGATCAGCGGGTCGACCAGGAGCGGGATTCCGGCCTCGACAAATTTGCGGCGCACCGGCCCGTCGACCGGCGACATGACAGTCACGAAATACCCCTCGGCGTTGCACGATTTCGCAAGCTGCAAAAGAATCAGCGGCGCTCCGCTCAGGCTCAGGTCATGCGAGACGAAGAGGAGGTCCCCTTTGCTCTGCCCGCTCCACGGCTCGCGCGCCCACATCCGGATCGGGGTTGGCGAATCGGCATAGAGCCAGTCGCGCACGTTGTCGGGAAAATAGGGGTCGTGGCAGGTGTATTCCGGCCAGCGTTTCAGGAGGAAAACATTCGCCTTTTCGCGTGGCGGCGGTAGGGCCGGCGGCTCCTGGGTGCCAATCGAGGCATGGCCGCGATGGCGCATTGTGACGAACGGCGTGTAAACGCAGCGCAGCCCGCCGGCGCGGATTTTGAAAGAAAGATCCATATCGGAATGCGCGATCGGCGCATTTTCGGTATCCCATTCACCGGCCGCGAAGAAATCGTCCCGTCGCATCGCCAGGCAGGCGCCGGAAAGTGCCGAAACGTCACGCATCGATTGCGCGAAGTTGGTGTGGGCCGTGGAATCGGCGTCCCATTGATGACAGGCGGTCCCGACCAGTCCGCGGACGCCGGTCACGAGTCCGGCATGCTGGATCTTACCGCTCTCGTAAAGCATCTTGGGCGCGACCGCGCCAATCGCTGGATTTTCCAGCGGCTCGATCATGTTCTGGATCCAATCCAGCTGCTCGCTCTCGACATCGTCGTTGAAAAAAATGAGACGAGAACCGCTCGCGGCGCGCGCGCCGACGTTGCATTTGTCGGAAAAATTGAACGGTTGATCGTAGCGGAGAAAACGGAAAACCGGGTTCGCGGGAGCGATCTTTTCCAACTGCCCGGCCAGGCCGCTGTTCGTTACAATGACGATTTCCAAGTCTGGATATTGTGTCTGGCGCGGCAGTTCTTCGACGCAGCTTTGAGCGCGGCTCGGCGAATCGGTCGGGATCACGATCGAGACGCGTGGCCATTGCGGCGGTATGAGTCGGGCGCGGTTCGCAGTCGGATACTCGATGATATCGGCCGGCAGATTGCGCCGCTTCATCGCCTCCGCAAGAGCGGCGAGATTCGTTTTGCGCGCATCCGGTTTGCCACCGGCCGATCCAGAGGCGGGATGCTCGCGCCAATGATAGAGAACATGTGGAATATGCTCGATCCCGCGCGCCTGCTCGGTCGCGCGCAACGCGAAATCGTAATCCTGAGAAAAATCGAACTCCTTGCGGAAATTGCCCACCTGATCGACGAGCGAGCGGCGATAGGCGGTGATGTGGCCGATGTACATCGAGGAGAGGAGGAGCTCCGGGTTCCACTCCGTTTTGAAGAAGGGCGAATGCCGCCGACCTTCCACGTCGCAGCGGTCTTCGTCGCTGTAAAAAATATCAGCTTCGGGTGACCTCAGAATCGCGCGAGTCAGCTCATAGACCGCAAACGGCGCGAGCAGGTCGTCATGGTCGATGCAGGCGACAAATTCGCCACGCGCCTTGGCAAGCGCTCGGTTGGTGTTCTCGGCGATACCGAGATTCTCCTCCAGTTGTTCGACGCGGATTCGTGGCTCACGCGCGCTCCAGGTCTTGATGGTTTCCAACGTTTCGGCCTGCGTTGAGTCGCCGTCCACGAGGCAGACTTCCCAGTTCGGTGCCGTCTGGGCGGCGATTGACTCAAGCAATGCCTGTAAAAATCTCGCAGGCGGATCCTTGACCGGAAGAAGAAAACTGATCGTCGGTGCATTGACCCACTCCGCCGTCTCGGCGCGTTGGCCGGCAAGCGCAGCTTCGTTAGGCTCGTGCTCCTTCCGCCACTCAGCATAACGATCGACCGGTTTGGCGGCGGCTTCTTTCTCCTTCGCTTCTGCGGGAGAAGTGACGGGAGCGGCGCGGCGCAGGCCAAGGTTGGACGGTATGCGCTGGAGTTCCCGCATGACCCGCTCCGCCAGCGGACGCCGCACTTTCGGTCCACCGGAGGGCCGGAAGCATTTGCCCCCTTTGCGACAGGCACTTTTGGCGTCGTTTAGAATCTGCTTCTGTTTTCGTACTTCTTTCTTGAGTTTGCTGATCTCTTTTTTTCGTGACTCGAGATCTGCTACCCAGACCCGGAGCTGCTCCTGTTGGCTGTCCATTACGAGCTGGGCCTTGGCGCGATCGCGGCCGAGATCCGCAAAGCGTTTCTCCAGTTCGGCCTGGTCGCGCAGCAGTTCCTCCATCTGCTTGCCCTGCTCATCCATGATCGCTTGGGCCACCCAGCGATCTTCGAGGAGCGAATCGAGCCAGACCTGCCGCGCGGTCGCGGCCGCCAGCTCGCGTTGGCTGCGGTCGCTTTGCGCCTGCGCTTCAATCCGTGCCGTGGCAAGGGCGTAGAGTTGCTCCGCAGCCGGCGCCGATGTCTGGGCAATCAGATTCCCGTCTGGCCACGAAACGCCGAGACCGATCCCGGCGGAGAACCCCGCACCGGGTCGCTCGCCCCGCCATTGACGCCAGGCGGTCCCCGGGGCGTCTGGGCGAACCAATTCGATTCCATGCACCGCGATCACTCCGCGGGCAGAAACGGCTGCGTTCCAGCGATCGAGTTCTGCGCCGATTTCCGTACCGCTTTCGCACTGATCGATCAGGAGCAGGTCCGCCTTTTCTTCGCCAAATTTCTGCGACGCCGTCGCCGAATCGTCGGGTGAGAGCTCCGCAAAATCGCCATAGATTTCCGCTGCGTAGCGCTTCCCGTCCTTCCAGGCTAGATCGGCTTCGCGCGCTTCTCCCGCGGCGCCGCGCCAGATCGCAATGCATCTGCAATCCAAACCTGTTTCGCGAACCGCCTGGCAAAGGGTAAAGAAGGCTTCGCCATTCCCAAACCCATCGACCACGAGCCGCCGCGGCCGCTGGGTCGCGACCAGATCGTAGAGGAGCGCAAGGTGATGCCGGATCGGGCCGCCGCGATAATAACGCGGCTGGAAAGCGAGCAGGCTGGGTAGTTCCACGGGTGCGCTCACACCTTATCTCACATGGCGCAACTGCACGCAGTCGACCAGGTCCTGCCCCGCTCGGATGTCGCTGATCACGACCAGGTTGTCGTTAGGACCGATCCAGTTTTCCGCCCGCAGATGTTTCTCGGCGGCGTCGATCGTTGCGTTCGGATCATCTGTAAAGTCGAGCAGGATCGGGGTGACTCCCCAGCAAATCGAGAGCTGATGGTAAACGACCTCGTTAGGCGTGAAAGCGAAGATAGGGGCGTCTCCGGGACGTAAATTAGAGACGTAGCGCGCCATCGTGCCGTGCTGGGTGAAGACCACGATCCTCGGGCGATGCAGCGAATCAGCCAGCGTGACCGCGGCCGCGACCGTTTTCTGGCGGTCATCTTCGAGAAGCGCGTCCTTTCCGTACCCGGCGCCGCCGCTCCGCTCGATCCGGAGCGCGACCCGGTCGAGCACTTCGACGCACTCGACCGGATAACGTCCGCTGGTCGTTTCACCCGTCAGCATGATGGCATCGGCCTGCTCGAAGACGGCGTTTGCGACATCGGTCACTTCCGCCCGGGTCGGGACTGGATTCTCGATCATCGACTCGAGCATCTGGGTCGCGACGACGACCGGTTTGCCGATCCGAAGACATCGCTTCACGATCCGACGCTGGATGATTGGCAATTCCTCCATCGGACACTCGATCCCGAGATCGCCGCGTGCGATCAGGATGACGTCCGCCGCCCGGATCATCTTGTCGAGATCTTCGACCGCGCTCGCGCTTTCGATTTTCGCCACGACTTGGGCACTGCTACCGCCTTTGCGCAAAATCCGGCGGAGCTGGTCGAGGTCCTCTTTTCTTCGAGCGAAACTCAGGGCCACGAAATCGATTTTCAGTTCGATCCCGAGGGCGACATCGGCCAGGTCCTTTTCCGTCAGGGCGGGGAGGTTGACATGGACGCCGGGGAGATTGATGTGCCGTCGCGAACCGAGCGTGCCGGCGGTGAGAACCCCGGTGCGAATGCGCTGGTCTTTCTTTTCCTCCACGCGCACCTGCATGAGGCCGTTGTCGAGGAGAACGACGTCGCCGATCGAGACGTCGTTGATCAGGCCATCGTAATTAACCGTGATCGAGTTTGGCTCGGTCGCTTTCGCGCCGCCGACTGTGATCTCGAGGGTGTCGCCGACCGCGAGCTCCAGATTTTGCGGTAGCACGCCGGTGCGAATCGCCGGACCCTGGGTATCGAAAAGGAGGCCGACGCTGCGGTCGCACTCCTGGGCGATTGAACGGACGCGGGGAACGATGTCTCGCGCCCATTCATGTTTAGCATGGCTCATGTTGAGTCGGAAGGCGTCGGTCCCGGCCAGGATCATCTTTTCGATAATCTTGGAACTCTCAGAAGCAGGTCCGAGAGTGCAGATGATTCGGGTCTTGCGCATCGCGCTCAGGATTCAATCGCACCTCGTAATTGCAAGGCGTTTTCTCGGAAACGGCTCTCTCGTTTCCATCGAAACCGGCTGGATTCGCCTAACGAACTAGGAGCTGCGGTTCTTCACCGGTCTTCTCGAGGAAGAAAGCCCGGCAGATTGCGGATGAGGTTGGGATTGTAGAACGGATCGCGCCGCAACCGCTCGCCCCACCGTTTTTCCATCCAGGCGGCTTCGCCCGAGTCCTGCGCGCCGGCGCGGAGACCGCAACCGCAAGAGGTGAAGTTGGCGTAGGGAGTCCAGATGACCTGCAAACCACGCTCCTGTAGCCGTAGGCAGAAATCGATGTCGTAAAAGTGAAACGGCAGATTCGAGTCATCGAAGCCGTTCATTTCAAAAAAAACCTCCTTCCGGACTGCCAGGCACGACGCGGAGACAGCGGAGAAATTCTGCGTCAGCCAGGCGCGATTAAAATATCCGGGATGCCCGTGTGGAATCTCGTAAAATGCGGGTGTCGCGATCCCACCGAGCCCAAGGATAAGTGCGCCATCTTCCAGAGTCCCGCCGGGCGACCAGAGCCGCGCGCCGACCGCGCCCACTTCCGGCCTAACGACCAAGCTGATCATTTCTCGCAACCAGCCCGACTTCTGCGCGCCGCTCATATCGCGCAGGAAAAGCAGGACGTCACCTTGCGCCTTCCCAGCCGCACGATTCGCTCCCTCGGCGCCTGGCGAGGTGCTCAACCATTCGAGGCCCGGGTAATCTCCTGGGCGGAGCGATTCCGACTCGTCGCATGCCGTGGCGAGGATCGTCACGGAAGGAAGTGGGACCGGCAGCTTGTAGATGATTCGATGCGATTCTGCGTTTTCCGGACAGGCCTCGGCGCGCGCCGCAATTCCCTGTGCCTGCAGATAGCTGTTCAATGCCCGGCGGGCCGCGTGCCGCGCGTGCGGTTTTGCGTCCGGCTGGTCAGCCAGGCTGCCTGCCACCATCCGCCAGTGGTAAAGGATTCGCGGAATATGGCGGATTTGCCCCGGGCGCAATCGCGAGCTGCAACGCAGGGCAAGATCGTAATCTTGCGATCCCTCAAATCCTTCGCGAAATCCTCCGATCTCGCGCAGCAGGCCGGTGCGATAAACGCCGAGATGATTCAGGTAATTCTGGCCGAGGAAAAGCTCGGGATTCCAGTCAGGCTTAAAGAACGGATTGGCCCGCGTACCTGACGAATTGACAAAATCTTCGTCGGAATAGATAAGCCCAGCGTCGGGGTGTTCGGTAACCTCGTGCACCACTTCTGCGAGCGCGTCCTCCGCCAGCAAGTCGTCCTGATCGAGCAACGCGCACCATTCGCCTCCTGCCAGCGCGAGGGCGGAATTTGAGCAGGCGGCGATCCCGCCGTTCTCGTCGCGCAAAAAAATCTTGAGACGCCTGTTGCGTCGCGCCATTTCTTCAAGGAAAGGCCGCGTGCGCTCGTCGGTCGAACGATCGTCAGCGATGCACAATTCCCAGTGCTCGTAAGTCTGCTCAAGGACCGACTCGATCGCTTCCTCGAGGAACTCGAGATCGGGATTGTAAACCGGCATGAGGACCGAAATGAGCGGCGTCATGGCTTTTTTCTTACCTGTTCGATCAAGCGAGCAAATGTTTTCCCCAGCCGATTGATCGAGAAATTTTCGGCAAATGTCCGACGCGCGTTTCCGCCTAACGTTTCCACCAGCCGCGGTTCGTTCAGGCAGCGGCTCAGCGCCTGCCCGAGAGCAGCGCTGTTTTCCGGCGGGACGACGAGCGCGTTCTGGCCGTCGGAGAGCCATTCTGAGATTCCGCCGACATTCGTGCTGACAATCGCTTTCCCGAGACTCATCGCTTCCAGAATCGCGATCGGCATCGTCTCGTCGCGCGACGCGCAGACCAGGACATCGGCCGCATTCGTCGCGGCCAGCGCCTCGTCGTGTTCCAGCGCGCCACTGAGGTCAACGCCAGGCAGCTCCACCGCGCGAGCGGCAAGGGTTTCGTAAAACGCCGCGTCCAACACCCGACCGGCGGCGCGGAAAACGCCTCGTCCTCGCGTCTCCACCGGGATTTGTGCGATGGCCTCGAGGAAGATGTCTTGCCCTTTGCGCCGTTCGTAACTTCCAAGAAGAAGAAACCTCATCAGGGTGTCGCCATTTTCCGTCTCCTTCGCCTTTTCGGAAACGGGAGGAATTCCATAAGGCACGACCTCAATGGCGTGATCGGTGAACGCCGCATAGAGCTGCGCAGTCCGGCGCGTCGGCATGACGAGGAGATCCGCCAGTGCGAGGGCTGGTTTCATTTCAGGAGTTTGCGCGAGCAAATGTTCCGCAACCTGGCTCTCGTGGATATACCAGATCACAGGGACACCTTCCGCATGCGCCGCCCGCACGGCCGCCCACATGACGAGCGTGTTGGCGACGACCACATCACATTGCCGGCACAAGCTCCGCAGTTCGTCCAGCTTCGGCGGCGCAGAGAGATCGATGACCGGGAAAACCTTTGCTCTCATCTGCGCAAGCAACCCGGAGATCGCTCCCGCCTCCGGCGCGCCGGTCTTCGGCACGGCCGCAGAAACTTCGTATCCGCCGCGCTGAAGTGACCGCACCACGTGCCACAACTGAATCGGAGCGCCGCTCCAGGTCGTTTCATGGAAAAAGAACAAAACGCGAATTCGGGGCAAAAGCCCGATCCGACGCAGGGATGAAAGAATTGCTGACACGCGGTTCGACTCATCTTTGCTGGCACCCAGAGCTGCGCAAGCTCGATTCACGCGGTGGACGGCGTGCATTTCAGGGTGGAGCGCGTAAACTGACGTCCCCGGTTTTCCATGAGCGACCACCTCCTCTTTTGCAGCGACCTGGCGCGTCGCGATCCGGTCAGCGAGCGGATCACCCGGCTCGAAGGCTGGTGCATCGCGACCTCGCCGATTCGCGCGCTTTACCTCGCCCCGCCTGATCTGGGCTGGGAACAGGTGCCATACGGTTTTGAACGAGCCGACGTCGGTGCCGTGTATCCTTCCTATCCCCGCGGCGCGCAGGGCGGATTTCGCCTCACAACATCTTCTCAGGCTCTTTTCGGAGAGACTGATCTCTGGGTGGAATTGGCAGGCGGATGGCATCGCGTCCGGGTCCGTCTCGAGACTCGGGATGTGCAGCAGATCGAGTTGAACGACAGCACCCAAAGTGCGGTTGGACCGGAGACGGACGGACCCGAGCTGCGTTTCGAGCGTTCGTTAGGCAAAAGCCCTGGGCTCACGCTGCGCCTCGATATCATCAACAAGTGCAACCTGCGCTGCGTCATGTGCCACTTCAGCGACGACGCCATTTTCAAGCGCCCGACCCAGCAACTGACGACCGATGAATTCCGCCGGCTCTTCGACCAGATCGGACCGTCGGTGCGCCAGGTCATGCTGTCCTGCGGCGATGAGCCGCTCATCTCGAAACATCTGCCTGGCATTCTGGACTATCTCGCGGCCGAGCATCCCCAGGTGGAAATCGAATTCTGCACCAACGCCATGCTGATGCGTGCGCCGATCCGGAACAAAATCATCGAGAGCGGCGTGGCGCGGCTTCTTTTCTCGATCGATGCAGTCAGTAAAGAACTGCTCGAGTCGATCCGGGTCGGTTGCCGTTACGAACAACTCGTCGGCAACATCATGGCCTTGCGCGATCTGCGTGAGCGCTGCGGCGTGCGGCGACCAGCGTTCGTTTTTAATTTTGTGATGATGAACCGAAACGTTCAAGAAGCGTCGGTTTTCCTGAGGATGGCAAAGGAACTCGGCGCGGAGTCGATCGACTTCCGCCACGTTGTGCCGATCGGGACTTACTTCGCGCCCGACGATCTCCTCTCCAATCACCCGGGAAAATACAATTTCTATCGGCCGCAAATTTTTGCGGAAGCGAACCGGCTCGGGATCCCGATTTATCTCCCTCCCGCCTTTGTGGACGCGCCGTCCTGGGATGGTGAGGCAGACCAGCCACCAGTGCGCTGGGAGGATTTCGAATGCGTCGAACCGGATGCAGCCAGCGATTTCGTTCCTCGGCCACCGCTGCGTGAACATTCTTCCTGGGAAGGGTCGGTCGCGGAAGAATTTGCGACCACATTCTGTAATCGCCCGTTTTCCGAGATCATGGTCCGCGATCAGAACGAAGTCCTGCCATGTCCGTGGCATGAGAAGCCTCTCGGACTGCTCAGCGAAGGCAAAACGCTGGCCGAAATTTTCCACGGCGAAGAATTTCAGCGTCTCCGACGCAACATGCTGCGCCCGGAAGGCGACCCGGCCTGCGCTAATTGCCCGATCAAGTCGCAGCACCTCCCAACCAGCGCCTAACGATCAGAATAGGCTGTATACGAACGGAGCGAGGGCCGACCCTTCGGTCAGGACAAGGATCAGTCCGATGAGCAGCAGCAGGACAAGGATCGGCGCGATCCACCATTTCTTGCGCGCGCGCAAAAAGGTGAAGAACTCACGGGCGATGGCGAATTTGCCGGTCATTGGAAATCAAAACTGCTTTTCGTAATCAGCATCGCGCACCGGTCGCTCCCGCCAGTAGCTTTTTTCCTCCGTCCTAAACCGAAGCTCGACGCTGCGCTTCCCGAAAAGACGTTGCAACAGCCCGACCGGCGTCACAACCGCAAAGAAAAAGATCGTCAGGATGACCGGTGTCATGATTGCCCCAAGCACAATCGAAAAACTGAGCCAAATGCGGTGAAATGGCCCGAGCCACATGGGAACGAGAGCGGCCGCTACGAGAAACCCGAGCCCAGCCGCTCCCCAGATCCAGCCCGTCTCGCGATGCCGGAAGGCCAGAAATAGCGTGATGAGCAATAAAGCGGCGGCAATCGTGAATCCGAACTTCCTGAACGCACGCGGGGAGCGATCGAGCTCGCGATATTCCGCGTTAATCCAAGCTAGCGGAGAGAAGCTCATCGGCGTGGAGCGTTTCGGATTTTGGTTGGGCGGTTTTGGCGACGAGAAAATTGCCGAGCACGAGATAATCCATTCCCGTCCGCATGAAACAGCGATAGGCATCCTCCGGCGTGCAGACCGGCGGTTCACCTCGGACGTTGAAGGAAGTGTTCACGAGAACCGCGCAACCGGTCTGCCGTTCGAATTCTGTCAGCAGTTGATGGAAACGCGAATTGTCGTCGGCGGAGACAGTCTGGACCCGCGCCGAGTAATCGACATGGGTGACGGCGGGAATAGTGGAACGCAGCGCTTTGAGTCTTTCGATGAAATCGGTGTCCGCGATCTGCTTCGCATCGTCCTTGAGAAGGTCCGTTTTTACGGCTGCAACCAAAAGCATGTAGGGGCTGGCCTCTTCCAGTTCGAAATAATCTGAGACACGCTCGCGCAGAACCGATGGGGCAAAGGGACGGAAGCTTTCCCGGAACTTGATTTTCAGGTTGAGCGTTTCCTGCATGGTTGCGATCCGCGGGTCGGCCAGGATAGAGCGATTTCCGAGGGCGCGGGGTCCGAATTCCATTCGACCCTGATACCACCCGATGACGTGACCTTCGCTCAGGAGACGAGCGACCTGCGTGAAGAGCTCTTCGTTAGGCAATTTCGTCGCTGCGATGTCTTTCGTGCGCAGAAATTCGCGTGGATCGAAGTCGGGGCCGAGGAAGGAGCCTCGCTGCCGGTCTGTGCCATCCGTCGCGACTTCGCGTGGCTTGTTTTCAAAGTGATGCCAGGCGAGGAGAGCGGCTCCGAGCGCGCCGCCGGCATCCCCAGCCGCCGGTTGGATCCAAATCTTATCAAACGGTCCTTCGCGCAGGATTCGTCCATTGCTCACGCAGTTGAGCGCGACGCCGCCGGCGAGGCAAAGATGAGGCGACTTGGTAAGCGCATGCGCATGCCGCGCCATGCGTAACATCGCCTCCTCCACGACCGCCTGGAGCGAGCGCGCGACGTCCATGTGGCGCTGGGTCAGCGCCATCTCGGGTTGGCGGCGTGGACCTTCGAAAAGCGCGGCAAAGTGGCGATTCGTCATCGTTAGGCCGGCGAGGAAATTGAAATATTTCAGGTTGAGGCGAAACGAGCCGTCGGGCTTGAGATCGATCAGCTCGTCGAGGATGAGATCGCGGAACCGTGGCTCGCCGTAAGGCGCGAGCCCCATCACTTTGTATTCCCCGGAATTGACCCGAAACCCGAGGTAGTAAGTGAAGGCGGAATAGAGCAAGCCAAGCGAATGCGGGAAGCGCATCTCACGCAAGAGCTCGATCCGATTGCCGTTACCGTGGCCGATACTGCTCGTGGTCCATTCGCCGACGCCATCGATCGTCAGCACCGCCGCCTCTTCGAAAGGCGAGGGGAAAAAGGCGGAGGCGGCGTGCGATTCGTGATGTTCCGGAAAGAGGATTTTCCCTTCAAAATTCAATTCGCGGCGGATGATTTCCTTGAGCCAGATCTTCTGTTTGATCCAGGTGGGTGCGGCCTTGAGAAAAGGTCGCAGCCCGCGCGGCGCGAGCGCGAGTGAGGTAGAGAGGATGCGATCGAACTTCGCGAACGGCTTTTCGTAAAACGCGACCAGGTCGAGTTCGCTCCCACTCGCCAGGCCCGCGGCCTGCAGGCAATAGGCGATGGCGTGCTTCGGAAAGTCCGAGTCGTGCTTGATCCGAGTGAACCGTTCTTCCTGAGCGGCGGCGAGGATTTTGCCGTCGCGCACGAGACAGGCGGCGCTGTCGTGATAAAAGGAGGAGATGCCGAGAATGTTCATGCCGCGCCCGAGCGTGGTTCCACCTCGTGCCGGGTTCAAGCAACGAATGGCCCGCGCATGAAGCAGCAGCTTGTGAACTGGGCGCTGCTCATTGCGCTCCTTTTCGTTTTCCAGGAAGCGGTCGTGCGCGCGATTTTTCCGTTGCCCGAGGTGACGAATTTCAATCGGGTAAACTACGCGGCCTTTGCCCGAGCAGGCGCGAAGTCATTTCTCGCCGAGCGCCAGCCGGCGATGAACGCCTCCTATCGCTGGAACTCGAAACCGGACGACGCCAGTTTCGTTAGTCATCTCAATCTCTACGGGTTTCGCGATCGACAGTGGAATGTCGCGCCGCCGCGCGGAGCTGAACGGGTCATGTTCGTCGGGGACAGTCTCGTGGAGGGATTCATGGCGACGGATGACGAGACGATCGCGCGCGGTTACGAAAAAGCGGCGAAGCATTCCGAGGCGATGAATTGTGGGATCGGTGGGAACGGCATTCCAGAATATCTGGCGCTGATCCACGACGCCGTTCCACTCTTTCATCCGAACAGGCTAATCGTCGTTCTGTACGCCAACGATTTGCCTGTGACCGAAGCGGTACCGCTGAAAGAGAAATTCCAACCTCAGGTACTCAAGTCCGTGGACGCCGCGTCTGCTTCAGACGCTGGCGCGGGCTGGTCGGCACGAGCCGATCCCGCGCCGCTGGCATTCACGGCCTGTTCTCTTTGTCCCGGTTGTTCCCGATCCCTTGAATCCGTGGTCAAATCCGCCGCCAGAATTTTCCCGCGTCGACCCCGCAATTGCCGAGGCGATGCGCGTCGGGAACTTCAATCCATTCGTGGTCGACGTTCTGAACAAAGCCGCGACCGCGTTGCGCGAGCCGATCGAGATGGGTGAGACCTTGCGCCAACTGCAGGCCTTCACCCGCAGGCAAGGCACCGAGCTGCGGCTCATCTATCTGCCTTTTTCCACCCAGGTTTCGGACCGTTACGTTCCCTTCCAGCAAAAATACGCTACACACCGCGAGGTCGAGTCACTGCTCGGGCCGGAATTTCAGATCCACCAAAAGTCTCTGCGCCAGAGCTGCGCGGAGCTGGCGATTCCTTTCCTGGATCTGACGCCGTTGCTTCGCCCCGCCGAGAAAAACGGCGAGCATCTCTATTGGGATTTTGACGAGCATATGCGGGGCAAGACTTACACCCGAGTAGGGGCGACGATCGCGAGGTGGGTCGAGTCGGGTGCGGAACCGGATCGACTGGAATGAACTTCGGCCGTGATAGGATAACTTGGGCGCGACCGTAACGATTCACGATGCACCAACACTCGTTAGACCTGATGGCGGAGTTCCGCCGCGATTATCTCGAGGCGCGAAAAAACGAAGCACTCACGATTCTCGATCTCGGGAGCCAGGACTTTAACGGCTCGTATCGTGAAGTGCTGGCGAATCCCGGTTGGCGCTACGTTGGCGTCGACCTGACGCCCGGACCCAACGTCGATGTCGTGTTACAGGATGCCTATGACTGGCGCGAGCTGAGGAGCGAAAGCGCGGACGTGCTCGTTTCCGGACAAACCTTCGAGCACACAGAATTTTTTTGGGACACGATGAGCGAGGTCGCACGCGTCCTGAAGCCGGGCGGACTTTGCTGCATCATCGCGCCCTCCTGTGGCCCGGAGCATCGCTATCCCAGAGATTGCTGGCGTATTTTTCCCGATGGTTTTGCGGCTGTTGCGCGCTACGCCCATCTCGAAGTTCTCGATGCGCGCACCCAATGGGAAGATCTGCCGGGATACGACAACGAGAGCAACAAGTGGCATGACTCGGTTCTGATCGCGCGCAAGCCGAAGCTCCCGCTTCGTCTTCGCCTGCAACTCGCCTTTTTTTCCTGGCTAAAGCGACATTTCCAGTCCGCGCCCGGACCGGCCGATACAATCGTTCAAATCTTTCCCATGCTAGGCGGGGAGCTACGCGAGGCCGATTCGCTCTACCGGCGTTTCGCGCCCAACGAATGGCGGGACGTTTGTTTCCGGCTGCCGAAGAATGCCGCGGGCGCGCCGCTCCGGATCGATTTCATCAGCCCATTCCCGGTCGTCGATGTGGGGCGTATTCGCCTCAAGGCATCCGGGAAAACTTACTACGACGCGATGGCCGACCGGCGCTTTGACGGGATCACCCTGGCCGCTGATGCCGAGCGCGTGTCGAACCCGAAATTTTTGCGCGTTAAGATCACCGGGATCGATCCGCAGCTTCATCTCCCGATGGTCGCGATACCATCGGGAGAAGAACTCGAGGTCCACCTGCGGTTGCGGGCTCACGCCCCGCATCGGCTCGAGCCGGATTCCAAGTAATGGGAGTCGAGCCCGGCCCAGTGGCGACGCGCGCAACGGTGGACCGGAAGCTTCATCTTCGTCGGATCGATGTTCTGCGCGGTCTCGCGATTCTCGCCGTTGTGTTATTTCACTGGTACGGCGCGACCTTCGGTGTCGATCACCTGCAGTGGAAAGGAATGGTGCGCGATTTCGCTTCTGCACCGAGCCGGGCATTCTGGGTTTTCTACCCGCTGAGCTATGGTTGGATGGGCGTTTCGCTTTTCTTTCTCATTAGCGGCTTTTGTATTCACGCCTCCGCTCTGCAGGCGGGCGAGCTGCGGGCCGGGAGGTTTTTCTGGCGACGTTTCTGGAGAATTTGTCCGCCGTATTTTGCGTGGCTGGCTTTCTTTGCCTGGCGGAGCGGCCTCAGTTTTTCGACCGCGGAAGATCGCGCGCAGATTCTTTCGCACGTTTTCCTTTTTTTTAATTTCAGCCCGGCTTGGATTTTCGCGATCAGCGGCGCCTTTTGGAGCCTGGCGATCGAAGTGCAACTCTACCTGCTCTATCCCGTCCTCTGGCTGATGCGCCGGCGCTGGACGATGCGCGGCGCGCTCCTCGCCACGTTCGCGCTCAGTGTCCTGACGCGTTTGGTCGCGGCCGTTTTTGTCACGGACTGGAGCAAGGACTTTTCCGGCGCGGTCTGGACGTTTCCGACCATGCTTTGGTTCGACTGGGCGCTAGGCGCTTACCTGGCCGAGGAATTCCTTGCCGGCCGCCGCGCTTTTCCGCGATCGATTTTGCTGCGCATCGCGGCGGTTTTGATCCTGGTGTTTTCGACTTTTTGGAAACCGGGCGATGCCGTGGCTTTCTCGACCTCATCCTGCGCGCTGGTTCTGCTGGTTGAGTCCTACCTCTGGCATGAGAGGGATGAGAAGCTCTGGGAGCGGCTTCTTGTTCCGTTAGGCCTGTGCAGTTATTCGCTTTATCTGCTGCACTACCCTTTGATTCCCGAATTGCTCCATCGCATCCCCCTGGCGCAGGGGATGCCCGAGCCGTGGCACTCCATCGTGGTTTTCCCAATCGCCTTCGCACTGCTTTTTGCGGCTGCCTACGCCAGTTACTTCATCTTGGAGCGAGGGAGTAATCGCCTCGGGCGAATCTTGTGGCCACCCGCCGGGAAGCGGAGTTGGGCCAGCCATGCCGCGCCCTGATTGCGTCCTGCCATTCTCAAGTTGCGCAAGCGGGGCTGCACCTGAAGTTGCACGATTATGTCCGGTTCTGAGAAAGCACGCCGCTCTCTTGTCCTCTCTGACTCGCGCGAACCGCGATTCTGGTGGCATCGGCTGCCTCGGAGCAATTATGTGCCGCCGATTTTCGCCAGCTTGAGCGACGAAGAATGGCAGCTGATGGAGGATTGGTTTGCCGAAACAACCCGCCAAAATCTGATCGGCGAATGCGTCGTTCCCATCATGTCGTTTCTGCATGGAATGGTGATGGGGAGCGGAATACAGCGGATCGTCCAACTGGGCACGCATGCCGGTTACTCATCCCTGCTACTCGGCTTTTATCTGCGGCAGATGCACGCGCAGCACGGCCTTTTTAGTTTTGAAATCGATGAGCCACTTTGCCGTTTTGCGAAAGAATGGCTGGAGCGCGCCGGACTCGCGGAGGTGGTCAGGGTGGAGCTGCGCAGCTCTCTCGATCCCGCTTCGCCCGGCCTGGCCCGTGATTATCTGGAGGGCGCCCCGGAACTGGTCTTTCTCGACAGCTCGCATGAATACCGGCAGACGCTGCAGGAGATCGACGCGTGGTATCCTGCTCTCGCTGCGGGCGGATTGGTCGTGCTCCACGACACAAGTAAGTTCGCGGCCAGCTTTGATGTGACTGGCGAAGGCGGTGTCCAGCGCGCCCTGCAAGAGTGGCGCGAATCACATCCTGAGGTCGAAGTGATTTCGCTCAACCATAATGTGCCCGCGATGGAGACGCCGGGCATGGTTTACCAGGATTTTTGCGGCCTCGGCTTGATCCAGAAACCGGTCTAACGAATAAAGCTGTCTCTATTCGGAGGGCTTAGGTGTTTCTTTGTCTGCCTCCGTTTCGCCCGACGGAGCCGCTTCGCGCAGCGGCCGCGAGAGATCGTTTTTCACCCGGTCGAGGATGCCGTTGACGAAACGACCGGAATCCGGGCCGCCGAACTCTTTCGCGAGTTCGATCGCTTCGTTGATCGAGACAACGGGCGGAATGTCGTCCCGGTAGAACATTTCGAAAATTCCGAGGCGGAGAACGTTGCGATCGACCGCGGAGATGCGGCGGAATTCGTAATTCTCGCAGTAACGGGTGATGCGTTCGTCGATCTCGGGCAGATGCGCGAGCACTCCTTCGATCAAGGGCTGGGCAAAGAGCTGCACCTTGTTTTTCGCCGGGCATAGCTCCCAGAATTCCTCGATCTTCTCCGGCCCCTCGCCGCCATGCAGATCGCGCCAGAAATGATATTGAAGCGCGGCCCGGCGCGCGGCGTGACGCTTACCCATGCTACTTGCGCAGTTCGGCGAGGAGATTCGCCATCTCGAAGGCGGCGCGAGCCGCTTCGGTGCCGCGATTGATCTCGTTTTCCAAACACCGTTTCCGGGCCTGCTCTTCGCTGTTCAGGGTGAGGACCGCATTGATCACCGGGACTCCATGGGCGAGCGAGATCTGTTGCAAGGCCTGGGTAACCGATTGGGCGAGATGCTGGGCGTGCGGCGTTTCGCCCTGCAGGATGACGCCGAGCGCCACGATCGCGTCGGCGTTCTTATGCCGGGCCACTTCCTGGACGACGACAGGGATTTCAAAAGCGCCGGGCACCAGATGCAAGGTGACGCTTGAAGCGGGCGAGAGCACACGCAGTTCGCCAGTGCAATGCGTGACCAGCCCCTGGACGTAGTTCGCGTTGAACTGGCTGGCAACGAGAATGAACGCGCGTTTCACATTGATAACGCGTGGTCGTGGCGGAAGGAATTTTGACATTGTTTGTGTACCCACCGGTTAGAGCAGGTGGCCCATTTTCACCCGTTTCGTTTCCAGATATTTGGCGTTATGCGGGTTCGGTGCGCTCCGGATCGGTACCTGTTCGACCATTTGAATACCGTAGCCCTCGAGTCCGACCACCTTCTTCGGGTTGTTCGTGAGGAAGCGAAACTTCCGCACCCCGAGATCATAAAGAATCTGCGCGCCGATTCCGTAATCGCGCAGGTCGCCAGCGAAGCCGAGTTTGGCGTTCGCTTCCACCGTGTCGAGCCCTTCCTCCTGTAATTTGTAGGCGTGAATCTTCGCCGCCAGCCCGATGCCGCGGCCTTCCTGGCGCATGTAGACCAGCACTCCGCCGGCCTCACTGATCTGGCGGAGCGCGGCATGCAGTTGGTTGCCGCAATCGCAGCGCCGCGAACCAAAAACATCACCCGTCAGGCATTCGCTGTGTACCCGGACCAGTGTCGGCTTGGATTTCGAGATCTTGCCTTTGACGAGCGCCAGGTGGTGGGCGTTATCGACCGTCGAGCGGTACATGTGGAGCTCGAAATCGCCGTAATCGGTCGGCATTTTCACGACCTGCTCGCGCACGATCAGCTTCTCGCGCAGCCGGCGATAGGCGATCAGGGACTGGATCGTGCAGATGCGCAGCTTGTGCTTTTTCTTGAACTGCATCAGCTCCGGCAGTCGGGCCATCGTGCCGTCGTCGTGCAGGATTTCGCAGAGCACTCCAGCCGGTTGCAGACCCGCCATTCGCGCCAGATCGACTGCCGCCTCGGTATGGCCGGCGCGGCGCAGGACGCCGCCTTCCTTGGCCCGGAGCGGAAAGATGTGGCCGGGCTGGACGAGATCGTTAGGCCCTGATTTCGGCCGCGCAAGGGTGCGAATGGTCCCGGCTCGATCGTGCGCGCTGATCCCGGTCGTGACGCCCTTGGCCGCATCGACCGAGACGGTAAAATCCGTTCGGTACATCTCGCGGTTTTGCGCCACCATGCGCTGCAGGCCGAGCTTGTCGGCCCGCTCACCGACGATTGGCACGCAGATGAGCCCGCGGCCGTGCATGGTCATGAAATTGATCGTCGGCGGGGTCGCTTTCTCCGCGGCCATGATCAGGTCGCCCTCGTTCTCGCGGTCGGCGTCGTCGGTCACGATCACGATTTTCCCGGCCGCGATATCGCGCAGCACATCGTCAATTGTATCGAATTGAAAGGCTTCCGGGGCCTGGATGATCACGCTGTTACCATTGCCGTCGCCTCCCTCCTCGGCAACGTGAATTCACTTTGCGCTCGTCCCGACAATCGCTTCCGGCCGGTAAAGATCGCGATTGCTGCCTTGGAATTCGGCTTTCAGCCGGACTTGGAAATACGCCAGATCGACCAGATCCCAGCGGGTAAATTTCCAGCGACCATCCTCCCGCGGCGCGTGCTCAAAGCCGGCCACGAGATGAACCGCATCCTCCAGCACCTTGTTCGTTCCTTTCTTCGGCTCGAAATAAAATGTGCGGAAGCTGCTCTCCCGGCTCCCGACGGCGCAAAGCTTCGGGTCGAGGTAATAAACGCGTTCCGTTTCCTGATCGACGACGCGCAGATCGGGATAACCTGATCGTTGCGCCTGGCCATCGGCCGTGCGCGGAAAATCGCAGCGCAATCCTGCCGCCTCATTGAGCAGTTTGCGCATCAGATCTTCGAAATGACTGCTCACTTCGTTGATTCGTGGAATGCCCTGGATAACGCTCGTCGGCTGGTTCAATTGCCTAACGAATTCGTCGAGGGCGCCGCCGATTTGTTTCAGGACACGCTGATCGGTCGGGTTCTTCGGATCGATCGCAAGCACTTTCCGGCCGGTCGTGTCCTGGATGACCTTCGCAAAGGGAATTTCATGGAGTTGCTCATCCTGCTGCAGGAGCCAGGGAATCAGCGAATCGACCGGCCTTTCTGCCGGCGGTTGCTCGGCGCTGACGTTCCGAAACGCCGCCAAAGCAAACATGCCGATCAGGAGACTGCGATGCCCTGACTTTCTTGAGTTACGAAACGCAAAAGGGAGGTAAAGAATAGCAAAGAAAAGGAGCGCCAGGCCTTCCAGTTCCAGAATGTAAAGCCAGCGCGAATCGGAGAGTGCGTCGAGGATAGAGGCGACGACCGGTTTGTGGAGAAGGAAGCCGTAGTTAACGCCGGTCAGGTAGTCGACCAACAGGGTCGAAACGAGATAAAGCTGTGACCAGGCGAGGGTGCGCCCGACCGAACCGAGAGTCGGACGAAAGCCGCGCGCGATCAGGAGATAAATGACGCCGGCCACGATGCCGCCGTGCCCGATGAAAAAACTGATCGCGCGAATGTCGGGGAAATTAACCTGCAAATTCGGTGTGATGATGGCCTGAAAGGTCCCGCCGATTCCCCAGAAATAGGAAACCTCCGTCCAACTACGACGCTTTGTGAGCAGCGCGACAATGATCGTGACCATCGCCCAATCGCAGAGTTGAAAGGGCAGCGCCTCTTGCCATTGGAGGATCCGGTGCTGCCAAAGATAAACCGCGTAACCGAGATAATTCGTCGCCAGGAGAAGAGCGAGACAGACCGCGACCGCGAGATCGATTCGCTGCGAGTTCGTTACGCGCACGGCCAGGCCGAGGCCCACCGGGATCGCGACAATCAGGAAGATGACGACGAGATGAGCGAGTCCGAAAACTTGAAAGACGGGTTCGGGATGCATGCGCGGGATCGCGCCGATCTTCCGGCGCAACCCGCAACCGCGTCAAGGGCCGTCAGCTGCGGGGCGAAATCTTCCCCGCGCCGGTCACTTTTTTTTGCACTTGCGGGGGGTTTCCGCCGTAGGTGACGCGTCCGGCGCCGGTGATCGCTGCCCTGACCGATTTAGTGGCGGTGACATCGGCCTTACCGGCGCCAGTGACGGCGACTTCGACTTCTTCGGTCTGGAGCATGTCTGCGTCGAGCTTGCTCGCCCCCGTGAGGCTCGCCACGAGCCGAGTGCTTTGGCCAGCGAGGGTGACCTTGGTTGCGCCGCTCGTCTCGAGAGTGAACCGCTCGCCGCTTAACCCGGTCGCTTCCAACTTCACAGCCCCGCTTAAGTCGGCTCCGCCTAACGACGGACTGGTGAGGACGATCTTGACCCCGTGGGTGGGCGAGATCTGTCCGTGGATATCGATCTCGAGGACGTTTCCGTTAACCTTGGTTTCGATATTACTGAGCAAATTCTCGTCGGTTGTAACGCTGAGGGAGGGTGCCCCGGGCCGCCATTGGATGTCGTAGAAACCGCCTGCGTCGATGCGGGTAAAATCGGTTACCGGCCGTTGCTCGGTCTTGAGATTGCCATTCCCTCGGACGCCTCGCCAATCACAGCCGGCAGCAAGAAGAAAAAGAAGCGATAGGGTGATGATGGAAAATTTGTTTTTCATGATTGGGTTCTCCAGTGAGATGCGCTGAGGCACGATTTTGGATTCAGAAAAACGCCGGCCGACTAACAAGACGTCGGCACGCGCTGGGCAAGAGCGACACCGTGCGGGATCGCGCCCGCGACGAAGCCGAGGCATTCGACGGCACCGCTTGGTTTGCCGGGCAGCGCGATGACGAGCGATCGGTCCACGACCGCGGCCAGGTTGCGGGACAGGATCGCGTTCGGCGTAATTTTCATCGACTCTGCGCGCATCACTTCACCGAACCCTGGCAACTCGACCCGCATCAAACCGCGGATTGCCTCCGGCGTGATGTCGCGCGCGGCGATCCCGGTGCCGCCGGTCGTCAGGATGAGCCCGCAGCCTTGCGCGGCGAAAGAGCGAATTGCTTCCTGGAGGCGTTCCTTCTCATCGGGCACGACCGCTTCGGCGAGGACGCTCCAGTTGTTCTTGAGCGCAACTTCTTTCAAGGCCGGTCCGCCAAGATCTTGATACTCGCCCTGGCTGGCGCGATCGGAGACGGTGATGATTCCGACGGTGATCTGCATTGTTAGGCAGAGCCTGTCGGGTCGGATTTGGTTTTCTTCAGAAGCTTTATCTGACCGATCTGCATCGTCTTATCAACCGCTTTGCACATGTCATAGATGGTGAGGAGCGCCACGGCCACGCCGGTGAGCGCTTCCATTTCGACGCCGGTCTGCGCCGTGGTGCGCGCGGTGCAGGTGGCTTCAAGGCCGCTCGCGTTGCTCGTTAGGCCAACCTCGACGTGGCTCAAGCCCAGAGTATGGCAAAGCGGGATGAGCTGGGCAGTTTGTTTCGCCGCCTGGATGCCGGCCAGTCGCGCGGTCGCGAAAACGTTTCCTTTTGCGATCCGATCGGAGGCGATTAACTCGAGGGTGGCCGGAGTCAGTTCGATCCGGCCGCTCGCGACCGCCTCTCGATGACTGAGCGGTTTGGCCGAGACGTCGACCATTTTCGCGCTCCCGTCGCCAGCGATGTGAGTCAATCGGTCCATCGTCAGCCGCCGATCGCGACCATCTTGCGGCCCGGCTGATAGGTGGTGCGGAAGTCGTGCTGTTCCGGTTTGCGTTCCACGACATCGAGAAAGAACTGGCGCAGTTCGTCGTCGCTCGCCCCGGCGCGCAACGGTTTCATGACGTCGAACTCGAGATAGCTACCGAGACAGGGCCGCAATTTCCCGTCGCAGGTGAGCCGCAGTTTGTTGCAGCTCTCGCAGAAATGCAGGTTCGTCATCGCGCCGATAAAGCCGATCCGTTGGTTGCGTCCCGGGATTTGGTAGTAACTCGCCGGGCCGTTCGTTTTGAACTCTGGCTCTGGAATCAAGGTGCCGAATTTTCCTTCGATCGTGCGCCGGGCTTCCGCGACCGGCAGAAAATTCGTCTCGGTCAGGACCTCGGTCGTGCTCACCGGCATCAACTCGATGAAGCGGAGGAGAAGGTTTCGTTCCGCCGCGAAATCGATCAGGCCGTTGAGATTGTCCTGATCGCGACCGCGGATCAGGACGCAGTTGAGCTTGATTTGCGGAAAACCGGCGGCGATGGCCGCGTCGATCCCCGCGATCGCATCGGGCAATAAATCGCGTCCAGTGACGCGCGCATATTCCGCGCGGTCGAGTGTATCGAGCGAGATGTTGACGGAATTGAATCCGCAGGCGCGGACGGCGGCCGCCATTGTCAGGCCGGGCTCCACTTCGCGGGCCAGCAGCGTGCCGTTGGTCGAGAGACCGATATCGCGCAGATTCGTTAGGGCGGGCAACTGTCGGAAGAGCTGGATGACATCCCGCCGGGTGAGCGGTTCACCGCCGGTGAGGCGGATTTTCGTTACGCCCAAGTCACTTGCGATTCGGATGAGGCGAATGGTTTCTTCGAAGGTGAGGATGTCGTGGCGCGGGAGCCATTCCTGCGACTCCTGCGGCATGCAATAGGTGCAGCGCTCGTTGCAACGATCGGTAATGGAGACGCGCAAATACGAGATACGATGCCCGAAACGATCCTCCATGGCCGAGGTTACGGTGGAGCGTTTCGTGAATCAAGATGAGGGTGCGCCCTCCCTCCGCGCGGCAAAGGGAGATAACGATTTTCAATTCTGTTACGTTTCCGAGGCCCATTCCTCCGCCCGGCAGTTTGACGCTCTTCTGCGCGCGCCTAGGTTCCATGCAAATGAAGCGTCAAATGTTTTCGTGGGCGCTGTTGGCGTGCATCGCAACGGGCGCGTTGGTTCTCTCGGGCTGCAGCACGGTTTCCTCGCGGATCAACGCGGATCAGGCCACCTTCAGTCAACTTTCGCCACAGCAGCAGGCGCTCGTGAGCCAGGGCAAAATCAGCGGTGGGATGTCGCAGCAGGCGGTTTATATCGCCTGGGGCCAGCCGCAACAGAAAGCCGTCGGGATGGTGCGCGGCAACGCAACTGAGACCTGGGTTTACACCCTCTCCACCGGGGCCTACGGGCCCTACGGCTACGGCGGGCTTGGCTTTGGTTATGGGGGTTGGGGTTATGCCGGACCGATCGGTTTTTACGGGCGTCATGGGCGCTACCGCTACTACGGGGCGTTCGTCGATCCTTTTTGGGACCCTTATTATTATCCGTTCGCACCGACCGTCACGTATCCCGTAAAGACGGTTTCCTTCCAGCGCGGCCGGGTCGTCGCCTTCCAATATCTGGCGCCGGGCGCGTATTAACCAATTGTAGACACTTCGCTCTGCGAAGCGCGGCGGAGATCCTGGCTGACGAAAATGCGCTTCGACCCGCGCCTACCAGAGAGAGGCGTCTACACTCAGCCGCTCTGAACGAGACGCCTAACGAGATCTTCGACGGTCACGATTCCGGAGAGCCGACGCTGCTCGTCGAAGACCGCCGCGAGGGTGGAATGGGCAGCACGCAGACGGCGAATCGTGCGGTAGGCCGATTCGGTTTGACCGGACGAGACGATGGGCCCCACGAATTGACTCAGCTCGTGCGTCATTGATTGATCGAGCAGGACATCAAAGACGTTGACGAGCCCGAGGGCGTTATCGTTTTCCGATAGCACAGGGACGCGGTCGATTCCGGTCTTCGCGCTCAACTCCAAAAGTTCCGGGATGGTTGTGTCCGGCCGAACGGTGACGATTTTTTCCCGCGGGACCATGATGTCGGCCACCTTGACTGTGCGGAAATCAACCACGTTGTGGATCATGGCGCGCTCCGCCGAGGTCAACGCGCCCTGGCGTTCGCTCTCGACCGCGCGCTGCTTCAAATCTTCGCGCGCGGCGAAGAGCCGCGGGGGCGCGGCGGTGCGCCGGAAGAGGAGGTGTCCGAGTTGCGAGCCCAATTCCAGAACGGGCCAGAGCAGGCGCGAAGTAAAGACGAGCAGACCGGCAAGAGCGGCGAGCGCCCGATAAGGAAAACGGCGAAAGAGCGATTTCGGCAGGACTCCTAGAAGGAAGAGATAAATCGGCCCGGCGACGAGAAGGGCGACCGCATAACCGGCCGTGCCGAACAATCCCACGAGCCGCTTGGTCAGCAAAAGCAGGCCCGCGATGTCGGCCAGGTTGGTCACGAGGAGGACGGTGGCAAGAAGGCGCTCCGGTTTTTTCAGGAGCTGATCGAGCATGATCGCGGCGTGGTTGCGCAACTTCACCTGATGCCGCAGGCGCACCTGATCGAGCGAGAGGAGGCCGGCCTCGATCCCGCCGAAAACGAACGACACCACCCAGCAGATAAGAATCACGATCCAGGCGATCATGCTTCCGAATCGAATTCCTCCTCCGGCGTCTCTTCCGCCCCGGCCGCGGTTTTTTCGAGCAGCACTTTCTCGATTCGTTTCCGGCTCACCTGTCGAATGGTAATGGCGAGGCGCGGAATCTCGAGCCGTGCGCCAACGTTAGGCAAATAGCCCAGCCGATTGAAAAGATAGCCGCCGATCGTGTCGATCCCATCCGCCACCAGCTCGAAACCGAGATGCTCGGTCAGATCGTCGAGCCGCGCGTTGCCGCTCGCGAGGAAGCGCCCGTCCTCAAGCGGCTCGATGTAGAGATCGGCGTCTCCGAGCGGGGCGGCGTCGCTCAGGATTTCCTCGATGATGTCGCCCAGGGTAATGATCCCCTCGGTCCCGCCAAACTCGTCGACCACGATTGCGAGCCCCTGCGGATGGGAAAGAAAACGGCGGAGCAATTCCATCGCCTGCATCGTTTCCGGGACGAAGGAAGGCGGGATGAGTGTCTCGGTGTAATGCTCCGAGGGATCGAGCAGGAATTGTTTCACATCGATGATGCCCTCGATCTCGTCCGGCGTTTCGGCATAAATCGGCACCCGCCGGTGCCGCCGTTCCTTGAGCAGCCTGATCGCTTCCTCGTTGGGCAAATCATCCGGCAGGGCAAAGGTATCGACCCGCGGCGTCATGCAATCCTTCGCCGTCTTGTCGCCCAGCTTGATGATCTCCTGGATCATCTCGCCCTCCGCCTCCTGCAGCGTGCCCTCGGCCTCGCCCATCTCGACCAAGGTTTCGAGCTCGTCATCGCTGATCTTCGGTCGGACGCGCAACCGGGCCGGGGTGAGCCGATCGATCACGAGAGTGCTGGCGTTCTCGAGCCAATGCCCGACCCGATCGAGGAGCGGCATCATTACTTTGAGAGTAAAAACGCCGAGTGCCGAAATCCGGTAGGCGGTGGAAAGGGCGAGCAATTTCGGGATGAGATCGCAGAAGAGAACGATGAGAGCGAAGATCGCGAGTGCCGCCAGCCAGGCCGGGAGGTGAGTGATGAGCGGACCTTCCCAGATCAGGACGAGACAAAGAACGACGAGCGGGACGTTGACGACCGTGTCGCCTAATAGGAGGACGTTGAGGACGCGGCGCGGATTATCGCGAAACGTCCGCAGAAAATCCGTGAGAGAGGGATGCTGCTCCTGGAGCCGCTGGATCTGGTGGCTCTTGAGGGTGAAGAGCGCTGTCTCCAGCCCGGAAAAAAGCGCCGAGCAGAAGACCAGGAAAACGATCGCGAAGAGAAGAAGCGTGAGCCCGACCGCCGTCATCCTTTACCCGCGGCCGTGTGCACAACAGCCCTCCGAAAGAATGTGTGCTCGGTTGCCGGTCATCTCTGCCGCCCCGAAGGTAAGCGTTCCGTGAACAAAGGCCAAAGAATTTCCCGTCTCGTGGAAGAGATGAGCGGCGGCGCGCCGGGGGAGGAGACCGGCGAGATCGCCACCCATCCCTGTTACGTCGGGTTTTTCCGGTGCTGGAATGAGCAGCGTTACTACGAAGCGCACGACGTCCTCGAGCATCTTTGGCTGCAGACGAAATCGGAGGACGCGAATTATTTCAAGGGCTTGATCCAGGCGGCGGGCGGCTTCGTGCACTTGCAAAAGCAGCACGCGCGGCCCACCCATCCGAAGGACGGGCGCCGGATGTTCCCGGCCGTGCGTTTGTTTCGGCTGGCGGAGAAAAATCTCACGCCGTTTGCGCCGACTCGGCATCGGTTTGATGTCGCGGAATTTCTCCAGCTACTGCGAAAACAGGTGGAGTCGATCTTGGCCAACGACCATCGGAAAAATCCGTGGACCCCAGCCACCGCGCCAAAGATTGAGCTGCAGCCCTGAGTTTCGCCCTCACGCGCGCTCCGACAAGCGATCACAGATCCCGGCTAAAACTACGGCACAACTGTGAAGGTGAGATCGTTGCCGTCGCCGCCTTCGTAGTCGGCTTGCAGGTTGTTCCCGTTCACGTTCACAATCCCGCCGTCGGGCAGGTTGCTGAACGTGCCCGCGATCGGCGTCGCCGCGGTGTTGGTGATGACTGGATAGACGGTACCCTCGGGGAGCGTCCCTTGCGCTGTGCCGCTCAGATTAAAGCTCGCGCCACTGTTGATCGTTACCCCGTTGGTCACCACCCTGTCGTTCTTCGCTTTCTTCCCTTTCGCCTTAAACGCATAGGTGTAGGTCGAGTCCGCGTTGAATGTAAGGCTACCTAGAATCGTAAGTTTTTCCGGGCTATTACTTCCATGACCGGGAGCAAGGAAAGCTCGGCCGGTTCCGGTCCCCATGACTACCGCTCCAGAGATAGTCCCGCTTCCGCCAAGCGTGCCGGCTGAGACTTGAACGGTCCCGGTCCCAGTCGCTGAACCGATGGAATTGTTGGCCAACATCACGCCCGCACCAACAATCGTGCCCCCGGTATAAGTATTCGCGTTTTCGAGGGTCAACGTTCCCCGGCCCACTTTCTTGAGCGAGCCCGGCCCAAACTGGCTTTCCTCAAATACCCCGGCAAAGCTGGTGCTCAGGTTGTTGCTCCCCACACTTAGCATGCTCGGGCCGACTATGACCGTGCCATCTCCCTCCACTGAGCCAATCGCTCCATGTTCCACAAACGTGAAATCCGCAAAACCGTTGCCGAAAAGCTCCACCCTGGCTGTCTCCCCGCGGGCGCTGTCGAAGAAATGAATCTCGCCACCACCGCCGCCGTTAGTGCCTCCCTCGGCGGTCAGAATGGCCGCGTCGGCACTGGAGTCATCGTTAAACTCCAGCGAGCCGCCCAAGCCGCCAACGACCTCGGATCCCTCGCAGGTGATGACCGCGTCGGAAGCACGGGCCGTGGAAGCGAAGAGCGTCAAACCACCGCCCGCTCCGCTCGCCTTGCCTCCCTGGTTCGTCACCGTCGCCTGTCTGGCGTTGGCTTGATCGAAGAATCCCGTTACACCGAGCGGACCACCTTCGGTCGTACTGCCTTGGTTAATAATCGTGGCCTTGCCCGCATTGGAATTCACCTGGAACTGGAGGTCCCCCGTCTCACCACCGGCAGTGGTAAAGGTCACGAAATTCCCTGCGGTCGCGTGGCCAATAAAAATGAATTCTCCCTGGAAACCATCATCCCCGCGGCTGGTGCGAAAATTTTGCACGACGCCGGAGTTATTGACGATGCCTTCACCAACGAAATCCAAGGTAGCATGGGCGAGGACAGAAATAGTGAAGGGGCTTGCTCCCGGGGAGAATACGAGCTGGTTCAAACCAGTCAGGAACTGAGAGACGGACACATCGGTCTGGTTGGAAACAGCAAAGGTCCCCGTGTCGTTAGGGGCGTTGTTTGTCCAGTTAGCGTTGGTATTCCAATCTGAGCTGACCGGGTCTAAAAGCCAGGTGGTGTTTTGAGCCAACGTTGAAGACAGTGACAAGAAGAAGAGTAACGCAGACAGACTGAGGTGAGGCGGTAGACGAGTTTTCATAAGAATAGGAGTCAGCGCTTAAATGGTTCAGGATAACATTACGGCACCACCGTCAGAGTGAGATCGTTCCCGTCGCCGCCTTCGTAGTCGGCTTGCAGGTTGTTCCCGTTCACGTTCACGATTCCGCCGTCGGGCAGGTTGTTGAAGGTGCCGCTGATCGGGGTCGCCGCCGTGTTCTTGATCAGAGTGAGCATTGTGCCTTGGGTGAGTTGACCCTGAGTGGTGCCGCTCAGGTTAATCGTGGCCCCGCTGTTGATCGTCACTCCATTGGCAATCACCTTGTCGATCTTCGATCGGTTGCCCTTGGCTTTGAAGGTATAGGTGTAGGTGGAGTCGGAGTTAAAGGTGAGACTGCCTTGGATGGTGAGAGTCAGTTGCTTGTTCAATCCTACAGCTGGAGCCAAAAAGGCTCCCGCCCCGCTCCCTGTCCCAATCGTAACCGCCCCGGAGATGATCCCGCTCCCACCCAGCGTGCCGGCCGTCACATTTACTGCACCCGTGCCGGTGGCTGAGCCTGACGTGTTGGCGGCGACCAAAGTGCCCCCGCTCACGGTAGTGCCGTCGGTATAAAGGTTCGCTCCGCTCAGGGTGAGCGTGCCGCTCCCAACTTTCGCCAGCGCGCCCGTCCCGCTACCGCCACTCGGTTGACCGGGATTTAGCACCCCAGAAAACGTTGTGCTCAGTGAGTTGCTCCCGGTCATGAGGGTTGCATAACCCAGATAGATCTGACCGTCGCCTTCGATTGAACCGACGGAAAGCTTCGGACCGCTGTGCGCGGCCATGTTCATGTAGCCGTTGCCGAACACTTCCACCCGACAGGTCTCTCCCAATCCGTCTACAAAAGTAATCATGCCGCCGCCACCTCCGTTGCTTCCACCGTTCGCGATCAAAGTGGCATTCGCCGCGCTTGGATTGTTCCTATCAAACAAGGTCTCTCCGCCGAATGCGCCGCTCACCTGAGCCCCCTCATTGATGATCGTGCTCTCCCCCGCGTTGCCATGAAACATGAAGACAGCCATCCCTCCCGAAGCTCCCGCGGTGGTTCCGCCCAAGTTATGCAAAGTAGCGAGACCAGCGTTACCGGGATTGAAAGTCGAGGTAAAGTAGACCGATCCGCCTTCAACGTGGGGAAGGCTGGCGCCGTTCTGTGTGAACGTCACGCCATCGTTGATCGTCCCCCCAAACTCGAAGACGAAGCTCCCCGACCGCCCCGCGTCATCGGTTTCGGCGACAAAGTTTTGCTCGACTCCAGACAGGTTCGTAATTCCGGCACCATTCCCGACTGACAGCGAATCGCCCGGGAGCGCAGTAATGGTATAAGGCCTCGCGCCCAGGTTAAAAGTTATAGAGAGGACGGCGTTATCACCTGTAATGGATATCTGCCTGACGTTAGAAAATGCGAAGGTTGCCATGTCGGGAATGCTGTTGGATGACCAGTTAGCTGGATTGTTCCAATCGCTGTCGATCGGATCAGTAAGCCACGTCCCGCTTCCGGCCTGAGCGGCGGGGCTCGCGAGCAGCAGTGCGGCGAAGAAAAGATTTCGGACATGGTTCACAGGGTATCCTTTCGTTCGGCAGGGCGCGGCCGGGACGATCTCCCTTTTTACCGGGGCGGCGGCCGACTTGTAAAGCTTTTTCTTCTGCCGCCGCTCTACCCGCTTTTGCTCGCAACTCCGAAAGCGCTGCGTGCGAAAACTCCATCGCTCCCTGGGCGTGTCAGGCAAGAGACGCTGTCTCGAGGTTCGCGGCACCGACGAAGCGGTGCCCTTTAGGGTTCCTTCGTGTTCTCCGTGCCCTTCGTGGTGGTAATTGACCTGGCTATTACCGGGTGAAGATCAGCTTCGTACCGGCTATAACCAGGACGATCGCCAGGACTAGCGAAATGGTCCGAACCGGAAAGCGTCGGCTGCCGAAATAGGAACCGGCCGTGCCACCCACCACCGCGGCCCCGGAGAGGATGAGGCCGAGCGAAGGAACCGATCGGTGTGCGATGAAGTAACCGGCCAGACCGGCGATCGAGTTCACGAGGATGAAGAGAGCCGAGACGGCGGCGGCCTCCCGGATGCGGGCCCACCGAAAAAAGAGCAGGAGCGGGGTGAGAAAGATTCCGCCGCCGGTGCCGGTGAGACCGGAGAGGAGGCCGACGACGCCACCGAGCCCGATCGCCGCCGGGGTTGCGGGTGTTTGGACTTCGGGCGGATCGCTCTTTCTGAAAAACAAACGCGCGGCGGAGAAAAGGAGGACGAGGCCGATCAAGATCCTCAGGATCACCACCGGAAGTTGCAGGTAACCGCCGATATAAGCCGCCGGAATGGAAAGGACGGCAAAGGGCCAGAACAAGCGCCAGCGAAAATAACCGGCCCGCGCGAACTGGATGGAGCCGATCGTCGCGACCAGGATGTTCAGAATGAGTGCGGTCGGCCGAATCGTCGTCGCTGCGAGCCCGAAAAGGGTCATGACCGCGATGTAGCCCGACGCGCCGGCATGACCGACGGAGGAGTAGAGAAAAGCGACAATGCCGACCGCGACGAAAAGGAGTACCAGCTGAGCCGCGTCCATCGGTCAACTGAAGCACATCCTTCCACTGGGCGCCGGTTCGGTGGTCGTTAGGTGGTTTCTCATGAGGCGACCTTGCACTTTCCGGGCAGCGCCACCTCGACTACGTTGGGCGCGTGACACCGACTCCACCAGCCGTGGCCGCCTCGCCGCCGGCGCACGTTCAGCACACCAACCGGCTCGCTCGCGAAAAATCGCCCTACCTCCTGCAGCATGCCCACAATCCGGTCGATTGGTATCCGTGGGGCGAGGAGGCTTTCGCCAAGGCGCGCAAGGAACGGAAACCGATCTTTCTCTCGATCGGATATTCGACCTGCCATTGGTGCCACGTGATGGAGCGCGAATCTTTTGAGAACGAAGAAGTCGCGGCTTTCATGAACTCGCGCTTCGTCAACATCAAGGTTGATCGCGAGGAGCGGCCGGATGTCGATCGCGTTTACATGACTTTCGTTCAGGCCACGACCGGGAGCGGCGGCTGGCCGCTCAACGTCTGGCTCACGCCGGCGCTCAAGCCATTTGTCGGCGGCACTTATTTTCCGCCGGAAGATCGCCATGGGCAGCCGAGTTTTCTGAAAGTGCTGCGCCGGATCGCGGAGGCCTGGCAGAACGATCACGGCAAGATCAGCGAGAGCGGGAGCCAGATCATGTCCGCGCTCGAGCGCTCCGCCGCCGGTGCGTCGGCGGAAGGCGGGAAGGTCGATCCGAAGCTGATCGAGACCGCTTACCAGCAAATCGCGCGCGGCTACGATTCGCGGGAAGGCGGATTTGGCGGGGCGCCGAAGTTTCCGCGGCCGGTCACGCTCAATTTCCTTTTCGACGTCTATCACCGGTCGGTGCCCGACTCCGAGGTGGGCGAAGCGGCGCTCGGGATGGCGCTATTCACTTTGAAAAAAATGGCCGCAGGCGGAATGCACGACCAGTTGGGCGGCGGGTTTCATCGTTACTCGGTCGATGCCTTGTGGCGGGTGCCGCACTTTGAAAAAATGCTCTACGACCAGGCGCAACTGGCCAGCGCTTACCTCGACGCGTATCAGATCACGGGCGATCTGCGCTACGAAGCGATCGCGCGCGACACGCTCGATTATGTCCGGCGGGACCTGACCGATAAAGGCGGCGGATTCTATTCCGCCGAAGACGCCGACAGCCTGACGAAAGCCGGCGGAAAGGAAAAAGCGGAAGGCGCTTACTACGTCTGGACGAGGAAGGAGATCGACGATGCGCTCGGCGAGAATGCCGAACTTTTTGATTATCAGTATGGTGTCGAGGAAGCGGGCAACGCGCCCGAGGGGAGCGATCCGCAGGGTGAATTCGAAGGCAAGAATATCCTTTACGAGCGGCAGAGTTCCGCCGAAACGGCGAAGCACTTCGGGAAAAGCGAGCTCGATGTCGATGAGTCGATGCGCTACCGCCGAGCAACGCTGCTCGAGCTACGCGCGAAGCGGCCGCGACCGCACCTCGACGACAAGATCATCACGGCCTGGAACGGGCTCATGATTTCGGCTTTCGCTCGCGGAGCGCAGGTGCTGGGCGACCCGAATTATCTGGCGAGCGCGACGCGCGCGGCGGAGTTTGTGCGGGGCAACCTCTACGAAGCCAAGACGCATACTTTGCGCCGAAGCTATCGGGGCGGTGCCTCGGAAGTGGGCGGATTTGCGGAGGATTATGCCTTCTTCATCCAGGGCTTGCTCGATCTCTATGAGGCTTCCTTCGATGTGCAATGGCTCAAGCTGGCCGAGCAATTGCAGACGACACAGGACCGGCTTTTCTGGGACGAGAAGAACGGTGGCTATTTCTCCAACACCGGGGATGACCCGAGCATTTTGCTCCGGTTGAAGGAAGACAACGACAACGCGGAACCGGCCCCGAGCTCGATTGCCGCGCTCAATCTGCTGCGGCTCGGGCAAATCCGTGACTCGAAGGGATGGCGGGAGAAGGGCAAAAAGACGATTGGCGCTTTCGCCGGGGCGCTCAATCACTACCCGAGCGCCATGCCGCAGATGCTGGTTGCGCTTGATTTCAGCCTGTCGAAATCGAAGCAGATCGTGATTGCGGGCGATCCGAATGCGCCGGAGACGCGCGACTTGCTCGACGAAACCCGCCGGCATTACCTCCCAAACACGATCGTGCTCTTGGCCGATGGCGGGGATGGCCAGAAATATCTCGCCGGCAAGTTGGAGGAAATGAAGGCGATGGGCCCGATCGACGGGAAACCCGCGGCTTACGTCTGCGAAAATTTCATCTGCAAAGCGCCCGTCACTTCGGTCGAGGAGTTGCGCAAGGTTTTGCGATAGCTTTCGGAGTGCGACGCGTCTTCGCGTCGCTTTTTGGACGCGGGGCCTCTTCCCGAAAGCAATAGCGGCGCGAGGACGCACCGCACTCCGAAAGCTGGCGCGAAATTAGAAGTCGTCCGGCATGTTTACCCGGTCGATCTTGAACGACGCGACCGATTTCACAAATGCTGGTCGCGCGTTGGTTTCAAACCAGCGCGCGGAACACCAGCGATATTCGCGCGCCACCGCGACCAGCCCGTGATGCACCGGATTCTGATGGACGTAGTTTAACCGCGCGAGCCAGGATTTTTCGAAGGTGAGTTCGGTATCCCAAAACTCGTACATCACGCGACGACCCGGATTCGCGTCGAGACGATTTAGCCGAATCGCCAACTCGCGGTGCAAATGACGAATAAAATCAAGATTCTCCGCCTCCACATTTTCGAAGCTGGCGACGAGATGATAATGGTTGGCGAAAAACGCCTACGACTGAAGCAGGAGCCTGTAATCGCGCGCCAGTTCGAAGGTCGTATCGCGGAAGAGACCGAGCTTTGCGTTGGTGTTGAAGAGGGGCCGGCGATGCAGGGTCGCGGCCGTGATAATATAGGTGCCTTTCGCCGTGAAGTGATGCGGAGGGGCGTGCGGCCAACTCTCGCTCATCGGTTCTGGGTATCACTGGGCGTTCCCCTTTGGAATGATTTTCGCGCCAGCTTTCGGAATGCGCCGCGGTCTCGCGTCGCTTTTACTTTAGAGGAGAGGCCCTCGCGCTCGAAAAGCGGTGCGAGGACGCACCGCACTCAGAAAGCTCCGCGAAATTGTTAGGCGTTGGTCGGGTTGGAGGAGAGCGTTTTACGCCGGCGCAGTCGCATCCAGTTGTTCCAGGTTTTGCGCATGCTGTCCTTGGGCGTCAGGTATTCCTGGTTCAGCTCATTGCTTTTCAGGATCTGGGCGAGGATGCCACGGACCGAAAAGTCGTCGGTGTCCAGGATGGTGTAGGCGGTGCCGATCGCGGCGTGATGATGCGCGTCGCTCGCCGCCGTCATGGGCAGACCGCGGACCTGCGCGTATTTGAAGGCGTAACTGTTGTAGCGCCGCAGGGTTGTGGCGGCGTTGAAGACCTCGATGGCGTCGATCGGCAGTTTCTCGAGAGTCGAAAACCGGATCCCGGCTCGGAACAAATCGTAGGGATGAGGCGGAATGGCGAGCCCGCCGCGCTCGTGGATGAGATCGCAGACTTCGCGCGCCGGTCGGCCTTTGAGATAAGGAAGCGAGGCGCCGATGCTGAGAAGATGGCCTTCCGCGGTCGTCACTTCGACTCCTGGAATGATGAGGAAATCATCGACCGGCATCCCGTCCTCACGCATCAAGCCCTTCTCCAGGAGATAGGAGACGCCGTCGTTCGTGTTGTGATCGGTCAGGGCGAAACCGTGCAGACCCTTGGCCTTGGCGGAGGCGATGTTCTCCTCGGGACTGGAGACGCCGTCGCCCGAAAAGAACGAATGCGTGTGCAGGTCGATCTTGAAGGGCATCGCCCGGAGCGTAGTTTGCGGGCCGCGAAATGCAAAGCATCGGTTTTAAGGAATGGGCCCTTGTTTGCGACGCGCTCGGGGCCGGACGGCAGAGCGTGATCATCCGCAAAGGGGGCATCGCGGAAGGGCGTGACGGGTTCGCCTTCAAGCATCGGGAGTTTTTTCTCTTCCCGACTTTCTTCCATGAGCAACTGGAGCGCATCCGGCTCTCCGGCGCCGTTTTGCCGGCGCCACGACCGGGTGAGATCGAGATCCGCTATTTCGCCCGGGTGGAGGAGACGCGAGTCCTGACCAACTGGGAGGATGTGCGCGCTCTCGAGCCGCTCCACATCCTGCGCGAGGAGGTGGTGCGCGAGCGCTTCGAATATGACGACGCACCGGGTATTCATGTTGCTTTCGTGCGGATTTTTCGGCTCGATGCGGTCTGGTGTTTTCCCGACGCCCCGGTCTACGGCGGCTGTCGCAGCTGGGTCGAATTGCCCGAGCTGCCATCCGGCGTGCAATTGCACGGGGTCGAGTCGAAGACCGGCTCGGGATAGGCGCTGCTCGGTTCGCGTGATCGGCATTCTTGTGATCTTCTTTCGGACAAGATGGATGACGTGATTGAAGGGGGATGTTTGTGCGGCAAAACGCGTTACCGGTTGCGCGCCAAACCGGTGCGGATCAGCAATTGCCACTGCATCGATTGCCGACGCGGGAGCGCAGCGGCAGTCGTGATGTGGGGCGTGTTGCGTCCGAGCGAGGTGGACATGCTATCCGGGGAACTGCGCAAGGTGCGGCACGCGAATCGTCTCCGTTCGTTTGCCGCCTGCTGCGGGACGCCGCTTTTCTTCCAGGACAACGAAGATTCAGCGACGATCGATGTCACAATCGCCTCGCTCGATCATCCGGAGTCCTACGCGCCGCAGGTCGAGATTTGGACCGAGGATCGATTGCCCTGGGTGCAGACGGACCCGGCCCGGAAGACCTACGAGCAGGGAAGGTAATCCGGGTATCTGTCGCCGCGGCGGACCTGGTCGCGGCATTTTTGCCGTGACGAACTTTCCCCCGACCGCGCAACAGACCACCGGGGACTGGCCGGCGTCTAAGTTCGCGGCGGTGGAACACCGTCGCCAGCACTCGGAACGAGTGCGCTACCTGGAAACGACGACGACGCCTAGATCGTCGCGCCGGCGAGCAGTTCCACTTCCGCGCCGGTCTCGTCCGGGTTGCGATTGAACTGCAGGTCGTAGAGGCGGCGGTAGTAACCGGAATTTTGCAGCAGCTCGCCATGATTACCGATTTCCTTGATCCGGCCTTTCTCCATCACGACGATTTGATTGGCGGAGAGAATGGTAGAGAGCCGATGCGCGATCGCGATCACCGTCCGGCCGCGCGAGAGGCGCTCCAGGGCAAGCTGAATTTGCTGTTCCGATTCGGAATCGAGAGCTGACGTCGCTTCATCGAGCAGCAGGATAGGGGCGTTCTTGAGAAGGGCTCGGGCGATGGCGAGGCGCTGCTGTTGGCCGCCAGAGAGAAGGCACCCCTTATCGCCGACGAGAGTCTGGTAGCCGGACGGCTGCGCCATAATGAAATCGTGCGCATTCGCTGCCTTCGCCGCGGCTTCGATTTCTTCTTCGGTCGCGTTTAGCCGGCCGAACTGAATGTTTTTTAGAATTGTGTCGTGAAATAGAAAGGTGTCCTGGGAAACGAGCCCGACGTGTTTGCGGAGCGAGCGCTGGGTCAGCGAACGCAAATCGTGCCCATCGATCCGAACGATTCCGTCGGTCGGATCGTAAAGGCGCAGAATGAGGGAAAGAATGGTGCTCTTGCCAGCTCCGCTCGCGCCGACCAGAGCATAGCTTTTCCCTGGCTCGATCCGAAGGTTGAAATCTTTAACCGCGTCCAGTTTTCCCCCGCTATAGCGAAACGTGACGTGTTCGAAATCGAGTCGACCCTGGGAATTTTTCAGGTCAAGCGCGTCGGGGGCATCGAGGACGGTTGATTCAGAATCTAACACTTGGAAAATATCAATCGTGGAGGCGATCGAGCGCTGCATCGTGATGTGCAACCGGCTCAGGGTTTTGATCGGTTCGTAAAGCAGAAAAATTCCGCCGATGAGCGCGATAAATTTCGCTGCGGGCAAGCTCTCCATATAAACGTAGACGAGGGCCAGAGCTACACCGAGGGCGGCGATTGTTTCGACCAAGGGGCTAACGGCTTCCATCGAGCGCAAAATGCGCATCGAATTGGAAAACTGGGATTGATTGCTCCGTCGGAAGTCTTTCTCCTGCTGCTCCTCGCGGGCAAAAGATTTGATGACGCGGATTCCAGCAAAGCTCTCCTGCATTGTAACTACCATCTCAGCCATGCCCAGTTGTTCGCTGGCGACCGCTTTTCGCGCCCGCCTGCCATACATGCCTAAGGGTATCAGGCAGCTCGGAAACAGCACGAGGGTGACTATGGTGAATTTCCAATCCATGTAGAGCAGCACGCTGATTCCGCCAACGATCGCGACGGGCTGCTTGAAGAGGTCGCTGCTGATGCTGGAAAGTGCGGTCTGCATCATGCGGGTGTTATTGGTGATCTGCGACATGAGGAAGCCGGATTGGATCTTGTTAAAGAAATCCATCGACTGGCGGATCATCTTGCTAAAGAGCTGGGCCCGGATGTCGGTCAGCACCTTGTTGCTGACCCAGTTCATGTAATACGCGTTGGCGTAGCCGCAGACGCTGCGCACCGTCATGACCGCAGGGATCGCCAGGCAGAGCAGGACGAGGGAATTGATCTTCGGGCCAGCATTCATCACCTCGGGGTGAGCGATCATCTGCTGCGGGGCCATCGCGGCATGACCCTGGAAGACGACCCCGGCGACGCGGGCCATGACCAGCGGCAGGAGCGAATTGATAATTCCGTAGAGAAAACCGAAACCCAACCCGAGAGCAAATCGCCACTTATAGGGCAGGGCATAGCTATAGAGTCGCTTGTACGGACCCCATCCTTTACGAATGGTCGTCCAGAGGGACTGCTTTGTCTTCGCCACGTGCGGGATCTTGCTCATGAGACGGGCGCTGCCGGAGCCGACAGCAGGCTTTGAATAGCATCGAACACCTCTGCCGTCGAGATTTCCTTCATCGCGCGAGGCGGCTGTTTGGGCAGGAAATCGGTCATGGGGGAAGGGTAACCAGCGCGCAAAATTGCGACCGACGTCGTGCGCGGGCGCCAGTGGAAAGGATTGGTCGGTCCGAAGAGGGCAACTTGCGGTCTGCTAAGGGCCGCGGCCAGGTGCATCGGCGCGGAATCGATCGTGACCAACAGCCTCGCCCCCTGCAGCAAGGCGCCGAGTGAAAGAAGATCGAGCTGGCCGGAGAGATCGACGATCGGATTTCGAAGGTGGGATTTGATCCTGGCGATGTGATCCTGTTCCATGCGCGATTTGGCGCCCGTCAGCACGCAACGGAAACGCCCTTCACCGGAGATCCGGTCCGCCAGTTCCGCCCAGCGTTGCGGAACCCAGAATTTCTCGGCCCGGGCCGAGCCGGGATGCAGGACAACAAAATCCTCGCCCAGTCCGGCCTGCGCGATGACTTCCGCCGCCCTGGCCTTAGCAGAGCCCGGGAGCGCGAGTTTCAAATCCCGCGAGACATCATGGACCCCGAGCGGAGCGAGCAACGCGAGGTGATGATCGATCGTGTGCACGAAACGGACCTGCGACGGTACGAACTCGTTGTAACTGAGCTGCCGGAGCGGAGCGCGGCGAATGGTGTCGTAGGTAATGCGCCGCCTGGCACCGGAAAGCAGGGTGAGAAAAGCGGAGCGATCGGTCCGCGAAAAGTCGAGGCAGCAGTCGAATTTCGTTTTCGCGACGGTGAAAAACTGGGGCGCGTCCGAGATGCGACCCCGAGCTACGAAAGTCTGATCGAGCCCGGGAATGGCCGGCAGCAATTCGCGCGAGCCATGCGCGGCGACGAGCGAGATTCTGGCTCCGGGAAAATCTTTTCGGAGCGCAGCGATTGCCGGAACCGTCAGGATCAGATCGCCAATTCGCTTGAGTTGGATGAGGAGGACGTTCAACCGGCCCCTAGCGCGCCATCTGCATCGCCTGCTCGTAAGCGCCGAGCAGGCGAGTGCGAAAATGGTCCCACGTGAAATTTTCCACCACCCGTTTCCGGGCCGCGAGACTCATCCGTTCCACGATTTCCGGATGATCGTAGAGGTGCTGAATCGCCTCCGCCAGCGCGTCGATATCGCCCGGCTGAATGATGATTCCCTGCACCCCATCCTGCACGACATCGCCCGCTTCGCGGGTCGTGATTTGCGGGAGACCGCAGGCCGCAGCTTCGTAGGTGACCTTGGCGCTGCCTTCGCATTGTGAGGGGAAAACGTGAACCGTCGACTGCCGCAGATAATTCTCCGGCTCGCGCGCGAAACCGACCACTTTTACATCATCGCCGCCCAGTTTTTCCAGATAGGGCTTTATCTCGTCGTGGACGGAACCGACCAGCCAAAGCTCGGCATCCTTCAGGTTCAGTTTGCGCCACGCCATGAGCAAATGGTGAACGCCTTTACGCTCGATTAGCGCTCCGGAAAAGATGGCGCGGAAATGCGCCGGACGCCTTCCGGGCGTGAAACGCTCCACGTCGACTCCGCGCGGGAGATAAAAAAGCTTTTCCTCGGGAAATCCCTGGACGCGGAATGTCTCCGCCGCCTTTTCCGAAAGGACGAGAATCAAACTCGCCAGACCGTATTCCTCCAGGAAACGGTCGCGCTGGAGAAGGAGATCTTCTTTCCACCGCCGAGTCCAGGGCAACGACGGTTCTTCGGCCGCGCCGTTCGCCGGAGAGCGCTTTATTTTGCCGCGATCGCGGTGCCAGGTCGGGATTTCCAGGATTGAGGGAATTCCTCGCTTTTGCGCTTCGCGAAGCGAGAGCAGGCAATCGCCCGACCAGCTGTGAAACATGTCGTAGCGGCCGGTCGCAAGCTGCCGGGCCGCGATCCAGTCGAGATACTTCTTTTTCGCCCCGTAGTAATAAGGGCTGTCGAGCGAAGAAAGGAGCCGAACGGGATGCCAGCGAAGGGAATGGATCTTAGAGGCGGGAATCTCCGTCTGGCGATTGTCGTAGGCCACGGCTTTGCCCAGAAAGCCGCCACGATAGGAGGCGCGAAGCGTTTCAAACGCGTCCGTGTCCAAGCCCGAGCCGCCGATGCGCGCAAAAATCGAATAGAGGAGCGACTTCGGTAACCTCTCCGTTGCCAGAGTCATCGCGGATGCGCGCGGCGGGGCATTTAGAGTTTCACCCACCATGGCCTTACCATTATTGTTGGGAATGTGGCCAAGTAAAGGTAGAACTCCTCCGTGTTGCCCGAGATAAGTGCTCCCCGCCTAACGATCGGCCTGGTCCGGCGCGGCCATTCCGAGACAGGCGGAGCCGAGGCTTACCTGAAGCGTCTCGCGCGCGGCCTGAGCGAATCCGGGCATGCGACTCGGCTCTTTACCGACGCCGGCTGGCCCGCGCGCGAGTGGCCATGGGGACCGATCACCCGAATGCGCGGCGAGACCGCCCATCGTTTTGCCGATGAGCTGGAAAAAATCAAGCCGCGCGAGCATTGCGACCTGCTCCTGAGTTTGGAGCGGGTCTGGCGCTGCGATGTCTACCGGGCGGGCGATGGGATTCACCAGGCATGGATGGAAAGGCGCGACGCCGCTTCGTCCTTCCTTCGCCGCTGGCTGCGCAAATTCAACGCCAAACACCACGACGCCCTCGAGCTGGAGCGGGCGCTTTTTGGCGGCGGGGCGCGCCGCGTCATCGCCAACTCCCAGATGGTGAAACGGGAAGCGACGCAATTCTATGGCTATCCCGCGGAGCAGATCGTGGTTGTGCCGAATGGCGTGCCGCTTGCCGATTTTCGTCCCGACGCCGAGGCGCGGGCTTTGAAGCGCAAAATCCTCCAACTGCGCGAGGAGGAGATCGCGGTCCTTTTTGTCGGGTCCGGCTGGGAACGCAAGGGACTGCGCTTCGCCATCGAGGCTATCAATTCGTTAGGCGGGAACTTTCGTCTTTTCGTGGCCGGACGCGGCCGGAGGGTCGATGGCCGTGCCGTCCAGCGGCTCGGCGCGGTGCGCGATCTCCCCGCCCTTTACGCGGCAGCCGACATCTTTCTGTTGCCGACCCTTTACGATCCGTTTTCCAACGCCTGCCTCGAAGCGCTCGCCGCCGGGTTGCCAGTCATCACGACACGGGACAACGGCTTCAGCGAGATCATCGAGCATCGCGTCCATGGTTCAATCATCGATGCACCGTCGAATGTCGGGCAGATCTGCGACGAGCTGCGTTATTGGGCCGAATCCAACCGCCGGGAAACCGCCCGCCCGGCCATTCTCGAACACGCAGGGCAATTCGACATTTCGATTAATGTCGAGCGCACGCTCGCCGTCTTGAATCACGTCCCGAGGGCCGAGGCCGTGTCGGGGAAAATTCGGAAGACCTGATCGAGTCGCGCGATCTCGAAGATCGGGCGGACACTTTCCTGCAAACCGCAAAGCGCGAATTTTCCGCCGTAGCTGCCGACGTTTTGCATCGCCTCGATCAGGACGGCCAGTCCTGAGCTGTCGATGTAACTGACCTTCGAGAGATCGACCACCAGATGGGGCGGTTTGGCGGCGATCAGGTTGGCCAGGGAAGTGCCGATCTGCGGCGAAACGTGCAAATCGATTTCGCCTTCGAGGGGCAGGATGCTTGGTTCGGTGTTCGCCATCGCAGGTGGCAAATCATGTCACTCTTGTTCGATCCGTCAATTTCCAACTCGTGCTCGCCCACCGAACCGCACTGTAGCGGGGACCGTGTTGGCCGCAGAGCGGTAAGACAGCCCCTGCCACCGGCTGACACAGCCGCCTCTACATTGATCGACCACGAAAGAGACTCACCAGCCCAATTCGCTCATGACCTCTTCCACCTCAGAAAAGTCGTCCACAATCCGATCCGGCTTATGCTCAGCCAGTTGCTCACGGGCAAAACTTCCGGTCGCAACCGCAATTGTGCGTGCTCCGATCGCTTTACCGCAGGCGATATCGTGTGGCGTGTCGCCAATCACATCGATTGCCGCGGCGGCGAAATTGATGGCGTGTTTCTCCCGCGCCCGCCTCTGCGCGAAAGGTCCGAGTTCGTTCCGATCGTGGTGATCGTCGGCAAAAGCGCCGAATTCGAAAAAGTCCCAAAGCCCGTAATGCGAGAGTTTCAGTTTCGCGCCGCGCTCCAGGTTGCCGGTGAGAAGGCCAAGGACATTTTGCGGCCGCTCCTGCAGCCGGAGCAGAAGTTCCTGCACGCCGGGCAGGATCGTTCCCTTCCGCAGCGGCAGTTCGCGGGCCAGGAATTCGATATAAAGATCGAGAAACGCCGCGGTCGTTGCATCATCGATCGCGATCTTCTGTTTCCGCAGAATCTGGTGCACGATTCCGGTGTCGGTCTTGCCCGCGATCTCGACCCCGTGGAGGTCATCCGAAATTCCGAATTTCTGTTGCAGGACATCCTTGAGCGACTGGATCCCGGCGCCGCCGGAGTCGATCAAAGTGCCATCGATATCGAAAAGAAGGAGCCTTGTGGTCATTCGAGAAGAATCGCTGACTATTCTTTATCCTGCGCAAAATGGAATCGGAGAAGTTTCTCCCGCGACTGCGGGATCAACCTGACAGCGGCTACCGCGGCAGGCTCGCGCCTTCGCCGACCGGCTATTTGCACGTTGGCCACGCCGTCACATTCTGGCGAGCGCAGGAACGCGCGCGGGCGCGGAACGGCAAGCTCCTGCTGCGGATCGAAGATCTCGATTGCGATCGTTGCCGTCCGGAGTTTCGCAAGGCGATCGTGGAAGATCTCGGATGGTTCGGTTTGCAATGGGAAGGAGTTCCGACTCTGCAAAGCGAACGCCGGGCGCTTTATCTCGGGGCTTGGAAACGCTTGCGTGATCGCGGACTGATTTATCCCTGCACCTGCACCCGGCGTGACGTCCTGAGCGCCGCCGGCGCGCCCCATGCCGAGGATGATGAACCGATCTATCCCGGCACCTGTCGGCCGGCCAGCCTAACGATTTCGGAAGCGGAAGCGCCGGCTGGCGTAAACTGGCGTTTTCGCGTCCCGGACGGTGAGGCGCTGAACTTTCTCGATCAATCCGCCGGTCCGCAGCGGGCGCTGGCGGGATTCGAGTTCGGCGATTTTGTCGTCTGGCGTAAGGACGACGTGCCAGCCTACCAACTCGCCGTCGTGGTTGATGATGCCGCGCAGCGAATTACCGAAGTCGTGCGCGGAGCGGATCTGCTTCGCTCGACCTTTCGGCAGCTTCTTCTTTACCACGCGCTCGATTTGGCGGCGCCGGATTTCTGCCATGTCCCGCTTGTCACCGATTCGTTAGGCAAACGCCTCGCCAAGCGCGACGACGCGCTCAGCTTGCGCACCCTGCGCGCGCATGGCGTGACGCCTGACGAAATCCGCGGCCGCGTGTAGGGCGTGCCATCCTGGCCGCCCGCCCCTTTTCTCATCCTCAGCCGGGCGGCCAGGATGGCACGCCCTGCAATGCCCCGGCACCCAGGGTCGGGCCCCGACGAGCGTCACGGCGCATGAATCTGGAGCAACCCGAGCATGCTGATGAGAAACGCCAGCACCGCGACAGCGGCCACCGCCAGGATCGCGGTCGACATCTGGTCTTTCTCCTTCTGTCGATTCGGAAAAGGCGAGGCGTTGGCGAAATCGGCCGGCTTCTCGCTTATCTCCGCCGGGCGAGCCTCGATCTCATCCGCTCCCGGCAGCGGCTGCGCCTGGCCGGTCGCGTCCGATTCAAAACGCGCCTCGACTTTCCCGAAACGAATCCGATCGCCGACGCGCAGAAAAGTATCGGTCACCAACTCACTGTTAACCCGCGTGCCGTTGGTCGAGCCGAGGTCCTTCAGTTGATAGCGCTCGTCAATCAGGTGGAGTTGGGCGTGCCGGCCCGAAACCGACGGGTCGTCGATCTGAAGCATGTTGTCGGGTCCGCGCCCAATCGTGATCCGTTCTTCGGTCAATTCGTGCGTCGCGCGGGAGTTTTCCAGGAAAACGGAAAGTTTCGGCATGGCGTGAGCAGTATCAGGTGCGGCGGCAGAGGGCAACAGTCCGTGGAAACGGTGAATCGAGTGTCACTTCTTCTTGAAGACCTCGACCGCGTTCCACTTCTCATCCGGAGGCGCGACCTCGTATTCGAGCGCCCGTTCCAGATACATCTTCGCGAGATGGTCGGTCGGGTAGAATTCGAGAAAGCGTGAGAACAATATCTTGGCGGCCTGGAAATCGCGCTGCCGGAATTTTTGAAAACCTTCCTCGTAGGATTCGAGATGCCGGAGCAAATCCGGGTCGATCTTCTCGTTCCGCTCGCCGATCAGGGTCGAGATTTCGACCGGCGCCGATTTCCCCTTCACCTGAACGCGCGCGACCGAGCGAACGTGGAACTGATCGCGCACAAACTCCGTCGCGGTCGGTCCCATGATGATATCGACCGCATAGGTTCTCGTTAGGCCCTCGAGCCGCGAGGCCAGATTGACGGCGTCGCCGATCACTGTCGGATCAGCTTTCTCCTGCGAACCGATGTTGGCGCCTACGACGATGCCCTGGTTGATTCCGATGCCGATGGCAAACGGCGCGATGCCGCGGGCGAACCAGTCATCGTTTAATTTCTTCAGCTCCCGGCGCATCGCGAGCGCGGCGCGGGCGGCCAGCTTCGCGTCGTTCGCTTCCCCCTGGCTGCGCACGTTGCCCCACACCGCCATGACCGCGTCACCGATGAATTTGTCGAGCGTGCCGTTGTTCTGAAAGACCGCCGCGGTCATCCGGCTGAGATATTCGTTCAGCTGCGTGACGAGCGCCTCGGGGTCGGCGTTCTCGGTCAGGCTGGTGAAGCCGACGATGTCGGAAAAGAGGACGGTCGCCGGGATGCGCACCCCCTTCAGGCTGCTGTAGAAGCCGCCCGGATTATCGAGAATTTCTTTCACCAGATTCTTCGAAACGTAGCGCTCGAGGGTGCGACGGGTGCGCAATTTCTCGATCGTCTCGAGGACATACTCGAAGCCTAACGAGGATATGCCGCTGAGAAGAAACGCGCTCAGCACCGGGACGGTGAGGAGGAGGAATCCGACGTTATCGTAGGCCAGTCGGGTCGCGCCGAGGTAGGCGAGGCTGAGAAAGCCGAGCGCGAGCAACGAGGCCACCGGTCGCCTGACGAACGCAATGAGCAGCCAGGCCAGCGTGCCGCCCGCCACCACCAGCCCCTGCATCCAAAAGCGCGGTGTCGGCCGGAGGAATTCGTGTCCGAGCGCCGCTGCCATCGTTTCGAGGTGCAGCGCCGGCCCGAGCGTATTCGGGCTCATCGGTGTGTTCACGACATCGTGCGCAATTTGTGAGGCCGCCCCGACCATGACCACTTTGTCTTTGAAAAAAGCGCCGTCTTGATAGTTGGCGCGCCAGAGTTTCGGGTCGAAAACCTCGTAGAGCGGACGGGGAGGATAAGCGCCGACCGCGCTGAAGCGCAGCATGTGCGCGCGCTGATCACGCGGCACGTCGGCAGCGCGCCCCAGTTGCTCGAGTCCGCGCGCGTCGAACGTCTGAAAGACTTCTTCGCCAGGAAACGATGCCAGACCCGCGAGTTGGCGCTCCGAGATGGTGAAGACGGCGGAGCGCACCTTGCCGTCGTTAGGGTCGGGCCAGTAGTTTACGAGGCCGACTCGCGGGTCATTGGCCGGATCTGGAATCAAAGTCGCGTTAGGCCAGACGACCTGCTGGTTGTTGCCCGTGTCGACATTTGCCCCGATCACGACCCGGTCGTGATATTTAGCCAGCGCCGCCGCGAACGCGGGATCCCCTTCGTTAGGCGGACTGAAGATGAAATCGAACATTACGAGCCGCGCGCCATTCGCGAAGAGCTTGTCCAGGAGGATGGCCCAGACCTCGCGCGACCAGGGAAAGGTCTTCTGGGTCATGAGTTGGAAGGCGCGGTTATCTGCCAGTTCCTCGGGCGAGAGGAGCGGCATTTCGAGTGTGCTCTGGTCGAGCCCAAGGAAAACGAAATCGGCGCGCGTCGGCGTTTTGCGTCCTTCTTTCCGCAACAGATCCTCGAACCACTGCTCCGCGCGCCACGGCGTGGAAGAAAACGGCACCATGGGAAACTCCCGGCCGAGCAGAATCAGCGTTGTCCAAAAGGCGCAGATCGCGGCCAGGATAACGAGGCGATGCCGGCGCAGCCAATGCATCCGCCAATTGTAGGAAAGCTTCCGTTTCCAGCCAGTTCCAAATTAGCCTGCCGTTGTGCGCGACGAATTTATTTGCCCGGCTTGCCGCCTTCCGCTCGGGCAGGTGCGGATGGCGCATGGCATCTTTTGGGCGTGCGAGCGCTGCGGCGGCCGCGCTTTGAGCGTCGAGTTGTTGCGTCGCACTTTTACGAACGAATCGATCAACCCGTTCTGGCGGCGCGTGCTGAGCAATCCGGCGACCGGCCATCGCGCCTGCCCCTGTTGCGGGCGGCCGATGCTCCAGGTCGCCCTGGCCGACGCGCTGGATTCGCCTGCAATCGATGTTTGCCGGCTTTGCCACTTCGTCTGGTTCGATGCGAATGAAAATTGCCAGGCTGACGCCGCGCCCGCTCCCGGCTGCATCGCCGCCGACGATGTCGGCGGAAGAAAGGGAGGCAATCGCGATGCTAAAGGTCAGGCGGCTGGCCGACGGAGCCGAAGGGAGCGACTTCGATCCCGCAGCGCCGATCGAATGGTGGAAACAAATCGCGGCTTTCTTCGGCTTGCCGGCGAAATTTGACGAGCCGACCTAACGTTTCTGCAAAATGCAGGTCCGCTGCCCGCAATCGGGCGCGCGCGTTTCGATAATGTCGAGATCGAGTTTCTTCGCCCAGGTTGCGAAAAAATCCTCGGAGAGAAAAATATCCATCGGCTTCTCCTGGCGGAGCCGTGCGGAGCGGACGTTGGCTTCGAAAATATCCCAATGGTTTGGGTCTGCGATGTCGAGGTAGGAAGCGACGATTCGGCCGCCCGGTTGCAGAACGCGGCGCGCTTCCTCGAGGTAGAGGAACGATTCCTCCTCCAGCAGATGGGTGAAGACGGAGAAGAAACAGACCATCTGCGCGACACCATCGGCTTCCGGAATTCTCGGCTCCGTCACGAGCTCGAAGCGCCAGCGCGGTTGCGCGCATTTTGCGGCCGCGAAGGCGAGCATCTCTGGCACGATGTCAATCCCGAGATAACGCAGCGAGTCGCGCCAGGGCGAGCGGGCGAGGGAAAAGGCGACCCGGCCGGAACCGCAGCCGACATCGATCAGGTAGTCGTTAGGCTGGAGACCAAACCGCACCAATCGCTCGCGCAATGCTTCCCCCATGACCTCGTAATCGCCGCCGACCGCGAGCGACATCGCCGCGGCAGGATCGTTTTTCGCGAGCAGATTTGTCATGTGTTCGGCGTAGGAGAGTCGCGCGTTCGGTCGCGCCCGGTTGCGTGCTTCCTTTTCAGCCCGGCGTTCTTCTTTCAGAGCTCGCTCGTCGGAAATCAGGTGCAGCTTGCGAAGGAGGCGTTTCATTTCAGTTTTGGCGACCTGGAGACCGTCGCAGAAAAACGATTTGAGCAACAGCGCTTCGGGTTTACTATTGGCCTCCGTTGCGCTGGTCGCGCGGAATTCTTTGCCCACCTGGTCCGGCCTCGCAAGAGTCGGCCGAATCAGCGAATGAGGTCGGGCAAGCCTTACACGAAAACAAGAACAATTCGCTGAACAGGAGCCTCGCCTCGGCGGGGAATAACAGATGCCAAGAGCCACCAACGCGCCCGCCAGCCGGGAGCGCCGCAAACGCGTCCTCGACACCACTAAGGGTTACCGGGGCCGCCGATCGAAACTTTTCCGGTACGCGAAGGACGCGATGATGAAGGCCAAATACTGGGCCTATCGCGATCGCAAGACTCGCAAGCGCAATTTCCGCATGCTTTGGGTGCAGCGCTTGAACGCCGCTGTCCGCGCCCAGGGCCTCACCTACAGCCGTTTCGCCGAGGGCCTCAAGGCTTCCGGGATCGGACTTGATCGCAAGATTCTTTCCGATCTCGCGATCACCGATGAGGCCGCCTTCAAGGGCATTGTCGAGCAGGTAAAGAGCGCGCTCGAGAAGAAGCAAAACGAGTCGAAGAGCAAGAAGGCAGCGTAAACTTGTAGCGTGCGCTGTCTCAGCGCACGATCCCGTTGTCCGCTGAGACAGCGGACGCTACAACGAATGACGCATCCGCTCGAAGAACTGTGCGACGCGGCCCTGGCCGAGATCGCCGCCGCCACTGACGAACAGGCCCTGGACGCCGCGCGCGTTCAGTATCTCGGACGCAGCGGGAGCATTTCCGCCTGGGGCGAGCAGATGAAGTCGCTCTCGAAAGAGGAGCGCCCGGTCGTTGGGAAGCTCCTCAACCAGGCGCGAAACGCCGTCAACGCCGCACTCGAGGAGGCTGGCGAAAAATTGCGGACCGCGCGCGAAGCCGGCGCTTTGGCTGAGATCGACATCTCGCTTCCCGGCACGCCTAACGACATCGGCGCGCTCCATCCGCTCACCCAGATGCTCGACCGCGCGATCGGGATTTTTCACCGAATGGGTTTCGCGCTCGCCGAAGGTCCCGACGTGGAGGACGAGTGGCATTGTTTCGACGCCCTCAACACCGCGCCCGATCATCCGGCGCGGAACGAGCAGGATACTTTCTTTTTGCCGGATGGCCGGCTCCTGCGCACGCACACGTCGACAGTCCAGATCCGCACCATGGAATCGGCTCCGCCGCCGATCCGCGTGATTGCGCCGGGGGCCGCTTTCCGACGCGATGAAGTGGATGCCACGCACAGCGCGCAGTTTCACCAGATCGAGGGACTCTACGTCGACGAGCGGGTGAGCGTGGCCGACTTGAAAGGCACCCTGGAATATTTTTTGCGCGAACTTTTCGGGCCGGACACGGCGGTTCGCTTCCGGCCGCATTATTTTCCCTTCACCGAGCCGAGTTTCGAGATCGATGTGAAATCGAAAGCGCTCAAGAGCGGCGAAAAGTGGATCGAGGTGTGTGGTTGCGGGATGGTGCACCCGGCGGTTTACGAAGAGGTGAATCGGGCCCGCGGCGACACCGCCTACGATCCCGAAAAGTGGACCGGCTTCGCCTTCGGTCTCGGGATGGATCGGCTTGCCATGATCCTGTTCGGGATCCCGGATATCCGGCTTTTCGTGCAGAACGACCTGCGGTTTTTGGGGCAGTTTCGATCGTGAAATTTTCTCTTAACTGGCTTGCGGAATTTGTCGAGTTGCCCGGCGACGTCGGGCAACTTTCGGAGCTGCTCACGCTCGCCGGAGTGGAGATCGAGGGGATCGAAAATCGCGGCGCGAATTTCGATCACGTCGTGGTGTCGCAGATCACTTCTTCGGCCCAGCACCCAAACGCCGATCGCCTTAGCGTCTGCCAGGTCGATGACGGGAGCGGGCGTCCACGCCAGATCGTTTGCGGTGCGAAAAATTACAAGGTTGGCGACAAGGTGCCGCTCGCGCAGCCGGGCGCGGTTCTGAGCGGCGAACTCAAAATCAAAGCGAGCAAACTGCGTGGCGTGGAGTCGCAGGGCATGCTCTGCAGCGCGAAGGAACTCGGGATCGCGGACGACGCGGCCGGTTTACTCATCCTCTCGCCGGAGGCGAGGATCGGCGCGCCGATCGGCGAACTTTTCCCTAACGACACCATTCTTGACGTCGAGATCACGCCGAACCGGTCCGACCTGCTCAGCCACTACGGAATGGCGCGAGAGATTGCGGCGTTAACCCAAAAGCCGCTGGGCGTGCTCGAGATCGCAGAGCCACAAACCGAAACCGGCGATGCGGTGCAGATCAGTGCGTCTGACGAGTGCCCGTTCTATTCCGCGCGCCGGATCACAAATATCACCGTCGGCCCCAGCCCGGACTGGTTGCGCGCCAAACTCGAGGCGGTCGGGCTGCGTGCGATCAACAACATCGTCGATATTACCAATTTCGTGATGCTGGAACTCGGCCAGCCGCTGCATGCCTTCGATGCCGACAAACTGAAAGGCGGAATCAACGTTCGGCTGGCCCAGCCTGACGAAAAGTTTCTGGCCCTCGATGGACGGAATTACACGCTCGACCCCAAAAACATGCTGATCGCCGACGCTGCCCGCGGGGTCGCGATCGGCGGAGTGATGGGCGGCGAAGATTCTGGCGTGACGAGCACGACCCGCAACGTCCTCCTCGAGAGCGCCTATTTTCTGCCGGCCAACATTCGCCGGACGGCGCGCGAATTGAATCTCCCGAGCGACGCCAGCTATCGCTTCGAGCGGGGCGTAGACCCCGGGATGGTCTTGCGCGCTTCGGAGCGTGCCACGCAATTGATCCGCGAGATTGCCGGCGGCGAACCGGCGGGCGAAACGATCACGGCCGGCACTTTGCCCGCGCCGCCGGCGGGGTTCAGCCTTCGTTATGCGCGCTGCAACGAATTGCTCGGTGCCGCGGTCGCTCCGGCGGAAGTGGATCGGATTCTGGAAGGATTCGGCCTCCACAAACTGGGCGCGACCGAGGAACAATCGAGCTGGCGCATTCCGAGTTACCGCTCCGATCTTTGCCGCGAAGTGGACCTGATCGAAGAAGTGGTGCGTGTCTTTGGGATCAACCGCATCCCGGCCGCTGATCGCAGCCGGTTCACTCCGGTCTCCGCCGCCGATCGTCGCTACGATTTTGAAATGGAGTTGCGACAGCGACTGGTGGCGCGCGGTTTTTCGGAAGCGCGCACCTCCGCGCTTGTCGGACGTCAAACGTTAGGCATGGGCTTCGCCGAAACCGCGGTCGAGCTGCGCAACCCGCTGAGCGAGGACCACGTCGCACTCCGGCCGAGCCTCCTTCCCGGTTTGATCGCGGCCTTGGAGAGAAATGTTCGCGCGGGCGCGAAAAGCGTGCGGCTCTTTGAAATCGGCCGCGTCTTCCTCCCGCCTAACGGCGACGAGGTCCGGCGTCTCACACTTCTTCTCTCTGGCGCCGCTTCCGGTAGAATGCATTGGCGCGGCGGTTCGACCCGGGCGCTCGATCTCTTCGACCTGAAAGGCGCGCTCGCGGCGATGGGATTGGGTGAAGTCACGATCCGTCGCATCGAAAGTGCTGAGTTTGCGCTCGCGACCGAAATATTTTTCGACAATGAAAAGTGCGGCCTTGGGGGGCAGCTCGTTTCCACGCAAAGCAGCGCGAGCGCGCCGGCCTATGTCGCGGAAGTAGATTTGCCTAACGAATTTGAAACGACCGCGAGCGCGCGGCAGTTTCGCGAGCTGCAGCGTTTTCCCTCGGTCGGGCGCGACATTGCGCTGATCGCGCCGGAAAGTTTAAGCCACGACGAAATCCTGGCCGCGATCAAGGAAGCGAAGGAACCGCTCCTGGCGACGGTCGAACTCTTCGATCTCTTCGGCGGAAAAGGCGCGGAGCACATCGGTGCGGGCCGAAAATCGCTAGCGTATTCATTGACATACTTCGACAAAAACCGGACACTGACTTCCGATGAAGTGAGTGCCGCGCACGATCGGATTCGCGAGAGGTTGCGAAACCAATTGGGTGTGGAACTTCGCGAATAGTTCTTTGAGGATTCCGAGAGTTGTTGCTTGAGAGTTGAAGGTTCAAAGACCTTCTCGCGTCTACTTTCAGCTCTCTATCGACAACTTTCAGAATTTACCCTGCGGTGTTCGAGATTACAGGTGCGAATCCCGGACCGATGTTGTTAGCAAGGGGGCTAGGTCGTTGGGAGAAGATGGCAGGCCTTAATTGGAAGTCAGACGCTCCGGCGGCGGTCACCCGCCCGTTACCAGAAGGGTACGGGAAATCCGCCTAAACGGCACTGACGGGGTAATACTTTGAGCGTCCGGATCTGCCATGGTTCGGGCGCTTTTTTTGACGGGCAGGCGCTTGGCGGCTACATCGAGACGATGCCGCAGCCCGCTTCGTCTTCGCTCCAGGCGCTTCTCGCGCTCGAGGACGGCCGGATTTTCCGAGGTGAATCATTCGGCGCAGCAGGTACCTCCGTGGGCGAAATCTGCTTTAACACTTCCATGACGGGCTACCAGGAAGTGCTGACTGATCCCTCCTACCGCGGCCAGATCGTGGCCATGACCTATCCTCTGATCGGCAACTACGGGACGAACGCGGCCGACGCCGAGAGCCGCATGCCGCACGTGCGCGGATTCGTGATCGAGGAACTGAGCGAGGTGGCGAGCAACTGGCGGTCGGACAGTCCGCTCGACGAATATCTGCGGAAGTGGAAGATCCCGGGCGTACAGGGAATCGATACCCGCGCGCTGACCCGTCACCTCCGCACCCGCGGGGCGATGAAGGCTTGCCTGACGACCGAGGAAATGGCGTCCGAGGAAGCAGTGCGGCGCGCGGTCGAGGGCAAGGGCGTGATCGGGATGGATTACGTGCGCGAAGTGACCACGCCGGCCGCTTACACCTGGGATCCGGACGATCAGGCGAGTGCCGTCTGGACGATCGAGAATGGCAAGAAAACCGCGCTCCCGCCGATTCGGCATCGGATTGTCGCCTACGACTACGGGATGAAGGAAAACATCCTGCGCCGACTGCGGCAGAACGGTTTTGGCGTGACGGTATTGCCGGCGCCGGCGACGGCGGAGGAAGCGCTCAGTTACAAGCCGGACGGCGTCTTCCTGTCCAATGGGCCGGGAGATCCGTCGGTTCTCGACTACGCCCACGAGGCGGTCCGAGACCTTATAGGACGCGTCCCGATCTTTGGGATTTGCCTCGGGCATCAGTTGCTGGGTTACGCTTTTGGCGGTCGCACTTTCAAACTCAAGTTCGGTCATCGCGGCGGAAACCAACCGGTCAAGGACCTGGTCACGGGGAAGGTCGCGATCACTTCGCAAAATCACGGTTTCGCGGTTGATCCGGATTCTTTGCCTAACGACGTCGAAGTGACGCACATCAATTTGAATGATGGCACAGTCGAGGGCATGCGGCACCGCGAGCTGCCAATCTTCAGCGTGCAATATCATCCCGAAGCCGCGCCCGGGCCGCATGATGCCGGTTATTTCTTTGCGGAATTCGCGCGTCTCATCGAGCGCGGAAAAAACTGACCGCCGAGGATGCAGAGAGCGCGGAGGGAGATTGAATTATCCCTCTTAAAATTCTCCAGCCTTTTCGCGTCCTCGGCGCTCTCTGCGATTAACCAAACCTAACGAATTGACCGCGGGATGCTTCGAGCGGACGTTCTGGCATGTATTCAACCACTGAAAGAGTTCCAAAGTTTATGAAACTGGCGGTCACGCTCGCTTTCACCGCGGCGCTGGCGACTGCGCCGTTCGCTGTGGCCGAGGAAGCAAAAGAAGAATCTGATTCGGCGAGCAAGGAAGTGACCGGCGAGATCGTCGATATGATGTGCTACATTGATCACAACGCGACGGGTGCCAAACACGCCGATTGCGCCGAGAAATGCATCAAGAACGGCGGCCCGGTCGGGATCCTGAGCGACGGCAAGGCCTACCTCGTGGTCGGCGCGCACAAGCCAATGAACGACGAGCTCGCGCCGCTCGCGGGCAAGACCGTGACCTTAAAAGGCAAAATGGCGAGCAACGGCGGAGTGTCGATGCTGGAGAACGCCGAGATCGTCAAAAAGTAGGTCGCAGACGAAACGAAACGCGCCCGCCCAGGTTCTGCCGGGATGAGCGCGTTTTTTTGTACGGGCGTCGTTTCAGATTCGATAATCGGGGATCGACGCGAACGGTCCTCCTCGTGGCGGAAAAACAACCGTCCGCGACGCTTTAGCTACTTCGCGTCCACCGGCACGGGAATAACGTAGTGGCCATCCTTTTCCGCCACTAAGCTTTCGCTCGTGCTCGAGGAGGTGCCGTTGGCGTCCTTGTGCTCGACCGTGACTTTGAGTTTCTTCGTCGGCTTGAGCGGCATCTTGGTTTTCATGCCGCCGGGGCCATCCTGAGTGCCGGCGGCTTTCTTTGCGTCCTCGGCCGAGAGACTCACCAACTCGATCGTCGAGATCTTCCCGCCCGCGCCGTCTGTGATCATCATCTTAAAGAATTCGAGCGCCATCGGGTTGGCGTTTTCCGTGTAGAGGAACGACTGCAACGTAGCTGTGTCGTTCGCTTCGTAGGCGGTTTTGTATTTTTCGGTGAAGGCCTTATCGTCGGCCGGCGTGCCGGCCTGAAGCGGGTTCGAGCCAGTGCAGGCGATGAGGATGGTGACTAGAGCAAGTACGGTTTTCATTCGTGATAGTTGCGTCCGTCGGGCGAACCAAAGCAAGCATAATTCAGCGACCGACGCGTGAAATCGCACGTAACTGGCGCCCACCGCTTACACCGCGATCGTCAGCGGAGTCGGAGAGAAGGACGGAGTGGGTAGCTGGAAGCGTATTATTTGCCTTAGTCGGGAGTGTTTTATTTGGCCGCAGGCGAGCAAAGTGCGCCCGCCCAACGAAAAACGATCGCTTGCGATGCCTTGCTCTCCGATTCTTACCGCAGACTTTTCTCTTTCTACTAACAAGCCGCGCTCACTTATGAAATTCTCCCCTCGGACTTTCCTTGCAGCCGCGGTCCTGCTCAGCACTGCTCTCGCCAGCCCAGCCCAGACGACCGGAAATGACAATCTGGTCGCGAGATTCACCGTCGTGGCGAATCGCTTTGTGGCCGATCCGGCGCGGCACCGCATCTACGCAAGCGTGCCCGCCGATAACACGGTGGCGGTGATCGATACCGCCCCCATTAGGCTATCAAATACTATTCCGATCGGATTGACACCAGCCGGCATGGCCATGTCGCCCGATGGGTTGTCGCTCTACGTGGCTTTGAGTGGCACAACGCGAATCGGAGTGCTGGATTTGACGACGCTTGCCACATTGCAGCCGTAATTCGTGGACATTAAGCCATGGCAGGTGGCGGCTGGCCTGTCTAACCGACTTTTCATTACCCCAGTCGACGATGTGGATGGGCTATTGCAGGTGGACGCGATGACTGGAGCTACCCAGGCTTTCTTGGATGCACATCCTTACAACAAGGGACTGCTGCAGATCAGCCCCGATTACACCACTCTCTACTTCGGTAACACACAGCTGAATCCCTCGACGCTAAAAAGATATGACATCTCAACGGCGACCCCGGTCCTGGTCGAGACATCTGTGCCTCCGACCACGGGCGATGGTGGCGTCAATCTGAAGTTGAGCCACGATGGGGCGCTACTCTGCTATCCGAACCTCAATGGCAACGCCGTGAACCCGCCCGAGCGCCCGGCCAGGCTGGATGACCTGCGGCACTTGGGGGGCCTTTCCCCCAGCCGCGACGCTCCCATGTTTTTGCTGACCGATGTCATCGATCCTACGGACTTTACTGTCCGAACGGGGAGCTTCAACATTGGCCCGTATCCTTCCGTTCTCACCTTCGGTCCTGACGACAAGATCGCGTACGAGTATCGCGCCGGCGCCAAGCAGGTCCTCCTTTTCAACACGGCGACGTTCGCAGAGTTTTCGGCGCTGGCTGTGCTTGACGATTTGGTTTCGGACCTGATTACTGACGAGTCCGGCCGATACCTTTTTGTCGCAGATGGAACAGCGATCGAGGTCTATGACCTCCAAGCCGATGTGACGACTTCGTTCTACGGCACGGCCTTCAAGCCACAATATTTTCAGGTGCCGATCTACTTCGAGGCGACCTCGATCGATGTATCCGACTTGCCTGGCGGGCTCACCTTTGATCCGGCAACAAAACTTATCTCGGGCACTCCGACCGAGGATGGTACGTTCCCCGTCGCCGTCACGGCCAGCGATGCAACTCGCGCCGTGACGATAAATCTCACTCTGGTGCTTTATCCCATTGAGCGGGCCCAGAATATTTCAACGCGGGGCAACGTGCAGCCGGGATCAGGTGACCTGATTGCTGGTTTCATCATTGTCGGCAACGATCCAGAGGACATTGTGGTCCGGGCAATCGGACCGAGCCTCGAGGTGGGTGGCGAGCCGGTCCCGGGGCGGCTGGCTAACCCGACGTTGACGCTCTACGATTTGTCGGGCAACCCGATCGCATCGAATGACGATTGGCAATCCGACCCGCAGTCTTTTGAAGTAATCGCCTCGGGTCTCGCGCCGACGGATCCGCTGGAATCGGCACTTTTCCGATCCCTCGCGCCGGGCGCGTACGCCGTGGTCGTGAGTGGGGTCAACGACACCTCGGGTATAGCCCTTGCCGAAGTCTATGATCTCAGTGACGGGACATCGCGTCTGGCGAACATTTCCACGCGCGGCGACGTCGGGACCGGCGACGATGTGCTGATTGGCGGGGTCATTATCGGCGGCACGCTACCCGCGAAGATGGTGCTTCGGGGAATCGGGCCGTCCATTATTGAGCTCTTCACAACTCCTTTGCCGGATCCTCAACTCGATCTTTATGACGCGGACGGGATGTTGATCGTCTCAAACGACAACTGGAAAGATACGCAGGAGGCGGAAATCATGGGCACCGGCCTCGCGCCGAGCAACGATCTCGAGTCAGCCATCAGCATCGATCTGTCGCCGGGGGCTTATACCGCAATCCTGAGCGGAGTGGGTGGCACGACCGGTGTCGGACTCGTGGAAGCTTACAACTTGCCGTAGCGGAAGCTGGGTAAAAGCACCCGGAACTGCGGCAAGAGAATTCAATTGCCTGCCGCGCACTTCGCGGGCTTAGTGAAAGCGCTCGCGCTACTGCATGAACATTCACGAATATCAGGCGAAGGAATTGCTGCAAAAATTTGGCGCGGCCACGACCCGTGGAGAGGTTGCCGCCACGCCGGAAGAAGCGGAAAAGATCGCACGTGAGCTCGGGACGAATGAGCTGGTCGTGAAGGCGCAGGTCCACGCCGGCGGTCGCGGAAAGGGGACTTTCGCGAATGGCTTCAAGGGCGGCGTGCATCTCGTAAGGTCACCCGAGGAAGCCCGCGAAGTCGCAGGGAAGATGCTCGGGCAAACGCTCGTCACCCACCAGACAGGTCCAGCTGGGCGGCTCGTGAACAAGGTGCTGGTGGCAGAGTCGGCCGATATCGAGCGGGAAATTTATTTCGCCGTGCTGCTCGATCGTGCAACCGCTGCACCGCTGATCGTGGCGAGCACGGAAGGTGGCGTGGAAATCGAAACCGTGGCCGAGAAATCGCCCGAGAAAATAATGCGCGAACCGGTCGATCCACTGGCTGGTTTGCAGCCATTTCAAACGCGCAAACTGGCGAAGCAGCTCGGGTTTAAGTCCGACCAGATCAAGCCGGCCGCAAAACTGTTCAGCGCGCTTTACCGCACCTTTATCGAATCCGATTGCTCGATGGTGGAAGTAAACCCGCTCGTCGTGACGAAGACCGGTGAGGTTCTTGCCCTCGACGCGAAATTTAACTTCGACGACAACGCGCTCTATCGGCACCCCGAGATCGCCGCCATGCGCGACACGGCGGAAGAAGATCCGCGCGAAGTCGAGGCCTCGAAATTCGGCCTTAATTACATCGGGCTCGATGGCAATATCGCCTGCCTTGTAAACGGCGCCGGCCTCGCCATGGCGACGATGGACATCATCAAATTTTACGGCGGCAGCCCGGCCAACTTCCTCGATGTCGGCGGGAGCGCGACCGAGGAACAGGTGACCGAGGCGTTCAAGATCCTCGTCGCCGACAAAAGGGTCGAGGCCATCCTGGTCAACATCTTCGGCGGGATTGCGAAATGCGACGTCATTGCCCAGGGAATCATCGCGGCCGCGGAAATCGTCCACCTTTCCGTGCCGCTGATCGTTAGGCTGGAAGGCACCAACGTCGATGCGGGGAAGAAGTTGCTGGCCGAATCCGGACTGGCGGTGATTACGGCGGACGATCTGGCGGACGCGGCGGAGAAGGCGGTCAAAGCGGCGAAGACAAGATGAAGATCAACGCCATCGCATTTGTCGGGGTGCCGGTAACGGACATGACACGCGCCCGCGCATTCTACGAGAACGTGCTGGGGCTGGCGCCCGACCCGGAGATGACGGGCGAGATGTGGACGGAATATCCGATCGGCTCGGGCACGCTCGCGATCGCGTGCATCGGCGATCAATGGAAACCGTCCGACCAGGGGACAAGCACCGCCTTGGAAGTGGAAAGCCTGGAGGATGCGACGGCGCGCCTGACCGAGCGGAAAATTGCTTTTGACCAGGTGGATTCGCCGGTTTGCCGGATGGCTGTGATCCAGGACCCGGATGGTAATAAGCTCATCATCCACAAGTTGAAATCTCAGAACGAAAAGGAGGCTGCTTCATGATCAAGAACGTTGCATTTGTGGCGGTGGCGGTGAGCGATCCGGAACGGGCGCGAAAATTTTACCAGGAAACCCTTGAGCTGAAGCCGGGGATGAGCGCGATGGGAGGCGCCTGGATTGAATACGAACTGGGCGATACGACGATCGGGGTCGGCTGTCATCCTGACTGGAAACCCTCGCGTGACGGCACTTCGATCGCGTTTGAAGTCGACGACATTGACGCGACAATCGCGAAACTGAAAGAGCGCGGGGTGACCTTCGAGATGGAGAAAATCGAAACGCCGGTCTGTTTCATGGCGCAGTTCCGCGACCCGGACGGGAACAAGCTGCTCGTGCACAAACGCAAATCCGCCTAACGATGTCTGTTCTCGTCGATAATAATACCCGTCTCTGCGTGCAGGGGATCACTGGCAGCGCCGGTGGGTTCCATGCAAAGCAGTGCATGGAGTACGGCACAAATGTCGTGTCCGGCGTTACGCCTGGAAAAGGCGGTCAGAAATTCGAAAGCAAAGTGCCGGTTTTCGACACCGTCTGGGAAGCGCGCCAGGAAACCGGCTGCAATGTCTCTGTCATTTTCGTTCCCGCGGCGGGTGCGGCGGACGGGATCCTCGAAGCCGTCGACGCCGGAGTCGAACTCGTTATCTGCATCACCGAAGGCATTCCGGTCGTAGACATGATGCAAGTGAAAGCGGAGATGACCGGGAAAAAGTCACGCCTGATTGGGCCAAATTGCCCGGGCATCATCACGCCCGGCGAATGCAAGATCGGCATCATGCCCGGCTACATCCACAGGCCGGGCAGCGTCGGTGTCATTTCACGCAGCGGCACCCTGACCTACGAAGCGGTATGGCAACTCACGTCGCGCGGGCTCGGCCAATCTACCTGCATCGGCATCGGGGGCGACCCGATCAACGGCATGTCGCACCTCGATGCGGTCAAGCTTTTCAACGACGATCCGAAAACCGAGGCAATCATTTTGATCGGCGAAATCGGCGGTTCGGCGGAAGAGGAAGCCGCCGCCTGGATCAAGGACAATTGCCGAAAGCCGGTGGCCGCCTTCATCGCGGGCGCGACCGCGCCGCCGGGGCGTCGGATGGGGCACGCCGGGGCGATTGTTTCCGGAGGAAAAGGCACGGCGGAAGGCAAGATCGAAGCGCTCAAGGCCGCAGGTATCGCCGTGGCCGACACGCCTGCGACCATGGCCGACACCTTGATTGCGCGGATGAATGAGAGGAAATAGATAGATGCCCGTTATTGCAAAAGGACTCGAAGGAATCGTCGCCAATAGCACGCGCCTGAGCGACGTGATCGGCGACAAGGGTCAGCTCATTTATTCCGGTTACGACATCAACGAACTGGCCGGCAAGGTCAGCTACAAGGAGGTCCTTTACCTGCTCTGGAAAGGAAAGCTGCCGAATCGCAAGGAAGTCGATCAATTCATGAAACTGCTCCGAGCCGAGCGCGAGTTGCCCGGCGGCGTGATCGATTTCATCAAGGGCGCGCCGAAAACGGCCAACCCAATGGACGTGATGCGGACCGCGGTTTCGATGCTCGGGCTCTACGATCCCGAGATGGACAAGGAGGCAACGCGCGAAATCAACGAGCGCCGCGCCCGCAGCATCACAGCCAAGATCGGGATTATCGCCGCCTATTTTCACCGCGCCCGGAGTGGCAAATCGCTCCCGCCGGTGCGCGACGACCTCACGGAGGCGGAACATTTTCTCTATCTCATCAATGGCGAGCCGCAGCCGAAAGCGGCGAGCGACACTCTTGATGTCGCCTTTGTCCTGCACGCCGACCACGGGACCAACGCCTCCACCTTCAGCGCCCGGGTCACGATCTCGACCCTGAGCGATATGTATTCCGCGATCACCTCGGCCATCGGCACTCTGAAAGGCCCACTCCACGGCGGAGCGAACGAGGGGGTCATCCACATGCTGGAGGAAATCGGGAGCGAAGACAAAGTCGACGCCTACATCGAGCAGAAGCTGGCCAACAAGGAAAAGATCATGGGCATCGGCCACCGTGTTTACAAAACGCTCGATCCCCGCGCGCCCCACCTGCAGAAGATGGCGGTGAAACTGAGCGAGAAGCTGGGCGATCCGAAGTGGATCAACATGTCGGAGCGGATCGCGCAGTTGATGAAGGAAAAGAAGAACCTGAACGCAAACGTCGATTTCTATTCCGCGACGGTTTACTATTCGTTAGGCATCCCGACTGATTTATTTACCCCGGTTTTCGCGATCGCACGCTGCGGCGGCTGGTGCGCCCATGTTCTCGAGCAACTCGAGGACAACAAGCTCTATCGCCCGTTGAGCGAGTACGTCGGCGAACCAGTCGGCAAAAAGGTCATCCCGATCGACGAGCGGGAGTAGAGCGGGAGCGACGTTTCTCCGGTTTGGGGCCCGTCGTCTTGCTGACGGGTTTACGCCTCCGTTTGCACCTCGACAAATTGCGGCGCTTTGTTTCACCGCGTATCTGTTTCGTCCAATGAGCTCTGGCACCAAACCATGGGGAAGCGGCACCCTTGCGTTACTTCGCCCAGGGCCCTTCCGGCGTTACATTATCGGGACCTCGATTTCTGACACCGGCACTTGGATGCAGATCATGGCGCAGGGTTGGGTCATGAGCACGTTGACGGACAAGGCGATCATGCTCGGGATGGTCAATTTCGCGGCCGGACTGCCGATGATTTTTCTGACCATGTTTGGTGGCTCAGCGGCCGACCGTTTCGACAAACGAAAGATCCTGGTCTGGACCCAGGTGGTGCAGATCGCGCTCGCGGTGGTGATCGGCGTGCTCATCTTCAGCGGGCGAATCCAGATCTGGCATATCATTGCGGTCGCGGGATTGTTAGGCATCGCCTTTGCCTTTGAACACCCGGCTCTCTCCGCGCTCGTCCCGGAGCTCGTCAGGCGCGAGGAAATTGCCGGTGCGGTCGCCCTCGATCGGGCGGTCTTTCATTGCGCGCGGCTGGTTGGTCCGTCGGTCGGCGGAGTCATCGTCGGCTTTTGGGGCGCGGCGATGGCCTTTTTCACGAACGCGTTTACTTTCTTCGCCCTCATCGTCGCGCTTCTCTCGCTCCCGCCGCGAGCGATCGGGAGCCAGGAAGAGGAGGCGCAGCGGGCGAGCGGCTTCAAAGACGGGTTCCGATATGTTCGGGCGGACAAACCGAGCCTCGCGATGGTCGGGATGATCGCTTCAATGACGATCTTCATTTTCCCAACCGTCTCGGTCATGATGCCGCTCTACGTGCGCGACGTGCTCCACATGGGCCCGGATCGTCTCGGCTTTCTGATGGCGGCTTCGGGCGTCGGCTCGGTTTTTGGGGCGATCACCCTGGTCTCGATCCCGCGAACTCGCCGGCTCGGCGGGATGATGGCGGCCGCGCTGGCGGTGACGTTTTCCGTGCTGGGTCTGAGCCGGGCGAGCACCTTTGTCTGGGCCGCTGCCGCACTCGTCGTGGTTTCTTTTGGCTTGTCGCTCATCTTTGGTCTCTCGAACACGATCGTGCAGGAGCGCGCGCCGTCGCATTTGCGCGGCCGGGTCTCGGCCGTGATGGGTCTCGCCTTTTTCGGGCTGATGCCACTGACGGGACTGGGCGTAACCAGTCTGGCGGACGCGATCGGGATGCGGACCGCGCTCGCCGCCTCTGCCATCGGCTATGGTGTAACCGCACTTTTTGTTCTCAGCCGGATCGGTGGAGGACTGAATGAAACGCCGGCCGCGATCAGCCACTCGTCTGCCCCGGAAGCGGTCGCCGTCTCCTAGAATTCGTTAGGGACTCCGCATGCTTTCCTTTTCCACCTGCTGGAACTCGAGCCGCCACACCGCGGGGGACGAGATGGTGCGTGAGATCCAGGGCGAGTTCGATTTCGACCTGATCGAGCTCGGGCACGGCATCCGGATTTCGCTCATGCCGGGCGTGCAGAAAATGTCCGAGGCCGGCAAAGTGCGCTTCAGCAGCCTGCATAATTTTTGTCCGCTCCCGGTTGAGGTGATGGGAGCGTCGCCCGATTGTTATACCTTCTCGAGCAGCTCGGCGGCGGAACGGCAGCGCGCGATCAAGCAGACATTGCAGACGATTGATTTCGCCGCGCGTCTCGGCGCGCCCTTTGTCGTCCTGCACCTGGGCAACGTGCCGATCAAGCCGGTGACGGAACCGTTGATCGCGCTCGCCAAATCGGGCGAGATGTTTTCCCGCGAATATGTGCGACGAAAGGTGGAAGCGGTTGCTAAGCGCGAAGCGGCCGCACCTGCTTATCTCGAAAACGTGAAGGAATGCCTCAAGCCGATCATTGAACATGCCGCCGTGAAAAACGTCCGGCTCGGGATCGAGGGCCGGCGCGGCTACGAAGAAATCCCGAGCGAACGCGAAATCCCGCCGCTCCTCGACGAGCTGGACACGCCGCAGGTCGGTTACTGGCACGACATTGGGCACATCCAGATCAAGGAGAACCTCGGTTTTGTCGATCACGAGGAATGGCTGCGCACGATCGGGCCGCGAACGTTAGGCTGCCACGTCCAGGATTGCATTTGGCCGGCACAGGATCATCAGCCGCCCTTTGCCGGCGATGCGAAGCTGGCGACCCTCATTCCGCTCTTTCCGCCGGAATGCCTTTTCGTTTGGGAAATGAGCCCGCGCAAAACGGTCGAGGAGATCCGCCGTTCGGTTACGGCCTGGGAGGAGCACTTCGGTAAATGAAAAAAATTCTCGCTGGTATTTTCCAGGTCGCGGTCACGCTCGCGGTCCTCTATTGGGTTTTCCATGACCCGCAGAAGCGCGCCCAGATGGCCGTGGCGCTGCGGAGCGCGGATTATCGCTGGGTCGCGGCAGCGATTTTCGCCTATCTGTTAGTCGAATTCGCCGCCGCGATACGTTGGCATGTTTTGCTCAAGGTGCAGCGGATTCACCTCAGCCTGCCGCGTGTTTCGGGCCTGTTTTTGATTGGAATGTTTTACAATCAGTTCCTGCCCGGCGGGACCGGTGGCGACATCATGAAGAGCTATCTCCTGCTCAAGGAAACGCCGGGCAAAGCGACCGGCGCGCTCCTTGCGGTCGTCTTCGATCGGATGGTCGGACTGGTCGCGCTCATCACCATCACCGGCACCTTGATTGCGTTGCGCTACCATTGGCTGACGCAGCTTACCGAGACACGGCATCTCGTCTGGGTGTTGCTCGCAGTGCTTGGTAGTGCGGTCCTGATGCTGCTCACTTCATTCGTCGTCAGCGGGGCGAATCTTGCGCACAAATTGCCGCACCGATTTCCAGGGCGGGAGAAGCTGATCGAGCTCTCGGCAGCGTATCATCTTTATGCGCACCATTGGCGCGCCACCCTTGCGGCCTTCGGCGCTTCGCTCGTCGCGCACCTCTCGACTTTCGCTACTTTCCTTTGCGTTGCTTATGCCTTCCGCGCCAAGGTCGCGGTCATCGATTTCTTCGCCATCATGCCGATCGAGCGCACGATTTCTTCGTTGCCGATCAGCTTCGCCGGGGTCGGCCTGCGCGAGAAAATTTTCCAGATCATGCTGCACGGTCTTTGCGGGGTGCCGGAGGCGGTCGCGGTCCTGATCGGTTCGATGAGTTTCCTCGTCATGCTCATCTGCTCGGCACCGGGCGGGCTTGTCTATTTCTTCTACAAACCGAGCGGCCAGGCCGGGCACGTGAAGCTGAGCGAGATGCGCAAGGAAGTGGCGACGCTGGAGCATGAAATCACCGAGACGGAATAACGTCGGGAAACGCCCGCCGCGGCGGCCATTTGTAGCCGCAACTTTCGCCATGACGGTGGATGGCAAGATTACGACGCGCGCTTTTTCGCCGGTCGATTTCACTTCGCGCGAGGACAAGCTGCATCTCCTGCGCCAGCGTTCGTTAGGCGACGCGGTTCTCATCGGGCGCAGCACCCTGGCCCACGATAATGTGCGGCTCGGCCTGCCCGATCCGAAGATGCGCACCGAACGCGAAGCGCGCGGCCAGACGCCTTATCCGATCCGCATTATCGTTTCGAACGAAGGCCGGATCGATCCCGCGCTGAATATTTTTCAGACTGATATTTCCCGCATCATTATCTTTTCGACCACCCGGATGCCGCGCAAGTATCAGGTCGCGTTGCGCGAGAAGGCGATCTTGTGTCTGAGCGAGGCACGCGCGGTCGATCTTCGCCGGATGCTGCAGATCTTGCGGAGCGAGTATGATGTTCGTCGGGTCGCGTGCGAAGGCGGCGCGGAATTGTTCCGCGGGCTGCTCGAGCTGCAGCTAGTCGATCAATTGAACCTCACAATCGCGCCCTACATCTTCGGCGGCAAAGACGCGCCCACACTGTCCGGACGCGGAACCAGTTTCCTCTCCGGAAGTGTCCGCTGTTCGTTAGCCGAGATGCGGACGATTGGGGACGAATGTTTCGCCACTTACCGGCTCAAGTATCCAAGCGCCAGGCCCTAATGCGCCGCAGGGCGCGGGCGTCGCACCAATTCGCCGCCGCAGTTTGGGCAGATCTGTTTGAGTGCGCCGGCGCATTCCGGGCAGAAGGTGCACTCGTAGGTGCAGATGTAGGCTTCGTCGGCCGACGCGAGGTTTTTTTCGCATCTTTCACATTTGTTACGAATTTCCAGGGCCATACTCTCGTCCATGCATTGCACGGCGGGATTCGCTGCTTATTCTGTCGCTCGTTTTTTTACGGTTTTCATGCAAACAGGCAACTCGATCATCATCCAAGCCCCGCGCGAAGCGATCTTCGAGACCGCCGCCGATCTCGCGCAATGGCCCCGCATCCTGCCGCATTACCGTTACATCCGCTTTCTCAAAAGCAACGCCCAGCGTAGCGTCGTGGAAATGGCCGCAATGCGCTCCGGCATCCCGATTTCCTGGACTTCGGAATTTGTCGTCGATCGCGAGCGAATGGAATTGCGGTTTCTGCATCTGAAAAAATTCACGCGCGGGATGAAAGTTGTGTGGACCTTCAAGGAAACGCCAGCCGGCGTGCTGGTTGAAATTGCGCATGTTCTGCGTTTCCGAATCGCTGCCCTGGCGCCGATCGCCGAGCCGATTATCGGCGGTTTTTTCATTCATCATGTGGCCAGCCAGACGCTTCTCGCGATGAAGGAGCATGTGGAAAAAAATTGCGTGACAGCATCTCAGCAAGCCTGACGATCGGATTCACTGCATGGGCCAGTCAAAACGTCGCGCCGTCATCACCGGCCTCGGTCCCATCACGTCGGTCGGGATCGGTCGGGAGAATTTTTGGAGCGGTTTGCGGGCGGAGAAGAGCGGCATTCGCCGGGTGGAAAGTTTCGACAGCTCGATCTTCAACGCGCATTGCGCGGCCGAGATTCCGGCCTGGGCACCGGAAGAATTTTTTCCGCCGCATCGACTCAAGCGGCTTGATCGTTACGCGCAGTTTTCGGTCGCCTCGGCCAAACTGGCGCTCGACGACGCGGGGATCGAGTGGTCACGCGAAGATCCGCAGCATCGCATCGGGGTCAGCTTCGGCACCGCGCTCGGTGGGATCGCGAATGCCGAATCCGAGCACGCGCATTTTTTGAAAAAAGGAAGCCGGGCGGTCAATCAGACGCTTGCCCTGCAGGTCTTCGGCGGCTCGGCCCACACCAACATCGCGATCGAGTTTGGCTTCCGCGGCGCGGGCACGACAAACTCGAACAGTTGCGCCAGCGGCACAATCGCGGTCGGCGAAGCGCTCCGCTACATCCGGGATGATTTTGCCGATGTGATCGTTGCCGGGGGTGCGGAATCGCCCCTCAGCCAGCTCACTTTCGGCGCCTTCGCCTTCATCAAAACGATGAGCCAGCAGGATCCGGAGTGTGCCTGCCGGCCGTTTGACCGCTTGCGCGACGGCTTTGTCATGGGCGAGGGAGCGGCCTCGCTCATCGTCGAGGAACTGGAGCACGCCCGCGCGCGGGGGGCGCACATCTACGCGGAAGTGCTCGGCTACAGTTTGAATAACGATGCTTTTCACATGACCTCGCCACTGCCGAGCGGCGCGTCGTGCATCCGCGCGATGCGCGAGACGCTGGCCGATGCTGGCCTCGTCCCGGAGCAGATCGATTACATCAACGCCCACGCCAGTTCGACCCAGCTAAACGACAGCACCGAGACGAAATCGATCAAGGAAGTCTTCGCTGCGCACGCAAATAAGATCCCGGTCAGCGGGACGAAGGCTTACACCGGCCATCCGTTAGGCGCGACCGGAGCAATCGAGGCGGCGCTTTCTGCGCTAGCGATCGATCGCGGCTGGGTGCCGCCGACTTTAAACTGGGAAAATCCTGATCCTGCCTGCGATCTCGACGTCGTTCCGCAGCATGGTCGCGAGCTGGAAGTCGATCATGTTTTGAGCAACTCGTTCGGCTTCGGTGGGATCAACGCCTGCATTGTACTGGGCCGCGTTCCGGCCGGTGATTGACGCCGCCCCTGCGCGCTCCTAACATGCGCGCGTGCAAGTCGAATTGGAGCAACTGCTCATCCTGCAGGATCGTGCTCAAAAAATTGGCCGGGTCGACGCGGAATTGAAGAGCCTGCCGGAGGAACGGAAATCGCTCGACGCGCAACTCGCCTCCGCCTCCGCCACGCTCGAAGCGACGAAGGACCGCGCCCGCCACGTCGAGGTGGAAAAGAAACGTCTCGAGCTCGATGTCGGGACCCGCAACGAAAGCATCGCGCGGTTGAAGACGCAGCAATACGAGACGCGCAAGAACGACGAATTTTCCGCAATGGGTCGCGAGATCGAGCGCTACCAGCAGGAGATCAGCGCGCTCGAAGACCAGGAACTAGAGTTGATGGAGCAGGCCGACGTCCTCAAGGCGCAGATCGCAGCCGAAGAAAAACAGACCGCGGCGGCGAAGGAATCGATCGCGAAGCAGGTGGCAGATCTCGATTCAAAGCAGCTGACGCTCGCCGCCCGGCTGGAAGAGCTGAAAAAGGAGCGGGAAGAACTAGCCGCGAAAGTGGATGAAGATTTGCTCGACCGTTTCAACCGGCTCTTCGTGAGCAAAGGCGACGCGGCGGTCGTCGCCTTGGAGCACGAATTCTGCACCGGCTGCCACATGAAGGTGACGACCGCGACCGCAGTGCGCGTCAAAGGCGGCCTGGAGATTGTGAGTTGCGAACAGTGCGGTCGGATTCTTTATCTCGGCGAGTAGTTGTAGACGCTTCGCTCTGCGAAGCGCGGGAGAGAACGTGACGCGCGTTTCCCAGAGAGAAAGGTCTACACGTTGAAGCGGAACTCGACCACGTCGCCGTCCTTGACGACGTATTCCTTGCCTTCGATTCGCAGTTTCCCGGCCTCGCGTGCTTTGGCGAAAGAGCCTAACGAAACCAGATCGTCGAAGTGAACAGTCTCGGCGGCGATGAAGCCGCGCTCGAAATCGGAATGGATCACGCCCGCCGCGGCCGGCGCTTTGGCGCCTTCGTGGATCGTCCAGGCGCGGGTTTCCTTTTCGCCCGTCGTCAGGTAAGTGCGCAGGCCAAGAAGATGATAGACGGCGCGAATGAGCGCGCCGACACCGCTTTCCTGGACTCCGAGGTCGCGCAGATATTCGGTGGCTTCTGCTTCCGGCAGATCGACCAGCTCGCTTTCGATCTGGGCGCTGATGACGACGGCTTCGGTTGCGAAGTGAGTGCGGGCGTAATCTTCGACGGCGCGGACGTGCGCTGCAGCGGGGCCAGCGTCCCCGGCCACAATTGCGGCGAGATCGCTCTCGGCCACGTTGCAGGCGAAGAGGGTTGGCTTGGAGGTAAGGAGGAAGAAATCGCGCGCGGTGGCTTTTTCTTCGTCGGTTAACTCCAGCGTGATCGCCGGTTTGCCGGAATCGAGATGGGGAAGAAGTTTTTCGATGATCGCGCTCTCGGCTTTGGCGGTCTTGGAGCCGGCCCGGACTTCTTTTTGCAATCGGTCGCGTCGTTTCTCCAAGGAGGCGAGATCGGCCAGGATGAGTTCGGTGTTGATGACCTCGATGTCGCGCACCGGATCGATCGTGCCGCTAACGTGATGAATGTCGCCATTCTCAAAGCACCTGACGACCTGCACGATGGCGTTCACTTCGCGGATGTGACTGAGGAACTGGTTGCCGAGCCCTTCGCCCGCACTCGCTCCTTTCACAAGTCCGGCGATATCGACGAACTCGATCGCGGCCGGGATGATTTTTTGGGAATGCGAAAGCTGGGAAAGGATCTCTAATCGCGGGTCGGGCACGGTCACGACCCCGAGGTTTGGGTCGATCGTGCAGAATGGATAATTTGCCGCCTGCGCCTTTTGGGTGCGGGTAACGGCATTAAAAAGAGTCGACTTGCCAACGTTAGGCAAACCCACGATCCCGGCGCTCAACATAGGCGCGGAGGTTACTGCGGGAGCGCCCGCACCGCAACGCGACAGCTTTTCGGCAGAGCAAGAAGCCCCTGCCGGGTTTTTTCAGCATTTGTTAGCCGCAGTCGCCGCCTGATGGCCGACCTCCATCTTCAGACAGCAACTTGCCGGGATCGGCTTTAGTGGGCCATCGCGGGCTGACGCTGCAAGTGCGCGGCGACAGTCGAGGCGAGCCGGTCCGGCAGATACGGCTTGGCCAGAAAGCCGAATTCCTTCTCCTGTTCGAAATCCCGGCCGAGCAATTCGGCGCTGTAGCCGCTGGTGAAAATGACTTTCAGGCCCGGCTTATCCATGATGAGAGTGCTGGCGAGTTGCCGGCCGGAGATCGACTCTGGCATCACGACATCGGTCAGGAGGAGATCGATATCGTCGCGATGTTTGCTCCAGATATCCAGCGCCTCGCGGCCGCTGGCTGCGGTCAGGACCCGGTAACCGAGCGAGCCGAGCGCGTCGCCGACAAACTCGCGCAGCATTTCCTCGTCTTCGACCACGAGGATGGTGATCCCGTCCGGATTTGGACTCTCGGGGATCACGGTCTCGGCCGGAATCAGGGCGGTGGCTTCTCCCTCCACGCTGAGCGGAAAGAAAGTGGAGATGTTCGTGCCCTTGCCGAGAGCGCTCGCGACTTCGATCCAGCCGCCGTGCTGCTTGAGCACTCCATAGACGGTGGCGAGGCCCATGCCGGTCCCCTGGCCAACTTCTTTGGTCGTGAAAAACGGCTCAAACATCCGATCCACTGTGGTCGGGCTCATGCCTTCGCCATTATCCTTCACTTCCAGGCAAATAAATTCGCCGAGCTGGGCATCGGGATGAAAGGCGCGGCGAGCGGCGTCCACCTTGAGGCGAGAGGCGGCGAGCGTGATTCTGCCTCCCCCGGGCATGGCGTCGCGTGCGTTGAGCACCAGATTCATAATGACCTGCTCGAGATTGCCCGGGTCGGCGAAGATGAGGGGCAAACCAGACGGAAGCTCCAAGTCGATCGCGATATGTTCGCCGATCAGGCGGCGGAGCATGGCGACGGTTTCGTTGACGACTTCGCTGAGCGCGAGCGGGCGGCGTTGAATGATTTGCTTGCGACTATAGGCCAGGAGCTGGCGGGTGAGCGCGGTGGCGCGTTCCGCTGCCTGCACCACCTGCTGGAGGGACGCGCTCAGGTTTTCGTCCAGACCGGGATTGCGGAGCTGCAGCGAGGTGTTGCCGAGGATGACGGTCAGGATGTTGTTGAAATCGTGCGCCACACCAGCGGCGAGACGGCCAACGGCTTCCATTTTTTGTGACTGCCGCAGCTCGTTCTCGAGCCGTACCCGATCGGTTACGTCCTGAAGAATGAGGAGGTAATAAGGTGCGCTGCCCAGCTCGAGATTTTCCGCCGCCACGACGACGTCGCGAATTTCGCCGGTGCGCGTCCGGATGGTGGCGGAAAAGTTTCGCACTGCCTGGGAGGATTCGAGTTCGCGGGCAAGTTCCTGGGCAATCTCATCTTCCGCCCAGATCGGTTGTTTATTATCCAGGACGCATTCCCGACCTGCGCCGAGGAGTTCGAGAAAACTGTGATTCGCATCGAGGAAATCGCCCCCATCCTTGTGCTGGATGGCCATCGGGATCGGGCTTCCATGAAACGCCTTGGAGAAGCGCTCTTCCGAGCAGCGAAGCCTTTCCTCGGCTGCCGAATGTTCGGCGACCTCGCCTGCCAGTTCCTCGTTTGCGCGCCGCAGTTCCGCCGTCCGTTGGGCGACGAGAGCGTCGAGTTCCGCCATCTGGCGATTGGCAATCTGGGTGAGTTGCCACTTTTTCGCGAGGGCGTGAGCCATCTGCAGCACCTCGACGTTGTCGAAAGGCTTCTTCAGGACGAGCACATGATCGGTCGTGCCGACCGCTTTGGAAATTTCGTCCCAGGAATAATCGGAGTAGGCGGTGCAGATGACCACTTGGAGATCAGGAAATTCGTTCCAGATATGCCCGATCGTCTCGATCCCATCCCAACCCGGCGGCATTCGCACGTCCATAAAGGCAACGGCGTAGGGCTGGCCGGAAGCGACTGCCGCGCGCACTTTTTCCAGGCCTTCCTGGCCCTGGAAAGCGGAATCGATCTGGAAACTCCCGGCCCGCGTGGCCTCCGGAGTATCGCCAAAAAGCGCTGCTTCCGTAGCGCTTAGGTGGTCGGCTAGTTCGGCGTTCGCCGGGCCGAGGATTTTGCGGAAGTCTGCGTGGATTGCTGGATTGTCGTCGATCACGAGGATGCGGCGATTTTCAGGCTCTGAAATGGCAGCGATCGTTTTCATGTGTGTAAAGGGTGAATGGGGGCGATTGGGAGCTGGAGGGTGAAGGTGGCCCCGCGGTTGATCCCGAGGCTGGCGACGGAGAGTGAGCCGCCCATGGAATGAGCCGCGAGTGCGCCGCTGTGCAAGCCGAAGCCGTGTCCATCGGCGCGGGTGGTAAAGCCGTGCGAAAAAACGAGGGTCAGATTTTCCGCCGAGATGCCGATGCCGTTGTCAGCTACGACAACGTTCACCTGTTCTTTGTTTGGCGCGAAAATCGAAATGGTGATCCGTTTGTCGAGCCGCTGGACATCGTCGAGCGCGTATTTGGCGTTGCGGATTAGGTTGATGAGAATTTGCAGCACCTTGTGCCGGTCTACTTGGACGAGCGGAACCTCGGCGAACTGTTTCTGGACGACGACACCGTGGCGTTCGAAGGCGCCGGTGTTCATCGCGATGGCGTCATCGACGAGTTGGTGGACCGGCAAATCTTCCATCGCGCCGCTCACTTTGGCGTAGCTCTGCTGCATGGCGACGACTTCCTTGATGTGCTCGATGTTGTGCCCGAGTTGATCGACTTCCCGAAGGATTTCCTCGTTTTCGGTGACAAGAAATTCCCCGAGCTGAGCCAAATAACCGGGAAGCTTTTTGCCGTTCTCATCGTGGCTCAGGTACTCGCCCAGATCGCCATTGCGCCCGGTGAGAAGAGCCGCGGCCTTCGCGACTTTAGGAGCCTTGGAGCGCCGCAATTTTTCCACGACCAGACTGGCCGAGACATTCACGCTGTTGAGGACGTTGCCGACGTTGTGCAGGACGCCGGTGGCCACTTCCGCCATCCCGGCGAGCCGCGAGGTTTCGACCAGCCGTTGCTGCGAATCTCGCAAGGCCTGATCGGAACGCCGCCGTTCCGTCATGTCGCGCATGATGCTCGAGAAATAGCGCAGCGTTCCGTCTCGATCTTTGTGCGCGATCAGCACCTGCGAGACGCTGATTTCCTGGCCAATGCGATTGGTCACCGCCGTCTCGGCCGACCACGAACTGTGTTCGATCGCCCATGGCATTCCTTCCTTGAGGATCATTGTTGACGCCCATTCCGGGTGAAAATCGAGTAGCTTTTGCTGCGATAGATCTTGGTCTTCGGCCACACCCAGAATCTCCCGCGCAGCGCGGTTAAGATAAAAAGGGACGCCGTCCGGGTCGGCACTGCATATCAAGTCAGGAGTCGCTTCCAGGATTGCGGTGAGACGAGCGTGAGCTGCCTCCTGCGAATGGATTTGCGATAACATTTGATTGAAGGCGTCGGTCAGCACTCCGACTTCGTCACCGCACACTTTCTCGGCGCGAACGGAATAGTCCTGATGGTCGGCGATGCTTCGGGCAGTGCCCGCCAGCCGGAGAACCGGCTCCGTGATGAAACGTTGAAACCGGCTCGAAAGAATAAAGGCAAAGAGGAGCGAAGCGGCGAGCACAAGGGCGAAGATGCCGCCGAAGAGCCGTAGCAATTGCGAAGTCATGGCCCGCAAATCCGCCAGGAGGAATAGTGTCCCTTCGCGTTTCCCATTGAGCAGAACGGGTTGGGCGAGCAGGATCCGGTTGCCATCGATCTGGAAGCCCGCGTTGCGGTCGGCGGCCTGGATTTCGCGCTCGTCCCGGGCCTCCCCAAAAAAGGCCAGCCGCTGGCGGTCCATCGTCTCCAGCCGCGCGCTCGCGATTTGGGGCATTGTCTTGAGGCCACTGAGGATTTGTGTGGCCGCGTCCTCGTCCCTGAACATGACGGCCGCCGCGCAGTTATGGGCGGTTATCCCACCGATCACGGCGAGCTCGTGCGACGACTGCTGGCGCAGCGTGTAGGCCTGAAAAGAGAAGAGCGCGGCAAAGGCCAGGAGCAGGACCACGCCTGAGATCATCATGATCACGAGCATGATCTTTTGTCGGATGGGACGGTCGCGCAGATTGAGCATCGAGATAGGGACTGGTTTTGATAGCTACTTTTGAGCCCAGCATTGAAAATTAGATGGCGGAGAAATAGTCGACTGCGGAGTCCCGAGATCGAAGGGTGGTGGAACACCTCTTGCTCCCACCGGGCCAGCGCACCTTGCGTAACTGATGAATATCTACACCGACGCGGTGGCGGAGCCTGAAAAGACCGAAGACCACAGAGTCGGGGTACGACCTGCGCGACTGGCTGCTGCTCTGTCGGCGACCCCGGTGCGCCAAAGGACGTTGACTTTCGTCACCCTGCTAGCCGCGGCCTTGGTTCTCGGATTCGGCTTCTGGATTCTCCGCCTCCTTCCGGAAATGGCCGCACCTCCCTCGCGGGAATCTGTTTACGCAGCCTCGTTTCCGGAACGCAGCATCGCGGTCCTCCCGTTCGACGATTTGAGTACAGGGAAACAAGATGCCGCTCTGGCCGAGACCGTGCAGGACGCGACCCTCATGGCGCTTTCCAAAGTGGCGGATTTGCGGGTGATAAGCCGCACTTCAGTCGATAGTTACGTTCCCGGCGAGCCTCGGAATTTGCGCGACATCGCACAGAATCTCGGAGCCGGTCATCTCCTCGAAGGCAGCGTGAGCCGAATCGGCGCCAAGGTACGGGTGACTGTGCAGCTGACCGACGCGCGGCGGGGAGCGAAGTTGTGGGCGGTGGCCTACGAGCGCGATCCCGCCGAGCTTTTCGAAATCCAAAGCGAGCTCGTGCCGCGCATCGCCTCTCAGCTGCAAGCGACCGTTTCGGCGAAAGAGAAAACGGACATTGATCAGCGACCGACCCGGGATCTCACTGCCTACGGCCTTTACGTCCGCGGCAAGACGCTCGTCACGAGCGTCTCCAGCGCCCAGATCCAGGATAAACTGTTGCAGGCTGTCCAGGTCCTCGACCAGGCCGTCGCGCGCGATCCGGATTTTTACCTCGCCTGGTGCGAGCTGGCCGGCGCCCATGATTACATCTATTTTTTTGGTTTCGATCATACCCCGGAGCGGCTCACGTTGGCGGAAGCGGCTCTCGCGAAAGCGATCCGCCTTCGCCCAGAGGCCGGCGAAACTCATCTCGCCAGAGCCACCTACCTTTACCGCTGTCATCTCGACTACGAGCAGGCTCGGGCCGAACTACGACTCACCCAAAGCGAATTGCCTAACGACCCCAAGGCCTTCGAATTGGCGGGCTATATCGACCGCCGGCAGGGTCTCTGGGAGAGGTCGGCGCGCAGCCTGCAGAGAGCAATCAAACTGGATCCTCAAAACGTTTTCCTTCTCCAGCAGATCGGAGCCAGTTATCAGGAGACCCGCCAGTTTGGAGGGATGGCGGCCGCCCTCGACCGCGCCCTTGCCATCAACCCTCGCGATCTGGATTCCAGGATCACACGCGGTTTAGTTGACCTCGAATGGCGGGCCGACACTCGACCGCTGCGACGGGTGATCGATGCGCTCCTCGCCGAAAACCCAAACTCTGCAGGTGATCTCGCCGACCAATGGTTATACGTCAGCCTCTGTGAGCGCGACCTGCAGGCGGTCGCGCGCGCGCTGGCTGCCGTTCCTCCGACAGGCATCGCAACCGACATCAATTTTCCACGTGCCTACTGCGAAGCCCTCGCGGCCCGCGCCCGCGGTGATGCGGCCGCGGCGGAGAAAGCATTCCTCGCCGCGCGCGCCGAAGTGGAGAAAACAGCCCACGAACAACCTGATTACGGTCCGGTTTTCACCGTCCTCGGTTTGATTGATGCCGGACTCGGCCGCAAGGAAGACGCGATTCGCGAAGGACGGCGTGCGGTGGAACTCTTGCCGATCGGGAAGGATTCGATCGACGGCGCGGAAGTGATGAAGTATCTCGCGGTCATCTACGCCTGGTGCGACGAAAAAGATCTCGCCCTCGACCAGATCGCGGCGACCCTCCGCGTCCCGAGCACGATGAGTTACGGGCACTTGAAGCTCCACCCTTACTGGGATGGATTGCGCGGGGATCCGCGTTTCGAAAAAATCGTCGCCAGCCTCGCGCCCAGGAATTAGTGCCGGTGATCAAGGAGCATCGGCCTCCGGCATTCTGGTTCCCGCGTCTCTCATCCCGCGACCGGTCGCCGCGGCGACCGCACTAGAAACCAACTTCTCTTCAAAAAAATCGGGCCGGCGAGATTCGAACTCGCGACCTCTTGAACCCCATTCAAGCGCACTACCAAGCTGTGCTACGGCCCGAAACAGCGAACTATTCGCCGCACCGGTTGCGCTTGCCAAATAAATTCAGCAACGCGACGGAAGAGGAACCGATGGACGAACCCGAACCGAAAGCGAAAAGAATTCAAAACCAGCTGCCCCTGCCGGGCGAGACGCCGTTCGAACGGCTGACGCGACCATTCGAAGAATTCGCGCGGCTCGAGTCCTCCGGTGGAATTCTGCTCATCGGCTGCACCCTGGCGGCGATGCTCTGGGCCAATTCACCGTGGTCGCACAGTTACTTCGAGCTTTGGCACACGAAACTGACCGTCGGCTTCGCCAAGGCGACGCTTTCGAAGGAAATCCACTTCTGGATCAACGACGGGTTGATGGCGGTCTTTTTCCTCCTTGTCGGTCTCGAGATCAAACGCGAGGTCTTAATCGGCGAGTTGGCTTCCCTGCAAAAGGCCGCCCTCCCGCTCTTCGGCGCGGTCGGCGGCATGCTCATCCCGGCCGGCTTTTATTTTCTTTTTAACCGAAGCGGCCCCGGCGCGGCGGGCTGGGGCGTGCCGATGGCGACCGACATCGCCTTTGCACTCGGCGTCCTCGCGCTCATCGGCGATCGCGTGCCGACTTCGCTCAAAGTCTTCCTCGCTGCGCTCGCGATCGCGGATGATATCGGCGCAGTGCTCGTCATCGCCTTTTTTTACACCGAGCAACTTTCCTGGATCAGCCTCGCGGTCGCGGGAATTTTCTTTGTTGCCCTGATCCTGGCGAATCGAATCGGGGTGCGCCATTCGATGGTCTATGTCGTCCTCGGGGTCGGCTTATGGCTCGCCTTTTTGCAATCGGGCATCCACGCCACCGTCGCCGGCGTTCTCCTCGCCCTCACGATCCCGGCCCATCGGCGGATCGATGGTCCCGCCTTCCTCGAACGGAGCGGAAAAATTCTCGACGAATTCCGCTGCGCCGATCGATCGGAAGACCCGGTGGAGGCGAGCGCGACGCGGAGTGCGGCTCTCGGTTTGCTGGCGCAGGATTGCCATTACGCGGAGGCGCCGATGTTGCGTTTCGAGCACGCTCTGGCGCCTTGGATCAAACACGCCATCATGCCGATCTTCGCCCTCGCCAATGCCGGCGTTTCCCTGGGAGGTGGCGCGATCGACAAACTCGTTAGTCCGATCAGTCTCGGGGTGATCTGTGGGCTCGCCCTCGGCAAACCGCTCGGGATTGTTTCCCTCGCCTGGCTGGCGGTGCGGAGCGGCCTCGCGGCCCTTCCGCAAAAGGTGAATTGGCGTCAGATCATCGGAGTCGGGATGCTGGCGGGGATTGGATTTACGATGTCGCTCTTCATCGCCAGCCTCGCTTTTGGCTCGGCTGAAGAATTGGAAACCGCCAAAGTCGGTATTCTTGCCGCCAGCATTGTTTCAGGCCTGGCCGGAGCCCTGATTGTCCTTAAGAGCAACCGGCCCAAGGACGCCAGCGAGGAGTCTGGCCCGATCCGATCTGCCTAACGAGGCCCGGAGCCGGACCAGGCGACGAGAAAGGCTTCGACCAGTTGCGGCAACTGGTCGCTGTATCCGCCTTCCAAAATCGCTCCGGAAGGGAGCGCACTTTCCCGCAGCCATCGTCCGAAAAGCGCGAAATCTTCCGCCTCGAGGCTCATTTGAGTGATCGGGTCACCCGCGTAGGCGTCGAAGCCGGCCGAGACCAAAAGCAGATCGGGCTCGAATTTCAGCAGGACGGCCAGGGCACGTTCGACCGCGGCACGATGCTCGGCGCGCCTTGAAAAGGGCGGGACGGGGAAATTGTGGATTTGGCCTAACGACCGAGTACCGGTCCCGGGATAGCCGGGAAATTGATGGACGGAGGCGAAAGCAATTTGCGGATTTCCGGCCACGATCGCTTCAGTGCCGTTGCCGTGGTGGGCGTCGAAATCCCAGATCGCGACCCGCTCCGCGCTCTGTTCCAGGGCATCGAGCGCCGCGACCGCGATGTGATTGAAAAAGCAAAAACCCATCGCCTGCCCGCGGGTCGCGTGATGCCCAGGCGGCCGCATGAGGCTGAAGGCGCGTTCCCCGCCTAACGAAGCCTGCGCCACCGCGCAGGCCGCGCCGGAAGCGCGCGCGGCGTGCCCGAAGATGCCTTTGTAGGCCGGGGTGTCGGCGTCGAAGTCATGCGCCGCGGCGCGGACTCGCGCGACGTGCTCCGCGCTGTGCGCTCGCCGCAGCGCCTCGTCGCTCACCTCCCGGGGCTGGCGCCATTCCCACTCGGGATGTGCCGTCCGCAGATGGTGCGCGCTGCTCGTGACGCGGGCCGGCCTTTCTGGATGACCGGCGCTGCTGTACTCCGCGCTGCGGGGATCGTGAAAGATAACCACGCTCTACTTTCGCAGGAGCCCGGCGAAGTTTTTCCAGTAACTCCAGATGAGAAAAAGGGCGAGGAGACTGACTACGATCGCCATTGGCAGGCCCTTGGGCGCCATGAACCCGTGAAAGAGGACGATGTTGACGATGATCGGGCTCAGAATCACGAGCCCGAGCGGGACCCAGCCGAGCAGGAGGAGCGCGCCGCCCACGAGTTGGAGGAAAAAGACGACGTTAAAGTAGCCAGTCGTGGCGAGAGCGGTGCCGAATTGTTTGGCCGCTTCGCCGGCTGGCGGCGGCATGTGGATGAAATGGAGAAAACCATTCAGGCCAAAGACCACAAAAATCAGGCCGAGCAAAATCCGCGCGGCGACGATGACGATATTCATTTCCGGAGCCTGCTCCGGTCGCGGGTCGGACACAATACGGAAAGCGTTTTCGAACGGGATCGGATCCCGTGTCTCCCGCACGGTCGGGGGTGTTCTGATTCTGGTTCGTTAGGCGAAAAATCTGACTACTTGCCGATCAGAATGAAAATTCCCGCAATCAGAGCGAGAATCGGAAGCAGGATCCCGGGGCCGATGCCGGTCAGGCCGATGATGCCGACCACGATCAAGTAAACGGCGAGCAGGAGCATGCCGATGTTTTTGTTGAAGTTCATGGCAGCATGCTGGGGGCCGCGCCTTTCTGATGCACGCTAAATTTCGCGAATTCAGCGCCCTTGGAGGTAGTAATTGACAATCGGAACCGAATACCTGTAAAATCGTCACCCCCCGAGGGCTTAGTCAGCTCGCGCGCGCCGGGATTCACCCATGGATAGATGTATCAAACCTCGTCTCCTCAAGCTGACCAAGCTGGAAGCGGCGCGCCGCCAGATCGAGTCGGCAATCTGGCTTTGGTTTGTGGACGATGACTATGTCTCGGTCCATGCCCTGGCCTCCGCGGCGCACCGCCTCCTGGTGGAATTGGCCGCCGTGCATGAAAAGGCGTCGTGGCCTTACTCCGTCGCTTATCTGCCTGAGCAGCCTTCCGTAAAAACCAGACGGGTCGATTGCAGCGACGCGGCCATGTTTTTCAAATATGCAAAAAAGGATGAGGCTTACGAGCTGAGTGAGCAATGGACGGAGCTCTATCTCTTCGATGCCGTGATGGCCTACAGCAACCTGGCGGATGAGCGCGGCGCGAGTGCGTTGATGTCCACCTTTGTCCTGCGATTTGGGGTCCAGCGACAAGAGTTTTTTGTGCCGGACGCATTTTCCCTGCTCGAGCGACGAGTTAGCAAGGCGTTTAATCTCGAGCGCCTGGAGCGGCTCTCGAAGATGGATTTCCTGAAAGAGTTTATCGGCGTCTTGGAACACGGCCGGCCATAATAAGCCCGCCTTGCCAGGTAAAAACCCCGAGGGGGGAACCTGGCTTGACCGGTTCTGCGCCTACCTCTAGAATTGGCGCAACCGTCCCGGGCGGGACGTGCATTGCAGACGGCACTGGCCCTGCTTCGCTTTTTGGGAAAAAGAGCGCGGTTTAGAGAAACGAAAAGGAGAACGCAACACGATGGATTTTGCCTGGTCGAATGAACAACGCGAACTGCTCGACGCGGTCGGCCGGTTTGCCCGCGAACAGCTCGATTACGACGTCATCGAGAACGATCGAAAGGCGGTCTTTAATCACGAAGCCTGGAAAAAGTGCGGTGAATTCGGCATCCAGGGATTGCTCGTCCCGACCGAATACGGCGGCCTGGGTCAGGACCCCCTGACGACGGTCGCCGTCCTTGAGCGGCTCGGTTATGCCTGCAAAGACAACGGTCTGCTCTTTTCCATCAACGCTCACATGTGGACCGCGGTCAGCCCGCTGGTTAACAACGGCACCGAGGCGCAGAAGCAGAAATTTCTCCCCGGGCTCTGCAACGGTACCCTCATCGGCGGCAACGCCATGAGTGAGCCGAATAGCGGCTCCGACGCCTTTGCCCTCGCCACCACCGCCACAAAACAGGGCGATAAATACATCCTCAACGGGAGCAAAATTTTCATCACTAACGGTCCGGTTGCTGACGTCCTCGTCGTGTTCGCCAACGTCGACAAGTCGCGCGGCGCCGATGGCGTGACCGCGTTTCTGGTTGAGAATGGGATGCCCGGCTTCGATCCGTCGCACAAGATCGAGAAAATGGGTGTCCGCACCTCGCCGATGTCGGAAGTCTTTTTCGAGAACTGCGAAGTGCCGGCGGAGAATCTCCTCGGCAAAGAGGGCGGGGGCGCCTTTCTTTTCACTCGTTCGCTCACCTGGGAGCGCGGCTGCATCCTCGCCAGCGCGGTCGGCTCCATGCAGCGCCTCCTCGAGAAATGCATTCGTTACGCCAACGAACGCCGGCAGGGTGGACAATCGATCGGAAAATTCCAGCAGGTCGCGACCAAGATCGTGGAGATGAAAATGCGCGTCGAAAGCGCGCGCCACATGCTCTATCACTTCGGCTGGGTCGCCGGTCATCGGAAAGCCGTTTACCTTGAGGCTGCAATGACCAAGCTGCACATCGCCGACGCCTGGGTGAAATGCGCCGAGGATGCGATCCAGATCCACGGCGGCTATGGCTACATGACGGAGTACGAGGTCGAGCGCGAATTGCGCGACGCGATCGGCGCCAAGCTCTATTCCGGCACGAGCGAAATCCAGCGCAATATCATCGCTTCCCTCATCGGCCTGTGACGGAGCCGGTTACAAAAATCCTCGTTCCGTTCAAGAGCGTTCCCGACCCCTACGAGGCGGCCGCTCCCAGCGGCTCGGCTGCGACCGCGAAATCGGTCATCAATCCTTTCGACGAAATCGCCATCGAAGAGGCGCTCCGCATCCGGGAGCGCGGCGAAGCGACCGAGATTGTTGGCCTAACGATCGGGCCGGTTACCGTTGACGAACAGGTTCGCGCCGCAATGGCGATGGGTGTGGATCGGGCCATTCGGATCGAAGACGCCCGCGCCCTCGATCCTTATGCGGTCGCCCGCATCCTCCGCGCCGCGGTTGAAAAGGAAGCGCCGCAGGCTGTCTTGATGGGCAAGCAGGCGGTGGACGACGATTCCAACCAGGTCGGACAAATGCTGGCGGGATTGTTAGGCTGGCCCCAGGCGACCTTCGTTTCGAAGATCGAATTTCTCGACAATCGCACCCGCGCCCGCTGCACGCGCGAGACCGACGGCGGTCTCGAAGTGGTGGAGGTGAACTTGCCCGCCGTCATCACGACCGATCTCCGCCTGAACGAACCGCGCTACGTTTCTCTTCCGGGCCTGATGAAAGCGCGCAAGAAACAGATCGAAGTCCTGACCTGCGATCAGCTCGGTGTTCAGATTGAGCCCCTAACGACGACTCTTTCCACTGCTCGCCCACCGAAACGAACCGCCGGCGTGCGAGTCGAGTCGGTCGAAGAGCTGGTCGCGAAGCTTAGACAGGAAGCGAAGGTGATTTGATGGCTGCGCAGACGCTCATCCTGATCGAACACGACCGGCGGCAGGTGAAGCGGCCGTCACTCCACGCGGTCAGCGCGGCCCGCCAGCTCGGCGGCGATTTCGCGTTCCTGCTCCTCGGCAACGGCTTGGACGAAATGACAACGTCGCTCACCGGCTACGGCGCTAGTGCTGTGCTCGTGGCGGACGATGCTGCTCTCGCCGAACCTTTGGCCGATCGTTATGCTGCGGTGCTCGCCGACGCTTGCCGGAAGGTTGGAGCAACCACACTCCTCGCGACCTCATCCACCTTCAGCAAGGATATTCTCCCCAGGGTCGCCGCTTTGCTCGATGCCCCGATGCTAACCGACGTCGTGGCGATCGAAGAAAACGAAGGCGCAATTTCCTATCGCCGCCCGGTCAGTGCCGGCAGCATGCTCGCCACCGTCCAACTGCGGGGCGACAGGCGCGTCCTCACGATTCGCGCCGCCGCCTTTGCGGCGCCGGAAACGGATTCGTCCTCGTCACCGGTGGAAAAATTGGCGGTCGACGCGGCGTCTTTGCCTAACGGAATGCAATTTGTCTCGCGCGAAGAACGGGTTTCCGATCGTCCCGATCTGACCGAGGCGCGCGTCGTCATCGGGGGCGGCCGTCCGCTGAAAGACAAGGAAAGCTTTGATCGTCTCGTCGGCGGCCTCGCCGACGCGCTCGGCGGCGCGATCGGCGCGACCCGCGCCGCGGTCGACACCGGCCTCGCGCCTAACGACTATCAGATCGGCCAGACCGGAAAAGTAATCGCCCCCGAGCTCTATATCGCGCTCGGCATATCAGGCGCGATTCAGCACCTCGCCGGGATCAAGGATTCGCGCGTCATCGTCGCGATCAACAAGGATCCCGACGCGCCCATTTTCCAAATGGCGACCTACGGCCTGGTCGGCGACCTCCATCAACTCGTCCCGCAATTGATCGAAGCCGTTCGCGCCGGCTAAAGGCGCAAGTGTAGTGGCGGCCGCATGGCCTGTCGCGGATGCGGGACCTGCAGGCGGGACCTGAGGACGACACGACCGCCTTTACATTACCGTTGCGCGGCCCTCGAAATCCTTTTGCAGTTGCGGTATTGAGACTGCTTCCGATTCTGAACCTCACATGCCGCCGACCAACCAAGCTGAATTCATGAAAGAGGCCACACGCGAGGTCTTCGGCAATATCGCGCCCTGGATGCGGGTTGTGTTCTTCCTCATGATCATCGCGAGCGTCGCGGTGCTCGGCTGGCAGGTTTACGCGCACTGGCGTTCCTGGCGAAAAGGGCAACCGGGCGGCTTTGAAAAAAGCCCGCGCGTCTGGCTCGAACGCCTGACCGTTTACGCACTCGCGCAAAAGCGGGTGCACAAGAAAACCCTTGGCGCGTTTCTCCACCTCCTGCTTTTTAGCGGCTTCGTCGTCCTCACCATCGGCACCACCCTTCTCGCCATCGCCGCCGACGGTCCTTACAACTTCCATCACGGCTGGTATTATCTTTTCTACGAGCTGACGATGGATGTCTTCGGCGTCGCGTTTTGTCTCGGCTGTCTGCTCGCCATGTATCGGCGGGCTTTCGATCGCAAACCGAGCCTCGGACATAACTGGCGCGACTGGTGGCTCCTCGGCATTCTCCTCGCGCTTGGCCTAACGGGTTTCGCGGTCGAGGCACTGCGCATGCATTACACCCAGGTCCAACCGTGGGTGGCGCATTGGTCGACTATCGGCTGGTTGATCGACCGAACGATGTTGCGCGGAATCGACATCCAGACCGCGCAGACGATGCATCTCGCGACCTGGTGGCTGCATACGATCCTGGTCGCGGGCTTTTTCGCTACCATCCCGGTCAATCGCTTTCTCCATGTCATCACTGGTCCGCTCAACATCGCAACCCGACCCGAGCGTCCGATGGGTGAACTGGTGCCGTTGAAAATGGAGACTGTGGAAGAGACCGGACTCATCGGTGTGGGTCAGATCGGTGATTTCAACCAACAGCAACTGCTCAGTCTTGATGCCTGCATGGAATGCGGCCGCTGCGAGGACGTCTGCCCCGCGACCGCTTCCGGCAAACCGCTTTCGCCCAAATTCATCGTGACTGATTTGCGTGGCGTGATGGCGCAAGGGGGCGAACTCCACGGTGTCGCGATTAATCCCGACACGCTCTGGTCATGCACCATGTGTCAGGCCTGCGTACAGGAATGTCCGGTCCTGATCGGTCATGTCGATCTCATCAGCGACATGCGGCGTTATCTGGTTGGCGAAGGCAAACTTTCCGGCCCGCCCGCGCGATCGCTGCAACAGATCGGAAACCAGGCCAATCCCTATGGCCGGCCTAACGGCGAAAGGTTGGCCTGGGCGGAAGGTCTCGACATCCCTACAGTCGAATCGAATCCCGATTTTGAGTATCTCTTCTGGGTCGGGTGCGCGGCCTCTTTCGATCCGCGCGCGCAAAAGGTCGCTCGCGCCACAGCGCAGTTACTCAAGCAAGGTGGGGTTAACTTCGCCGTCCTTGGCAAGGAAGAGACCTGTACTGGCGATCCGGCGCGGCGGATTGGCGACGAATTCCTCTTCCAGGAACGGGCGCAGACCAACGTGGAAACGTTAGGCCGGCGCAAGGTAAAAAAGATCGTTACGCCCTGTCCGCATTGTCACAACACGCTCAAGAACGAGTATCCGCAATTCGGCGGGGATTACGAGGTCCAACATCACTCGTCGTTACTCGCCGATCTGGTTCGAACCGGTCGTCTGCAAGGCGATGCGACAGACGAGGCCGAGGCGATTACTCTCCACGATCCCTGTTATCTCGCGCGCGTGAACGGTGAAGTCGACGCGCCGCGCGAAGTAATCGGCGCATCGCGGGATGAGCAGTATCGCGAAATGCCGCGCTGCGGGAAAAAGACCTTCTGTTGTGGAGCGGGCGGAGGCCGGATGTGGTTCGAGGAAGCGCCAGCGCAGCGCGTCTCCAACCTCCGCGCGCAGGAAGCCGTCGCCACCGGCGCGCAAACCCTCGCCACTGCCTGTCCTTTCTGCCTCAACATGATGAGCGACGGCATGGCCAGTACTGAGGGGGGCGAGAAAATGAAGGTCCTCGATATCTCCGAAGTGCTGCTATCCCGGCAGAAAGCAGGTTAGCGCGCGCGACCCGGTCCTGTCTGATTATTTAGCCTAACGAAAAGCGCCCGGTCTGGCGCGCCGGCGCGATGACTACTTGCGGCCGTTCGCGCCTGGCAGCCATTCCACCTTGCCGGTGTCGAGGTCGTAGTAGGCTTGAATGACTTTTACGCTGGAAGTGAGCGAGCCGAGTTCGGCCTTCTTGTCTATTTCGAGCGCAACCCGGTCGACGTTCTTTTTGATCGCGTTCGTTAGTTTGTCGCCCGGTTCACCGCGGACCGCTTCGACCGAAGGCCGGATGGTTCTGACGATGCTGCCGATATGACCCGGAGCAGTGTCACCGGCGACCGCTGCCGCGACTGCGCCGCAACTCGAGTGTCCGAGGACGACGATGAGGCGCGCGCCGAGGTGCTCGACGGCGTATTCGATGCTCCCGAGTTCATAGTTGTCGATCACTTCCCCGGCGGTCCGGACCACGAAGAGATCGCCGATGTTTTGATCGAAAAGAATTTCAGGCGGAGTGCGTGAATCGGAACAGCCGACGATAATCGCAAACGGATGCTGAGCCTTGACCGTTGCTTCACGACGAGCCCGGGTTGGCTTTGACTCGCTGGTCGAGCTGGCAACGAAGCGACTGTTGCCCTCTTTTAGTTTGGTCAGGGCTGCCGCTGGCTGCATCGTTGGCGCCGCGTGGTCGTCGCCCACGACCAAACTGATGCCACCGGACAGGACGAAGATGGCAGCCGAAGTAATTTTCCCTCTGAAGTTCATGTCGGATCGTGGGCATGGGCGCTGCCCGAGGCGAGAACAAACTTAGAGAGGGTAAACCAGGAGCTGGGCTCGGCTATTTGTTCAGTAAATCCTGCGGCACTTTGCCGCCGTTCGCGGCCAGCTTTTTCATCACTTGCGGGCCTTTCTCGGCAAATAGGAGATCCAAAGGCCTGGAACATAATCCAGTCAAGGCGCTGGTTATTCGCCACCGAACGCGCTTAAACGCTTTCTCGGGGGCTCGGACTTCAATGTGTTCTTGAGATGGCGCCAAAACGGCCCCGGTCGCAGGACCGGGGCCGTTGCCCAGAGAAAACAGCTTTGAGCTTTGCTACCGGATTAGCGCGCGGCCAATCCGAAGGCGGCCACGGGGAGGCCACCGATCAATGTCGTCTCTGCAAGCGCTCCATTGGCGCCGTTCACCCGGAACCCGATGATCTCATGGGTCCCCGCGTTTAGCACATAGAGAAAACGGCTGTCCGCGCTCAAGGCTTCGTCGATCGGAGTGCTGCCTTCGCCTGTTTCAGCCGTTACGCCATCGGCATCCAGCGGGGTGAGCTGGCCCGTGGCCCGGTTGATCCGAAGTCCCGCCACCGTTCCGCTCGCGGTGTTCGTTGTGTAGGTGAAGTTGCCCGATTTCGTAATCACGATCCAGCACGGCGCCGTTTGGTGGACCGGCTCTGAAGGTGTGATCACGCTCAGTTCGCCTCGGTTATCAGTGGAATAACTGGAGACCGTGCCGATGTCGGGCGTGCCACCAAAGGCCTCGGAGACGATGAGATATCCGTCCCGGCTAAAGGCGAATCCAAACGGAGTTTCGCCGGCGGAGGCGTTTACCGTCGGGGCGCTCGCGACACCGTTGCGATTAACGAAGTAGGTATCGATCAGGTTGGTTGCTTTTTCAGTCACAACCAACGCACTGCCCCGCGGGCTGAACTCAATCTCGGCCGGCGCGGTTACCGCCATACCGCTCAGTGGTTGGATCGATCCCGGAATCGGCGTGAGAACGCCCTGATTATTGATCGTGAACCCGGAGATGTTTCCGGCGTCGGCTGCGTTCAGAACGTAGACCAGATTGCGGCTGATCGTCACGCTCGTCGGCAGAACGCCGCCAGAAGGTTCGTTATCAGTCAGCACGAGGGAGCCGTCGGACTGAACCGCAAAGGCCGAGACGCTGTCGGAACCCGGGTTGACGACCAGCAACCAGTGGCCGTCCGGGCTGAGGACAACACCGCCTTGGTTACCGAGCCCGCCGAGCTCGGCGTCATTGCCAATTCCTCCGGTCGAGTACGACGCGGAGAAAGTCAGGGCGCCGTTGGCAGCCCGCGCATACGCGAGAACTTCATTGCCGGTGGACGCGTTGCTGGCGGTGTAGACAGTGCCCGGGATCGAGCTGTGGTCTTGTCTGGGATTGGCGGCGTGTAAAGCCGCTGGCCAGAGGGCCAGGCAAGCGACAGCGACCGACAAGCTTGAGAGCGCTTTCCAGCGCGAACGAAAGTGGGTTAATAGTGGATTGTTCATCCTGTAAGCGCACGCGAGGCCGGAATTATTCCCCGTTTTCTCAACAATCGCCCGGAGACCTCCTGCGTTTGCGATTATAGACGACTGCTACTGAAGAAGATCAGGCCGATTTTCGCGCGTCCGGCGTGCGGCTTCACGTTTCCGCCAGGCGGCGATCTCCGCGTGGTGACCGGAAAGGAGAACCTCCGGCACTTTCCAACCGCGGAATTCCGCCGGGCGGGTGTACTGCGGCGCCTCCAGGAGCCCGCTCGCGAAGCTGTCGTCTGCCGCCGATTGCTCGTGGCCGAGAACGCCGGGGAGCAGCCTAACGATTGCATCCACAAAGACGACGGCGGCAATCGCACCATTGGTCAGGACGTAATCGCCGATCGAAACCTCGGCGTCGACCAGGTGCTCGATGACGCGGTGGTCGACTCCTTCGTAGTGGCCGCAGAGAATGATGAGGTGCGTTCTCGCGGAAAATTCGTGCGCCTGGGGCTGATCGAAACGTCGCCCTTGCGGAGTCATAAGCACGACCGTGCTTGTCTCGGTGCGGAGCGACTCGACGGCGGCGAAGATCGGCTCCGGTTTCATCACCATTCCCTGGCCGCCGCCGAAAGGCGCGTCGTCGACGACGTGATGCCGATCACTCGTCCAGTCGCGCAGGTTATGGATTTTGAGCTCAAGCGCGCCCGCTTCCTGGGCGCGGCCCATCATGCTTTCGCCTAACGGGACTCGGCAGATTTCGGGGAAGAGAGTGATGATGTCGACGCGCACGCTGTTAATGCTCGTCGTATTCCGCCGGGACGGACGGAGCCGGCTCGTTGCGGAATTCGCGGTGCCGGATCTTGCCTCCGGCGTAGGCGATGTAACCGCCGATCCCCAGAACCGCGAAGGAGCAGAGAAGAGTCACGAGCGCGAGTGCGGTCGATGTTTTCGCCCACTTCATTGGAGCGAGGATGGCAACCGCAGCCAGGCCGGCGAGGACATAAAAAGCCCAGACGAGTTCGTCGGCCCGATGTTCATGGACCTTCAACCAGGCCTGGCCTTGGTCGTCGGAAAGTGAAAGTGCGATGTCTTTTCCTTCCTCGCCGTAATGCACGACCGGCCATGCGATCACCCCGCTTAGCACGATAAGCGCAAGCGTCGCGACCTGCGCCGAACGGCTGCGCTGGATAAGCGCGATGATCAACCCAATGATCGCGACCGCCAGCCCGTAAACCGGCAGTGGATTGATCAGGACGTGAATATATTCCGGTTGGCTGAGATCCCGGCTGAGTGACGCGAGCATGTTTCTTGGATTCGTTTCTAATCGCTGATCCGCTTGGCTTCACGAATCGGCGCATATTTTTTCCAATCATAGGCGACGAAGTGCCACCATTCGTTTCGCATCCCGTAAAAGCCGCCGTGCCGCATCGCGGCCTGCAGGACCTTGAGATGCCGCTTCACCTCCGGGTCGTCGCCATGATAATGCAGTTTCGCTTCGGGAGTGAATTCGTCGAAGGCGGTCGGCATCGCCACTTCGCGGCCTTTGTCGTCGACCAGAGTGGCGTCGACCGCCACGCCCCAGGTATGAAGCGAGCCGTTGCCTGAGAGCGGATCCGCCACATAAGCGCCGTCGTGTGTGCGCTCCCAAAGTTCGATTTGCGCGGCCAACGGGCGGTAGGCGTCCCAGATTTTGAGCCCGTAATGCCGGGCCCGGAGAAATTGTTGGGCCTTGGCCAGTCGGGCAGCGGTTTTCGGCCTAACGAGCGCCGGCATTTCCGGCGGGTAAAGAGCGCGTCTGGTGATGTTGCGTGAGGTGGCGTAGCGCAGCTCGACCACGATCGTCGGATCGACCGAGCGGATGTCGATCAGGTTGTCGTAGGTGGGCGCGGCGGCGAGGGAGAGGGGAGAAAGGAGGAGAGATATTTCGAACGTCCAACGTCCAACGCTCAACGCCCAATGGGGGGGGCACCCACGGAGCAACTTCATTGCGGGGCGGGCGTGGGCGAGGGGGCGGGCTGCACTTTGGCAAGTCGTTGCAGGAGGAGGCGGGCCGCGCCTTCCGGGATTTCGAAACGCAAATCGATCTTCTCGTTTTTCTGCTCCACCTTGGGCACCTCGGTCGAAAGAACGAAATCCGAGCCGGGTATCGTGAGCCAGCGGGCCGGTTCGTTTTGCAGGCTGGCGGCCCAGATCTTGGCCTTCGCCGCGTCATCCGTCCGTACAACCAGATGCCCTTTGCTGGGTGCGGTCAGGCTGAGTTCCAAGCCGAGGAGTGTGGATGTTTCGAGAAATTCCGCCGGCAGGATCGGATGGAAGAAAGTGGCAAGTTCGCTCGGAGTGCGTGCGACCAGACGAAGCGCGCTATCCGGATCGAGCGCCTGGAAAAGCTCGAGCAGCGGATCATCCACCTTCAGATCAGGCTCGATCCCGAGCCGCACCTTGACCAGTTTATCGACCTCACCTAACGAACCAACGGCCAGGGTCTTTGGTCCGACCCGCGCCACGGTCACATCCGGCCGCTCCCAGACGATTAGGCCGGTGACCGTGCTCTTGGCGAAGCTGTCGTCCTGTGTCAGGTCGTGGACGATCGGGGCGAGATCGTCGCGCGTTTCGACCAGGACATACTCGCGATTCGGTCCCCGGTCATCGGTCGCGAGTGCACGGGTGACGCGGCGCCCGCTTTCCGCCAGGTTCAGCGCTGGGGTGCGGGCGGCGGGACCGAGCAGACCAGTCGCGACTTTCTGCCAGAACTCCGGCTGCTCTTTGCGCCAGCGATTGGTCAGCGGCCCCTTGTTGAATTGCTCAATGTCGAGCGAAAGGATGACGAGGGTTTCCCGCGGCAGCCAATCGCGTTTTGTGGGCGACTTGGAAACGAGCGGCAGGATGATCGCCAGCAGCACGAGGATCGAGACGATCGTGAAATAAAATTTCCGCAGCTCTTGTTTGTCGATTTGGCCCGAGAGCTCGGCCAGTTCCTTTTTATGCTCGGCGTGGCGCTCGACCGCGGCTCGGCGCCCTTGCACCTCGGTCAGGAGATGGGGCGCGCTCGGCGGCGCGATGCCCTGGGAGGCGAGATGGCGGCCAATGTTGAGATAAGCCGGGTTCTTTTTCTCCTCGACCGTCTGATGCTTCTGGCGCGCCTCTTTCACTTCCTCCTGTTGGGCGCGAGCGCTCTCGTTCAAGGCGCGCTCGCGCGCTTCGAATTCGCTTCGCACGCGGGAGATGTTCTTCTCCACCTGCACGACGCGCGCTTCGGCCGCCTTCAATTTCTCCTGTGCCTTCCGGCAGGCGTCGGCGCTCCCGAGTCGGGCCTGCGACATCTCGCTTTTCTCGCGCGGGAGCCGGGCGCGTTCCGAACTGAGCCGGTCGAGTTGCGCCTGTAGATCGGCCGGCGGCGGCTGGGCTTCCTGCAAAGTCGAAACTTTCTTCAGCAGTTCGCGGTCGGCTGCGTCGTTTTCCGAAAGGCGGCGATCGACAGTTGCCAGTTCCTTTTCACAACGTTCGGTCGTCGCTTTCGCTTCGTCGCGTTCTTTAACCAGGGGACGTTTTTCCTCGTCCAGTTTGTCGAGCGCGGCCGATTGTTCCTTGGAATTATCCTGGCGCTGTGCGTCGATCTGCTTGAGCGCTTCCTCGATTTTCGCGATCTGGACCGCGACCTCTTTCTGTTCCTGCTCCAGCTTCTTGAGCGCGACGATTTCGTTCCGCACCTCGGGGAATTTGGCCGCTTCCGACGTACCTTCGCGCCCGAGGGCGATCTCAGATTTTTGCAGAAGACGCTTCTCGTGCTTGAGCGCGATGCGGGTTTTTTGCCGGCGCACTTTCAGCGTCAATTCCCGCAGTCCGGTGGTGAAAAAACTCACGAGATAATCTACGCGCGCTTACCCCTCTGCGCTGCCTAACTTTGCCAGGACGCTGAAATCTTCCAACGTGGTGGTATCGCCAGTGACGGTTTTGCCGCTCGCGATTTCCTTCAACAACCGCCGCATAATTTTGCCGCTCCGCGTCTTCGGGAGCGCCTCCGCGAAGCGCACTTCGTCCGGTTTGGCGATCGCGCCGATATGCTGTCCGACGTGATCGCGCAGCTCTTCTTTTAAGCTGGGCGTTGGTTCGACGCCGCTCTTCAGGGTCACAAACGCGACCACGCCCTGGCCCTTTATTTCATCCGGACGGCCGACGGCGGCGGCTTCCGCGACTTTCGCGTGACTCACGAGCGCGCTCTCGATTTCCGAGGTGCCGAGGCGGTGCCCGGCGACGTTGAGCACGTCGTCGATTCGGCCCACGATCCAGAAATAACCGTCCTTATCGCGGCGCGCGCCGTCGCCGGTGAAGTAATTGTTTTTGTATTCGCTCCAGTACTGTTTTTTATAGCGCGGCTTGTCGCCGTAGATTGAGCGGAGCATCGAGGGCCACGGACGCCTAACGATTAGCTTCCCGCCCACGTTTGGCGGCACTTCGTTTCCTTCCGCATCGACGACCGCGGCGTCGACTCCGAAAAAAGGCAGGGTGGCGCTTCCGGGCTTGGTCGGGATCGCACCGGGCAGCGACGTGATCATGATCGCGCCTGTCTCCGTCTGCCACCAGGTATCGACGATCGGGCAACGGCCGCCGCCGATCGTTTTGTAGTACCAGATCCAGGCTTCGGGATTGATCGGTTCGCCGACTGTGCCTAACAATCGCAGCGACGAGAGGTCGTGTTTCTTGACCCATTGGTCGCCCCAGCGAATAAACGCTCGGATCGCGGTCGGCGCCGTGTAGAGGATGCTGACTGCGTATTCCTCGATGATATGCCAGAAACGATCCGGTTCCGGCCAGTTCGGCGCGCCTTCATACATGAGCGTGGTCGCGCCGGCAGCGAGCGGTCCGTAAACGACGTAGCTGTGACCGGTGACCCAGCCGACATCGGCCGTGCACCAATAGATGTCCTCCTCGCGCAGATCGAAAACGTATTTCGAAGTGCTGTGGATACCGACGAGATAACCGCCGGTCGTGTGCAGAATTCCCTTCGGCTTTCCAGTCGAGCCGCTGGTGTAGAGAATGTAAAGCGGATGCTCGCTGTCGAGCGCGACCGGCGGACAATGGGCGTCGACATATTCGAGCTCGCGATGCCACCAGACATCGCGGCCTTGTTCGATGTGAATCTCGTTCCCAGCCCGCCGGAAAACGATTACGCGCTTGATCGTCGTCTTGCCCTTGAGAGCCTCGTCGACGTTATGCTTGAGCGGGACGATTGCCCCACGCCGAAAACCGCCATCCGCCGTGATGACCGCGGTCGCCCCGCAATCGGCGATCCGGTCGCGGATGCTGTCCGCGCTGAAACCGCCGAAAACGACGGAATGAACCGCGCCAATCCGCGCGCAGGCCAGCATCGCGATCGCCGCCTCGGGAATCGTTGGCAGGTAGATGATGACCCGATCGCCTTTCCGAATCTTGTTTCGTTTCAGGACGTTGGCGAAACGGCAGACGTCGCGATGCAGTTGCTGGTAAGTGAGGACGCGTTTCTCACCCGGCTCGCCTTCCCAAATGATGGCGGCCTTGTTCCGCCGCGGCCCATGCAAATTGCGATCGAGGCAATTTTCCGCGACGTTCAGTTTTCCGCCGACGAACCATTTCGCAAAGGGCGGTTTCCAATCGAGGACTTTTTTCCATGGCGCTTTCCAGATCAGCTCACGTGCTTCACGCGCCCAGAATTTTTCCGGCTGGCGGATCGATTCCCGATACATGCGGCGATATTGCTCGAGGCTGCCGATGCGAGCGTTCCTGGCAAAACTGCGGGCCGGTTTGAAGATGCGGGTTTCCTTGAGGTGGGACTCGATATTTTTTTCCATGAGCGCGAGGGCACGCTAACAAGCGGCTCCGGGCGGCTCAACGCAAAGTTCAGCGCGGTGGATTCGCGTTTGAGTTCTGATTGTGTCCGCCGACTATCGAGAATGAGCGAACACGTTTACAAAAAGATTGAGTTGGTCGGTTCCTCCACGACGAGCATCGAGGATGCCGTCCAGAACGCGCTTTCCCTGGCCGCGAAGACGGTCCGCAACATGCGTTGGTTTGAAGTCGTCGAAACGCGCGGGCACATCGAGGAAAACAAAATCAATCACTGGCAGGTGACAGTGAAAGTCGGTTTCACCCTCGACAAGTAGCGCGCCCGCGGCACGAAAGGGCAGTGGAGCGGCGGCCGTGTCGGTCGCAGAGGGTGCAGCCGACGGGGGTGCCTAACGGTTATTCTTCCTTCGTCGCCTGATACAGCTTCATCGCGCCGTAGATCAGGATGGCCGGTTTGAAGGCCATCAGAAAAAGACGCAGGAACGCGGCCAGGATCCGAAAGATGGGCAGCCGATCGAGAATAAACCCGGCCGCCACGCCATAAAGAAGCGAGCGTGTTGGGTTGGCCCGGACAAAATCCTCGGTTTGCGAGATGATCTCATCCCACTGGTCCTTGGTGTACTGAAGCCCGCGTTCGGCGATATCCCCGGAAGCTCCGGTCATTTGTTCCCTGTCCATATAAGTATCTTTCGGATGTTGATGGCTTTTTGCGCGTCCTGAATTAGTTAGCGCAATATCATCCAAATCGACCGGGCCGCCACTCCGGGCGGAAAATCGGGCAGCTTCGGCATCGCCTGAAAGCTTCCGGCGCGCCGGGTGGCCTTGAGACAGAAACGCCCCATGATTTCGAGCGAGCGTTCGTTCAGCCGGGTGCAATTGGTCGAAAGCAGGATTTTCGCGTCGCGCTCCGCGACCTCGAGTGCGGAAAGAACCAGCTTCTCGAAATCGTGCTCGACTTGCCAGGCGCGGCCCGTCCGCGAGCGGGAAAAAGTCGGCGGGTCGAGAATGATCATGTCGAAGCGTTCGCCCTTTCGTGCCAGGCGCGGAAGCACGGAAACGACGTCGTCTGCCATGAAGCGGTGCCGGTCGGTCGCGAGGCGGTTGAGCATAAAATTGTCGCGGCCGCGATTGAGCGATTTCTTGGAAAGATCAATACTGAGCGTTTCCGCGCCGGCCATTCCAGCGACGACGGAGAACGAGCAGGTGTAGGCGAAACAATTCAGCATCCGGCGCGGGGCGCTTCGCCTAACGAACTGGCGATTCTCGCGCTGGTCGAGAAACAAACCGGTCGAATAACCAGCCTCGAAATCGAGGCCGTAGCAAACGCCGCGTTCCAGGACAGTTGTTTGCAGCGGTGCGTCCTTCGCGTTGGAGAGGAGCACAGGTGGATTTCGTTCGGAGTTTTGTTTTGGCAAAAAACGGCCAAAGAGGCGTTCGAATGACTGGTTGGCGAGCAAGGCCCACTCTTTCAGTTCGTGAAGAATTTCCTCGCGCACCGCCTCGGTTTTGTAGGAGACGAGCAGATCGCCCCCATAGCGCTCGACCCAGCCATCGGATTTCGTGCAGATTCGGTAGGCCGCAGTGTTTTCCACCGCAAAATCGCGCACCAGTCCGAAATCGATCCAGTCCCTCATCTCACTCGCCGCGCGTGTCTTGCCGCGGGAAGCTCCCGCGTTAGAATCACGGCGGCCATTAGTCGCTCGCTGACATTCTCTGGCGGTTTCCTTTGAAAAATCAACAGATCACGGTGCGCGTTCCAGCCACCACCTCGAATCTCGGCCCCGGCTTCGACTGTCTGGGCGTCGCGTTGCAGCTCTATAATTTCGTCACTGTCGCCCGCGCCGAACGGCTCGAAGCCGGGACGATGGCGCAACAGGCCGCGCGCCAATTTTTCAGTGCGGCACAGTGTGAGCCCTTCGCTTTTTCCTGCAGTATCGCCGGCGAAGTGCCCCGCTCGCGCGGACTCGGGAGCAGCGTGACGGTCCGACTGGGCGTTCTCCACGCTTTGAACGACCTCGTCGATCGACCGCTCAAGCGCGCGCAAATCTTCGGCCTCTGCGCCGAACTCGAAGGCCACCCCGACAACGCCGCCCCGGCCGAGTTTGGCGGCTTTGTCGTGGCGCGAAATAATCGGCACCAAACGTTCCCGATCGATCCCCGGCTTCGTTTTGTCCTTCTCATCCCGGCGTTTGAGATCAAGACGGCGGAAGCACGGAGGGTTTTGCCTAACGAAATCGATCGGTTGCGCGCAGTCGAGTCCTGTGGCAACGCCTGCCTCATCACGGCTGCGCTTGCGAGCGGGCACTACGAGAAATTGCAAGGCGCCATGGTCGATCATCTGCACCAGCCTTTTCGAGCAAAGTTCGTTCCCTTTCTCGATCGCGTCGTCGCCGCGGCGGAGAAGGCCGGCGCGCTCGGCGGCTTCCTGAGCGGGTCCGGCTCGACCATTGCCGCCCTGACGCTTCGCTCGCCGGACGAGGTGGCGGCCGCCATGCTCGAGGCTTCCGGTTTATCCGAGGCCGAGACGCGGGTCACGGCGGCCGATAACGACGGCGCGCGGATCGTCATTTCCATTTTGGCTAAAGATGCGCCGCTGGCTTGAAAATCTCGAGCAGTTCGCGATCGACGTCATTCTCGGGCGTCGCCATGGAGCGCGTGCTACCATCCTGCGCGGCCTGCTTTTCGTTCTCTCGTTAGTCTATGCGCGTCTCGTCCAGTTGCGCCTTTTTCTTTACCGCAAACGTATCCTGCGCGAGCGCGCTCTCGGCTGCCTCGTTATCAGCATCGGCAATTTGACCGTCGGCGGAACGGGCAAGACGCCGATCGTGGAGAAATTTGCGCGCGCACTCCAGGCGGGCGGACGGCGTGTCGCCATCCTGAGCCGCGGCTACAAAAGCGTCGCAAAACCGTCCAAGCGCACCTGGTTCGATCGCCTTCGCGGGGTCGCGCCGGATCCGCCGCGAGTCGTCTCCGACGGCCAATCGCTCCTTCTCGATTCCCTGACCGCGGGCGACGAGCCCTACATGCTGGCGAATAATTTGAAGGACGTCATCGTGCTGGTCGACAAGGACCGGGTGAAGAGCGGCTTGCATGCGATTCGCGAAATGAAAGCCGATACCCTGCTGCTCGACGACGGCCTGCAATATCTGCATCTCAAGCATCGACTCGACATTGTTCTGATCGATCGGCAGGCGCCGTTTGGGAACGAATTTCTCCTCCCGCGCGGGACCTTGCGCGAGCCGCCGCGAAATTTGCGCCGCGCCAGTTATATCTTCATTACCAAGAGCACAGGCGAGCCTAACGACGAGCTGATCGCGCGCATTCGGCTCTATAACCGGACGGCCGAGATCATCGAGTGCGCGCACCAGCCGCTTTATTTGCAGGATGTCTACAGCGCCGAGCAGCTCCCGCTCGATCGCCTGACTGATACCTACATTGGGTCCTTTTGCGGTATTGCGGCGCCGGAAAGTTTCGAGGACGGTTTGCGCAAACTCGGGGCCCGGATCGAATTGACGAAGCGCTTTACCGATCACCATCGCTACAGCGAGGCGGAGCTGCAGAGCTTCATCAACCGCTGCATCCGGCGCGACGTGGACATGATTGTGACGACCGAAAAAGACGCTGTCCGTTTTCCGCGCCTAACGAAACCTGAAGTGCCGATTTATTTCCTCCGGGTCGAGATCTTGATCCTGAGTGGCCACGAAACCTGGGAACATTGCGTCGCCCGAATCTGCCAGCCACAACCGATGCTCTCGCCGGAACGATTCTTTTCTTGAAGGCGAATCTTTTCCGATGAGTAAAAAAGCGCAATTGGTGGTCGAGAATCGCATCCTCGCGGTCTCGAATCTCGACAAGGTCCTCTGGCCAAAAGCGGGTTTTACCAAAGGCGAGATGATTCACTACTACATCCAGATCGCGCCTGTGCTGCTGCCGCATCTGAAGGACCGTCCCCTCACGATGAAGCGCTACCCGAACGGGGTCGAAGCCGAGTTTTTCTACGAAAAAAATTGCCCGACCCATCGGCCCAAATGGGTCAAAACGGCCAGGGTCTGGAGCGAAGGCAATCAGCGCGAGATGCAATATTGTCTCGCCCAGGATCTCCCGACACTCGTCTGGGCCGCCAACCTGGCCGACATCGAATTGCACACTTCGCTTTCGCGCAAAAAGGACGTCGCCCGCCCGACCATGATGGTTTTCGATCTCGATCCCGGCGCTCCGGCCGACATCGTGCAGTGTTGTCAGGTCGGGCTTTGGCTGCGCGAGATTTTGCAGGTGATGAAATTGAAAAGCTGGGCAAAGACGTCCGGTTCGAAAGGCCTGCAGATCTACGTCCCGCTCAATACCGCGGTCACCTACGATCAGACGAAAGAATTGTCGCACGCCCTCGCCGATTTATTGGAGCGCGAACATCCGAAGCTGGTCGTTTCCAAGATGTCGAAGGCCCTCCGCAAAGGAAAAATCTTTGTCGATTGGAGCCAGAACGACGAACACAAGACGACGATCTGCGTTTACTCTCTGCGGGCGAGAGAGCAGCCGACCGTCTCAACTCCGGTGACGTGGGAAGAAGTCGAGATCACACTGAAAACGAAGGATGCGAAGCGGCTCGTCTTCCGTTGCGACGAAACGCTCAAGCGAGTGGAAAAGATGGGCGACCTTTTCGGCGAGGTGGAGACCTTAAAGCAAAAATTGCCGAAAAAATTGGCGCTCTGAGTTAGAGCGCTCTCCCCATCTCTCGCCGGTTTTGTGTTATGGTTTTCGCATGACACCAGATTCCTCTCCGCCGCTCGTGATCGGAGCTGGGCCTGTCGGCCTAACCATGGCTAACGAACTGGCACGGCACGGGGTCCGCTGCCGAATAATTGATCAGGCCGCGGAACGTTCCCGAGCCTCGAAGGCGCTCGCGATTTTCTCCCGCACTCTCGAAGCCTTCAGCGCGATGAACATCGCTGATCGCTTTCTCGCTGCGGGGGAGCGGATTCAGGGGATGGCGATGCATCATGGCGCTCAGCGACTGGCCGCGATAGATCTCACTTCCGTCGCGAGCCCGTTTCCTTTCGTTCTCAGTCTCCCACAATCGGAAACCGAGCGCCTTCTCGGCGAGCGACTGGCAAGCGCGGGGATCGAAGTTGAGCGAGAGGTCAGCCTAACGACACTGGAGCAGACAGGCGACTTCGTGCGCGCGACCTTGCGCCGTGCGGACGGTCGCGAGGAGACGGTGGAAACACCCTGGCTCCTTGGTTGCGACGGCGCCCACAGCACTACCCGCCACGCGCTCGGGCTGGAGTTTGCCGGTTCGCAGTATGACGAAAGTTTCATTCTTGCCGACGTGCGGATCGAGTCCGCGCCCGATCGCGGCCATGTGCACCTCTTTCTCAGCCCGGAAGGTGTTTTCGGTCTCATTCCTTTCGGTGGCGACTACTGGCGCATCGTGGCGAATATCCCGCCAGAATCGCGCAGCGAGGAATTGCCCGAGCTGACACTCGACGAAGTGCAGCGACTCAGCGAGAGCCGCGGACCCGCCGGCGCACGCCTGAGCGATCCGATTTGGATGTCGCGTTTTCATATTTCGCACCGGATCGTGCCGCAATTTCGCAAGCTGCGCGTCTTTCTCCTCGGCGACGCTGCCCACATCCACAGCCCGGCCGGCGGGCAGGGGATGAACACCGGCATTCAGGATGCGTTTAACCTCGCCTGGAAACTTGCACTGGTCGTTAGGGGGCGGGCTCCGGTGCAATTGCTTGGGAGCTATCACACCGAGCGCGAACCGGTCGCGCGCGGAGTGCTCAATCTTACCGATCGCATCACCCGCATGGCGACGATCCGGAACACGGTCGCGCAGAGCGTGCGCGATTTCCTCCTCCCGGTGGTAAGCGGGATTGATCTGGTGGGCGAAAAGGTGGCCGACCAGTTGGCGGAGCTAGCGGTGAGTTATCGCCAGAGCCCGTTGGCGGAAAATACCGGCGGTGGCCGGCTGCGCGCCGGCGATCGCGCTCCGGATGCGGAGTTGCGCGACGCCAATGGGCAGGCGCGTCGGCTCTTCGAGGTCTTCCGCTCGCCGCGACACATTTTGCTGCTTTTCCTCGGCGCTGGTTTTGATGCCGACGCGAAAGTGGAACAGATCGCCAACGCTTTACGTGATCTCGAGCCGGAAACGCTCGAAAGCTATCGGATTTGGCGGGGCGAAGGAGATGCGCAGACGGATTTGCGCGATCTGAGCGGCCTCGCACATTCCGCCTACGGATTAATCGAAGGTGGGATTGTTCTCGTTAGGCCGGACGGCTACCTCGGCTACCGGAGTGGTGACTTCGATTCCGCGAGGTTGCGAGACTATCTCGGCCGGATCTTCAATCCTGCCGCGCAAGCCTAGCCGCGCAGAACGTAACGACCGTGCACCCAAACGCGATAGCCATTGCGGTGCGCGTAATGGCCGGGTACCCAGACGTAGTGGCGTCCGCGATGAGCGTAGTAAGGCCCGTGGGTGTAATAGGGGCGATCTCCCACCGCAACGACGTAGCTGGCACGGACCACGGGTTGTGCTCCGTAAACGGGTCCGGGTCCGTAGACAGAGGGGCCGTAAACCGGCGCGCACGCGCTGCTCAGGAGAGTCACTCCGAGCAGGATTACGAGTAATTTTTTCATACGAGATAGTTGGACGGCCACGTTGGGGATCCCTTCAAATAGATTCGGACCCGACGCGGCGCGAGGTTGGGTCGTTTGATAAACTCTCGGTTGGCCGCTACTTACCCTATGCTACGGTGGCGGTGGTCCGGGCGGTCCGCCAGGATGACGGAAATGCCGGAGGTGAAGTCTGTGTTCTGCCTCTATCTTTTTGAATTTCTCGTTTTGCTCCGGAGTGAGAAAAGCGCAGATCTTGGTGTTCGTCTCCGCCATTCGGTCAAGGGCACGCTGGACTGTTTGGCGATGAATTATTTCCATATCGGCGCACGTTTTCTCGACCAGCGGTTCTATCTGCGCCTCCTGCTCATTCGTTAGGTCGAGCTCGGAGCGGAGATGCGAGAGCATGGCGCGGGAGAGATGATGGGAATCAGGCAGGCGCATGAAGTGACGCCCGATCATTGGCGCGATGAGCGCGCCGGTGAGAGCGCCGGCGAGAAAAATAAGCGCGGCGTAAAGAACGATGCGGGCGGTGCGGGATTTATTCATAGCCGTAGCTAACGACGATCGCGGAATCAGCCACTCGTGCGACCGGGTCGGATCGGTTTTGGAAAGCCCTTAGCTCGTCGCTCTTCAAAGCCGCGGTGAGAAGAGCGATTGCGCAGGCGGCGAGCGCCGCCCAGCGCAGGCCGGGAAGCAGTCCACCGTTGGGTGAGCGCGACGTGGCCGCTTCGCGCCAATGGGCGAGGACCGCCGTCTCGAGGCCAAAGGCCGGCCCCGTGCTCGCCGGAGCAGGCGCGCGGCGCGCGAGGCGAAAGATGCGATTGAGAATTCGGTCGGTGTTCATGAAGCGAAGACCGGGATGATGGATTCTGTTTTGCCGAGCATTTTTTTCATCTTCGCCCGGGCGCGGAAAGCGCGAACTTTGATCGCCGTCCGGCTCCAACCGGTGAGATGATGGATTTCCTGGACCGAACGCTCCTCGAGATGCAGGAGGGTGACAAGCAAACGGTCTTCCGGTGAAAGCTGCGTCAACATCCGGTTGAGCAGCTCCTTTGCGACTCGCTCGTCATCAGGTGAAGCGAGATCGACCTCGGTCCGGGCGAGGCGTTCGATGGCGGCCGATGCTTCCCGGTCGAAATCGGCCAGGCGCCATTCCGGGCGCCGCTTTTCTGCGCGCAGTTCGTTCAGGCAGGTGTTGACCGCGATGCGCGAGATCCAGTGCTGAAGCGGCACCTTGCCCGAGTAAGTCTCGAGGTTTTGAAAAATCTTAATGAAAATCATTTGGATCAGGTCTTCCTCGCTCATCCGCCGCGGCAGATGAGCGCGCACCAGGCGCTCCACGAAGGAATGAAAATGGCGGAGAAGCTCGCGGGCCGCGTTCTCGTCGCCATCGGCAATCCGTCGCAGACACGATTGCTCGTCAAAACTTTCATCCGGCATGGGCGGTCGCGCGGCGGGTCCACATCACCGTTAAAGACACAACGGGCGAGCCGCGGTTACAAGAGAATGTGTAACCGGCGTGCCGCCGGCAGTGTCTCTGAGTGCGGAAGAGCAATTCCGCTCTCGCCTAACTAACGAAGGAAAAAATGAAATTAACGAAACTGATTGCACTCACACTTGGCCTCGCGACTTTTCTCGCCGGGGCCCAGTTCGCCGGCGCGCAAGCCCCTGACAATGCGCCGCCCTTCTGCCACAAAGATGGGAAGGACGTGACCGGCATGATGACCCGCATGCTGCAATTGACCGATGCACAGAAAGCCCAGGTCGAGCCGCTCGTGGCCGCGGCCCGTCCCCAACTCCAGGCGATCCACGAGAAAGCGCGCGCTGAGGCGGACGTGGTCCTGAAGCAGCTCCACGCGCAAATCCGGCCGCTCCTCACGCCCGAGCAGCAGAAGCGGCTCGATGCGATGGAACTGTTGCACGGCGCCGGTCCGCACGGTCCGGAGTAGGTCGGTTCCAAATGGACGTCACGAGGGCTGCGGAGAATATCCGCAGCCCTTTTTTTTGCTCTGGCGCTAGGACGGCGAAAGGTGCGGCGCGTCCCTTCTCCATTTGAATCGCTCCACGGAAGCCGCTAGATCATGCGCCAGTGAGCGCTCCTCCTCATCGCGTGCGGACGATCTCGGTCCTCACCGCCACCTGTATCGTGATCGCCAACATGGTGGGGACCGGAATCTTCACCAGCCTCGGTTTCCAAGTCGGCGATTTGCCGAGCGGGTTTGCCATCATGGCGCTCTGGGCGATCGGCGGACTTTGCGCACTTTGCGGCGCGCTTTCCTACGCCGAACTGGCGGCCGCGATGCCGCGTTCGGGCGGGGAATATCATTTTCTGCGCGAGATTTATCATCCGGCGATCGGGTTCGTTGCCGGATGGATCTCGGCCACGGTCGGTTTCGCCGCGCCGGTCGCGATCGCGGCGATTCCGTTTGGGACCTACCTGGCCGGCGTCGTGCCGGGCTTGAATCCGCTTCTCCTCGCGCTCGCGGTGGTCTGGGTCACGACCTTTTTTCTGCTTTGGGATGTGCGGCTCGGGAGCGGATTCCAAAACGCATCGACGCTCTTGAAAGTGGCGCTCATCCTGGTGCTGATCGTGGCGGGATTCTCGGTCAAAGTAAGCCAGCCGATCTCTTTTTTGCCGGTTTCGGCGGATCGCGCGGTAATCGTAAGCACGCCGTTCGCGATCAGTCTTTATTGGGTCATGTATGCCTATTCGGGCTGGAACGCGTCGACTTACATCGTCGGTGAAGTGCGCAAACCGGCGCGTACCATTCCGCTCTCGCTCGGGCTCGGCACACTGCTTGTTACCGGGCTTTATCTCGGGATCAACGCCGTTTTTCTTCGCACTACTCCTGTCGCGGAGATGGTCGGGAAACAGGAGGTCGGGTTGATCGCCGGCGTGCACATTTTTGGCGAGGCGGGCGGGAAAGTGATGGCGGTGTTCATCGCGCTCGGGCTCGTCTCTGCGGTCAGCGCGATGATGTGGATCGGGCCGCGCGTGACGGTTGCGATGGGTGAAGACCTGGGCGCTTTGTCCTGGCTCGCGCGTCGCAGCGCGCGCGGGATCCCGGTCCGCGCGACCCTGGTGCAGTTTGCGATCGTGAACGTGCTGATCCTGATCACGACCTTTCAGAAGGTGGTTAATTATGTGCAGTTCAGCCTCATGCTTTCCTCGACCCTGACGGTTCTGGGAGTGATCGTGCTGCGCTGGCGCCGGCCTGATCTGGCGCGGCCGTATAGGACCTGGGGTTATCCGTTCACTCCGCTGATTTTTCTCGGCGTGAGCGGCTGGATGCTCTGGCATTTGCTGGAAGATCCCTCGACCCGCGAAGCGTCGCTCTGGGGCCTGGGGACCGCTCTTCTTGGGCTGGTCGTCTATTATCTCTCGCCCCGGTCGGTGCCTAACGAAGCCAGCTGATTCGCTCCGTCCGCGGGACTCGGACGCGCCGCGGCGAGTCCACGATTGCGACCTTTCCGATTAATTCCGGAACCACTTCTGCTTGAAGAACAGCAACCGGCGCTGCACGCGGGGTGCGCCCAGCGCTTGGCGATGAACCTGTTCGCATGAAGTTATTTCTAATCTTTCGCACCTCCTGCACGTGTTTTCTGATTCTTGCGCTTCCTGGAGGTGCTGACGGCCACGATGTGATGATCGGCGGAGTAATCGAGGTCGGCCCCAACCCGCAAAAAGTGATCGTGCGGGCGATCGGGCCGTCGCTCCCGGTGACGGGCAAACTGGCAAATCCAACCCTTGCACTCTATGGCCCGGATGGCGCGCTCATCGCATCGAATGACGATTGGCGGAGCACGCAGGAGGCCGAGATTGTGGCCAGCACGATTCCGCCAACGAACGATCTGGAATCGGCCATTGTTGCGACCTTGCCGGCGAGCCCGGAGGGGATTGGTTATACCGCCGTCATGAGTGGGGTGAATGGGACGACCGGCATCGGTTTGGTCGAGGCCTACGATCTGGACTCCGCGGCGGCATCGAGGCTCGCCAACATCTCGACTCGCGGCCGGGTCGAGACGGGCAATGATGTCCTCATCGGCGGCATCATCGTAGTGGGCAGCGACGCGCAGAAAGTGATTATCCGCGCGATCGGCCCATCGTTAGGCGGCTCGGGTGTAAGCGGGACGCTGCAGGATCCGACGCTGGAATTGCACGACAGCAACGGCGCCCTCCTCGCCTCCAATGACGATTGGCGTGACACTCAGGAAGCGGAGATCATCGCTACGACGGTGCCGCCAACGAGCGACTTGGAAGCGGCCATTGTTACGACCTTGCCGGCGAGTCCGAGCGGCATCGCTTACACCGCGATTGTGCGAGGCGCCAACGACACCACCGGCGTCGCCCTCGTCGAAGTTTACGCGCTTGCACCGTAAACAGGTCGACGTAAGACGCCTCGAGATCGCGGCCAGCGCGGCGATACCACCATAGGTTTCCGATGATCGAGCGCCACCCCCGGGCGCGCCGCAGAGATGGCCGCGAAGGCAAGGGAGCGGGTATGGCGGCTCCGTGTTTTGGGTCAAAGAATAAGAATTATCGAAACTTGGTCCTCCCGTTTCCGTAGAACTCTTTGAGCCGACAAAACTGGCTCGCAAGACACTTCTATGAAACGCCCATCTCAACCGGCCAAACTAAATGCAATCAAAACGCGCTTCATGCACACCTCGTTTCGGTTTCGGCCGGGCGGGTCGACTCGACGCCATTTCGCGGTTCTGGTGTTTCTTTTCGGTGCCGGATTGATGCTCGTCCAGCCCTGCGCGGCGGCTCCCTTTGAATGGGAATTTACCGGGAGCCTCAGTAATGCCGGCGAACAGTCGGCAACCGTTCTGGTTGACGGCAGGGTGCTCGTGGCAGGAGGATTAATTAGTGGCGTTTACCTGACGAGCGCAGAACTGTATGACCCGGCGAGTGGGACCTGGAGCATCACAGGCAGCCTAAACACGCCCCGCAGCGGGCACACAGCAACACTGCTCTCCGACGGAAGGGTTCTTGTTCGCGCACAGGGCGACTTTGTTGCCCAATGGAATGGTGCTCGCGGCAGCAGGAAGCAATAATCCAGAGCGGCGACATTCAGATCCACTAAACCACCTAATACCAAAATGAAAACACACACTTCGACCCTTCACTTCCGGACCATTTGGCTGCTGCCCGCTTTGCTTGTCTTGCTCGGCGCCTCTTCAATGAACGCCGGGAGTGCGACCTGGCGGATCGACCCGGAAAGTAACGACTGGAGACATCCCGATAACTGGATCCCGGCCACCGTTCCTAACTCCCCCACCGATGTCGCCACCTTCGGCGCTTCCAACGTGACTGAGATCTCTCTCCTCGATTCGATCGAGCTTGGAGGGCTGACTTTCGATACCAACGCGAGCGCCTTCACGTTGACTATTTTCCTGGGTAACACGCTCACTTTCGCGAGCTTTCCAGGAATCCTCAATAATTCAGGGATCATGCAGGAAATCGTCCTCGATGGCGGAACGATTGATTTCACCGGGGGCAGCCCAGACTCGCTGGTCCATTTCCATCTTCTGGGGAGTCTCTCAAAGCGCCGCCCTGGGGGCACGATATTGTTCCAATCCGGGTCCAGCGCGGGCAGCGCGACTTATGACATCGAGGGAGCAGACGGTTTCAAGAATCAGCCTGGGAGGGTAACAATCTTTACCGGTGCCACCGGTGGAACCGCGACGTTCGTTCTGCACCGGAGCGGCGTGAACGGCGGAACCCCGGGCTTCATGCGAATCGCTGGCTCTGCTGGAGCGGCCAATATCACGGCGGAAGGGAGTAGCTTGCCCGGTGTCAGCGGCGCTGTGATCGACTTCTTCGGGGATGCAGGCACCTCTACCATAACGCTGGAGGGCAGCGCAGGCGCGGGTGGGGAACGAGCCCGCCTCGACTTAGAGGGCAGCGCAAAAACCGGGGCGGCGACCTTGGTGGTCGATGGTGGCTTGATTCGCTTTGGCCAGTTCGTCGCCAGCGGCACCGCCCGGCTGATCATCAACGCCAATGGTGTGGTCGATATGAGCAGCCAGATCTTAAAGTTTACAATCGGGTCGCTCGAAGGCGAACGCACCGGCCGTGTCTTCCTCGGCTCGCAAGAATTATCGGTCGGGAGCGCTAACTCGGAGACGGTTTATCCCGGCCACCTCAGCGACGGTGGCGAAGCCGGAGGAGTCGGAGGCTCCCTGGCGAAAGTCGGAACTGGATCGCTCACCCTCACCGGCGATAACGGATATACCGGTGGGACCACCGTCAGCGAAGGCAGCCTCATCGTGGCCAATCACTTCGGCTCGGGAACCGGCCCAGGTCCGGTGCAGGTGGATGCTGGACAGATCGGCGGCGCTGGAATGATCGCCGGCACGCTCACGATCGGGAGCGGGAGCGGCTCTGGCGCGGCCCTCGTGCCAGCGCTCAAGAGCAGCCAACGGGTCACCATGGTCATCGTGAGCGGGCTCACCTTTAACCCCGATGGCACCTATAGCTACGGCGTTAACACCAACCAAGGCCTGGCGGATAGCGTGGTCGCCAATGGGGTCACGATCGATCCGGGTGCGCATTTCGTGCTCGTCAGCCAGGGAAGCGGCATCCTCGCGCCGGGGACGGTCTTTGTTGCGATCGACAACACCTCGGCGACCGCGATCTCCGGTAATTTCAACGGCCTTACCGAAGGCTCTACGATCACCGCCGGCAACAACACCTACGAAGTCAGTTACGCCGGAGGCGACGGGAACGATCTCACCCTCACCGTGCAGTAGGCGTTTTGCTCTGCGCCGATCACGAAGACGATCGCGACTGAAGGGAGAAATCGCTGGTCACATCGCGTATTAGTGGGAGCAAGGACAGGGGCGCTATCTCCCGAGGAGCAGCCGCAGGAAATGTGCGTCGGAAAATTTCCCGCCGCTCCCTTGCCTGATGACGACCAGATCAAGTGATGGGATGACGTAGAGCCGTTGATGGCGGGAGCCGACGCTGGCCACAAGATCGCGCGGTGCGGTCCGGCAGAGACAGGCGTCGTGCCAATCCTGGCGCGACCATTTCGGCTCGAGCATCTCCTCGAAATCGAATTCGCGCCCGCCCGGCGCAGCGCGGTTATTCCACCAGCCTAACGAAAAGGCGCGGTTGGCCGCGGAACCGCGCCAGCACTCCGCGAGTGTTTCCGGTTTTACGACCGGTTTGCCCTTGTCCAACACGAGCTGGCCCATCTTCGACCAGTGTCGCGCGGTCATGATGAAACCGGCCGCGAGCAGCGGATTGCCGGCGCGATCGTCGAGATAGCGCTGCGGACCGAGGTGCATTCGGCGCAGGACGCGGCCCTCGAGATATTCCGTGGGGTTTTTCTTCTTCAGCTTTTCTTTCAAGACCTGATGGAACACCTGCAACGCGGCCGGACCGTAGATGAAAGCTTTTCCCGGCTCGGCCAGGATTCGGAGTCCAAGCGCGGTGCGGTCGCGGTTGCCATACTCGTTTACCTGCAATTGGAATCCCGGCGCGAGTCCGGAGGAAAAATCGAGTAACTGCCGAATGGTGACGCGCGCTTTGCGCGGGTCGTCGCGCCAGGAGGCGATCGTATCGGCAACGCGCTCGTCGAGACTGAGAATGCCGTCCTCCGCGGCGGCGAGCGCAGCCAGATTCCAAAACGCTTTCGTGCCGCTGTAGATCCGCTGCGGTGTATCGGCATCGGTTTTCCCGGGGTATTCCTCGAGCAAGGTTTTGCCATTTTGAATCGCAAGAAACGACGTGCCGCGATGCTCGGCCGAATATTTGGCCGCTTTGCGCACCGCTGCGGGATCGAGATCGGCGGCCCACGCGCTGGACGCGAGCAACGACGCGAGAACGAGAAGAAAGGGGAGCGTTCCGAGGCTGAGTTCTGCCGCCGGTATAGAGCCGGGCGGGTCGCCCGCAGATTCGAGAAGATCGTCCGCAGAAGAAGATTGTGCGGCCGACACGGCCGCCGCTACAGTCGGTGAGTGAAGAAAAGCTGGTTTGGCCTGCATGGCGTATTACCTCGATAATTTCAGTCCGTTCCTGGTCAAGTTCGGACCCAGCTTTGGCATCCGCTGGTATGGCTTCTCTTATCTGCTCGCTTTTTTTTGCGGGTTTCTCCTCCTGCGCTGGCTCGCCCAGCGGCGCTACTGCGCCCTGGACCCAGAAAAAGTGGGCGATTTTATTTTGGTGGCGTCGTTAGGCGTGGTCGTTGGCGGACGGCTCGGCTTCGTCCTTTTCTATCGGCCGGGGCAAATCCTGACCGATCCGCTTTTTGTCTTCCGAATTTGGGACGGCGGGATGTCGAGCCACGGCGGGATGATTGGACTCACCTTGGTCACATTTCTCTACGCCCGCTCGCAGCGAATTTCCTGGCTGAACCTGGCGGATAATATCGCGGTCGTCGCCCCAGTCGGACTTTTCCTCGGGCGCTGTGCCAATTTTATCAATGGTGAGCTCTACGGACGCGCCGCCAACGTGGCGTGGGCGATGCAATTCCCCAAGGAAGCGATTGACCTGCCGGAGATCGGGGCGCGCGCCCTGACTGCGGCGCATGCGGTCCGGCCCGAGATTGGCGGACTGAACGAAATCATCGAACAAGCGCGAAGTGATCAAGGCCTGCAAGATGTCTTCCACCAAACGCTGACCCCGCGACATCCGTCGCAGCTATACGAAGCGCTCCTCGAGGGCGCATTTCTCTTTGGTTGCCTCTGGTTTTTGCGGCTCCACACGAGGCAGCCGCGCGGGATGCTGGCCGGTCTGTTCCTGCTTCTTTATGCGCTCGTTAGGGTGATTGTCGAATATTTCCGCGAACCGGACGCGCCATTGACTGGTCCCTTCACCCGCGGGCAAACGCTCTCCGTCATCCTGATCGCGGGCGGGATTTGTTTCGTCGCCTACGCGCTGCGAACGAAGAAATACGAGGCCGCGCAACGCTGACCCATCAGTTCGTGAACTGGTGCTTCCTTAGGACCAAAGCGGCGACCAAACCGGCGCAGAGGAATCCGACCAACTGAATCGTAACGTAAGCGGCGGTGTAGGTCGCAGGGAACCCGTACCAATTCCAATAGGAAATATTCGTGGCCACGGCGGCGAGCAGACCGGCCAGGAAGACAAATCCGACCCGTCCGCCGAAGGTCGTTAGGCGCGTTTTGCTCAGGAGGAGGAGCGCAAGCAAGACCTCGACGAATTCGGTCAGGAATTCGATCGACAAGTAGCGGCCCATCACCAGCGGGCGTGTCCCAGCCGGATGATACATCAGGATGCCGGAAGGATGATTGGCCAGGTTCTCCCCCATGTGTTTCATCGCCTCCGATTTTTGTTCGTGCGTCGCGTCGGGTCCCAATCCGAAGCCGGGAAAGACATAAAGGCCGGATTGTTGGCCGATATTCTTCTGCATGGCGTCGAGGACGGCGGACTCGTTCGGGATTTCCTTGATGCCGGCTTCCCCGAGAGGCAACGCCATATGCGCGATGGAAGTCCAGATAAACATGGCAATCGCACCGAGTAGAGAAGCGAGAAAGATACGTGTCATAAATAAGCCTCCTGAAGCGGATAATGAGCCGCCGCCGTTGTTAGTCGAGCCGGAAATTGCCGCCGGGCCAACCGCCCCTAATACACCGGCTCGGTCGCGCGGGTGTTCTTAAGAAAGACCTGCGCGAAAACAAAGAGGATAGCGAAGATCACAACGGACAACGCCGCTGCCCAGCCGAAGCGATACATGTTGAAGGCTGCCTTGTAGACGTAGGAAACGAGGATGTGAGTCGAGTCGGCCGGTTCTCCCATGTTCGAGACGAGCCAAACGACGTTGATGTTATTGAAGGTCCAGATCGTGCCTAACGTGATCGCCGGGATCATGACCGGCCGGAGGAGCGGAGCGGTGATGTGCCAAAACTGAAACCACTTGGAGGCGCCGTCGACGTCCGCCGCTTCGTAAAGCTCGTTGGGAATCGATTGCAGACCGCCGAGCGCGATCACCATCATGAAGGGAAAGCCGAGCCAGACGTTCGTGATGATGACGGCGAGGAAGGCCTCGAAGGGCGAGGTCAACCACTGCACCGGCGCGAGCTGAAGATACTTCGTGATAAGCAGATTCACCGAACCGTATTCGTAGTTGAACATCCCGCGCCAGGTGAGCGCGCTGATGTATTGCGGCAGTGCCCAGGGAAGAATGAGCGCGACTCGCCAGGCCGATTTCCCGCGGATGAATTTCTGGTGCAGGACGACCGCGAGGAAAACACCAATCGCGACATGGCAGACGATGTTGACCACCGTCCAGATGACGGTCTTCAGAAGGATGGACCAAAAGAGTTCCTGTCTAAAAATGGAGACGTACTGGGCGAAGCCGATCAGGCGCCAGTCGCGAATGTGATACAGGTTCGCGTTTGAGAACGAGAGGATGACGTTGAAGACAAAAGGAAAGGCGACGACCGCCAGGATGACGAGCAACGCCGGCGTGAGGAGGAAAGTGACGAAGAGGCGAACCCTCAAGCTAGCGCGGTCCATTGTATTCGAAGCTCAGAGAACCAAGATGAAACGACTGCAAGCCGCTTGTCATCTCGATCGATCGTAACGCGAGAATTGGGAGGTCTCCCGCCGTCTACCTCGTTTCTATTCTCTAATCCCACCGGCAAGCAACCGCGCCGAAAATGTTACATGTTTAGCCCCGACCCAAGCAGAGTCCCAACCGCGAGATGCTCCTCGCGGCGGCCTGATAAGTGCCAGATCGATTGATCTCGATGCAGTCAGGAGGTCGGATCGGACGACCTCCTGACGAAGATGGCCTAGGTTCTATTGGCCGCTCTACGGGACTTGAACCGTCACTGTGTTTGAGCAGGTGCCCGTGTCTGGCTCGCAGACTTGATAGGTGTGGGATACCCTGCTGACGTGGCCGAGTTTGTCCTGAGCGCGACCGTCGTCAGCCGTGGTATGAATTACCACGCCGTCACGAAGGATGTTGATGTCGCCGCTATCATCCGTCCCGGTCCAATCAAGGGCCACGAGAACGTTGCCGTTTTGCCGGCGAAGCTTCGCGGTGAGCGTGATGTCGCCGCCGCCTCCGTCGCATTGGAAGATTTCCATCGAGCTCATCGGAGCCGCGCCGGCATCATAGCCACCGGCCAGCCAGACGGTCGTGCTGCCATCGGTGTCGGTCGGGAAATTGCGCCGCGGAGTGGTAAATGGCAGATCCGTTGACCAGAGGCCGCTGACAGGGTCGTAGACGTCCACCTCGTTAGAGGGGTTTGGCGTATCTCTTCCCCCGCCCATGACTCTCATCTGGTTATTGAAGTTAAGCGCCCGCGTCTCCGCCGTTGCCCTCGGTATGCTGGCAATCGCGGAAATGCTATCGGCTGCGGGGTCATACACAAAAGAATCGGTACTATCATGGATCGTAGTTCCATCCCACGTACTTCCGCCGGCCGTGTAGATGAGGCCCCCAATCGTGCATGCCGGCACATAGCCGAGCTCGACAGGCAGATGAGCCGTCTTGTGCGTCCAGTTGGCCCCGGTGGGATCGAATTGCCAGATATCGCTAACCATACCAACGTTGATGCTGAACCCGCCCAGGATATAGAGGTTGTTATTGGACACCGAAAACCCGCCAGGCAAGACGATTCCGCCAGTGTCACCGGGCCAGGGTGAAGCAACGGTGCTGATGGTGTCGGTGACCGGATCATAACGAAAGACGCGATCCGTCGCCGTGGACGCACCCGCTGCCGATCCCCCCACGCAGTAGATATAGTCTGTTCCGCTGTCGTTGAGCACGCCGCAAGCCATGTTGTTCACCTGGTTGTCGGGGTAGGCAGCTCCTTTGGTAGTCCACATGTTCGTACCCGGATCATATTCAAATGGGTGCATGAAGTCGCTGCCCGCCGTGTCGGAGCTGCGCCCGCCCATGGCATAGAAGTGCCCGTTGGCCGGAAAGTAAACGCCAACCGAGCGGACTGCGGCGGTCGGGAAATCAGGTCCCGCCGACCAAGCGCAATCCAACGGGTGTTGCTGATGCGTTAGCTGGAGATTCGACGATCTCTTGCCGACATCTCCCTGCCCCTGCGCACGGGGCAGCACGATCACAGAAAACAGACAGAACAAAAACGCACCCGTAAACAGATACGTTTTCATGATAGTAGGTTGTTTAGTCATATTGGTTGTTCTTTTATTTGTATTGCTCTCTTTTTCAGACGTTATCTCACAGTATTTCAGCCCTCGCTTTTTTCTCTTCTGCTCTCTGGGCTGTGCGTCCTTCCTAGTTAGATGCGCAGACCGGTGTCAAGCATTTTCCGTGTCTGAGAAATGGAATCTAGACGTTGGCCATTTGGCCAAGGTTGCCGGCACCGATCGTTAGAGATTACATCGGCGATATTCTTTTCCGCCTCCCGTTGCATCCGGCGGGCCGCTTCTTTCGCAGCGATCGCGCCGCTCATAAAAAGCCGATGCGGGCCGCGCAGATTTGGAAATTGATTCGAATCCGGTGTCCAATCTTTTTGTTGCTTCGCGCCGGAGGGGCGTTTAGCAATGAGCTACCGCTCTCATGACTCCTTCCGATCCAACCAAACCACGCCCGGCTCGCGGCGACTCCATGCTCGCCTTTAGCATCATGTTTTTCAGCGTTGCGCTTCTCTGCCTCATGCTCGGGTGGGCTGATGGCGTGCGGCACGACAAGACCTACCTGCACATTCCCGAGACCGGGAGCTGGCTGGTCGCGACCGCGATCATGGCCGGGCTCGGGGTCGTGTTCCTCCTCTGGTCGAAAGCGGCGAAGCGATCCTAGAATTCGTTTGCGCTAGATTGGGACATTGGTAACAATGTCCCAATGAAACAAGAATCTGCTCCGGCAGAAGATCGAGCGCGTCCAGATCGGCGCGCGGATGGAGAAGACGCTGGTCAAGACGCTCAAGGCCCTGGCCGAGTATCTCGACCTCTCGCTAGGTGATCTGCTCGAGGGCGTCACTCTCCACGCGCTGGAAGGGAAATCCGCCTTCAGCCCGAAAACGCTCGGCCACATCAAGAAATTGCGCACGATCTACGGCCTCGACCTGACTGCGCGCGACAGTCACCGGCTGGTGGAGGAAGATCATGAAGACAAGTGACCCGAGCGAGCTGCTGGCCGATTTCGAAGCCGGTCGGGTCGATCCGGCACAATTCCCGCACCGAGCGCATGTGGGGTGGTTATGAATTGCTCGAGCGCCATCCGTTCCCGGAGGCGTCTTCATTTGGCCAGAGGGTTGCGGCGATTGGCCGCAAAGGCTGGGCACCCGGAGGTCTACCATGAAACGATCACAGTCGCTTTCCTCGCGCTCATCGCGGAACGACGGGTGAGGGGCGATTTCTCGAAGTGGAAGAATTTCGCCGCCGGCAATCCCGGCCTGCTCCGCAAGGAAATGCTCGCGGAAATATATGATCCGGCGGTGCTGGCATCCCCCGCGGCGCGAGAGACCTTTCTTCTTCCACGCCGACCAGTCTAGCGTGCAGTCTGCGCGAGCGGCGCGATTGTTTTAGGGGCTGAAAATATAGGCCGCTCCGGCTGGATCTCCATCGAGATCGGCTTCGTAGGCTCCCACCACGGCGCGAGCGCCCGAGAGAAAGACGGAATAGCCAAACATATCGCGGTAGATACCATCTTTCGCGGTCAACTCCTGCTCCTGATTCCAAGCCGTGCCATCAGAGGCGAAGAGATAAGCTGCGCCCGCAGAGAACCCCGGAGCTCCGACGAGGGCGCTCAGCCCAGAGAGTGAGACCGAGTAGCCGAAGTTGGCGAAAAGCTCAGGATCTGAGGCCGTCATCTTGGCTTCCTGCGTCCAGCTTGTGCCGTCGAAAGCGAAGACGTAAACCGAGCCGTCGCTCGCGTAGACATTGTCGGCAAAGGGTGCGCCAATAATTGCGCGATCTCCCGAGAGTGAAACGGACCAGCCGAAATCATCGTGGGCAAGGCCATCTGACGCGGTCAGCGTCGACTCCAGAGTCCAACTCCTTCCATTCAGGACGTAGACGTAGGCCGAACCAGTCTCGTTCGCTACGCCCCGCGCCCCGATGAGAGCGCGCTGGCCGGAAAGTGAGACGGAGAATCCGAACAGGTCTCCCCCGATTCCGCCGGGTGCGGTCAGTCTGGCTGTCTGCCGCCAATTGCCATTAAGAAAAGTAAAGACGTAGGCCGAACCGGTGCTGACGCCATCAGCCACCGCGCCGATGAGCGCGCGCCCTCCCGCCAGCGAAACCGATTTCCCGAAGGATTGGGGATTTTGGCCACCAGTCGGAGTGAGCTTGGCTTCCTGGGTCCAGGCGGTTCCGTCAAAAACAAAAGTGTAAGCTGCGCCCGAGTGGCCAACGCCTTTATTGTCTTGCGCGCCCACCAGAGCGCGATCGCCTGAGAGGGAAACCGCATAACCAAAGCTGTCAAAGGGGGTGACATCCGAAGATTTGAGCTCGGCCTCCAGAGTCCAATTTCTTCCCGTGTTCACAAAAATGAAGGCCGAGCCGGTGGAACCGTCGGTGCCCTGTTGCGCCCCGACGAGCGCTCGATTTCCCGAGAAGGAGACCGCTAGCCCAAGGAAGAGCGAGTTGGCCGGCGCAGTTAACTTCGCCCGTTCGCGAAGCTTCGTTGTGACCGCTTCCTCCAGCGATGAAGACTCGAAGGTCGCGGCCTGCGCATAACGTGACCCGACGCAGAGAAGGAGGGAGGCGAGAAGGAGAAGCGGTTTTTCCATGGAACATAGTTACCAGATTCCCCGCTCGCCTGTCGACCCTGGCTCCGGAAATTTTAATTAAATCAGTGCTCCATCTCGCACGCGGATTGCGCGGCTTGGCGGCCAAAGCGGGCCGGCCGGAGGTTTACCACGAGACGATCACGGCGGCTTTTTTGGCCCTGATCGCCGAACGGCGTTTGCACGCGAGCTACGCGGGCTGGGAAGATTTCGCGGGGCGGAACCCGGATCTCTTTCGGAAAGAACTCCTCGCCGAGATTTACGAACCCGCATTGCTGCAATCATCGCTGGCGCGGCAAACGTTCATTCTGCCGCGGCGGACTATGGGGAGAGCAACCGTTACGGCACCACAGTTAGAGTGAGATCGTTCCCGTCGCCCCCGCTATAGCTGGCTTGCAGGTTGTTCCCGTTCACGTTCACGATCCCGCCATCGGGCAGGTTGCTGAAGGTGCCAGTGATCGGGGTCGCGGCGGTGTTCTTGATCAAGGTCAGCGTGGTACCTTGGGTGAGATGGCCCTGGGTCGTGCCGCTTAAGTTGATCATGGCCCCGTTGTTGATCGTGACTCCGTTGGCCACCACCTTGTCGATCTTGGAGCGGTTGCGCTTGGCTTTGAAGGTGTAGGTGTAGGTCGCGTTGGAATTAAAGGTCAGGCTGCCCTGAATGGTGAGGGTGAGCTGTTTGTTGCCGCCATGGGCCGGAGCGAGGAAGGCGCCGTTCCCGCTCCCGGTGCCTACCGTGACTGCACCCGCGATGATGCCGCTTCCGCCTAACGTGCCACTTGTCACACTGACCGCGCCCGTGCCCGTGGCTGACCCGGAGGTGTTCGCGACCACGAGCGTGCCGGCGCTCACGGTCGTGCCGGCGGTATAGACGCTCGCGCCATTCAAGGTCAGCGTGCCATTGCCGATCTTCGACAATGCTCCCGTTCCGCTCCCGCCGCTTGGTGTGCCGGGCTGGAGTTGTCCGCTGAAGGTCGTGCTGAGTGAGCTACTGCCTACGACAAGCGTCCCGCTTCCGAGGTAAGCAATCCCGTCGCCTTCGAGAGAACCGATTGTCAGGCTGGCGGGCTGATGATCACTCAGGTCGAGATAGCCGTTGCCGAAGAGTTCCACCCGCGCCGTCCCGCCGCTCGAGCCATACTGGAAAATAAGTGCGCCGCCCCCGCCGCCGTTGCTGCCGCCATTGGCGATCAACGTGGCTTGGCCCGCCGTTGGCGAGCCCAGCAGAAAGTGCGTCGTGCCGCCTGGTGCGCCCGGTGCTGTTCCCCCTCCGTTGATGATCGTGCTCCGCTCAGCGGTGGCACTTGTATAAAGAAAATCGACTCGACCTCCCTGCCCGCCAGCGACGTTCGCCCCCAGATTATGATAGGTCCCGCCACCCGCACTGCTCATTGTGAAGATGACTCTGGGAGGGAGACCACCGCCCGCCGAAGATGCGTGCTGCGTGAACGTTACTAGCCCGGCAATCATGGCGTCATTGAAGTTAAAGCTGCCCGAGCCATTTTCGTCGGCCAGTGAAATGAAGTTCTGTTCCACGCCGGAGGTATTGACAACGCTGTCGAAGAGAAAAAAATCCATCCCCGGCAACGCCGTGATTGTGTAACTGCTCGCACCGGCATCGAAAAGAATGTCGTCCACGCCAGAGCCATCTTGCGTCAGCTCGATTTCAGTAAGGCTGGATGCTTTGAAGTGGACCGTATCAAAAGGCCCGGGAACCGTTCCAGTGGACCAGTTGGCCGGATTAAACCAATCGTTATCGACGGGATTGGCGAGCCAGTCACTTTGGGCATAGCTCGTTCGCCCGAAGAGAAGAATGAGACAGGCTGCCACAAGACGAAAACGGTTGCGGGGCCGAGCAGGGTTGTAATTACGGGAAAACCTAATGGAAGGAAGCAATTTCATGATGTTCCTATTTGAGGTAAGTATTGAGGAAAATAGTCACGCGGTCGCTAATCCTGAGGACTGATGCGGAAGGATCCCAACTTCGCCAGTATTGGAAGGCGTGCTGGTGACCACCAGGAATCGTTAGAACTTGATACTGAGACGAATTCACCCCGGCCTCGGTCAACTTGCATTGGACGTCGAAGAGCTGGTGATATGGCATAGAGTCATATTGACTGTGGATAAAATACATTGGCCTGAAGGGTCTTGACATGGTAAAGCCCGTGGGCAGTTGCGCCACGGGAGAAGAACTCCATTGGTTAGGGCCTCCATTGGAGTCGAAGCGAACGCAGGTCCCGGTATAGTTTTCGATCTTATTCCGAAACTCGGTAATCGGATCGCCGGGAACAGTGGGATAATCTGTCTCCGGAGTGCGGTCAGTAAAGTCGTAGGCGCCCGATAAGCAAACGAAGGCCAACGGCCGATCATCGCCGGTCTGGTTCCAGTTAGGCCATGCTGAACCGCTACTGCTGATGTCGAAGGCCGCAAACGCAGCATGACTAGCGCCGGACGACCCGCCGACCACGCCAAACTTACCATTACAGCGACTATCTGCTTTCATCGCACGGATGAAAGCCTTCACATCATTGGTCTGCTGAGGTGGCCGTCCAGACGCGCGGCCTTCTGCCGTGTCAGCGTGACACGCCTGTCCAGTTACCAGCCCGCACGGTGCCTGACGATACGCTGCGACAAACACATAATAGCCAGCCTTCGTCAGGTCCTCTACGGGATCATCCAGTAGTCCCGAAAAAATCCAACCTGCGGCGAAGTGACCTTCATGCAGCAGCAACACAGCAGGCCCTTTCCCGTTCGACGGGACAGGAACCGGTTCAAATACGCGCCATTCGAGAACCGTCCCATCGGCCGGTTGAAACGGAGATGGAATTGGGGTGACAGTTGGACTTACGTCCGGGTATGGAGTCGGCGAGCAAGTTTCGCACGGTATGTTTTCGTGGGTCGTGCATTGCGCTGGTGTCGCCGTTGGAGTGGGGGTTGCGGTGCAAGTCGGCGTTGGCGTTCCTTGCGCTCGTGCCTGCGGTGCCACTCGAAGGGCGAAGAACACAAAGAGAGCGCAGCCAAGCGTTACGAGACAGAAAACAACCGCGCTCTTGAGACACCGCCAGAGGCGGCTGCGATTAGACGGAGAGAGATTCTGAGATTCTGAGATTCTGAGGTTCTGAGGTTCTGAGGTTCTGAGGTTCTGAGGTTCTGAGGTTCTGAGGTTCTGAGGTTCGGGTCGTTAGGCGGGTTCATCGGTCTTTTCGTTCTTGATGGCAATGGCAGGCGAAAATCCCGGTAACGCGGCGCTCGGAAGCGGGCCGGAAAGTGATGTTCTTCATGGGGTTTCGGAGTCCGATCAGGAGGAGACCAAAAGAGCGGTGCCGGAGTCAAGGCTTTTCTTGTACGGATTTTCCGCCTCGATCTGGCGAATTGACGGTTATGGCACGACGGTCAGAGTGAGATCGTTCCCGTCGCCGCCGCTGTAGCTGGCTTGCAGGTTGTTCCCGTTCACGTTCACGATCCCGCCGTCGGGCAGGTTGCTGAAGGTGCCCGCGATCGGGGTCGCGGCGGTGTTCTTGATCAAGGTCAGCATCGTGCCTTGGGTGAGATGACCCTGGGTCTCGCCGCTCAGGTTGATCGTGGCTCCACTGTTGATCGTCACCCCATTGGCAATCACCTTGTCGATCTTCGATTTGTTCCGCTTCGCTCTGAAGCTGTAGGTGTAGATCGCGTCGGAGTTAAAGGTGACGCTGCTTTGGATGGTGAGCGTCAGCTGCTTGTTCCCGCCATACGCCGGGGCGAGAAAGGCTCCGCTCCCGCTCCCCGTGCCCACGGTCACCGCCCCGGCGATGATCCCGCTCCCGCCTAGCGTGCCCGAGGTCACGCTCACTGCGCCCGTGCCTGTGGCTGACCCGGAAGTGTTCGTCACAACCAGTAACCCTCTTTGCAGAGTCGTCCCGCCACTGTAAGCGTTTGCCCCAGTCAGCGTGAGAGTCCCTCGACCTGTCTTGGCGATTGAACCACCCGGCCCATTCGCATCTGAGATCAGCCCTGAAAAGGTCGTGCTGTGTCCCGTTCGCCCCCACCGATAGCTCATTTGCAGCGAGAACAACCAACCCATCCCCTTCGATCGATCCGACGGCGATTGATCTCTGACTGCTCAAGCGTCACATCCAGAGAGCCGTTGCCATAGACTTCCACCTGGGCCTTGCCGCCATCGGAGCTGTCCCGAAAGAAGATCGCTCCACCGGCGCCGCCGTTTGACCCGCCGTTGGCGATCAGGTTCGAGTCACCCCCGACCGAGCTGTTATAGAATGAAATCAATCCGCCACCGGCGCCACTTACTGAACCTCCATTAGCCGTGATGGTTGCACTAGCCGCACTCGGATCAGCGATCTGAAAGAATGTCCTGCCCCCTTCTGCATCGCTCACTTCGCTGCCTTCGTTGATGATGGTGCTCTCTCCCGCATCGCAACGAGATTGGAAGACCACAATACCTCCTTCGGCACCGCTCGCCGCGCCACCCAAGTTAAGGAAGCTGGCTGTGCCGGCGCTGTTGTCGCCACCAAAGAAGACTGCCCCGCCTAAACCACCGGCTAGCTTGGCCCCGTGTTGGGTGAATACGAACCCATCGCCGAAGATCCCGCCAAAAAGAGTGGTGGCAAAGACTCCCGCTTGCCCAGTATCATCCGTTTCGGCGATGAAGTTTTGCTCCACCCCCGAAAAATTCATGAATCCGCCATTGCCTACATCCAGCGTGACCCCCGGCAAGGCCGTAAAATTGTAGGCGCTCGCCTGCGACTGCAGGAGCACGGTATTGGCGCCCCTGCTGTCCGTAATGGAGATGTCCGTAATGTCCGAAACCTCGAAACTAGCCACGTCGAGTGAGCCGGGGACAGTGTTGGACGTCCAATTAGCTGGGTTATTCCAATCGTTATCGATCGGGCTAGCAATCCAGACCCCACTGTCCGCATACGAATTCGACAGACCTCCAAAAAGGGTTGCGCCAATGAGCAAGAACAGAAGATGGCGTCGCCCAGATGCGATCGCAGCGAGGAAACCAGCCTGGGTGCTTCCTGTATGAGTAGTGTTTCGTTCGTTCATTGAATAATTCCCCCAAGTTATTTGCTACTGGTGAGCGGCAAAAAAAGCTTCGACGCGTTCTCCAACCAAGTAGACACGGGATCCGCCTCCAATTGAACTGACTCCATCCCAGTCATACCAATATCCAAAAGCGTGATCGGAATTGTCTGGGATTATGAGCGTTTCATAGAGACTGGATGAAACTCCCCGGGTTTCGAGCGCGCAGCGGAGACGCTCAAGCTGGGGCAAAGGCATCTGCTCATCGTCGGCGTTCGCGCGGACGGGCGGGGCGAGCTTGACGCTCAAGAGAACGAAGAGCACAAACCCGGCAATTGTCGCAAGGTAAAGGCTAGCTTGCCGCAGGCGGCGGCGATTGGGCGAGGTGAGGTTCTGAGGTTCTGACGTTCTGAGGTTCTGACGTTCTGACGTTCTGACGTTCTGACGTTCTGACGTTCTGACGTTCGGGTCGTTATCCGGTATCATGGTTGTTCCTTTCGTTGAAGGTGGAGGAGCCGAAAAGCTGGTCTGTCCGGCGTTCGGGAGCGGGTTGAAAGGCAGTGTTCTTCATGGGGTTTGTCGCAGTCCAGTGTAGAGGAGACCAAAATGCCGGCGGGCTTGTCAAGCCTGTTTTGGTAATGTTTTTGTCATGAATAAGGCATGTCGGATCGTGAGATCGGAGCATTAGGAGCTGCGGATTGGCGGCAAGAAGCGCGGCGCCAACCGCCGAAAGAGGAGAGTGGAAACTAAGCGGGCCGGCCGGAGATTTGCCACGAGACAATCACCGCTGCTTTTCTGGCCCTGATCGCCGAGCGGCGTTTGCACGCGAGCTACACGGAATGGGAAGATTTCGCGGCGCGGAACCCGGATCTATTTCGGAAAGAGCTGCTCGCCGAAATATACGAGCCCGCCTTGCTGCGATCATCCCTCGCGCGGCAAACGTTCATTCTACCGCGGCGGACGATGGGGAGAGCAACCACTACGGCACCACCGTCAGGGTGAGATCGTTGCCGTCGCCGCCGCTGTAGCTGGCTTGCAGGTTGTTGCCGTTCACATCCACAATCGCGCCATCGGGCAGGTTGCTGAAGGTGCCACTGATCGGCGTCGCCGCCGTGTTCTTGATCAAGGTCAGGACGCTCCCTTGGCCCAACTGCCCCTGGGTCGTCCCGCTCAGGTTCACGCTCGCCCCGCTGTTGATCGTCACCCCGTTGGCGATCATTTTGTCGATCTTCGATTTCCTGCCCTTCGCCTTGAAGGTGTAGGTGTAGGTCGCGTCGGCGTTAAAGGTCAGGCTGCTCTGGATGGTGAGGGTGAGTTGTTTGTTCCCACCATGCGCCGGGGCGAGGAACGCGCCGCTCCCGCTCCCGGTGCCGATGGTGACGGCGCCCGCGATCGTTCCGCTCCCGCCTAACGTGCCCGCGGTGACACTGACTGCTCCCGTGCCGGTAGCTGAGCCGGAGGTGTTCGCGACGACCAGGGTTCCCGCGCTAACTGTCGTGCCAGCGGTATAGACACTCGCGCCAGACAACGTAAGCGTGCCACTGCCGATCTTCGAGAGCGCTCCCGTCCCGCTGCCACCGCTCGGTGTGCCGGGCTGGAGTTGCCCGCTAAAGGTCGTGCTCAGCGAGCTTCTGCCCACAATCAGCGTCCCGCTCCCGAGGTAAGCAATCCCGTCGCCCTCGAGCGAGCCGATCGTCAGGTTCGCGGGCTGGTGTTCGCTCAGATCGAGATAGCCGTCGCCGAAGAGTTCCACCCGCGCCGTGCCGCCGCTCGAACCATATTGGAAAATAAGTGCACCACCGCCGCCGCCATTGCTGCCGCCGTTGGCGATCAGCGTGGCTTGGCCCGCCGTTGGCGAGCCCAGCAGAAAGTGCGTCGTGCCGCCTCCTGCGCCCGGTGCTGTTCCTCCTTCGTTGATGATCGTGCTCTGCTCAGCGGTGGCACTCGTATAAAGAAAATCGACCCGGCCTCCCTCCCCGCCAGCGACGTTCGCCCCCAGGTTACGATAGGTCCCGCCACCTGCACTGCTCATTGTGAAGATGACTCTGGGAGGGAGGCCACTGCCCGCGCTAGATGGGTGCTGCGTGAACGTTACCGGCCCGGTAATCATGGCGTCGTTGAAGTTAAAGCTCCCCGATCCACCTTCGTCGGCCAGTGAAACAAAGTTCTGTTCCACGCCCGAGCTATTTATAACACTGTCGAAGACAAAGAAATCCATCCCCGGCAACGCCGTAATTGTGTAACTGCTCGCACCGGCATCGAAAAAAATGTCGTCCACGCCAGCGCCATCTTGCGTCAGCTCGATTTCAGTAAGGCTGGACGCTTTGAAGTGGACCGTATCAAAAGGCCCGGGAACAACGCCCGTAGACCAGTTTGCTGGGTTAAACCAGTTTTCATCCACCGGATTTGCAAGCCACTCGGGGTCAGCGTAGGCGGAGCCCGCGAACAGGAGAATGAGCGAAACAATCGTCGCAACCGCTGATTTGCCGAAGGGCGCAGATTGTTCAGAAGAGGAAAGTGCCAAATTCGTCAAAGTTTTCATTGCTTATTTAAGATAAGTGTCGAGAAAGCTAATTATTCGATAATCGTTCGTGATGGGGGAGGAAGTACCGTCACCGCTTCGCCAATATTGGAAAGCGTGTTCGGTGCTGCCCCAGTTCCTCCAACTTGTATAGCTACGGCAACAGATATTGGGCAAAAAAGGCCTCCACGCGTTCGCCGACCGTAATGACGCCCGGCCCGCCGCTGCTCAAGAGAGCGAAGAGCACACACCCGCCAATTGTCGCAAGGTAAAGGCTAGCCTGCCGCAGGCGGCGATTGGGCGGCGTGAGGTTCTGAGGTTCGGGTCGTTATCCGGTATCATGGTTGTTCCTTTCGTTGAAGGTGGAGGAGCCGAAAAGCTGATCTGTCCGGCGTTCGGGAGCGGGTTGAAAGGCAGTGTTCTTCATGGGGTTTGTCGCAGTCCAGCGTAGAGGAGACCAAAATGCGGGCGGGCTTGTCAATCCGGTTTTCGTAAACTTTTCGTCACAAACCGGGGCTTTTGATCGTGTGATGGGAGCATTAGGAACTGCGGGTTGGCGGCAAGAAACGCGTTTCGCCACGATCAATTCTTCTAATAAATCGGCGGCTGGCGCGTTAGAACAGTGAAGAGTTTATGCGCGTGGCCGAACCAGTCTCCAGCGGATAGATGACCTGACGCCGCTTCATGCGTCGCTTCGAGCTGCCCCTCCTGCAGTACGCCACGCGCATCCTCGGCGATCGCGACCGGGCCCGTGATGTCGTCCAGGAAACCTTTGTGGAGCTTGAACGAAACGAACGTCGCCAGACCGATTCCGCGCCGGCCAAATGGCTCTTTACCGTTTGCCGCAATCGGGCCCTCAACATTTGCCGAAAGGAAAAGCGCATGACTTATCTCGACGATCAGATTCTCGAAAAAGAGCAGGGCCACGATCCGGCGCCTAACGAACGATATCGAACAGGAGGAGGCGAAAGGTTTCCTCCTCCGGATCGTCGCCACCCTTCCGCCGCGGCAGCAGGAAGTGCTGCAGCTCAAATTTCAAAACGACCTGAGCTACCAGGAGATCGCCGAGATCACCAAGCTCTCGGTCAGTCATGTCGGTGTGCTCATTCACACCGCGCTCAAAACTCTACGCGCCCGCCACACGGAGGCGGCGCGCGATTTCATCCCCTTCAACCCACGGCTTGCCTCATGAATATCAATCTCGATGATCCGAAACTGACCGCCTACGCGCTCGACGAACTTTCCGGCGCGGAGAAAACGGAAATGGAAAGCGCGGTCGCGGACTCGCCCGAGGCGCAGGAGTTTGTGAAGGAAGTGCGCCTCCTTTCCGGCAATCTGCGCGCTGAATACGAGGCCGAGCGCGAGGCGCATCCGGTTGTGCACACCAACATCGTGCCGCTGCCACAAGAGGACGCGCCTTGGAGCATGTCGCGCCGGCTGGCGCTTGGCCGCAACGATCGCGCTCTGCGCGGCGATCGGCGCGGTTGCGATCGGGACGGTTGAAGCGCGGGGGATTGGGCGGTCGGGAAAACATGGCGTCCTATTCAAAATCATCCCGGATGAATCTTCCCGCGCGAGCGGCGGATCGTCCGGTCGAAGGCGTCGAGCAGGCGCCCGTTGATGATGCGCTGGCTTTGATGGACGGCGAACCCGCTCCGCCGCCGCCGCCGGCGGCGATGGCGATTGGCAAGACCGCGGCCGGGGCGTCTGGCACATCTCTATGCGGCGCGGCAACGGCCGCCTCGCAGCCGTTCGCGTCCGCTCCGGCGGAGATGAAGCTCGGACGAGTTCAGGCGCGATGCGAAGAAGGAGGATTTCAACACCGCGCGCTATGGCAAGATCGAGGAAAACCCGTTTCTCGCCGCGGCCAGCAATCCGCTTTCCACCTTCTCGATCGATGTCGATACCGCGTCGTATTCGAACATCCGGCGTTTCATCGAAGGCGGATCGCTCCCGCCAAAGGATGCGGTGCGGATCGAGGAGATGATCAACTATTTCGCATACGATTATCGCCCAGCCTAACGACGGCACGCCGTTCTCGGTCAACCTCGATGCCGCCTCCTGTCCCTGGCAGCCGGCGCATCGGCTGGTCCGGATCGGGTTGAAGGGGCGGGAGGTGCCTAACGACAAGCGACCGTCGAGCAATCTTGTCTTCCTGCTCGATGTCTCCGGTTCGATGGAACCGGCCAACCGGCTCCCGCTCGTCCGGCAGGCGATGCGGCTGCTGGTCGAGAAGCTGGGCGAGAACGACCGGGTGGCGATTGTCGTCTACTCCGGCGCCTCGGGATTGGCTTTGCCTTCCACGACCGGCGATCGCAAGGAGCAGATCCTCGCCGCCCTGGAAAATCTCCAGGCTGGCGGTTCGACCAACGGCGCCCAGGGGATCGAGCTCGCCTACCAGACCGCGGCCGAGCATTTCATCAAGGGCGGAGTCAACCGCGTCATCCTCGCGACCGACGGCGATTTTAATATCGGGACGACGAGCGAAGGCGATCTCGTTCAGGTTGATCGAGGAGAAGGCGAAGGGCGGCGTCTTCCTCAGCGTTCTCGGGGTGGGCGACGACAACCTGAATGACTCGATGATGCAGAAGCTGGCCGACAAGGGGAACGGCAACTACGCCTACCTCGATTCGCTCGACGAAGCGCGCAAGGTGCTCGTGCAGCAGATCAACGGCACGCTCGTCACGATCGCGAAGGACGTGAAGATCCAGGTCGAGTTCAACCCGGCGCGGGTCGCGTCGTATCGGCTAATCGGGTACGAGAAGCGGATGTTGCGGAAGGAAGATTTCAACAACGACAAGATCGACGCGGGCGAGATCGGCGCCGGCCATACCGTGACCGCGCTTTACGAAGTGGTGCCGGCCGGCGGGGAATCAAATCCCGCCGCCAGCGTCCCGCCGGTCGATCCGCTCAAGTATCAACCCCACTCGACGCCGGTCGCCTCGTCGTTAGGCATGTCCGGCTCGCCCGAATTGCTGACGGTGAAGTTGCGTTACAAACAGCCGGATGGCGATACCAGCAAACTGCTCGAACGGCCTTTCGTCGACAACGGTGCGCCATTCGCGAGCGCCGCGCCCGATCTGAAATTCGCCGCCGCAGTGGCGGAGTTCGGGATGATTTTGCGCGACTCGGAATTTAAAGGGAACGGCACCTTCGGTGCGGTATCGGAATGGGCGCAGGAAGGAAAAGGAGCGGATAAGAATGGCTACCGCGCTGGCTTTCTGCAACTCGTGCGCAAGGCGGAGCGGTTGTAGACGCCTCCCTCTGGGAGGCGCGGGCCTGAGATAGTTTGCTCATGCCCGGCGGGCGCAATCCGCCGCGTTTCGCAGAGCGAAACGTCTACAGCGCGCACAAACGCATTAAATCGCTTCCGCAGTGGCGACTGCGACCGCCGGTTTCACCCGCGTGGCAAGGAAAGCGCCGAAGAGCAAGATACCTGCGCACCAAAGCTGCGCGGGCGAGAGCCGCTCGTGAAAAATCCAGGCGGAGAGAGCGAGCGCGCCTAACGGGCTGAGCAGTTGCAGCGTCTGCGAAAGCGCGACCCCGATCTCGCGAATGGCGAAGTAGTAGAGAACGTGTGCCAGGGTGATGCAGAACACGGCCGACCCGATCAGGATCCAGTTCACCTCCGCGCCGACCTGGAACGGGGTCTGCGATTTTGCCGAAGGCCCAGGTGAGCGGGAAAAGCATGACGGAGGTGAGAAAACTGATCACGCCAAAGCTGCGGATGGTGCCGAAGCGAGCCGCCGGTTTTTTTACAAGGACACCATAGAGCGCCCAGCAAAAGCTGGCGGTGAATGCAATGGCGAGGCCGACCAGCGACACGTGGCCCGCCTGGAAGCTGGGCTGGAACCAGAAGACCCCGATTGCGCCGAACAACCCGAGCAGCGTGCCGAGCTGGAACTGCCACTGCCGAATGATCCAGCGTTCCTCAGGGAAAAAGACGAGCGCGAGCAGCGCGGTCATGATGACAGACGAACGAATGAAAACGGCATAAACGCCCGGCCCCATGTAGTGGAGGGAGGCGACCTGCGTGACCTGGTGGACAACATTGGGCACTGCCGGCAGGAGGCAGATGCCGACTACATTCCAGTCGAGCCGCGGACCGCGGCGTCGAAAGCGATAGAGTGCGAACGGGAGGATGGCGAGAAAGGCGATCGAGTAGCGATAAAAGTTTTGCGCGAACGGCTCGTAGTAGCGGAGGAGGTAAAACTGGAAGAGTGACGGCGTCGACCAGATGAGGACGGTGGCGAGGACCGCGGCGTATCCTTGGGAACGATTTTGTCGCGCGTGCATCATGCTGGAGCGTGCAAGATGAGGACCTTATCCGCAGAGTCGAGAGCGGACTACTTGCAATCTATGACGGGCGCAGATACGAAGGTTAGGAAGAAAGAACCAAACATGAAGCATCTGAACCGAATTCTGCTCGCCGCCACCGTTGCGGCGCTCTGCCTTGCGCCGCTCGACACCACTTTTGCTGCGAAGGAGAAAAAGGAAAAAACCAGCGCCGCCGATGAGCACATCAAGGCCGCTCTCCAATTCGTCGACCAACACCAGTTTCAGCCCGCGATCGACGAGTTCACAAAGGCGCTCGAATCGAATCCAGAGAACGCTTACGCCATCTATCAGAACCGGGGCGCCATGTACCTTGCGATCGGTAAATACCAGGAGGCGGTAGACGATTACAACAAAGCGATCGAGATGAAAGCGGATGACGAGCGCAGCTACCTCGGGCGCGGGCAGGCTGAGATTTATCTCGGGCAATGGGACCAGGCGATTGCGGACCTGACCAAGGCAACCGAGCTCACGCCGGATGATGTCGAGGCCTACGGGTTTCGCGGCTTCGCCTACTCCAAGCTCAACAATTGGGAAAAAGCGATGGCCGATTACGACAAATTCCTGGCCGTCCACGCGACCGATCAGGTCGCGCTCGAGCGACGGGCCGAAGCCAACCGCAATATGCAAAAATTGCCCGAAGCGCTGGCCGATTACAACAAGGCGATCGAGCAAAACGGAAGCAAATGGACGCTCTATAAAGGGCGCGCCTACACCTATCATTTGATGAGGGATTACCAGAAAGCGGCCGCGGACTACCGGAAAGCTTTCGAACTCAATCCAAAGGACACTGACGCGCAACGCCGCGCCGTGGCCGAGGAAGCGCTCCTCGCCACGCCGACGCCGCCCCCGCCGCCCACGCCTGCTCCGACGCCCGAGCCGAGCAAAATCATGACGCCGCTCAATCTCGGAATCGGGATTGGCGTTTTGCTCCTCATCATCGTCGTTGTCGTGGTGGTAATGAAGAAGCGAACCAGGGTCGATTATTTGAAATAGCGCGGGCGTTTTCCCGCGACGTTGCCCAAGAAATTTCTTTGACAGGGCGAGGCGCGCTGTTAGCTTGCCGACGCTTTTTCGGAGAACGAGGAAAAGTCCCATGGCCGTTCGAAAAGTTGATCGGCTCTGGGACTTTCGCTTCTAACGACGGTGAGCAACCGGTTTGTCCTGCGACTGCAGGGCGGGCCCGGACAATGAACAGCGGCCCACATAGCTCAGTTGGTAGAGCACGTCCTTGGTAAGGACGAGGTCACCGGTTCAAGCCCGGTTGTGGGCTCCAGAATGAGCTCGGAACCGAGAAAAATTAACCTAACGAAAAGACAGCTAACAGATTAAGTAACCCAAGGAGAATTCCAGATGGCTAAGGACAAGTTCGAACGCAACAAGCCGCACGTGAACGTCGGCACGATCGGTCACGTTGATCACGGCAAGACCACCCTCACCGCGGCGATCACGAGCGTGCTCGCGAAAAAGGGCTTTGCCCAGGCGCGCGCCTACGATTCGATCGACGCCGCGCCCGAAGAGAAAGAGCGCGGCATCACGATCTCGACCGCGCACGTCGAGTACGAGAGCGACAAGCGCCATTACGCGCACGTCGATTGCCCGGGCCACGCCGATTATGTGAAGAACATGATCACCGGCGCCGCCCAGATGGACGGCGCGATCCTCGTTGTGAGCGCGGCCGATGGCCCGATGCCGCAAACCCGTGAGCACATCCTGCTCGCGCGTCAGGTCGGTGTGCCCTCGATCGTCGTTTTCCTGAACAAGGTCGACATGGTGGACGATCCGGAACTCCTCGACCTTGTCGAGATGGAAGTGCGCGATCTCCTCACCCAATATGAATTCCCGGGCGACAGCATTCCGATCGTCAAAGGCAGTGCGCTCAAGGCGCTGAACGGCGATCCCGAACAGGAAGCGCAGATCCTCGCGCTCGTCGCGGCGGTCGATGACTACATCCCGGTGCCGGAGCGTCCGGTGGATCAACCCTTCCTCATGCCGGTGGAAGACGTGTTCAACATTGAAGGCCGCGGGACCGTCGCGACCGGTCGTGTCGAGCGCGGCATCCTCAAGAAAATGGAGGAAGTCGAAATCGTCGGCATCAAGGACACCGCCAAGACGACCGCGACCGACATCGAAATGTTCCGCAAGCTTCTCGACGAAGCGCGCGCGGGCGACAACGTCGGCGTTCTGCTTCGCGGCGTGAAGAAGGAAGACGTCGAGCGTGGCCAGGTCATTGCCAAGCCGGGCACGATCAAGCCGCACCGCAAATTCAAGGCGGAAGTCTACGTTCTTTCGAAGGAAGAGGGCGGCCGACACACGCCGTTCTTCACCAACTACAGGCCGCAATTTTATTTCCGCACGACCGACGTGACGGGCAGCGTGAAGCTGGCCGAAGGCGTCGAGATGGTCATGCCGGGGGACAACGTTTCGGTCGAAGTGGAGCTCGGCACGCCGATCGCCATGGAAAAGACGATTCGGTTCGCTATTCGCGAAGGCGGCAAAACCGTCGGCGCGGGTCGCGTGAGCGAAATTCTGGACTAAGTTAACGCACAGAGCGGAACCCAAATAGGTCAGTAGCTCAATTGGTAGAGTAGCGGTCTCCAAAACCGTCGGTTGGGGGTTCGAGTCCCTCCTGGCCTGGTTTGGAATAGCTCGTTAGGCGTATGTTAGGCAAAACAAAAACTTTCTTCTCCGAAGTCCGGCTGGAACTGCAAAAAGCGTCCTGGCCCTGGGATCCGAAGGAGAAGGGAATGAAACGCTACAAGGAGCTGACCGATTCCACTCTCGTCGTCATCATCGCCATGCTCCTCCTCGGTGGCTACGTCGCGCTCTTCGATTTCATTCTCGTGAACGTGATTCATTTCCTCACCCGTTTGTAATCATGGCCCACGTCCTCGCCCCAAAAGATCAATGGTACGTCGTCCACGTGCTCTCCGGACAGGAGAACAAGGTGCGCGAAAACATTGAGAAGCGGGTCAAGAAAGAGGAGATGAGCGATGTGGTATTCGAGGTGCTCGTCCCGACGGAGCGCGTCTCGGAAATCAAGCGCGGCAAGAAGAGCGAGACGACGCGGAAATTTTTCCCCGGCTACCTGATCGTCAACATGCACCTGCTCGACGAGGAAAATCAGCTCGTCGGGCGGACTTGGTATTTCATTCGGGAAACGCCGGGCGTGATCGGTTTTGCGGGGACGAAAGATCGTCCGATCCCGATGCGGCAATCGGAAGTCGACAACATGCTGGCGCAGATGCGCGAGCGGGAAGAAAAGGTCAAACCGAAGGTCAGCTTCGAAGTCGGCGAGACGGTCAAGGTGGCGGACGGCCCGTTCCAAAACCAGAGCGGCATCGTGGAAGAAATCGATCCGGAACGCGGCAAACTGCGCGTCTCGGTCACCATCTTCGGCCGCGCCACGCCCGTCGAACTCGAATACTGGCAGGTGGAACGCGGTTAGAAAATCAGACAGGATTTACGGGATTGTCAGGATTTTTTGAAGCTTCAGCGAACACGCCTCCCTTCTTCAATCCTTTAAATCCCGTTAATCCTGTCTAAGAAAAATTTGAATCATGGCTAAAGAAATCGTTGCTCACATCAAACTGCAGATCCCGGCCGGCCAGGCGAACCCGGCGCCGCCCGTTGGCACCGCGCTTGGACCTCGCGGCGTCAACATCATGGCGTTCTGCAAGGAATTTAACGCCGCCACCCAGAAGCAGGCCGGCGACATCCTCCCGGTCGTCATCACAGTCTTCAAAGACAAGTCGTTTACCTTCATCACCAAGAGTCCGCCGGCCGCAATCCTCTTGAAGAAAGCGGCCAACATCGCCGCCGGGTCGAAAGAGCCTAACAAGACGAAGGTCGGCAAAGTGACTCGCAAACAGATCATGGAGATTGTGAAAACGAAGGCCAAAGATCTGAATTCGCGGAACGACGAAGCCGGTTTCAAGATCATCGCCGGCACCGCCCGTCAGATGGGGCTGGAAGTCGTCGACTAAACGCAGTTAGCGCGTTCTTTCGTGCATGGGCGCGGGCATGGCGCGCCCTCTTTAAGCAGCAGCGTCCCTATCGTCTCACGCGGGTCCGCTAGGCGAGGGGCGTCAGGTCTCCGTTGCGTCGCACTCTGCCAAGTCTTAAAGTCGGGGCCGCGATGGAGCAGATCAAACAACTCGGCGGACTGCTGCAGGCGCTGCTGGCTTGGATCCGAAGGAATCCGGCCCGCGCTTTCCTTTTCTTCGCGGCCTCCGCCACGGTCGTTTATTTCTTCGGCTTCCTGCGCCTTTACGCCAACCAATCGCAGCCGATTTGGGAGTGGGCATGGCTGCGTTTTCTGCCCCAGTACAACCAGGAACACAGCAAACTCATACCGTTTCTTGTTCTTTTCCTCGTTTGGTATCACCGGGATAAGATTCGCGCCGCGAGAAAGGAAGGGAGCAATCTCGGTCTCCTCTTCGTCGGGGTCGGGATCCTTTGTTACCTCGTGGCGGCGCGCGCTTTTCAGCCCCGGGTCGCTCTTTTCGGCTTTCCGTTTCTGGTCTACGGGATGGTCCTCTACCTCTGGGGTCGCGAGGTCGCACGCATCCTTCGTTTCCCGATCGCGCTGCTTTTTTTTATGATCCCGCTCGGGGCGATCGAGCAAATGACTTTTCGCCTCCAGTTCCTCATTATTGGTTTCGTCAAGGTCCTGAGTAGCCTTTGCGGGATCGCGATCTACACCGTCGGCACTTCGATTCAGCCGGTGCACGGCAACTGGGGTTTCGACATCGCGGAAGGCTGCAGCGGCATCCGCTCGCTCATCGCCATGGTCATGCTGACGGCCGTCTACGTGCATCTGACCCAGAAACAGGTGTGGAAAAAAGTCACCATTCTGTTGGCGTCGGTCCTATTTGCGATCGTCGGAAACGCCGGCCGCATTTTCACCATCATCGTCCTCGGTCACCTCGGCTTCGCCCGCTTTGCCGGCGGGATTTATCACGATTGGTCGAGCCAACTGCTTTTTTTCCCGATCGCTCTGCTTTGCATGCTCGGGTTTAGCCGGCTCCTGAATATCGATTACGGCAAATGGTTGGGAAGAAAGCCGGCGAAAGAGACCGTTGTTCATGACTCCTAAACGCCTTCTTCTTCTCCTGGTGTTTCTGGGAGTCGGTTTCAGCATCGTTTTCTTCCTGCCCACCGTGAGCCGGACACAGCCGGTCGGGATTCAACTCGAGCTCCCGCAGTTTGTCGGCAAATGGTATGGGGTAGACCAGAAGATCACGGAGCGCGAGCTGGCGACGCTGGCGGGCGACACGGAATTTGCGCGCAAGCTCTATACCGATGGTGCCGGGAACGCGATTTTCGTCTCGATCGTCCTCTCCGGATCCGATCTCGATAACAGCATCCATCGGCCAGAGCGCTGTCTTCCGGCACAGGGCTGGACGATTGCCGATTCGCGGCAAATGAAGATTCCGCTCGCTTCCGGGAAAAAGCTCGGCGTGACCCGGTTGCATGATGTCCGGCAGGTGCCGACGCGAAGCAACGAAACGCTTTCCATCTACAACTTGAATTATTATTGGTTCGTCGGCTTTCACCATCTGACGGCGTCGCACCTCGAACGCACCATGCTCGACATCCAGGACCGCGTTTTGAAGGGCTACAATCAGCGCTGGGCCTACATCACGATCGCGGCCGACATCACCAAGGGCCTCGTTCCTTTTGGCCAGACCGAAGCCCAGACCGACAAAATGCTGCAGGATTTCATCCGCGAAATTTTCCCCGCGATTTCGCGTGCCCCTAACGAACCGGCGATCGCCGCCAAATCGTAAAAGCCGGTAGCGTTTGCACTACGCGGTAACCGTTTTCCCTGAGGTAAACCCGCGCTCTGCCGGACCCGTCGTAAACGTCCGGCTTGGAAAAAATCACGACCTCTGGCGGCGTCTTCGTTTGCGGACGGTCGGGCGAAGCGTCGACTTGGTCCGAATAAACTGGAACCCCGTAATAGAGCCCGGTGCTGATGTCCGCCAGCCACCAGACAACGTTTACCCGCCTGCTGCGTCTGGCGGGCAACCGCAGCCGCAGAGCGATAATCGTCGCTGCGATGCCGCTGCGCGAAGCGGATCTCGAGGGCGGAGAGGAACAGAATCGCGAGCGCGGCCCAACCGACGATCTTCCTCCAGAGAGAGATCGCAGTCAGGCAATTCGTGAGGCCGATTGAAAGGAGAGCGAGAAGAAACGGGAGGAGCGGAGTGAGATGGCGGCCGAGCAAACGCATATGTCCCGAAACCCCGGCGACCAGGGTAAGGGAGAGAGGCGCCCGCAACAGCGAACAAAAAAAAGACGGTTTGTCGTTTTCCCATCTGCTCTTTGACGGAGCTCACGCCGGCGAGGAGCAGAACGAGAACCGCGCCTCCGCCCAGCGCAAGGAAAGGCGCGAACGCTGCCATTTCATTGAGATGCTGCGCTCGCAGTTGCAATCGTCCAGGTCCCAGACCGGCGAGTCCAAGCAGCTCATAGAAAATGAAGGCAACACTCGACCATCCGGTGCGCCCGACTCCGGAGGCGCGCGCTCCGATCTGCAGTGTCCAGAGGTAATAGAGGCCAAGTGCCGCCATCACGACCGCGAAGAGAAAAGATGAAGCTTTGAAACGAATGACCGAACGGGCGAAGGCCCGAGGCCCGCACCAGTAGAGGACGGCGATCATCGCTCCCAGGGCCCACGGAACCGCGATCAGGCTCGTTAGGCAAAGGCCGCAGAGGCCAAGGCAGAAAAGCCGAAACCAGAGCGGCGACTCGAGCGCGTCCTCCTTCGCCTGCAGCAGACGGAAAAGACAGGCTGCCGTGATCGAGGCGAAGCAGAACAAGACGATATAGGGACGCGCCTCGCTCAGGTAGTACCAGAGAAAAGCGTTCGACAGGGCGAGGAGCACAAGGGCGGTCTGCCGGTAGCGGCTGGGGGACATCCCCCAGGCGAGGGCGCATACTCCGCCGGCAAAAAACGGAATGTTCGAGGCCCGCAATGAAATTTCGGAAGCGCCGAAAATCTTCTCCCAACCCCAGAGATAAAAGAGCTGGCCGACCAGCTGTAGATTCGAGTTGCCCTCCGTCCGCAGGTTATGCCACCAACCGCCTAACGACGGCTCCATCGCCTTGAGAGCAGCAGCGCCTTCGTCGATCCAGAGGCTTTGATTCGTCACCGCCAGTGCGCCGACAAAGACGGCACAGCAGGCGATCAGGCCGTAATAGGTTTGTTTTCGCACCGTGAATTTTCTACGCTGGCCCTGCGCCCGAAATCAGTCAGAATCGCGTGCCGCTAATCATGCCTGACGATCTCACTGCGCACCAGAAACCCCCGCTTTGCGTCGATCTCGACGACACGCTTCTCCAGACCGATCTCCTATACGAGACACTCCTCGTTTTGGTCAAGCGTTCCCCCTGGTCCCTTGTTCTTCTGCCGTTTTGGTTGCTCAAGGGGCGCGCCTTTTTGAAGCAGGAGATGGTGCGGCGGGCCGATCTCGTCGTCGATCACCTGCCATTCCGCCCTGAGTTGGTGGCTTACCTTCAAGGCGAAAAGCGGCGCGGCCGGCGCCTCATCCTGGTCACCGCTTCGGACGAATCGCTTGCTCGCCGGGTCAACGAGCACCTCTCCTTATTCAGCGAAATCATGGCAAGCAATGGCCTCGTTAACCTGAAAGGGGAGAGCAAGGCGCGTCGGCTTGAGGAACAATTTGGGAAGGGCCAGTTCGACTACGCGGGCGATTCGCGAGCCGATTTCGCGGTCTGGCGGGTGGCGCGACGCGCGGTTGTGGTCTCCGATAGTCAACGCTTCATTGCCGCCGTGAACGCGCTCGCGCCAGTCGAAAGATCCTTTCCCAAGACAACGGGAAAGCTTGGCGCGCTCGTTAGGGCCTGTCGCGTGCATCAATGGGCCAAAAATGTGCTCGTCTTTGTCCCGATCCTGACCTCACACAAGATCGCGGATTCCCACGTCCTCCTCCTCGGGGCGATCGCCTTCGTCTCTTTCAGCCTGCTCGCCTCGGCGGTTTACCTTTTTAACGACATGCTCGATCTGGAAGCAGATCGTGCGCACACCAGCAAGCGACTCCGCGGTCTCGCTTGCGGCCAAATCTCGATCCCGTCTGCGGCCTTCCTTTGTCTGCTTCTCGTCGCCGGCGGTTTTGGCCTGGGGCTCCTTTGTGGCTGGACGTTTCTCGGCATCGCGGGGATTTATCTTGCCAGTAATATCGCCTACTCCGCCTGGTTTAAGCGGGTCGTTATGCTCGACGTCGTCGTCCTCGCCTGCTTCTATACCCTGCGTCTTCTTGCCGGCGGCGCCGCTACGGGCATCGGCGTTTCCGATTGGCTCCTCGCCTTTTCCGTCTTTTTCTTTTTCGGTCTGGCGATGGTGAAGCGCTATTCCGAACTGCGCGACCTGATCGGACAAGAGGGCTCGACCGCGGAAGGGCGCGGCTATTTTCGCAACGACCTCGAACCTATCGGAACTTTCGGCGTGGCCAGCGGGATGATCTCGGTTCTGGTGCTTGTGCTCTACGTCATGAGTCCGGAAGTGCGTTTGCTCTACCGACATCCGACCGTCCTGCTCCTGCTCTGCCCACTTTTCCTCTATTGGATCACACGCCTCTGGTTCAAAGCCAACCGCGGCGAAGTCCCGCAAGATCCGGTCGTCTTCGCTCTGACCGATCGGACCAGCTACATCGCAGGCATCCTAGCGATGGCCGTAGTCTACGGTGCGACGGTTTAAGCCAGCGACGATTTCATTCACTTGGGGCCAGCCGGGGAGAACATCATCGGACATGTAGCGACGATGCGGACGGTACCCGCGAGGTGTTGCCTCGGCACGAACGATCCGTGTTACCGGCGGAGCCCACTCTTCGATCGGAGACGTTCGCACTACCGCAGTGGTGCGACAACCGAGGAACGCGGCAACATGCATTGGCCCCGAGTCGTTCGTGATCACCTGCTCGACGGAACAGAACTCGTCTAAGAGCTGTTTGTCGACGACTCGCAAAACTGCTTCCTCTGCCAATCCGGGCGGGAGCGGATCAGCTGGTCCAGCGAGAATACTGACGGTCCATCCTTGATCGAGCAAAGCGCCTTGCAGATCGACCACCTCAGGAAATTGTTTGGAGCGCCACTGCGCGCCGACGTGGATCGCGACCTTCCGATTGAGTGGAGCGTTTTGTTGTCGTCGTCCATAGGTCGATTCGATTTCTGCAAAATCGATCCCAGCGAGTTCGGCCCAGGATCGATAGCGGTTTTGAGTCGGCAACAGGCCTAGCGAATAGGGCAGGTTTGCAATCGCGCTCTTCCGACCAAAGAATCGCACCCAGCCGTTCATATGAACGGGGGCACGGGGAAAGATCTTTCGCGCTGCCGCGAAGTCGCGATAGTCGCCGCGAATACTAAACACCTCGCCGATCTCAGAATATGATTCGATGCCAGACGCGCCGGTGTCGAAAGGGTTGATTCGGTTGCGGGTGGTGTAAGGCAAATCGATCCTGATCAGCTCAATTTCCGGTTTTTCCTTCAAAGCTGCTCGTAACAAAGAATGCCACTTGGAATGGCAGGCGAGCGCTGGCGGGGCCGGCAATTCGCGCAGCGCGGCCGCGGCGATCATGACGTCGCCGAGGCTCCATGGCTCAAAGAAAACGCGGCGATGCGCCGCCGGCGGCTTCATCGGCCGACTGAGGCAGCCCGTCGCCGCGGTGGAATGGCGATTTCGTTCGGCTGGCTCGTAACGGCAGGCGCCGCGCGCCTCGTGTTTTCATCTTCGATGGCGAGGAGCGCCAGGAAACCAAACATGATCTCCGTGCTAGGGAAACCGCCATTGGTCCAACCGAGGATGAGCCAGATTACGATCCCGAAAACAGCCATGAAAGCGAAGGCGTGGGCGTGGTCGCGTACTTTGTCTCGTAGTAGGATCGGAAGCAGCCGGCGCAACAAATAAAGCAAGACCGTTAGGTAAAGAATGAGGCCGACCAGCCCGGTGACCGCGATAACCGTCCACCAGCCCGATTCGTAAGCGCCCACTTTGGCCGAGGACTCCTGATAATCTTCGTTAGTCGTTATACCAGCGATCGTCTCGCGGATGGCGTTGTCGTAAGGGCGAATCCCCGTCCCGAAAAGGAAGTTATGCCAGGACTCGGTCCACTTTCGGAATCCGAGGGCTCGCAAGTTGGCGTGCCATTCATCGCTAGATTCCGCCAAGCCATATTTCACCGACTGTTGTTTTTCGATCAGCAGAATCGAGGCCGAACGCTGGACCGGGAAAGGCATGGAATCGAGCAAGGTGGGATGCATGTTTAAGGCAAAGACGACCGTTCCCACGCCCAAAATTGCCATCACCAGCGGGACGACTTTTCGATAGAGCAACGCCGCCGAGATTGGAATAAGGCAAACCAGCACTAGCACGGTGCGTCCGGAACCGAACAAGAGCGCCACGCAACTCACCAAATAGACGGCGAGGTGAAACGATTTGCGCAAAAACCCCTTGTGAATCAGGAAATAGCAGGCGGCGAGCGTCGCCAAAGTCAGACCGGAAGCGCGCAGGTCGGCGCCGCGGGTATGGGTCGAGCCGGGGAGCACATAGTTAAGCACGGGGATGTAGGCAAAGGCGCTGGTAAAGTATGTAAAAACACCAACTACGAGGCGCGCCCCGGCCGCGAGATAGCTGCCAAGGAGAGCCGCGGCGATGTATTTGGTCGATCCATAGCGCCGGAACGCGATCAGGAAAATGATGACCCAGTAGGCGTTGAAGTAAGCCCGCGTCACGTTGCCGTAGCCGCCGCCGCTATCGAGCTTGTTATAGATGTTGCTCCCTAGCCAGTGCGCTAGCAGGTAGAAGCTGAGAAAATAGAGGACAATCGGGAAGGGCGGACGATTCTCGATTCGAACGCCGCGTCTGATGGCCAGCGCCAGGCCGAGTGGTAAGAGGCAGCCGGCCAACGCCACCTCGTGTGGATAAAGCTTAAACCCGAACCAAAAATAACCCCCCAAAGTACCAGCCGCCGGCACCAGCAGCCACCAGCGGTCTTTGGAGAGCGTGATCCAAGCCAGCCCCAGGGCGATGGTCGCGATCACGATTACTGTCCCGATAGCGTCGGACGCGACCGTGATGCCAATCGCCGCGCAGCCTAGGAGACCGATCACCGCAACCAGCCAGAGACCAGCGCGTGGCCCAAGTATTGCGCGATCGGCGATGGCCATGAGCGCAGGATAGATTGTCGTGATGCAGGGAGCAATTTATTCGCGAAAGTAGCGGATCATGCGCGCCTCCTCGCTGAATCCTGCGACCTTCCGCTACCGCCGTAACTCGGTTCTGGCGCGTTGCAGCGAGTTAGGTGCGCCTCTGCTGCGGGTCGCGGCGCGGCTTGCCTCCCGGACTCGTCCGACTCCGCCCGCTTCCTGGCGCCGCGGAATTCTGATCGGCGCGGAGCACATTGGGGATGTGCTCTATAACACGGCTTCGCTCCCGGCTTTGGCGGAAGCTTTACCAGCTTGCGAATGGCATTTCCTGGCCGGCCCCCCGACGGCCGCCGTGCTGGCAAACAATCCGTTCGTGAAAAGTTGCGTGACCACTCTGACGGAGCTCGATCATGTCGATGTTGCCATTTGCTATAACAGCGGGGGTTACTGGCGAGAGCTGGCCGCGGCCACAAGATGCGGAATACCAAATCGCGTTGGCTATATTCACAAAGGGTTTTCCGGACTGGTTACACATCCTATCCAGATCAACTATCCGCAGCCTTATCCCGCATATTTCCGCGATCTGGTTGCGCAGTTGGCGAATCGCGCAGCTAAGTGGTCGTTGCGGCCCAAGATTTATCCGGCGGCGAAGGACGTAGCCTTTGCCGATAAGGTTTGGAGTAATGTGAATCTGGGAGAAAAGCCGGTCGTAGCTTGTTTCCTCACCAGCCGTCAGGCTTCGGGCGTATGGCCGGCGCGCCGGTTTGCCGAGACTGTGGCTCAGTTGGAGGCGAGCGAGGATTTCCAAACCGTCCTTTGCGGAACGGGGGGCGACGCGGAGTTGCTCGGGAGCCTGAAGAGTGAATTCGGTCTGCGCGCCGAGATTCTGGCCGGTGATCTTGATCTTCTCGCGCTGTGCTGCTTTCTCGAAAAGTGTGCGGTGACCCTTTGTCCAGACTCTGGACCGCGCCACGTCGCCAACGCAGTCGGAACCCCGGTCGTCTTCGTTCGCAATCTTGCCGTCGGGAAAGTGGAAACCGGTGCTTACTGCGAAACGGAAATCGATGCCGCGCCGAATTTCGAGCGTGTTCCGTTCGCCGCGCAGGAACGCGCGTTTGACCAGCTCCAACCGGAGCGAGTCGCGGAGTTCGTTAGGCGACAGGTCCGATCCGAGCGAGCTAAGAGCGAGAATTGATCGCTTCTTGAACGGCTCCGAACAATTGGGCGACGGAGATTTCGCCACGAAAATCGCAACACGTGTCGGCGCCCGAAAGCCGTGGACAGGTTCGAGGCTCAACCACCCGCGCCGGCGCACCCACGTTGCCCCAGATGGCGGCATTGAGGGGCACAGCCGGGCAAAACGGCGAAACGGTGGCGATCCCAAGGGCGCTGGCAATGTGCAGCGGTCCCGTGCTCGAGCAGACGTAAACTGACATCTCAGCGACGAGAGCGGAAAGTTCGCGCAAGTCGAGTTCGCCGACTGCGTTCCAAACGCGATTCGATTCGAGGATTTCGTTAGGCCAATCCTTCAGTAGATATGTTTCTGCAGCGATCCCAGTCAGGACGATTCCGTGATCGGTCTCTTGCAGAAGTTGCCTGGCGAGTTCCGCGTAGACGCTGCTCGGCAAATTGCAGGCATTCCCAGCCGAACCCAGATGTATACCGACCAGACGTCGCTCGCCTAACGAGCGCCGAATCCGCTCGCGCGCCGCTGTTCGCTCCATTTCGGAAAGGAAAAAATCAGGTTTCAAACCCTGTCCAGGCACACCGAGCACTTCGGCGCAGCGCAGGAGGATCTGAGAAAAAGGGCGCGGATCGGTCAGGATCTCCGAGCGGAGGCATTGATGCAACGTGAGCCGGCCCCAGATGCCGCTCCACATTGCGATCCGCCGTGGTGCGCTGCTGAACGCCGACGCGAAACAAAGCCGTTTCTCCTTGGCGTACGGAAGCACGATCAGGTCGTAGTGACGTGAGCGCAGCCACCGAGACAATTGCCACCAGCGCACCGGAAAACCTGGCGCCACCTTCTCTATGCAAATGCAATCCCGCACGTGAGGAGAGTGTGCGAAGACCGGGGCGACCGCCTGCCGCACGAGCACGTCGACCTCATGTCCTGCAATGGCCAGTGCGCGCACCAGTGGCGTCGTGAGCAGGAGATCGCCAAGGTGATCCAGTCTAACGACGAGTGTTCTCACGCTGCCACATCACCAGGGTCGTGCCTTCTATTTGGCGAAGAGAAGAAAAGACCGGATTTGTTTCGTAGAGTTCGTTCAAGCCGGCAATGACGCCGGGCCAATCCTGCTGATAGTCATGCCATAGAATGATGGCTTCGTCGGCGGCCAGTTGCAGCGCAGTCTGGCTGTCTTGTTCGAGGTATTCCCGCGTGTGTGAGCCGTCAATGAAGATTAGCCCCATCTTTCCCGCGTAGGGTGAGAAGTCGAACGTTGCCGAATCGCCGTAAAGTTGGGTGATCTTCTCGGCCTGCGGTGTGTTCACAAATTTTGCGCCGGAGGACTCCTTCGAAACGAAGGAACGTTCGCCGGCAGCCAGAGCAAACTTTGTTGAGTCGAGGGCTGCGCTCTGAAGGTCCAGCGTGTAAATCTTGCCGCCTGCCCCGAGATTGGCGGCCAAGTTTAAGGCCGTTCGCCCATCGAAAGTGCCAATCTCGAAAATCGTCGGCGGATTCGCCCGACGCGTGAGAGATGAGATCACCATCAATTCCAGCAGGCTGACATTGCCCGGATCGCCTAACGGCTCGAGGAGGTTCATCTCCAGTTTTGGATCGAGAACGGAGGTAAGCGGAATCGTCGGAATAGACTGCCGTGCCTTCGGCATCTTCATCCCAAAATGGTCCGCAATGAGAAAAATCAGATAGCGGTGACGGCGCGAGAAAACCCCAAACGTGAAAAGAAAAAGACTGGAGAGGAGAGCGTAAAGATATTTCGGGATGAAACGTTTTATTGCCGACAGATGGTTTTGATCTTCCAAGGGCTGGAGCTCGTTACGCGCGATCGGCGCCTTACAATTCCGACGGGGCGTAGAACGCGTTGTGGTTTAGGTGAGGTCGATGTTTTCCGAGCGCGTGAGCTGTCAAGGGCGCATAACCGTTGCGCCTTAGCAAGCCATCCAATTGTTCAATCGTGGTTCCCGCCAGGGCGAGGTTTTCCTCGACGAGTTCAATGCATATCCCCTTGAAGGCCTTATTGCGTAACGCCTCAACCATTCCTTCAAGCACTTTCATCTCAAATCCTTCAACGTCGATCTTTGCGATCCAACTTGGCCGGGCCGGATAATGAAGACTCAAGCGCTTGACGGCCTGATCGAAGGGGATGACCTCGCATTCGATTACGCTAGCGTCGAGGTTCATCGGTCTTCGATTCGACCAATCGCTCACCGTGGCGAATGACGAATGCCCTGTGTTTCCGCGGAGTTGAACAAATTGCAAGCGATCGCATTTGTCGGCCAACCCGTATTGTTGAGGCACAACTCGAACAGCACCATTCTGAGATTGAATCTTCGCCAGGTGACGAAACGAGACCGGATTGGGCTCAAACGGATAAATCTGAAGGTGAGACATCGAGGAATAAAGCAAGAAGCTGTAGAAGCCGTAATTTGACCCTATATCAAAGAAGTGCGTGGCTCCGACCGACCAATTTCTCAATACCTGCGGTGTTGGTTCCTCGAATCTCGTTCCGAACCAGTAGGTGGTGCGCTGCGTCTCATCACGCAAATCTAGAGTGGCCTTGATTCCAGGGAAAAGTTGGCTTTCGATCACCGGCGGAAGCGATTTCAGGATGCCCGCAAATACAAGCGAACCGAGTCGAGGAAAGCGATAACCACACAGGCGTCGCAATTGGTCGACTAATTTGGTCCAGCTATTGGTTATGGGGCTTGAGTCTGTGGTATCGAAGGGAGATAAATTCATCGAAGCGGGTCAGGAAGCAGGCACGTCAGTTTGGAAGCGGCCGAGCAACCCGTTGACGTAATCGCTGACTGAATTTCCCATGGTTCGTAATCCCACCAGCACAATCCACCAATTGTTGAAACTGAGTTGGATGATTCCAGGAACCAGAATTAGTCCCCAAAGACCAATCCTTGGGACGACAGCCACGCTCAAAACGACAATCAAAATTCCAGAAACGACTACTGGCGCTGCAAACGGGTTGCGATGAGCGGTCACGGCCAGCTCACGGAAGAGTCCGTGGTGACCTTCGAGGCCCGTCACAATGAATAGCCCAATTAGGAGTGGCGTCGGCAATAGGGAAGTCTTCGAATGAAACCAGCCTCGGATAAGCCGGTCGCCGAAAACGATCGTGAACAAGGCCAAAGCGATATAAACGAACCAGAACCAGCGCATTCGCGGGAAAACCAGATTTCCGATCTCGCGGGTTTTCCCGAGGGCGTGCATCTGCGCAATGATCGGGAGCTTGACCGCAATGAATGAGGCCGCGATTGCGACGGCAGCAAGGACGAGCTGCATGCTCAAGCCATACGATGCCGCCGCCTTTAGGCCGAGAAACGCGGAACAAATAAGAGTGCCCAAGTTGAGTGTAGCGTAGATGCCCAGAGTGACGATCCCGGTCCGCCAGGCGGTCGGCCAGAGTCCGCGTAAGAGCTTTGCTGACCAGCGCGCGGTTGATGCGTATTCTTTCGCTTCGGTGAACTGGTTAAATTTATAGTGCGCCGCGCCGCGCGAGATTGCTCCCATGAGAAAAAAGCCGGCGACCGGGGCGAAGAGACCGGCACCCAGGAGCAGACCGATCGCAATCGTTAGGTAGTTAGCGATCAAGCCGCAAACGAAGACCTGCTGGTTGAGCCGCACCTGGTTGATGCCGGAGAGCAACGGATGCCACATCCCACTTGTGATGTTGACAAAGATGCCGGCGAGAAAGAGCAGCCAGGCCCAGAAAACCAGTCGTGCGTCGGGCAGGGATTGCGCCTTATGGATGATCCAGACGCTGCCCAAAATTCCCATCACACCGGTGATGAGAATTCCGATGCCCCGATAATAGATCTGCATCGTCTTCACCAGATCGGCGAGAAGTCGATAGTTAGGCGTGGGCGGTGAATCATCCGCGCGCGGGACGGGTGCGATGCCAGTCCCCTGGATTTCCTCCGCGCCGGCCCAAAGGTAAGCGGTCACCCGCGACATCGTGGGATAGAAACCGAAATCCACTAGGCTGGCCATTCCTCCGAGCGACAGAAAAACATACCAGAGCCCAAGATCCTCCGGAGAGAGTTTGTGCAGCATCAAGGGCAGCACGAGCAGGTTGCCGCCGGCGCGGATGGCGGTGAAAACGAAGGACCACGCGACGGCGGAGCCGTAAAGGCGGGCGGTGATTCGCTGGAACATATGGCTCATCGCGCCGAACGGTCGCCACGCTGACAGATGGCATACATCGCGACCGCGAAGTGCCAACCGAGCAAGCGAGCCAGGCCGCGCTGGACGGGTAATTTCAGGCGCATTTTCAAGTCGCGTACGTGATAGATGTCGTCGACGCCAAACTCAAGGACGCTAAACCCCGCGGCGCGCAGGGCCGCCCGAAGGGTTGCGGGACGGAAATAGGTGAGGTGGATTTCACCGCCGAAAGTCAGTGGATCGAAAGGGCTCCCCTTTGCCCGGCCAAAACGCCGGCGAATAAAGAAGTTTTCTTCGTTAGGCAGAGCCACTGCTAGAATTCCTTCCGGCCGCAGGACGCGGTGGACCTTGCGCAGGACCGCACCGGGGTTCGGGACGTGTTCCAGAACGTGCCAGATGGTGGCAAGGTCGAAGCTTTCGTTTGGCAGTTCGAGCTCGGCAATCTGTCCGAGATGCACATCAAACCCGCGCTTCCGGGCGTAGGCGGCGCCCGACTCGGAGACCTCCGTGCCGACAACTTCGAAACCGGCCGCTTGAGCGGTGGCGAGAAAACGGCCGTCGCCGGTCCCAACATCGAGCAGACGGCCGCCTGCCGCGAAACGCCGGACGAGCGCGCGGCGCCGTTTCCACATTTCAGCCCTGGCCGATTCTTCCTCCTGCCAGGCGGCGAAGGTCCCGCCTGTATCGTACGAGCGCGCGATTTCGGCCTGGGTCGGTCGGGGATTACGAAAGTAAAGCTGGCAGGCGGAACACTGGCCGATATCGGGCTCCACCGTCGTTACGATCTGAGGACTGTCGCAACTCGGGCACTGAGCCAGGCGCTCGAAATCTTGAAACTTTCGAGTCACGACAGTTTTCCCGGCGACTCGTGCATGGCGAATAAATACGCTTCGTCAAAGAGCGTGCGCGGCTCGGCCTGGAAGCCGTGGTCCCGGAGCATCGTGAGCAGACGAGTGCTTGGGATCGGGCACCAGTGGTGATACTCGCAGGCGAGCAAAATCCGCGCGGGTAGTTTCGCGAGATTGGTGCAGACCCATTCGATGATCTCGCCTTCAGCGCCCTCGCAGTCTAGTTTGATGAAGACCGAGCCAGCGCCGGAGAAGTTCACGCAATCGAGCGACAGGCTCTGCATCGGGACGGCCTTGCCATTTTCATGCAAAATGATTCCCGAGGCGCCACCGTCGCCGAGCTCGGAAAAAATCACTTCCCGTCCGTCCTTTGTCACGGGCACGCGATAAAGGATGACATTCGTTAGGCGATTCCGGGCGACGTTGTTTTCCAGCAAATCGGCGTGGTTCTTGGACGGCTCAAATGCGTGAACCTGTGCGCGGGTGTGCAGATGCCCGGCGAGGCAGGCAAAGGCACCGATATTGGCGCCGACATCGATAATCAGATCATGAGCGCGATCCCGAATGCCGTAGACGTCCGCGATGGCGGGTTCGAAGATTTCGCCCCAAGTGCGCTGCAGCGGCTGCATCGGTTGCAGTTGGAGCCCGTTGCGGAAGCGGAGCGCGTCCAACTTTGCGGTGGCATCCAGTCTGGCCCGCGCCACGGCCGGCCAATTGGAACAGGCACGGATGGTGGCAGAGAATGTCGCGAGTTTTCGGCGAGCAAGATGGAAGGAGTTCATTGCTTCGTGCGGTCGATCGCGAATTCGCCTTGGAGCAACGTCTGTTCGTCGATCTCTTGATAGCAAGCGTAACGCCGCCGGATGGAAATGTTGGCAGCGAATGGGCGCAGTGCTTCCTTCAATTTCGCGGGAAGCAGCGCGCCCAGTCGTGCACCTGACGCAGTCTTCGCAGTCGGGTGCGCGATGGCGTGCGCCTCCCATTTTTGCGCATAATCGCTTTGTTGCGGCACTTGCTCGAATACCTCCCGCTCTTCGATCTTTGTCGCGAGGACGAAGAGATATGCCGCGCGGTTGTTTTGCAGCTCGACGCGCCCGCCGAAATCCTCCGGGTCGATGATGCGATACCAGCGCTCCTTTTCCTTGGTCAGGATGGCGCTAACAGAAAAGCCGTTCGATCGGGAGAAGATCCGGAAATACAACTCGGGGCTGAACTGATAGAAACCGTGCCCACAAAAATTATTGGCCGGCGAGATTCCGAGGAAATGGCCGCCGACGCGGAGCATTTCCATGCAATTCCTTATCGCCTGCGGGAAATTGAAGACGTGTTCAAGACAACCGCCGTCAACAATGGCGGTGAAGCGGTTTTTCAAGGCGACCGGGATCGGTGCATTTAGATCGGTCACAACCGTAGCGCCTTCGTAATCGGAGTTGTCGATCGCGACGATCTCCTCCGCGCCGAAACTTTCGAAAAGCTTTTCCGCGTAACCATTCGACTCAGCGAGGAATCGGGCCGCGGACAATTCCGGTTGGCGCAGATCAAGCAATTCCTGTAAGGCGCTGACCGCGGGAAAAAAATTCTGCCGGCCCAGCATCGCGGTCCTTTGAAAGGAAACGCCGGCAGCCTTGGCGGCAAAGAGAAATCTGGTGCCGTCGCTATCGAGACCCATTGATCCTTTCAAAGATAAGAATGTTCTCGGCAAAGTGGTCCGGCAACTCGCGGTAGCGATTGGTCTCGGGGCCAAGCGCGTAGCCGCGCTCTCGCATGAGCGCGATCCAATATTCGGGCGGTTGTTCGTTGAGGTGGCCGAGACCGCCCTGTCCGGGGCGGGCAGCGGAGAGGAGAACGCGGTCGCTATGATTCTTCAAGGTTTCGAGCAGGGCCGGAACCCAGCGAGGATGGATGTGCTCAGCGACCTCGAAACACCAGACGAGATCGAATCGTTCCCCGAGATCAATCGGTTCATTCAGGTCATGCCGTCGAATCAGAGGAGCGTTACGTGCTTTCGAGATCGCGAGCGCAGAACCTTCCAGGCCTCGCACAGAGGTTCCTTTGTTCTTGAAATAATCGAGGCTGATTCCGGTTCCGCATCCGACATCCAGCACCGAGCTGGGATGGAAAAGCTCGATCGTGAGGTCGAGAATTTCCTTCGGAAAAATCGAGCACATCGACATTTCTTCTTCGCGGGTGAAGATCGAGTTATCCGTGATCTTGCGCGGCGGACTGGGCCGGCCGAAGCGATCTTGGAACCGGAGGAGGAATTGGTAGGCGCGATGCCCGAGTTGATAGAGGAGTGACTGTCGGGGCAGCGCATTTTTCAAACGCACGCGAAGACGGGTCAACCACATGGTCAGAGCGAAGGGCGAGTGGTTTGAGCGTCAGCTTCCGACAGCGCGAGGTAATGGCCGGCTTTGAACAGATCGCGTTTTGCGCCGGCGGCGTGAATGAACCAATTGTTCTCGCAGATCTCAGCTACGGCGCGACGCAGTGGCGGATAGTGTAATTGCCAGAGCATTTCCTTGAGCGGCTTATTGGTCACGATCCAGCGCGGTGCGTAGTCGAGCATCAAAGTGCCGAGAAGCGCATTGAACCGGCGGTCAAGATGATATCCCACGTCCGCCTGGCTAATGCACCAGGAAAGGGCGGGCATTTCGTACATGACCGTCTCGGGATAAGCGAGCGCCTGTTGCAGGATGGGCTGATGGGCGGGTTCCAAAACGAGCAAGCCGGTTTGCACGATGCCCTGCGCGGGCGGGAGCGAGAACAACGAATACCAGCTCTCGATACTTCCGGTGAAAGGCGTTTCTGGCACGTAGCCCAGTCGGCCGGATGGCACTTCCAGCGGCGGCGCGTCCTGCTTGATGATGATGTCCGCGTCGAGCCACACGATTTTGTCGAACGCTGCCAGCTCCGGTTGGTCGAGTAGAAAAAGTTTTTGCCAGGCGAAACTTTTTCCCGGGAGATCGGCAAACGATTTTCGAAAAACGAAGAGCTCGTAGCCATGCGCACAGCAATACTCCTCCCATGAGCGCGCCGAGAATTGGTCAAAGAGTTTCTCGAAACGCTCGCCGACCACGAGGGTGCAAACCGCAGTCTTCATGAGGCGGGCCGAGTCGCGGGTCGGCGCAGATAGATCTGGCGAAGTTTGAGGAGGAGGCCTCGCGGCATGATGAGCACGGGAAAGGTGTGAAGCCAAAAAGTGGCGTAGCGGCCGTAGTGTCTGACGCAGAGGGCGAGCGCCTGGCGGAAAAAGGAGAAGGGAGCGCCGGCGCGTTTGGCGGTCACGATGTGGTGACGAGCGTGAGTGCGGGAAACTTCCGCCATCGCTGCGTGGTAAAGACGGCCTTCGCGCCCGAAGACGTCGCCCACGATCGTCTCGTACCCGCACACGTCCATCTTCAGGCGGCCGAATTGGCCAAGGGTGCGGAAGGAGTCGTTATCGGCGCGGAAGCCGACACACGGCTTGGCGAGAAATTTCCAGCGCGGCGCGCGCACGATCATGCGCGCAATGACGTAGAGCTGCACGTAGCCGGTGAAATAAGGTTCGAGATTTTCCTGCCTAACGACGTCGTTCCAGAGGGCGCGATTGACGACCTGGCAGGAAAGAAATCCAAGGCGATCGAGGAGACGGAGGACAGCGTTATTGGGTTCGGTGAAGAGCGCCGTTTCGGTTTGTTTCAGGGCGCGAACGGAGAGCCGGCGCTGCAGTTCGCTGTCGTAAGAAATGCGATCGGTCGTTAGGCCAGTGAGGTCGGGTTCCTGACGCAACGCTTCCAAAACCGGAGCGAGACCACCGGGCTCGAGTCGATCGTCGTCGCCGAAGAGCCAACAGTATTTTCCCCGCGCGGCGCCTACGGTGTTGAGCACGTTGCGATCGTAGCGCAGCGGCGGATCGGCCCGCAGCGCGGTGAGTTGCGGCAGGCGGGCGCGAAAGCTTTCGATCAGCGCCGGCGTCTCGTCGGTCGAGCCGTCGTCGGAGATGACCACTTCCACCTCGGGCGTAATCTGCCCCGCGATGCTGGTAAGCGACTCGCGCAAATAGGACGCTCGGTTTCGCGTCGGGATGCAGAAAGAGAGGAATGGTGTGGAATGATTCACTGGCGCGAAGAAATCGCAGGCTGCGACTTAGCGGTGCGGCAGACAGCCTAGTCGGGCATGAATTCAGGATCGAAGTGAAACGTTTCGAAGTCCGCTCGGTAGGCTTCGGCCACGATGGCGCGAGTTTCGTCGTTGTAATAGCTGGCGATTGACGAATCGGGTGAGGCGTTTTCTCGCGGCAGCTCCGATGGTGCGCCGGCCAATCGCAGTTCGCTTACGATCTTTTTGTAGCCGGTGGGTGCGTCCTTCACTTTGGAAACAAAATCCGGAATCAGGTTCCCGTTCTGATCGGTCAACCAGGCAACTTGGGGATTCATCATGCTCAAACCGGAGTGATTGTGCAGGCCGACCGGTTCGAAGGCGCGCTCTTCCAGATACGCGCAAAAGACTCGAAAGGCGGTGCTGGCTGGCAGGAGGCTTACGCGCTTGAGATACTTGAAGAGCGAGACGGCGCGCCCATAGGGGTGCCGAACGAAGGCGAATTTCCAGGCCGATTGCCAGAACTCTTCGCTCAGGCATCCGGCTTCAAAGAGGTGGCGGACGGAGATATATCCGAAGGTGACGATGCCTCGATTCTCGAAATAGCGCTCAACAAGAGAGTGATCTGGCAACTTCTGGGCGCCGTGCTCCGCGAGCACGCGGTAGATCGAATACCCGGCCGTTTTTGGGACCCACATGAAGATGGCATTGCGGTTGCCTCGGTTCCGGTATGCCTGGCGCCAATCCCAAAGGGCCAGACGGAGGGGGAACGACTTGCGGGTATGGGAATAGACTTCGCCGACTCGTCGGGCAACGATTTTGGCGTTGATACTGGGTCGTTTTCCCTTCAAGGCAACGAGACGGTGCGGCAGCCGTAGATCATCAAAACGCTTTCCAAGCCAAAACCGCGCAATTAGTTCACAGACGGTAAAGCTTCGTTTTCGTTCTCTTGGAATACCAGATGCCGCTCGCGGGCAGAAGCGAAATCGTGAGCAGCGCAACGGCGGTTGGGACGCCGGGACCCCGACGTTCGGTCTGACTTTGTCATTGTGCAGCGAACGTTGAACGGTAGTTTTTCAGAATGAGTAACGCTGTTGCCGAAGGAAAAGTACCCGAGACGAAAACGAGCCAGCTCGATCAACTCAAGCAGTTCACCAAAGTCGTGGCCGATACGGGCGACTTTGAGTCGATCAAAGACTTCAAGCCGCAGGACGCGACGACCAATCCGAGCCTGATTTTTGCCGCCACCCAAAAGAAACAATACGCGCACCTGCTCGAGGAAGTGATCGCCGAGCGTAAAAGCAGCGGCCTAAGCGGCGCCGCTCAAATCGAGGACATCATCGATCACCTGCTGGTTGCTTTCGGCTGCGACATTCTCGAGATCGTACCGGGTCGCGTCTCGACCGAAACGGACGCGCGGCTTTCCTTCGACACCGAGGGATCGGTGAAGAAGGCGCGACAATTGATCAAGCTTTACGAAGAACGCGGGATCGATCGCAAACGGATCCTGATCAAGATCGCCTCGACCTGGGAGGGGATAAACGCGGCCGAGCAACTGCAGAAGGAAGGGATTCACTGCAATCTGACGCTGCTCTTCTCTCTTCCGCAGGCGGTGCGTTGTGCGGAGGCGAAGGTCCAGCTGATCTCTCCGTTCGTCGGCCGGATTTACGATTGGTTCAAGGCGGCGAACAAGCGCGATTACACCGGGGCGGAAGATCCGGGCGTGCAATCGGTGCGGGAGATTTACACCTATTACAAAAAGTTCGATTACCCGACCGAAGTGATGGGCGCGAGCTTCCGCAACGTCGGGCAGATCGTCGAGCTGGCCGGGTGCGACCTGCTCACGATCAGCCCGGAACTGCTCGAGAAACTCTCCAGTTCGAATGAGCCGATCGAGCGAAAACTCGATCCCGCGACAGCCAAACAAGCCGAAGTGAAAAAGCTCAAGCTCGACGAAAAAACTTTCCGTTATTTGCTCAACGACGACGCCATGGCGACCGAGAAAACGGCCGAGGGCATCCGCAAATTCGCAGCCGACATCGTGAAGCTGGAGAAATTCGTCGCTTCGAAGTTGTAGCCGGGGTCGCCGATCCCGGCTGGCGTCAGCGCTGCCGGTGACAAATGTTTAATGTCGTTCTGGTTGAGCCGGAGATTCCGCCGAATACCGGCAACATCGGGCGTCTCTGCCTTGCGACCCGCTCGACTTTGCATCTTGTTAAGCCGCTTGGCTTCTCGACCGACGACCGCACCCTGAAGCGCGCCGGGCTCGACTACTGGGCCGAGGTCGAACTGTGCTTTTGGGACTCGTTAGGCGCACTCCAGGCGGCGCAGGATCCCGTGGCTCGTTTTTTCTATCTCACGACAAAATCGGATCGCCGCTATCACGCGGTCCGCTTTCAACCCGGCGATTTTCTCGTCTTCGGGCGGGAAACGAAGGGCTTGCCCGAGAGCCTGCTGGAGGCGAATCGCGAGCGCTTGCTCACCATCCCGATGCACGGCACGCGCAGTCTGAATCTCGCGACTGCGGTTGCGATTGTCCTTTTCGAGGCTGTTCGCCAGCAGGGATGAACGACCGATCTGGGCCGTTCGCTCCGGAGTTCCGTTTGAATAATCCGTCAGTCGATCCTGTCGAATAAACCGAGGCAAGATATGAAAAAACTATTACTAGCAGCGCTTGTTCTTTCGCTCTCCGTCGCACAACTGACGAGAGCGGATAACAATAACGGGAGGAAGACGCACAAACGCCAGGCTGATTCGGCGGCAGTGGCTCGCCCCCAGCGGAGCGGCCAGGGACAACAGGCGGGCAAGCCGGTTCAGCAGCAGGCGAAACCCAAAGTTCAGCCGGCCCAGCGGAACACTGGGCACGTGCCGCGCTCTGTCGCGCCAAGCCAGCGCCAGGCGGTCCAGAGCGAAGCCCAATTGGAAGGCCGGAATCACAACCGGGTTCAGCCTTCAAACCAAGGCGGCTCGCAAAACCCAAACGTCAATCGCAACCGCGGCAACGCGCAGGGCAAGGGCGGGAAACGCACCTTCAATCGCAATAGTTTCGCTGTGGCCTGCGGCAACATTAACCGTACTCCGCACAACCGAAACTGGTGGCGCAGCCGTTACAACACAACCTTCGTCCTCTTCGGCGGCGGTTACTACTACTGGTGGGGCGACTATTGGTATCCCGCCTTCGGTTATAGCCCCTACTATAATAGCTACATCTACAGCGAGCCGATCTACGGCTATGACAATCTCGATCCGGGCCAGGTGATCGAGAATGTCCAGGTCGCGCTGCGCGATCAGGGTTACTACCCGGGCGCGATCGATGGTTTGATCGGTCCGCAGACCCGCGCCGCTCTGGCCGCGTTCCAGCGCGATCACGGCCTGATCATCACCGAGGCGGTGGACGAGCCGACTTTGGTCACGCTCGGTCTCACCTAGCGAATTCCAGATACAGATTCGCCGCGCGGAGATTTCGCTCCCGCGCGGCGTTTTGTTTTTGGCCGTAAAAGTAGAAGTCGCCTTGGCGTGGTAATTCTCCCGTCTTTCTTGCCACCTCAAGAGAGCTGGCCAATGATGCAGCCCGATGTCCACTCCACAGCTTGTCGCGCGAGATTTGCGCCGCTCTTTCCAGATCGGCCCGCGCCGGATCGAAGTGTTGCGGGGCGTTTCTCTCGAGGTCTTGCACGGAGAGTCGATCTTTCTCTGTGGCGCGTCAGGCGCGGGGAAGACGACCTTGCTTTACACCCTCGCTGGCTTGGAGCGGCCGGAATCCGGGGAAGTGGAATTTGAGGGCCGGAAACTTTATCGCGGCGGCGAATCGAGCCTCGCCCGGCTGCGCAACGAGAAGATGGGTTTCGTTTTTCAGGGCTACTTCCTGCTCCCGGAACTGACCGCGCTGGAGAACGTCATGTTGCCGGGCATGATCGGACGTCACCCCGCAAAGGAAGCCTGCGCGCAAAGCCTGGAAGCCGTCGGGCTGGGCGATCGCCTGCATCATCTCCCGCCGGAGCTTTCCGGCGGCGAACAACAGCGGGTCGCGATCGCTCGGGCCCTAACGAATGATCCCGATATCATTTTCGCCGACGAACCGACCGGAAACCTCGATTCCAAAACCGGCGACACGATCATGGATCTGCTTCTCGGGTTGGCGAAGGAGCGGAACAAGACGCTGGTGGTCGTGACGCACGATAACAATCTCGCGCAGCGCGGCGACCGCACTCTGCGAATCGTCGATGGGCTGCTCGCTTCTTTAGGCCAGGTCATGCGAGTTCGGCGCGAAGGGTTCCCGCCGAACCGCAGCAGGCCTTTTGTCGACTACCCGGGTCGCTGCCTCGACTCCGCAGCCGGTGGCGATGACAATGTCATTCACGTCGAGCACGGTGCTGGCGATGACCCCGATGAAACTCGCGCCGCCCGGATCGAGCTGGATGTCGCGAGTGACCTTTTGCGTTCCAATCCACGCCCCCGTCACGGGATCGAAGCGGTAGAATTGAAAATGGGCACTGTAATGCCCGCCGCCGAGGGACTCCCACTGACCGAGGGCAGCTTTCCCGAGACCCGGGGGCATGTTGTTGGTTTGTTCCAGCGCCCCGCCCCGAATGAAAAGCCCGAGGCCGCGAAAAGTCGCGAGCACGGTGCCAGAGACGCAGTCTTGAATGGTGACATCCGATTGCCAAACGCCTTCAATCCTGTTTCCTTGGTTGCGGTCAGTTTGCGCTTCGATTGTAGCCGCCTTTAGCGTGCCGGTAAGCAGTGCCGCGAGTCCGCAGACAACCGCAATCGAGCCGGGTATATTTCTTTTCATGGTGTCTTTTTTCTTTCCTTTTGTTGGTTGTTTCGTGACCGGGATTGGTCCCGGTTTCTGCGCGCACGTTGCTCCGGCAGCCTGGCCAAAGTCTTTAGGAGCGGCCTGAAATACTCTGAAATCTTCTGAAGAAACTCCCGTGAACGAATCGCCGAAGCAGATCTACGAGTTTGGGGAGTTCCGGCTCCAGCTCGCGAAACGGCTCCTGCTGAAAAGGGATGGCACGCCCGTGCCGCTCACCCCGCGCGTCTTCGATACTCTTCTTCAGTTGGTTCGGCACAGCGGCGAGGTGCTGGAAAAGGAAGCGCTCATGGACGCGATCTGGCCGGACCAGGTCGTCGAGGAAAATAATCGGAGCCAGAACATTTCGACTCTCCGGCGGGCCCTGGGCGAAACCGCCGGGGCGCCGCGTTATATCATGACGGTGCCGGGACGCGGTTATCGCTTTCTTGCCGAGGTGAGATTGCGCGATGAACAGGCGGAATCCGTTATCACTTCGGAGGAAATCGTTGGTCCCCCGTCTAAGATGCTGGGAGAGCGAGCAGCGGCCTCTTCGGTTTCTCCGCCCAGCAAAAATGGGCTCCGGCTGGTGATGGCGATCGCTCTTCTTGCGCTGGGTGTAGGGCTATTGATTTTCTGGCGAACACAGGCGGTCCAGCCGAAGCCCGCGACCAGTCGGACCATCGCGGTCCTCCCCTTCAAGGCACTGATACCGGAGCGGCGCGATCCGATCCTGGAAATGGGAATGGCGGACACTTTGATCGCAAAACTCGCCACGATTCAGGAAATCATCGTGCGGCCGCTGGGTTCGGTTCGGAAGTATGACGCCCCCGAGCAGGATCCGTTGATCGCGGGGCGCGCGTTAGGGGTGGAGTCGGTTCTGGATGGCGATATTCAACGGTCGGGCGACCACGTCAGAGTCACGACCAGACTGATCAAGGTCGCGGACGGTTCCTCACTTTGGGCTGGCACTTTCGACCAGAAGTTTACGGACGTTTTCGCAGTGCAGGACGCGATCTCGCAACAGGTGGCGGAGGCTCTCGCACTCCAGCTCAACGGCGAAGAAAAGCAACGGCTGGTGAGACACGGAACCTCCAACATTCAGGCCTATCAACTTTACCTGACCGGCCGTTACCATTGGAACAAACTCACTCCTCCTGAGGTGAAGACCAGCCTGGGCTTTTTTCGCCAGGCGATCGCGCTCGATCCGGAATACGCGCAGGCTTATGGCGGGTTGGCCGAGGCGTATCGGGCGCTCGCCATCACCGGTGACGTGCCGCCAATGGAGACGATGCCGCAGGCCAAAGCCGCGGCGCTGGAGGCGATTGCGCTCGATCCTTTCTTTGCCGAGGCGCATGCTTCACTCGTTTTCATTCATACTTGGTTCGATTGGGATTGGGCCGGAGCCGAGCGGGAGGGGAAAAGGGCGATCGAGCTGAACTCTCATTCCGGGATCGCCCGCATCGCATACGCGCAATCGCTCTCCGATCGGGAACAACACGAGGAAGCGATCGGCGAGGCCGCGCGCGCCCGGGAACTCGATCCAGTTTCCTTGATCATTAACACCATCGAAGGCTCCATCCTTTACTTTGCCGGGCGTCAGGATGCGGCCGCCGCCCGCTTGCAGAAAACCCTCGAGTTAGATTCGAACTTTTGGATTGCCCATCTCTTTCTCGGAAAAGTTTACGTGCAGAAGGAGCAATATGGGGAAGCGCTCGCCGAGTTCGAAAAAGCGCGGACCTTTTCGCACGGAAATTCAGAAACGATCTCGATGATCGGCTATGCGGCCGCGCTGGCGGGCGATCCTGACAAGGCGCGGTCAGTGCTCACCGAGCTGCAGGCCCTTTCCGCCCAGCGCTACGTCCCACCGCACAACATTGCGGTTGTCTATCTGGGCCTGGGAGAGCGCGACGAAGCGTTAGCCTGGCTGGAAAAGGCTTATCAGGATCACGACGTGCGGCTCAGCTTTCTAAAGGTCGATCCAAAATGGGAACTGCTCCGCTCTGATCCACGCTTCGTTAGGCTGTTGAAACGTCTCGGTCTCGACTAGGGAACGGCAGCAACGGAATGCCTATTGCATGCCGGTGTCGCACTTCCATTCGACGTCTTTCATCTCGCCGGCTGCAATATCCACTTCGAAAGGACCATAGAATCCCACTCGGCTTTTCCAGTCCTTCCTCGAAATAAGATAATGCCCCGGCGGCAACGAAACTCGAAAACGTCCCTGATCGTCAGTCGTGAAGGACGCAACCGTGGAATCTTCCTGCTTCACGACGAAGGTTTATCCCAGCGAGCGGTCTTGAATCAGGAACGCCCTGGCGCACCGGTCCACCAGAAATGTTATGGAGGATGATTGCTCCTGCGACGCCAGTTCCGGCCTCGGGCGGGGGTGTGGGCGACGTCTCGGCCCCGGCAGCGCAGCAGACGAGCGCAAACACGATCAGGAATATTTCGAGTGATGGTTGGTGGTGCAAAGGTGGGTTGGATGGAATGCGGAATAACTTGAACAGACCGCAATCTATCACACGAATTGCGGCTAACCACTCGTTAGGCTGTGCGGAATAACATTGCATTTTTGCAAGGTATCTTGGCTCGAAAATTCTTGACTCTGCGTTCGAAAATCTATTGGATCGACGAAAGCCGTCCCTGAAAAAAGGGATCCCTTCACACCCAACAATAACACCCGGGCAATCGGGCAACGCAGGAGGTCAGAATGTTTATTCGTCGAAAAGGATTGTTTATCATCACTATCGTGGCGTTGGTCGCTGTCGCATTTTTCGTGCGAGTCGGCCAAGCGCAAAAACCAACCTCAACCAAGGCTGCTGCGGGCAGTCACGCGCAACTGGCTAGCAATGTGCCGGTCGTCGGGCGCGCGGTATCATTCGCCGTGACGCGGCCGGTGCGTGAGATCATGGCCGAGGTCGACCAGGTCGATCGCCAGCTTTTGGAGGAAGCTGAAGAGATTAACGAATTGAATACGGGCTTCGCGCGCAAGCCGAACCCGAATGCGCCTCCGCAGAAAGACGGCGCTCTGCAGTCCGGCTTTGGAGCGGATGGCCACTTCAAGTTGAACATCCCGAGTCCCATCGTCGTTTTCGACGGCGTGGGGGTGAACGGTTCGGCGCCACCCGATAACACCGGCGCGGTCGGCCCCAACGACTACGTACAAATTGTCAATGGTGGCGGCGTGAGAATCTTCGCCAAGGATGGCACGCCTCGAGGCCCGGCCTTTAAGCTCAGCACGCTCTTCGCTCCGCTCGGCGGAGTGCCGGCGAGCACTGACAATGGTGACGGCCTCGTGCTCTACGATCGGATAGCGGATCGCTGGGTTCTCTCGCAGTTTGCTTTTACCAGCACGTCCACGCCGCCCTTCCACCAACCGATCGCGGTTTCCAAAACGGGGGACCCGACCGGCGAGTACTGGGCTTATGATTTCATCACCCCGGGAGATGATTTTCCCGATTACGGTAAGATTGGCGCCTGGTCGGACGGTTACTACTTTACTGATCGTCAGTTCACCGGTGGCGTGACCTATAATGGTTTCGGCGTGTTTGCTTTCGACCGCGCCAAAATGCTGATTGGCGATTCCACGGCTTCCTATGTTTACTTCAACGCGGGTCCGAATCTGAGCGAGTCCTCTTCGGGTATGATCCCGACCGACTACAACGGCCTGACGCCTCCTCCGGCGGGCGCTCCGAACGTTTTTTCGGTCTTTCTGGATGATTCCTTTGACAGTGAGGACGCGTTGCGCTTGTTCGACTTTCACGCCGACTTTGCGGTTCCGGCGAACTCCACTTTTATCGAGCGTCCCGAGAGCCCGCTTCCGGTGGCTGCATTCGATTCCCGCAGTCCTGGAACCTTTACTGGCTCGCGCGCCGAAATCGAAGAGCCTGCTCCGGCGACCTCGGTCGATTATCTCAACGCGATCGGTGATCGCTTGATGCTTCGCCTGCAGTATTTCAATCGCGGCGGAACCGAGACACTTACCACCGTGCAGACCGTGAACGCAGGCATCATTCCTCCTCCTGGCCGAGCCCCGACGGTCGCGGAGTATATAGCTGGAACCCGCTGGTATATATTGGAAAAGACCAGCCCGGGCGGCGACTGGTCGGTGCAAGACCAGGGAACCTATTCGCCGGACACAACGGAACGATGGATGGGCAGCTCGGTGGTCGACAATGCCGGAAATCTGGCAGTCGGCTATTCGACGTCCAGCTCGAGCGTCTTCCCATCCATTGCCTATGCCGGAAGACTGTTGGGTGATCCGCCCGGGATGCTCTCAGAAGGCGAGGAGACGATGTTCGCTGGGACGGGCGTTCAACTCGGCACGAGCAATCGTTGGGGCGATTACACCGCGATGTGCCTCGATCCATCTGACGATGCGACTTTTTGGTACACGAACCAATACTACAACACGAATGCGACCTTCGACTGGAAGACCAAGATTGGCGCCTTCAAGTTCGCCGGCACGTCCGCTCCTGCTCAGGGAACCCTAAAGGGAACGATTACCGCTTGCGACACCGGCGCTCCGATCCAGGACGCCCTCGTCCAAGTGACGGGTGGTCCGTCGACGGGCTTCTCCTCCGCGACTAAAGCGGATGGCACCTACTCGATGAACCTGTCGCCCGGCTCCTACCGGGCCACGATCATCGATCCGGCCCATAATTGTAAGCCGATCGGACCGTTTCCGGTGTCGATCCATGCCGGCGGCTTCGATACCTTGGACAAGTGCCTCAGTGGCCGCGCTCGGTTCGAGTTTGCCTCCAGCGAAGTTACCGCCAGCGGCGGTAATGGTAATGGGATCATCGAACCGAACGAGTGCAACAGACTTGACGTGAGCATCCTGAACGATGGTTGCAAGCTTGGTTCCCGGGTCAAGGCGACACTGTCCACGACCACGCCAGAGGTGACAATTACCCGTTCGCGGTCGCGCTACCCGGACACGGCCGAAAACGCCACGGCAACGAACATGTCTCCCTTTCAAGTCAGTACCTCGGCTGCATTCGTTTGCGGCACGTCGATCGACTTCACCCTCACCGTCAAATTCGGAGGCGGGTTTTCGGAGTTGAACTTCTCGGTTCCGACGTGCACGACGCCGCCCACCGTGGTCAATGGCAGCCTGGATGCGTCTGACCCCGTTCAGGAAGGTCGCTTGGGCCGGAATGCCGTCGTGAGTGGTTGCGGAACGGCCAAAGCCTGTCCGGGCATCTTTGGAACCGGAGATCGGCACTACGATGTCCTGAGCTTCCAGAATGGACCGGGCGCGGCTTGCGTCACCATCACGACCACGGCACCCAATGGAACGGCTACCCAGCCGATCATTCCTGTTGCCTACCTCAACAACTATGTCCCGCCCACGGTGGGAAACACAGGAACCATCTGCGACAATTATCTGGGTGATCCAGGCGGCAGTCCCAACACGGTCAATAGCTTCTCGGTGGATGTGCCGGCTAATGAGACTCTGCTGGTCGTGGTGGAAGAGGCCAACGCCGCTCAGCCGCCGGATTCGCCATACACCGTCGAGGTCTCCGGCCTCGTCGGCGACGGCGTGGGCCCCGGTCCTTGCCCCTAACAAGCCGTAACCGAAACGAGCAGTTTCGAATCACGGAGCAGCTTCACTCGAAAGGGTGAAGCTGCTTTGCTGTACACAAAGGCAGCTGTCGGATATCTCGTGGGACCGCGGGTCGATTCTCCGCTTGAATTGCCTTTGGAATCACCGGACGTTTTTTCATGCTTACCAAAGACGCTGCCGCTACCGCCGTCGCCACGCCTCCATTGAAAACCGGTTCCTCTCCGAAAACTGACCCGCCCAAGACTTCAACGCCGAAGTCCCTCCAGATTTATGTCGATGGAGAATTTTTCGGCGAGACCGAAGCCAAGGTCTCGGTCTTCGATCACGGTCTCCTCTACGGCGACGGGATTTTCGAGGGCATCCGTTTCTATGACGGCCGCGTCTTTCGCATGCAGGAGCATATGGATCGTCTCTGGGAATCGGCCCGCTCCATCTGCCTCGAGATTCCGATCTCGCGGCAGGAAATGGACGCAGCACTGCTCGAAACCATCCGGCAAAACGATCTGCGCGACGGTTACGTCCGCCTTATCGTGACGCGCGGCGTTGGCAACCTCGGACTCAATCCAGCCCAGTGTAAGCAGCCGACTGTGATCATCATCGCTTCCACGATCGCGCTCTATCCGGAGGAAATTTACCAGCGCGGCCTGACGGTCGTGACCGTCGCGACCCGCCGAATGGGGCCGGCGACTTTGAACCCTGCGATCAAGTCGCTCAATTATCTGAACAACGTTCTCGCCCGGATCGAGGCGAACTTGGCGAACGCCGACGAAGCGCTCATGCTGAACGACGCCGGGAACGTCGCCGAGTGCACGGCCGATAACGTTTTCATCGTGAAACGTGGCCAGATCATGACGCCGCCGATCACCGCCGGCGCCCTGCGCGGAATCACCCGTTCAGTGGTTTTCGACATCGCGCACGAGCTCGGGATTCCAATTTCCGAGCCCGAGCTGACCCGGCACGACATCTACATCGCGGACGAAGCGTTCCTCACCGGCACGGCCGCAGAGGTCATTCCAATGATCAAGGTGGACGGCCGGCCGATCGGAGACGGGAAGCCGGGCAAGATAACCAATCGCACCATCGCCCGGTTCCGCGAGTTGACACGCGAAAGCGGGACCCCAATTTTTTCCGAGTGACCGGACCCGCGTTGCGAGGAACAGTCGGAGCAGCTGCGCGCGCCAACTGCCGGTTGAATTTTTTCCCCACTTTGTGGTCTAATTGATCAGTCATGCTCTGCGATGTTTGTAAATGCAATGATGCGACGGTTTTTCTGACTCAGATTCTCGAGGGAAAAATGCAGAAGGTGAATCTTTGCGACGCCTGTTCGAAGGAAAAAGGCGTCCAGGATCCGACCGGCTTTGCCCTCGCCGATTTGTTGTTAGGCATCGGTGCCGCCGAGGAGATCGAGAAAGGCGCGCCGACCCAGAAATGCCCGGTCTGCGGTTTCACCCAGGCGGATTTTAAGAAGACCGGTCGGCTCGGTTGCAGCGCTTGTTACCAGACGTTTTCGGAAGGCCTCGGGACGCTTCTTAAGGCCATGCACAAGGGGACCGAGCATGTTGGCAAATTACCGGAACGGGCCGCGCGCCAGATGCAATTGAACGATAAAATGCGCGCTCTCAACGATCACCTCGAGAAAGCGGTCGCGGAAGAAAATTACGAGACGGCCGCGACTTTGCGCGACCAAATCAAGAAACTCGAACACGAGATGGCGAGCTAACGATGAAATTCGCTCAAGTCATGTCGAGCGCGGGAGAATGGCTCCGCGGCGAGGGGCCGCACCATCAGGTCGTGGTCAGTAGCCGCGTCCGCCTCGCCCGCAATCTGCGACACCGATCCTTTCCCGGCTGGGCGAAAAAGGCCGAGCGCACCCAGATTCTCGAACAAATAAAGCCGCGCGTCGAAGAGCTGCCGGAAATGCAGGATTCATTTTCCGAGCTCCTCCAGGACCTTTCCGCGCTCGAGAAACAGGTCCTCGTCGAGCGCCATCTCATCAGCCGTGAGCACGCCGCCAAAGGGATCGGCAGCGCGGTGACGATGAATCGCAAGCAGACCCTCAGCATTATGATCAACGAAGAGGATCATCTGCGCATGCAGTCGATACGCTCCGGGCTGCAACTCAAGAACGCCTTTAAGCTGGTCGATAAGGTCGACAGCACGCTCGAGGGCAAACTCGATATCGCCTACGATCAGCAACTCGGCTACCTGACCGCCTGCCCGACCAACGTTGGCACTGGGATGCGCGCTTCCGCGATGCTTCATTTGCCTGGCCTTGTCCTAAGCGATCTGATTAACCAGGTCATCCAGGCGGTGAACAAGATCGGGCTCGCCGTCCGCGGACTCTACGGAGAGGGGACGGAGGCGATGGGAAACCTTTTCCAGATATCAAACCAGACCACGCTCGGCGAAAAAGAAGACGAAATCATCTCCCGCCTAACGAAAGTGATCGAGACCATCATCGAGAAGGAACACGACGCCCGACAGATGCTGATCCAGAAAAAGCCCGACACCCTCTGGGACCAGATCGGCCGGGCATACGGTGTGCTTACCTATGCACATGCGATGACCTCGAAGGAGGCGCTTAATTTGCTATCCGTCATGAAACTCGGCGTAGACCTTGGTGCGTTCCCTGAAGAGCGCCGTCTTCCGATCGACGAGCTCTTCATCGAAACCCAGCCGGCTCATCTCCAAAAAACATCGCAACAGAAGCTCAACGCCGAAGAACGCGACTTTCTGCGCGCCGAAATCATTCGGGGTCGTTTGAAACTCTTTCCCAAACCTGATATGGGTAAAGTGGCGCGGGAGCCCGACGACGAGACATCTTCCGAGTCCAATCATAATGAATAATTTTACTCCTCGGGCCCAGCAGGTCCTCGCGCTGGCCCGGAAAGAAGCGGATCGCTTCAACCACAATTACGTTGGGACCGAGCATCTCCTGCTCGGGCTGATCAAGCTCGGCCAGGGCGTGGCCGTCAACGTCCTCCAAAAAATGGGACTCGATCTCGAGACCGTCCGGATGGAAGTCGAAAAACAAGTCGGCTCCGGCCCGGAAACGAAGATGGTCGGCAACATTCCCTACACCCCGCGAGTAAAGAAAGTCCTCGCCCTCGCCGGCAAGGAAGCCCGCGCTCTCAATCATTCCTACGTTGGCACCGAACACATTTTGCTCGGTCTGCTTCGGGAGGGGGAAGGTGTCGCCGCTCGCGTTCTTAAGAGTCTCGAAGTGGATATTGAACGGACCCGGAACGAAATCCTCAAGGAACTGGATCCGAATTTCACTCCGCCGGAGGGCGATCCGGAGATGGGCGCGCCGGGCGAGCCGTCGTCCAAGAAAGACGTTAAAACGCCGGCGCTGCGCGCCTTTGGCCGCGATCTGACTGACCTCGCGAAAAAGAGCGAGCTCGATCCCGTCATCGGCCGGCACAACGAAATCGAGCGCGTCATCCAAGTGCTCTGCCGCCGGACGAAAAACAACCCGGTATTGTTGGGCGAAGCGGGCGTTGGTAAGACCGCAATCGTCGAAGGTCTCGCTCAGGAAATCTCAAGCGGAAACGTACCGGAACTTTTGCGCGATAAGAAGGTCATCACGCTCGATCTCGCTTTGATGGTCGCGGGCACGAAGTACCGTGGGCAATTCGAAGAGCGAATAAAAGCGGTCATGGACGAGATTCGCCGCTCCAAGAACGTCATTCTTTTCATCGACGAGTTGCACACCATCGTCGGCGCCGGCTCCGCCGAAGGCGCGATGGATGCCTCGAACATCATCAAGCCCGCCCTCAGCCGTGGCGAGTTGCAGTGCGTCGGTGCGACCACCCTGAACGAATATCGCAAATATATCGAGAAAGACGCCGCCCTTGAACGGCGTTTCCAGACCGTCAAAGTCGAAGCCCCGACCGTCGATGAAGCGATTCTGATTTTGAAAGGCCTGCGTCCGAAATATGAGGCGCACCACAAAGCGAAACTGACCGACGAAGCTCTCGAGCAAGCGGTCAAACTCTCCGAGCGTTACATCACCGGCCGCTTTTTGCCGGACAAGGCGATCGACGTCATGGACGAAGCCGGCGCCCGTGCCCGGATCAACGCCATGACCCGGCCGCCCGACGTCAAGGAGATCGAAAAGGAAATCGAAGAGATCCGGGTCGAAAAGGAGGCCGCCATCAAGGCGCAAGATTTCGAGAAAGCCGCCGCGCTCCGCGACAAGGAAAAACAGGCCAAGGAAAAGTTGGAACGCATTCTCGGTGAATGGCGCGAACAGCGCGAAGAGAAGGAGGTGCTCGTGACCGCCGAGGACATGATGCACATCATCTCGAAAGTAACCGGTGTCCCGCTCCAGAAAATGGAACAAAAGGAGACCGCCAAGCTGCTCGCGATGGAAGTCGACATCAAACAGCGGGTCATTGGCCAGGACGAAGCGGTTGGCGCGATCAGCAAGGCACTGCGGCGTTCCCGCGCCGATTTGAAAGATCCGAAACGGCCGATCGGCTCCTTCGTTTTCCTCGGCCCAACCGGAGTCGGCAAGACCTTCCTCGCCCGCACTCTGGCCGAGTTCATGTTCGGCGATTCCGACGCGCTCATTCAGATCGACATGTCGGAGTACATGGAAAAATTCACCGCTTCGCGCTTGATCGGTTCGCCTCCGGGCTACGTCGGTTACGAAGAAGGCGGCCAACTTTCCGAAGCCGTCCGGCGCCGGCCGTACTCGGTCGTGCTCTTCGACGAAATCGAAAAAGCGCACCCCGACGTGATGCATCTCCTCCTCCAGATTTTGGAGGAAGGGAAAATCACAGACTCGTTAGGCCGAAAGATCGATTTCCGTAACACGATTATCATCATGACCTCGAACGTTGGCGCCGAGTTGATCAAGCGCCAGACGACGATGGGCTTCGGTGCCTCAAACCGCGACGAGGCGAATTACGAGGTGATGCGAGACAAGATTCTCGAGGAAACAAAGCGCGTCTTTAAGCCGGAATTCCTCAACCGGCTCGATGAGATCATCGTCTTCCACACCCTCGAAAAGCCCGACCTGCTCAAGATCGTCGACCTCGAAGTGAACAAGGTGAAAGCGCGGCTGCAACTAAAGGAGATCGAGATCGAACTCGACACTGCGGCCCACGAATTCGTCATCGAAAAAGGCTACGACCCGACCTATGGCGCGCGTCCGATGCGGCGCGCGGTTGAGCGTTACCTCGAGGATCCGCTCGCCGAGGAATTGCTCAAGGGGAACGTGAAAGCCGGCGATCTGGTGCAGGTGACGGTGGAAAACGCCAAGCTCGTATTCAAAGTCGCCGAGCCGCACGACAACGCCGCCGCGAGCGCCAGCTAAGCCGGGATCACGCCCTTGGGTGGGCCTCGGAGTAGGCTTTCTTCAACCGCTCCGTCGTGACGTGCGTGTAGATCTGCGTCGTCGATAGACTGGCGTGGCCTAACAACGCCTGGACGCTCCTCAAATCCGCCCCGTTATCGAGCAGATGCGTGGCAAAACTATGCCGCAGTTTGTGCGGGCTGAGCGCGATCGGGATCGACGTATGCCGCAAATAGCGTTTAAGGATAAGCCAGATCGAGCGCGGCGAAATCCGGCGACGGCCTTTGTTCAGGAAAAGCGGGCCGCCGTGCACGTTGGCCACCGCGCGATAACGCGAGACCGCTTCGAGGGCGGGCGCGCCGATCGGGCAGACCCGTTCCTTGCGCCCTTTGCCGAGAACCCGGACCGACTCGGTGTAAATGTCGAGATCGCTGACATCGAGCGAGGCCAGCTCGGCCAGGCGCAATCCGCTGCTGTAAAAAACTTCCATGACCGCGGCGTCGCGCTGTGGCATCCAGAGCGGCGCGCTCTTCGGCTTTTTCGCCTGGAGCGGCGCGGCCAGGAGCTCCGCGATCTGTGTCTGCGTGAGAACAAGCGGGAGTTTCTTTTCCGCTTTCGGGAGCTGAATCTCGCGCACCGGATCCTTCGTCAGGCGATTTCGCGCGACGAGGAAACGATAAAAGCTTCGGAGGGCGGAAAACTGGAGACGGATGTAGGAGCGGGCCTGCTTCCGCTTCATCAGGTCGAAGAGATAATCGCGAAAGTGCTGCGCGCCGCACTGCCGCCATCCAGGCACGCCAGTCTGCGCCTGGAAATCGCGCAGGGCGGCCCGATAAATTCGCAGCGTGCGCGGCGAAGCGTTGCGCTCGACTTCGAGGAACGTCAGGAATTCCTCGGCGAGTTTATCCTTCCGGTTTTTCGATTTGATATCGGTTGTCACCCGAGCCGCTGTATTGGCTTTTGAAAATCGGGACTGGATTAGTCGAGATCAGTTCGTAGCCCTTGAGAACGAATTCCGGATAGATGCTGTTGCTCGCCGGTTCGTAGACTTTGTCCCCGCTGAAATAACCGTAGAGCTTGTATTCGTACCCGTTGTCGAAGCCGAAATTAATCTGCTCCCGGTCGGGCGCGAGTTTCTGGTTTTCGTTCAGCATAACCAGTTGGGCGGTTGTCCAGGGCTGGCCCGGGCGCCGGACATAACCCCAAAACTTGAAGTCTGGTTTGAAGTAGCGTCGCCCGATGAAGTAGTTGCCGGGCGGTTCCGACTGGATGCTCTGGTGCATCGCGATTCGCGCCTGCTGAATGCCTTCCGGCATCGTCTCACAGCCGGCGAGAAAAAGGAGACTAACGAGAAGTGCTTTGAACGGGTGCAATTTCATCAGGTGAGCGAGCGGATGGGCTCATCTATCGCAGCTTGGCAAGTCTGGCAACGTCTGTAGACGCTTCGCTCAGCGAAGCGCGGAGAAAAAGATGCCGCGGGAGCGTCGCCTCTCCCGCGTCGCCCAGAGGGCGACGTCCATAGGGGTTTGTGATCTTTATTGCACTTTTGGCCGAGTGCCGCGCAGTTGGCCTTCGAAAATCGGCGGCGGATTAGTCGGGAGGATATATAGCGGGCAAAATTTCGCGTGCCGCCGACGGCTTCCGGCACACACTTCAGTTTTGCATCGCCGGCCCATGCTTGTTAGACTGGCCCCCTTCATCATGATCGAACTGGAAGTCTACTCGGCCGGGGTGCGCCATTTGAGCAAGATACCGGAACTCGATCATGAGCTCGAGGCGGTCCCGGGGCTGCGTTACAAGGTCGATAGCAACCACGACATCGTCTACCTGGAGCTGGACGAACCCACCATCACGGTGCGCGAGATTCGAAGCATTTTTTCCAAGCTTGGCTTGGAGCCACGGTTCGTGGGCGAGGTTCCGCCCGCCCTGCGGCCACGCTCCAAGACGCAGCTCCTCAGTGCCTGATCTGTTGGGCGCGTCGCGCCGTAGCTCCCGATTGAACTCACATGGTTGTCCGATTCTTGACCGGCATCGGAGCGGTTGTCCTCTCCTCTTTTATTTATCTCGGCGAACTGGTCGTGCTGGCCGCGGAGTCGATCCGCTCGGCGGTCACGCATCGGATGCGCTGGCGGCTTTTCCTGCGCCAGATGGTCGACATCGGATTGCACTCGCAATTGGTCGTCGTCATTACCGGCGGCTTCACCGGGGCGGTTTTCGCGGCCCAGACTTATTTTCAGTTCAGTAAACTAGGAGTCGCTTCCGGAGTCGGCGCGGTTGTCTCGGCGGCGCTTTTTCGCGAGCTCGGCCCCGTCCTGACCGGCTTGATGGTGACCGGCCGCGTCGGCGCGGCGATGTCGGCCGAAATCGGGACGATGAAGGTGACCGAACAGATCGACGCCCTGCGCGCCCTCGCCGTTCATCCGGTCGATTACCTGGTCGTGCCGCGGATGCTCGCGATGATGATCTCGATGCCGCTGCTCGTCGCGGAGTGCATCTTTTTCGGCCTGATCGCGGCCTATTTTGTCTCGGTCAACTTACTCGATATTCCCGGCCCCTATTACGTGGCGAACCTGGTCCGCTGGACCCTGATGCGCGATATCATCATGGGTCTGACGAAAGGCTTTTGCTTTGCGATCCTGATCGTCTTCATCAGTTGCCACAAAGGACTGCACAGCCATGAGGGCGCGGTCGGTGTGGGCCGGGCGACGACGGAGGCGGTGGTCAATTCCTCGCTCGCGATCCTGATCTCAAATTTCTTCCTGACCATGTTTCTTAACGTCATTTTCCCGGCCGGATGGCAGTGACCGAACAAAAGAGCGCTCCGGTCGCTCAGAGTGAGCGGAGCCGCGCGCCGATGATTGCGGTCCGCGGGTTAACGAAGCGGATCGGGATGCAGGAAATTCTGCGCGGAGTCGACATCAGTGTCGCAACAGGCGAGACCCTTGTCATCATCGGCCGGAGCGGCGGCGGCAAGAGCGTCCTCCTGAAAAATCTCATTGGGCTGATGCGGCCTAACGAAGGCGACATCTGGATTGATGGCCAGAGCATCATCGGGCTGGGCGAGCGGCAACTGGCCAGCATCCGGCGCAAGGTCGGGATTCTTTTCCAGGGAGGCGCGCTCTTCGACTCGATGACGGTAGAGGAAAACATCGCTTTCCCTTTGCGCGAAGCAGGCGAGCGCGATCATCAGGTCATCGGCCAAAAAATCGCCGAGATGCTGGAGGTGATCGAGCTCAAAGGACAAGAAACGAAAATGCCGGTCAACCTAAGCGGCGGAATGAAGAAGCGGGTCGGTCTCGCCCGCGCCATCATCAACCAGCCCTCCTGCATTCTCTACGACGAACCAACCGCCGGGCTCGACCCGGTAGTCTCGGACAGCATTAACCGGCTCATCCGCCGGCTGCAGAAGCGTTATCGCGTCACCAGTGTAGTGGTCACGCACGACATGAAGAGCGCCTTTCACGTCGGCGATCACATTGCTTACCTGCACGAAGGGCGAATTTACTTTTACGGGACGCCAGCGGAAATTCAGGCTTCGCCGGACCCGCTCATCCAGGACTTTTTGATCGGGCGCGCCTCCCGCGCGGACTAACGAAATGAACGAACAAGATCGCGGTTTGGAATTGAAGGTCGGGATTTTCGTGGCCGTCGGGCTCACCATCCTGGCCGCGCTCGTCGTACAATTCGGCCGACTCGGCGAAGGGTTCAAGAAGTACTACGGCCTGACCGTGCATTTCGAGGATGCAAGCGGCTTGCTCAAGAGCTCCGACGTCCTGATGGGCGGCGCGAAAGTGGGGCAAGTGGCCGGAGCACCTCGTCTCGCGAAGGTCGGCCGTGGGGTTGAGGTCCCTTTGAAGATTTTCGACTTCGTCAAAATCCCAACCGGCAGCATCATCACAGTGGGGAGTTCGGGATTGTTGGGCGACCGCTTTGTTGCCATTTTCCCGCCCATGACCAAACCGACGGGCTACCTCGCACCCGGTGTCCGCGTCGAGGGGGCGCGCGAGAAAGGGATCGACGACATGACAAAGGAAGGCGGGGCGCTGATCAAGGACCTGCGCGGAACGATCGCGAAAATCGACATCGCGGTCAGCAAGCTGAACTCGGATGCCCTGTCCAAGGAAAACATGGCTCACTTGAAGGAGACCTTCGAAAACCTGAGCAAGACCTCCGGCGCCCTTTCCGAGTCGTCGAAAAAGATCGATGGCGTGATCGAGAAAGCGAGCGGCACGATGGGCTCGGCGAAAGAAGCTGCCGATAAGATCGAGGCCGCGGCGGCTGATGCCCAGAAGACCGTCCGAGCCGCCACCCGGATCTTGAATGAGGCCACGAAAGGGGATGGATTGGTCCCATTGTTGCTTACGAACGAGGCTGTGGCGGACGATCTGCGGGCTCTCATCAGCAATCTGCGCCGGCATGGCGTGCTCTTTTATCGAGACAGTGCCGCTAAGATGGCGCCGCCGCCGCAAAACATGCCCCCTCCACGCCGCCGCTCCAACCGTTAAGCCCGCATGACACCGCTCCTCACAGTCAACCTGTTGCGGGGGCTGTTTGTCACTTTTTGCGGGCTAGTGGGCTCGCTTGCTTCGTCCGAGGTGCAGGGCAACGCCATCCCCGGGCTTCTCATCGGGTTGCTTTTCGGGCTCGTCCTTGTCCTCGCCGACCGGCTCGTCAAGGGCCTCTCTCTGCGCGCCTTCTCCTCGGCTACACTCGGTCTCCTGCTCGGCCTTTTCCTGGCCAACCTGCTGAACGCCTCCCAGGTTCTGCGCTACCAATCGGAAGACGTGCAATGGATCGCGCGGCTCGTCGTCTACTGCGCCTTTGGTTACCTCGGCACGATGCTCGCAATGCGAAGCAGCCGTGATGAATTTTCTCTCATTATTCCTTATGTCCGTTTTGCCCGCGAAACGACCCAGCACGAGCCGCTCGTCATCGATACAAATATCATCATCGACGGGCGGATCGCCGATCTCTGTGCGACTGGGTTCCTCAGTCGCGCGCTCATCGTGCCGCGTTTCGTCCTCGGTGAACTCCAGCTCCTGGCCGATTCGCACGAGCCGATCAAACGCGAGCGCGGCCGGCGCGGGCTCGACATCTTGAATCAACTCCAGCAATCGCGTGAGATCGACCTCACGATCCACGATAGCGGTCTGGACGAAAGCGAACTGCCGATCGACACCCGGCTCGTCCGCGTCGCTCAGGTCCTCCAGGCGCGATTGTTAACCAACGACCAGGCGCTCGGACAGGTGGCGCGCCTCCAGCAGGTGCCGGTTCTGAATCTAGCTGACCTCGCGCATGCCCTGCGGCCGGTAGTGGTGGCGGGCGATGAGCTGGAATTGAATCTCGTCAAAGAAGGCCGCGACCCGCATCAGGCGGTTGGTTATCTGGCCGACGGAACGATGATCGTGGTCAACCAGGGACGACCACACATCGGACGGGTCGCGACGGTCGTCGTCTCAAGCACGCTCCAGACCGGCGGTGGCCGGCTTATCTTCGCCGAGCTGAAGAGCAACTCGCGCGTCCGTGCCGCGCTCAAAGTGATGTAGACGTTTCGCTCTGCGAAACGCGGACCGGATCGTGGCGGCGAGAGCAACCTCCGCGTTTTGCAGAGCGAAATGTCTATAACCCGACCGCTCCTCGCACTCGCGCCATGACCCCATCCGCGATCGCATTCGCCTTCTTCGCGCCGCTGGCCAGCACCTCATCGACGTAACTGGGCTGCGCCAGGATATCTTCACGCCGTCTCCGCATCGGGGCAAAGTACTCCCAGAGTTTCCCAAAAAGCTGCTTCTTGAAATCGCCGTAGCCCGTCCCGCCTTTCTCAAAAGCCGCCCGCATCGCCGCCGCCTCTTCCGCAGTCGCGATTAACGAGTAAAGCTGATAGATCGGTGTCGCGGCAGGATCCTTCGGCGCTTCCACCGGCGTCGAATCAGTCACAATGCTCATGACCCGTTTCCGCATCTCCTTTTCCTCCGCGAAAATATCGATCGTATTGCCATAGCTCTTGCTCATCTTCTGTCCGTCAAGACCGGGCACGGTCTGGGTCTGCTCGTGGATGCGGGGTTCGGGAAGCTTCAGGATTTCGCCGTAAATCTCGTTGATCTTGGTCGCGAGATCACGCGTGATCTCGACGTGCTGTTTCTGGTCGCGGCCGACCGGCACCACGTCGCTGTCGTAGATGAGAATGTCGGCCGCCATCAGCACCGGATAGGAGAAGAGCCCGACCGAGGCGGGCAACCCGCGTGCGACCTTGTCCTTGTAGGAATGCGCGCGCTCGAGCAATCCCATCGGCGCGACCGTGCTCAGGATCCAGGACAGCTCCGTCACCTGCGGCACATCGGATTGGAGAAAGAGTGCTGCCCGCTGCGGGTCGAGCCCGCAGGCGAGAAAATCGAGCGCTACCCGCCGGCAGTTTTCGCGCAGTGCGACGGGATCACGCAGACTCGTTAGGGCGTGGTAATTAGCGATAAAGTAAAGCGCCTCGCCCTCAGCTTGGAGGGCAATGGCGGGGCGCATCATGCCGAAATAGTTGCCGATGTGCAGGACGCCGCTCGGTTGGATGCCGGAAAGGATGCGCATGTCGATGGGCCGAATGATTCACGCTCCGCGCCCCCGGTTCAACCGCAAAGCGGTCCCACTCGCGGACCGTGTCGGATAGTCTTTACTTTCAAACCGGAACTTTTGTAGAAAGCCACAGATGAAATTTGCAACGACCTGCCGTCTGCCGGTTCTCTTTGGATTCGCCGGACTCTTCTGCCTTGGCTTCCCCGCCAATTCGGAGGCAGGCAGCGCCACTTGGCTTGCCAACCCTTCTAGCGGCAGCTGGAATATTGCGTCCAACTGGTCGCCCGCGACGGTTCCGAACGGGCCGTCCGATGTGGCCACATTCTCATTTTCCAACACTACTGCCGTCTCGCTCTCCGCGTCGGTCCAGGTCGAGAGTGTCGTATTTTCCGAAGGAGCCAGCGCCTTTACCATCACCCCTGATCCAGGTGTTACTTTGACCTTGAGCGGCGCCGGGGTCGTCAACGAGTCGGGGCTGACGCAAAATTTTGTGATCGGCTCCGATCGCAATCTTCAAGCGGGACAGATTTCTCTCATTAACGATGCTTTCCCTGACTTTGGTGCGCTCTTTACCGTGAAGGGTGGGGTCAGGATGGGAGACGAGGGCGGCCTGCTCCAATTCTTTGGCGATTCCTCGGCGGGAGAGAGTTCTATCTTCGTCAACGGCGGCGAAGCGACGGGCGCGAGCGGCGGCAGAACTTATTTAAATGATAACTCGACCGCAGGCAGGGCAACCTTTGTCTGCGGTGTCGGCGACATCAAAACCGGCGGCGGCCTTCTGGTCTTCAACGATAATGCTTCAGCATCGCACGGGACGTTTACCGCGGTCGGCGGCGCTGCGAGCAATGCCAGCGGCGGGTATATTTCCTTGAATGGGAGCGCGAGCGCCGGCCAGGGTTATTATACCATTGGTGGAGCTGACGATGCAGCCGCATTCGGCGGTATCTTGCAATTCGTCGAGCATACCACCGCGGCGAGGGCCAACATCACACTCAAGAGTGGGACGGTCGCCGGCGCACCAGGCGCCCTCCTTACCTTCTCCGGTGCGCTCGCCTTTGGAGCGGCCAGCGCAGATGAAGCGCATATCACGATCTTTGGCGGAGCCGGCCTTGGGGCGGAGGCGCGCTTCCTGGGAGATGCCAGCGGCGGGACGGCGTCCTTCGTGATGGCGGGTAACGGCAGGCTCGACATTAGCGGGGAGAATGCCCCCGGGCTCACAATCGGATCGGTCGGCGGCTCGGACGGCGTCGTCCTCCTCGGCAGCAATACGCTCACGGTCGGGAATGACAACCTGAGCGTAATCTTCGGCGGTGAAATGCAGGACGGCGGTTTCTCCGGCGGGGTAGGCGGCTCCCTTGCCAAGATCGGCGCGGGCGTATTTAACTTGAGCGGCGCCAACACGTATACGGGCGGGACAACCATCGTTGCCGGCACCATAAATGTCATTAATACCACTGGCTCGGCGACCGGCAGCGGTCCCGTGCAAGTGAACGGCGGAACGTTAGGCGGAAGCGGCAAGGTTGGGGGAGCGGTCATGATCGGCTCCGGAGCCTTTCTCGCGCCAGCTCTCGGGACAAAGAAGAAAACAACACTCACCATCCAGAGCAATCTCACTTTCAGCGCCGGCGCCACCTATTCCTGCACCTTCCAAGCCAGGGGCCTGAAAGCGCGCACAGACCTGGTCGTTGCCAACGGAGTCACGATCATTGGCGGAGCGAATATCGACCTGAGGGGGCAAGCTCAGGGGACGCTTGAGCAGGGTACGGTGTTGACTCTGATCAGGAACACGGCCGCGACCCCAATCAGCGGAACCTTCAGTAACCTGCCCGACGGCGCGATCGTGGACGTGAACGGCAACAACCTGCAAGCCGACTACGAAGGCGGCGACGGCAACGACCTTACCCTAACGGTAGTGCCGTAATTGTAGCCGCGAGAGCACCGTGCTGTCGGTGTCGAGGATGTCGAGTGAGCGTCTCTTTCAATCCACGTTCACCTCCCGGCATCGACAGCGCGATGCCTTCCACAGGACCGCAAACTTTCGCGAGCAGGCAACGCGATGCCCGGCTCGCGCCACTGCGCCGTAACCTCACCCGGCACACGGCATGCTTAAAAGAGGGGATGGCCACGCTCTCGCTCTTCGTGGTATTGATCGCGCTCCCGGCCGGTGTCGGCTTTCTCGTCTCGAGCGGGCACTTTCTGCGGCGGCGGCTTCAACCCGGTGCCCCGATTGTCTATCGTGTGGCCGAGACCTCGATGCGGCCGCCGGGCCCGGAAGCGCGGGATGTTCGCCCAGCCGAACGGGGCGACCTCTATTATTACCTGATCAAGAAATACTGGCGGGTCGAGCAGGTGCTCGAGGACGGTAGGATCGTGGCGGTCACGCCGCTCATGGAACATCATTGCTTGCGCCGGGATGATCCCAACCTGCGCAAAGCCAATCTCCTCGAAAGGCTCCGTCACGGAGCGCGCTTCCCGCGTCTCGCCTAACGAATCTTGCCGTCCGCTAACGACCTCTTCTGCCAAGCTGAGCGGCGAGAAAAGCGAGGGCGTCGACTTTAATCTGCGACCAGTTGGCGAAGGAATGAAAGTTGCCGGGAATAGTTTGCGCGGTGTAGTTGCGGGCCCCCTTGGCAGCAAGGTGCGCTGCCATGTCATCGAGCTGCGCGGCGGGCATCAGGTCGCCTTCCGAATCGATCAAATAAAGCGGAGCGACACTGCGGTTCACGATCCAGGCAGGCGAGGCCGCGCGCAGAGATGCGGTATCGGTCGAGGGAACCCCAACGTAGTTCGTCACGATCTCGATGAAAAGGTCGATCCCGGAATCGGGGCTAAAATCAGAGAAGTCGTAGGCGCCCGACATCCCGACGACGGCATCGAGCCGATCCTGCCCGGCCTTGCCGGTGGCGGCGACCCAGACCGCGTGGGTCGCGCCGGCCGATCCGCCGACCGCTCCGACTTTGCCATTGGAGCGGGAATCGTCCCGCGCCGCCTGCACGGCGAGGTGGACATCGTCGTATTGATCGGGAAATCTCCCCAGCGAACGCTGACCGGGGACACCCCCGGGTGGAGCGAGACGGTAATTGATCGAAAAGGCGATATACCCGGCCGCCGCGAGATCCTGCGCGGCGCTAGCGGGTCCGTTTTCATTTGCGTCACCGCCGTAAAAGTTTCCGCCGTGAATGACGAGGACCGCTGGCCACGGGCCTCTACCGGCAGGCGTATAGACGGTCCAAGTAAGCGGTGTTCGATCGCTTGCGATGGCGTAAACCTCCGTCGACAGAGGTGCCGCTTTGGTGTTGTTTTGTGACGACGCCTGGGCGCTGGCGGCCGTGAGAACGAGGGAGAACAGCAGTAGATACTGTCTCAATTGATATGAACCTTTCCATTTACCCGCGCCGGAGGGGGCGACGCGGTAATTTTTCCTTTGTGAGCCCGTTCCGGCGGTCTCGATTCGAACGAGATCACCCGATGAACGCGTTATTTTTGCGATTAAAAGTCTGACGAAAGATTGTAAATCTCCAACAGCCCAGTCCCGCTGTCGGCGTTCAAATCGGACATGAGCGCAGTGTAACTGCCGGCCGGCAGAGTGGTGAGAAGCGCTGATTCCAAGGCGTTGGCGGGAGCGAGCCCGGTGGCTGCGATTTCGCCGGCCTGAGAGTCTTGCCAATTATCATTCACACCGACGGTTGTGCCTTGGCCGTCGATCAATTGCAGGACCGGGTCGGGTAACGGGTCGAGAACCCGGCCGCCACCGAAGGAGGGTCCGAGGGCGCGAACGAGCAGGGTCTCAGGTTGGTCGCCGCCGATGATCGTGCCGGCGATCATGACGCCATCGCCGGAATCGACCGAGCCCCGGGTCGAGATGTTGAGTAATTGCGGCGTGTTGGCGGCATCGAGATCGTAAACTTCGACGAGCGCGACGTTCCTGGTTCCTTCCGTGCCGGTGACAATCGCAGTGTAAGCGCCGGGAGCGAGAGAGGCGAGGATGGCGGATTCTCTGGAGTCGTTAGGCGCGAGGTTGGTTGCGATGATTTCCTCGGCCTGGCTGCCGTTCATCCAGTCGTCGTTCGTGGCCAGGACATGGCCGGTGGAGTCGAGGAGCTGCAAACTCGGATCAAGCAGGGCAGAGCTGACACCAGCGGCGGCCAGTGAAGGACCGATCGCCCTAACGACGACCTGCTTGAGTCCGTCGCTGGGCCCGAGAATGAAACCGCCGATGAGGACATTATCGCCGGTCGCGGCCCGGCCGCGGGTGGAAAGGTTGAGAAGCGAGTTGGGCTGCGCGACTGGAGTCGGTGATGGAGTTACGGAGGGCGTGGGCGTGCCGGTCGGGGTAGGCGTGACGGTGGGAGAAGGAGTCGCGGTCGGGGTGGGGGTAGCAGTAGGAGTTGGAGTCGGCGTCGGGTCGGCAAAGTTTGCCGTTAGAAACGCGAGCGCATCGGTCTTGATGGTGGACCAGTAACCGAAGGAATGAAGATTCCCCGCGATCCGCATCGACTGATAATTAGTTACGCCGAGATCATCGAGATGGGTGATGATGTCGTTCCATTGCGCGCCGGGCATCAGATCGTCTTCCGAATCGATGACGAAGAGCGGAGAGACGCCCGAGTTCAGCACCCAGGCCGGAGACGCTGCGCGCAACGCCGCTGTATCAGTCGAAGGCACACCGACGTAATTGGTCACAATTGAAATAAATAAGTCGAGGCTCGGGTCGGGGGTGAAATCGGAAAAATCGTAGGCGCCCGAAAGGCACACCGCCACGTCGAGTTTGTCGAGCCCTGGCACCCCGGTCGTCGCGGTCCAGACCGCATGCGTTGCCCCGGCCGAGCCGCCGACTGCGCCGACTTTGCCGTTGCTCCGCGGATCGCTCCGCGCCGCTTCGACCGCAAGATGGACGTCGTCATATTGTTCAGGGAATTGGCCGGAGGATCGTTGGCTCGGAATCGAGCCGGGAGGCGCGAGCCGGTAGGAAATGGCGAAGGCAATGTAGCCGGCGTCGGCCAAATCCTGCGCACAGGTCACAACGCCATTGTCGCTCGGGTCGCCGCCATAAAAGTTTCCTCCATGAATGACGAGGACCGCAGGCCACGGACCTTGACCCGCGGGGGTGTAGACTTCCCAGGTGAGCGGGGTGCGATCGCCTGCCAGCGCGTAGATTTCAGAGGTGGGAGCGGCGGAACAGGCGACGGCGATAGAGATTGCGCCAAGAAAGGAGAGAAGCTTTGTCGCCACCCCCTTCCTTAGCAGAGGACTGCGCCGACACCATTAACGCACTCTAACCTTAGCGTTACATTTGCTAATTGGTTCGCTGGCAAAGTTTGCGACCCGGGCTTAGAAATGCCGGGTGAATCGCCTGCCGCAACATCTCCATTTTCTCGGAATCTGCGGCACCGCCATGGGGAGCGTGGCAGCGGCCCTCCGCGAGCGCGGCTGCAACGTGACCGGCTCGGACGAAAAAGTTTACCCGCCGATGTCCGATTTCCTCCGCGGCAAAGGGATCGGGCTGAGCGAGCCCTACCGGGCGGAAAATTTGCCCGAAGACACCGAGGTGGTGGTGGTCGGCAACGCAATCAAGCGCGGCAACCCGGAGGTGGAAGCGGTCCTGAACCGGAAGCTTTATTACCTCTCGCTCCCGGAAGTGTTGAAGGAATTTTTCCTGCGCGGCCGGCACAACCTGGTTGTCACCGGGACGCACGGAAAAACGACCACCAGTGCCCTCCTGACCTGGATGCTGACGGTCGGCGATCTGGAACCCGGCTACGTGATCGGGGGTCTGCCGCGCAACCTGGGCCAGGGCGCTCTCTTCAACAACTCAAAGTATTTCGTGATCGAGGGCGACGAGTACGACTCCGCCTTTTTCGACAAGCGCTCCAAGTTCATCCACTACCTGCCGGAGTTGCTCCTGATCAACAACATCGAGTTTGATCACGCGGATATTTTTGACGATCTCGACGCGGTCAAGCTGAGCTTCCGCCGGTTGGTCAACATTGTGCCGCAAAACGGGATGATCCTGCTCAACGGCGACGACTCGAACTGTGTGGAGGTGGCGGCGGACTGCCTCGCGCCTCTCGTCGAAGTGGGCTTTTCCGAGAATTGCGCGGAGCGGATTCGCGAGGTCAGCTATTCGCCCAATGGTTCTCGCTTTTCGTTAGGGGAAACGACTTTCGATTTGCCGCTCTTCGGGGAGTTCAATGTGCGCAACGCCGCCATGGCGGCGGTTGCAGCTCGTTTCTACGGCCTGACTCCGGAGGTGATCCAAACCGCTTTAACGAGTTTTGAGGGGATCGCGCGCCGGCAGGAAGTGCGGGGCGAGGCGCGCGGGGTAACCGTGATTGACGATTTTGGGCATCACCCGACCGCGATCCGGGAAACGCTGGGTGCGTTGCGACATCGTTACCCAGGCCATCGGCTTTGGGCGATCTTCGAGCCGCGCTCAAACACGACGAGGCGGGCGGTTTTTCAGCAGGAGTTGCCAGATGCGCTGCAGTTGGCCGACGGTGTTTTGATCGCGCAGATCGCGGCCCTCGAGCAAATCCCGGCCGGCGAGCGGCTCGATCCCGAAGCGGTCGTGACGGCGATTGCCGAGGCCGGACGGATGGCGTTTTATGAGCGCGACGCGACGGCGATTCTCGACCGGCTCCTGCCGCTCCTCCAGCCTAACGACGTCGTGACCATCTTTAGCAATGGCGGCTTTGATGGCATTCACGAGAAGCTGCTCGTGCGTCTGCGCAGCTAGCGCCGGCGCCGCTGCATTCCGGGGCGCGTGCGCTCCCCGGATCGGCAGTGACGCCTTCTGGTCGTTACGATGTGTGATCGAGCACTATCCGCCAGCCTTCCGGCAGCTTACGGAGGAGGAGGGTGAATTTCCCGCGCGGCTGGTCCTCCTTGCGTTCCAGAAGCCAGCTTCCGAGAACGATCGCAGTCTCGCCACAGAGCGGCGTGATCGTTAGGCCCGAGAAAGTCAGGCGGCCCATCTTTTCCCGGCTGTCGTACTTTTTCGCGTAGCGATCACGCACTGTTTGCCAGCCGTGGGTCACCTCGTCGCCGGAAACGAAGGTCGTCCCAGGTGAGCGAGCGTAGGCGGCCATGAAGCTGTCGATCTCGCCCCGATTCCAGGCCGCTGCCTGCTCTTCGAGGAGACCGCGAATCGTTCCCACTTCATCCATGTCCGCGCGGACCGGGCCGGAGAACAGCGTGCCTAACGAAATGAGGAGAAGGAAAAATCGGATCATGCGCATGGAGCGAATATCCCGCGACCCGCCCGGCGCGTCGAGCCTTCTCCGGTGGCTAACTGGTTGACCTTCGCCCGCCAAACAATTACATACAGCCCGTGCTTCGCCGCTTCTCTTACTGCCTCGTTTGGATCCTCCTTTTCACCGCGGCGGTTCCCGGGCAGACGCCGGGCCCGACCCCGTTTGTTCCGCCTCGCTCCGCGGGCCAGCCCGCCCGGCCCGGCGCGAACAATCGCCCGGTCGACATGGTGACGATGCAATACCCAAACAGCGACGTGATGGACGTGCTGCATCTTTACGAAAACCTGACCGGCAAAAAGCTCGTCATGGACAACAACGTCCAGGGGAAGGTGAACATTTTCATTGCCAAGCCGATCCCGCGCGAAGAAGCGATCAACATCATCGAGATGAACCTGGCCCTGAACGGGTTTTCTCTCGTCCCGGCCGGGGGCGATGTTGTCGAGGTCATCGGGATCAACAAAAACCCGCGCGCAGCGGCGGTGCCGATCGTCTCCGACCCGGCCGATCTGCCGCAGGGCGCGATGGTGGTGAGTTATCTTTTCCGGCTCAGTTACGCCGACCCGCAGGAATTGCAGCAGGTTCTCTCGCAATACCTCGCCGGCATCGGCGGCCAGGCGCCGATTCTCGCTTTGCCGAAATCGTCCGCCCTGCTCATCACGCAGAGCGCGGACGTGTTGCGCAAGCTGGTCAAGATGGTCGAGCAGATCGATGTGGCCCCGGCGGAAGTGACGAGCATTTTCATCAAGCTCGAGCGAGCCGATGCGCAGAAGGTGGTCGATATGTTGAAGGAAATTTTCGACAAGGGCGATCAACCGAACCAGCCGGTGAATCGTCGGGTGCGCGGCGTCATCCCGCCCGGGCAACCCCAGCAGGTGGCTGACGATGAAGGCGGAGCGGTCCTCTCGGAGGATTCGCTCATCGTTGGCAAGATCAAGTTGGAAGCTGATGTCCGGACTAACCGCATCCACATTATCACCCGCCCGGTGAATTTGCCTTTTATCGAGAAACTGATCGCCGAGTTCGACGCTAACGTGGAATTTGGGAAACCGGTTGTGCGTCCCTTGAAATACATTGCGGCAGGCGACGTTTTGCCTGTTTTGGTGCAAGCGTTGACCGAGCCGGGCGACCAGAATCAACAGGGGCAGGGCGGGCTCTCGCCGGGAGGTCAAAACCGCAACAATGCGCGCGCTAATCCGACACCCGGCTCAACCTCCACCGACACCAGCGGGGGTTCCGAGAGCTCGCTGCAAGTGAGCGAACAGCTTTCGACCGAACCGATCGACACCGCGCCCCAAGCCGTCACGGTTGGCAACACAAAACTGATTGCCGATGCCCGCGCCAACACCATCATCGTGCTGGGTAATCGTGAGGTGGTGGTGAAGGTGAGCAAGATCCTTGACGAGATGGATGTGAGGGCGCCTCAGGTCGCGCTCAGCACCGTCATCGGCGAGTTGACGCTCAACAACGACGAAGAATTCGGGGTCGACTATTTTGCGAAGTATAAAGGCAAAGTGGTAGGTATCTCGCGCAATACGAATGTGCCTCTGCCATTTGCAACTGCCTCTCCCTCTGGCTCGATCGCGCCTGGCGGAGGGATTCTTGATCCTGCGGGTTTAATCAACTTCAACCAGATTCTTCAGACGGCAGGGAGCGGCACCAATGTCTACATTGCTGCTGGAAATTACCTGTCGGCAATTGTCCACGCGCTCGATTCAACGGGGCGCTTCCGGGTAATTTCGCGGCCGATGGTTTTTACGAGCAACAACAAAAAGGCGATTATCGCTTCAGGAACCGAAATTCCGGTCCCGACAAATACGATTTCATCTCCAACCACCGGCGGAATCCTTACCAGCGGGATCGCGCAATCGACGAATATCGAGTTCAAAAAGGTTGCCCTCCAGCTCGAAGTAGTGCCACTGATCAACTCCGAAAACGAGGTTTCACTCGACATTCTCCAGAAAGTGGACAGTCGGGCCGGCGATACCGTGATCGATGGCAACGCCATCCCAAACATTGCGACCCGCTATATTCGCACGACCGTGTCGGCTCCGAACAAGTCTACGATCGTTCTTGGCGGTCTGATCATGGACAGCAAGGAGGACAACCGGAACGGAATTCCGATTCTAGGCCGCCTGCCATTAGTGGGAGCTCTTTTCCGGAACACGAGCAGAAACAAAATGCGGACTGAGCTGATCGTGTTGATGCGACCGGAAGTGTCGCTGACCAAATTAGATTTGTATCGGCTGCGGCAAAAAAACGAGGATCGAACCCATTTTGGATCTGAGCTGGAACAGGATGATTGCCCCGATTGCCCGCCCGTGATTGACGGCAAGCAATTGCCGCCGCCAGATCTCCCGATGATAAAATAGTTGCATGGTCCAATGAAACGCGTCTTCATTCTGCTCTTAGCTTCGGTTTGCCTGCTGCCAATCCATTCCCGGGCGGAATCGGATTCGCTATTGTTCTTCTACGATCCTTACCAGGACCCGTTGGCAGCTCGCGATGATCAGGGACTGCTCCACCAGATGCCTGCGCCCAATCGGACAGATCTAGCCCCCCGCGCTCGGTTTCGTTTTAGCTATTATTTCCAGTCGGGGGCGGCACTGGTTTCCGATCCGGCCTACGTTGGCGCCCTCCAGGAGGCTTTGCGACGCAATGGCTACTACTGTGGCCCAATCGACGGAGTCTTCTCCTACGCTGTTCGCGATGCCATCGCGCGGATGCAAAAGAACAACTCTTTGCGCGTTACGGGCACGCTCACGCTGGGAGTTCGTCGAGGGTTGCATCTCCCTTAGCCAGAATGAGTCCCGCCCTCAGCAAATCACTCGTCGATATTCTCCTTGCCAGCGGCGTGCCTTCGCGAGACGAGGCCACCGCCCTCGCCGCAAACCTCAACGGCAGTTCGTGGACGGCCGACGTTCTCAACTCCGGGAAAGTGGATGAGCAACTTTTCCTAAAGGCGATCGGCGATTTCTTCAGCGTCCCGGTTGTTTCGATCGACGCGAGGAGCATCGAGCGCGCGACGCTCCTCGTCCTGCCGAGCCGTTTCGTTTTTCAGCACCACATCCTGCCGATCGAGATCAAGGACAACGCGATTGTCCTCGCGACCTACGATTTGTTTAACTCGACCGGACGCCAGCTTGCTTCGCAGCTTCTCGACAAGCCGGCCGAGTGGGTCCTCGTCCCGCGCGCCCAAATCCTGCGCGCCATGAAAACGCTCTACGGCGTCGGCGCGGAGACGTTCGACGAAATTCTCAAGACTCAGCGCTCGTTTGAAGCGCTCCAGGATATTGAGACCAGCACCGACCTGAATGCCGACGATCCGGAAGCCTCGGTCGTGAAGTTCGTCAACCAGATCATCCGCGAAGCGATCCACGAGCGCGCGACCGATATCCACGTCGAGCCGCTGGAGAACGACCTGCGGATTCGTTACCGGATCGACGGTATCCTCCACGAGGTCGCCGTCCCGCCGCAGTTGCGTCTCCTGCAGTCGGCCATCATTTCGCGCCTCAAAGTGATGGCGCACATGGACATCGCCGAGCGCCGTTTGCCGCAGGACGGCCGCATCAATCTGCAATCGGCCGAACAAACGATCGACGTCCGTGTTTCCACCATCCCGACAGTCAACGGCGAATCGATCAGCCTGCGCTTGCTCGCGCGCGACCAGCAAAAGGCGTTCGGCTTCGAGCGGCTCGACATGAGCCCGATGCAGACTCAGATCATGAAGTCGCTCCTCGCCCAGCCTAACGGAATCGTCCTCGTTACCGGGCCGACCGGTTCGGGCAAATCGACTTCGCTCTATTGCTTCCTCAGCAGCATCAATTCCGTTGAACGTCGCATCATCACGATCGAGGAACCGGTCGAGTATCGCCTCCCGGGCGTCTCGCAGATCGATGTGAAACCGGAGATCGACCTGACCTTCGCAAAAGGCCTGCGCCACATTCTGCGGCAGGATCCGAACGTCGTCATGGTCGGCGAAATTCGCGATGTCGAGACTGCTGACATCGCGATCCGCGCTGCCATGACGGGTCACCTCGTCTTCAGCACGCTTCACACGAACGACGCCGTCGGCGGCATCACCCGTCTGCTCGACATGGATGTCGAGCCGTTCCTTCTCTCCTCGGTTGTGAAAGCCTTCCTCGCCCAGCGACTCGTCCGCACCATCTGCCCCGATTGCGTCGAGAAGGTCGAATATCCGAAGGAATACCTCGAGGAGATCAATTTTCCGCTCGAAAACGGGCTCACTTTCCGGCGCGGCGCGGGCTGCGAAAACTGCCGACAAACCGGCTACCAGGGCCGGCTCGCGATCTACGAAATCTGTGTCGTGACCGAGCCGCTCAAGCGCCTCATCATGCAAAAGCGCGACGGCGGCGAATTGAAGCAAGCGGCCATCGCCCAAGGCATGCTGACGCTCCGCCAGGACGGCTGGCGCCGGGTGTTGGAAGGCAAAACGACGATCGAAGAAGTCGTTAGGGTGACGCAGACCGACGAAGTGATGGCCGAGACAACCGGCTTCGCCGAACCGGTTCCGGCGAGCTAATTTTTTCGTCCGCTTGCTCACCGCAACAGTTATACCCTTTTCTACGATGCGCTGGGGCGGCGCGTGAAGCGCACCACCGTGATCAACGGCGGCACGGCTACGACCAACTATTACATTTTTGATGCAGAACATTGGGTGCTGGAATACAACGCAAGCAATGTCAACCTCAGCAACGTCCTTTACGGGCGCGGAATCGACGAAGTGATAGCGCGCGGGGTGAACGGACAGGGCTGGTTTTATTTCCCCGACCGCAACGGCAACATCAGCGTCGTGACCGACGGCGTGAACCTGGTCCGGGAAAGCTATCGCTACGACGCTTTTGGGGCGCCCACGGTTACGGTAGGCGCCGGGCAACAACCGATCAACAACCGCTTCCTCTTCACAGGGCGGGAATGGAACGCCACCTACGGCTTCTACGAATACCGCGCCCGAGCCTACAACCCTACGATCGGCCGCTTCATGAGCGAAGATCCCAAAGGCTTCGATGCGGGGGATTACAATTTGTATCGCTATGTCGGCAATGATCCACTGGATCGAGTCGATCCCATGGGGCTGGAAGATATGATTCCGCCGCCTCATATGGATGAGCTGGGGAGAGAAGCCTCCTTATCATCTGCTGTCGCATCACAGGGCCGTGGCGCGTTCGGCCGGGCAATCGAACAGGTTGGAAATGGTCCGTTGCGATTGGGTCCGTTGACTCGGGGCACGTTGACGACGCAGCGAGTATATCAGCAAGGGCGATTAATCCAACTACCAAGGTTGGTAGAGTCTTACACTAAGAGCGACGATGCTGAATTGCGTGGTGCTGGACACGTGCATAATAACCTCACTGGCCTACCGGCGCCCCACGAACGACTCTTTTCAACCACTGATTATGACCTAACTAAAAATCAGGGTAAGTGGAACTACGTGGTCAATCAAAGTGATAAGACCGTTCTGTATAGACTCAATCCACAAACTGACAAGAGAGACAGCCCTACGGTCAGTAAGCTCGACATTAACACCCTTGAATCCCGTGGCACATTTGAGGTGAAATTTGTTCCGGTAACGGGTTCAAACATCCCTCAGATGCAATTGGTTCCGAAGTATGGCAATTAAATTTAGCCTTTTGTCGGCCGGGATGCTTTGGCTAACCGTTCTGACATCGACCTCCGCAGCTGGCTCCAAACCCAGCGATGTTGGCGACCATTTGGTGACAATTGAGACTGAGCCGCACGAAGATGGGGTTCAACAGACGTATCGCGAGCTCTGGCAACGTCTTCTTTTTGTTACGCCAGGCGATCTTGCTCGTTATGTGTTCCTCCCTGGGATGGTTGGAGAAGAGGCTTCAGTATCCGTTTATCGTCTAAACGGAAAGGGACGACCGAATGTTCGCGGAATAACTGTGACTTCTGCTTCGCGCAGGATCTGGAGCATTGCTCCGGCCAGTAAGCAAGCGCACGGCGATCGTAGCGAACCGATTTCGATTAGTCGCACCGATGCAACTATCCCGGAGCGGACAGCCCTTGCAGTTCATTCAGCATGGATTGCGATGTTGCGGTCAGCGAAACCTCCCCGCAAAGAGATTGTTATCCTCGAATCGAGCAGCGAAATCTTCTCAGCAAAAGACGAGGAGGGGCGATTATTGAGGGCGAAGATCGGACCCCAAATTGGCCCCCGGGTTAACCGACTACTCGGTCTGGTTGAATTGTTGAGCAAATACGCTTCGGTGGATTCGGCGGCCCGGCCCGGCCTCGCCGAAAAGATCCGCATCAATGCGATTGATCTACGAGAAGAGGCGAGCGGGAAAGTCGAATAACGAACGGAGAAGGGGTCAGAGCGTGAATCTTGGCATTTCGGCTCGACCGATCAAGGAACGTTGAGGTAGGCTCGGAAGATGCCTCGCAAAGCGCGCGTGGAATTTCCTGGCGCGGTTTATCATTTGCTCGACCGGGGCGACCGGCAGGAGGCGATTTTTCATGACGATCGCGACCGGGAGAGCTTTCTTGCGACGCTCGGGCAAACCTGCGCGCGGACGGGCTGGCGGGTGCACGCCTTTGTCTTGATGAGCAACCACTACCATCTGTTGGTAGAGACACCGGAAGCTAACCTAATCGCAGGGATGCGCTGGTTTCAGACCACCTACACGGTGCGATTCAACCGGCGGCATCGCTTGAGCGGCCATCTCTTTCAAGGCCGCTACAAGGCAGTCTTAGTGGACCCGGAAGCGCGAGACTACTTCGTCACCTTAAGCGATTACATTCACTTGAATCCGGTGCGCGCGCGGATGATCTCGCTGGAGGAGCGGCTCTATGATTACCGGTGGGGCAGCTATCGTTGGTATGCGACGCTCGCAGAGCGGCCGGCTTGGTTCGAGCCCGGCCAAGTGCTGGGCGAACTTGGCCTGGAGGACACCCGCGAAGGGCGGCGGCGCTATGCCCAGCGAATGCGTCAGCGCGCGGTCGATGAGTTGAACGGCGCGCTGCGGGCGGAAACTGAGGTTTTGCGTCGCGGCTGGTGCCTGGGCAGGGCGAGCTTCCGTGAACGGATGCTGGGAGTGCTGGAATCGGCCGGCGAAAAATTGGGCCGCGGGAAGGCGATTGACGGGGCGGTGCGCCGCAGCCATGACTTGGAAGAGGCAAAGCGATTGCTCCGTTTGGGATTGGAAGAACTGGCGCTGGAGCAAAGCGGGCTGGAGGCGCTGAGGCGGAGCGATCCGCGGAAGATCGCCATTGCGCGGCTAATCCGCAGCCGGACCGCGGTGCCCAACGACTGGATCGCGCGGGAGTTAGCGCTAGGGCATGTCACAAATGTGAGTCGCTACTGCTCGGATAAGTTTAAGCATTGCGACTTGCCAAGATTCACCGCTCTGACCCCTTGACCCTGCCCCTTCGATTTCATCCCGATAGGCATATCGCCCGAAGACCCTCTGATACGCGCACGACCGCTCGCCCCCAAGGTATTTGCTTCAAGCTTTGTCATTCTGAGCGAAGCGAAGAATCTCTGACGACTTCTGGCAGCGGAGGCGCGGGTGGGAGGGAAATATTCAGAGATTCTTCGCTCTGCTCAGAATGACAATTCTGTAGGAGGGCTTCTCCGACCGGCCGAATCAGAGGGCCTGCTTGCGGTCGTAGGGGACAATATTATCCCATTCCTCTGCTGACGATCGGGCGACGAAAGCAACGACTGACTCGGTCTCGCTCATGTTGAAGACTTCATGGGGCACGCCCGGCTTGATGTAAATGAAGTCGCCCGCTTCGTTCTCGATTGCCTTCGTTAGGCCCGCGCCGAACTCGTGCCGCACTTTGCCTTCGAGGATGTAAAGGATGAGCTCGAAGCCGACGTGAATGTGGGCGTAGGCCACACCGCCCGGCGGAATGGTGGCGATGTTGGCGGAAAGCCTGGTCGTGCCGACGTTCTTGGCCGACATTCCTTGTTTGTAGTGAATGCCGTTCCAGTTCCGGCGCGTGCCGCCGCCCCGGATGGTGAGAATGCCGTCGTGATCTTCGACCGCGCTCGGGTCGACTGTGTCCTTTTCATTCTTCATAACAGATGAAGGTTCCCCTGGTTTGCGTCGTGCGCCAACTGCGCCCAATCCGGGGGAGCGTACGCGCCTCGCGTGCCGGCTTTGGCGCCTCGCCGAAACGAACTTCCTTGCGGCGACGTCGCAAGCGTGGTCGCGCGGAAAAGTCCGCGATGGCGCGTGCGTTCCCCAGCCCTTTTTACGCCAGCACTTCTGTCCGGTCGTGCAGGGTGCGCTGGAGCGTTGTGCGCTTTTGCTCTAGCAATCCTTCGGTCGCAGCCCGGACGGCATCGAGCAGGTCGGTCGCTTCGTGCAAGCGCGCGAGCGAGACGTAGTCGGCTCCGGCCGTCAGGAGCGCGTCGGCCTGAGCCAGGACTTCGGCGGTCGCGATGATCTGCGCTTTGGGATTCAGTCCGCGCAACATCCTAACGAGCCGCTCGTTAGTCGTACCTTTCAGAATCGAATCCGGGATCGTGCAGATGAGGACCTCGGCGTGTTCGACCTCGGCGTGGAGCAAAGTATCGCGCTGGCTGATGTCGCCGTAAATCACGCGCACCTTGCGCTGGAGCAATCCCTCCCGCGCCACCGGGCTGAAATCGACGACCGCAGTGTCGCCGATCAGATCCGGCGCATGCCGCTGCATTTCCTCCAGGAGCGAGCTGGCGGTACGGAAGAAGCCGAGGAAGACAATTCGCGCTCTGCCGTGACCAGCGCCGCCTTCGGCGTGCGCGTCGTCCGAGACATGATCGAGATCGCGCAGCCCGCGCTTCTTTAGCCACGGTATCATGGCGCGAGAGATGCGATTCGATTTCGACATGCCGAAGGTGGAAACTGCCGCGAGGAGGGTAAAGGCGAGCGCGACCATGCCAGTTGTCGACGAGTTGGCGAGGTGGTGCGTCTGCGCGCCGAGCGCGAGGATGACGAGCGAGAATTCGCTCACTTGCCCGAGGTTGATCGCGGGAATGATGCTCGTCCGCAAACCCTGCCGCATGAGGTAAAGCGGAGTGAAGGTCGTCGCGAAGCGCGTGATCATGACAAAGGCCGCGAAGACGAGCGCCCAGCCGATCAGGATCGGCGAGGGGAACGGGATCTGCATCCCGAGGCCGACGAAGAAAAGCGTTACGAAAAAATCCCGCAAGCTCGTGACCTTGGCGGTGACATCGAGCGCGTAAGGGAAAGTGGAAAGCGCGACGCCCGCGATGAGGGCGCCCATTTCGCGCGAGAGATGGAGCCGCTCGCCGAGTTCGCCAACAAGGAAACACCAGGCGAGAGCGCCGACCTGGACCAGTTCGGGCGAGCGCGCGACGTGCCGGAAAATCGCCGGCAAGACATAACGACTAACGACCAGCGCAGCGGCGACGAGGAGGACGACACGGACGAGCGACAACAGGAGGATGCTGGGAGCGAGATTTTCCAGGTTCGGCTGGACGGCGAGAAATAGAATCGCCGCCAAGTCCTGCAGGACGAGAACGCCGAGCGTGATGCGCCCGGTCAAAGTATCGAGCTCCTGTTTTTCGTAGAGCACTTTGACGATGATGACCGTGCTGCTGAGCGCGCCGGCCACGCCGAGATAGAGGGCGTCCCATTCCCCGCCGCCGAGGCCGAAGCCGCAGAGCCGAAAAAAGAAAACGCCCAGGATGGCGCCGATGCAGATTTGAACGAGCGCGGTCAAAGTGATCGAGCGACCCGCACTGACAATTTTTTTCAGATCGATCTCCAGTCCGATCATGAAAAGGAGAAAAATGAGGCCAAGCTCGGAGATGGCAGAGATGCTGTCGGGCGAAGCGATCAAACCGGAACCGGCCGGCCCGAGAGCGAAGCCGGCGAGGAGGTAGGCGAGCAGGATCGGCTGGCGGAATTGTTGCGCGACCAGCCCGAGGAGCCAGGCGGCGGCGATGCTGAAGGAGATGTCGCGAACGAGTTCGTGCATAAGTCAGGAGAATGCGGTGCGCTCGAAGCGCGCTAGCCGCCGCGCAGGCTGCGGATGGCGGCCGCGTAATCGCCGCTCTTGAAAATGGAGGTTCCGGCGACCAGGACATCGGCCCCGGCTTCGATCGAGAGAGGGGCGGTTTCCGGATTGATGCCGCCGTCGACTTCGATCTCGTATTTTAGGTCTAACGACTCACGCAGTTCGTGGGCGCGCTGCACCTTTTCCATCATATCGAAGCGAAACGACTGGCCGCCGAAACCCGGATGGACTGTCATGACGAGCAGGAGATCGACGTTAGGCAAATGCGGCTCGACCGCCTTGAAAGGCATGGCGGGATTCAAAGTCAGGCCGGCGCGGGCACCGCCTTCGCGAATCAGGCGGAGCGTGGCCGCGACATCATGCTTCGCCTCCGGCTCGACATGGACGGTTATCGAGTTCGCGCCCGATTCCAGGAAGCGCGGCACGTAATGATCGGCCCGCTCGATCATGAGGTGGACATCGAGCGGCAAAGTCGTCAGGCTGCGGACCAGCTTCACGATGGCCGGGCCGAAGGAAATGTTCTCGACGAACTGGCCGTCCATGATGTCGAGATGGAGCCAGTCCGCACCGGCGGCGATGACACGCTCCACGTCGTCGGCCAGATGCCCAAAATCGGCCGCGAGGATGGATGGAGCGATCAGGATACGGCGCGCGGTCATGGAGGGGAAACGTTGAACGTTCAACGCTTAACGTTCAACGCTCAAATTCAGAGACGATTTTCGGCACATCGTCTGATTTCAAACGTTCGGCGTTTAAGGTTGAACGTTTTCTTCCTTCCTCCAGGCCAGCTTTCCCTTGACGCGAGGGAGGGCCGTTCCAAGATACCATGGTTTTTCGCCTACCCGGATGTGCGGCATAGCTTTCGCTTTGGAATGTCCGCCGGCGTTGACGCAATTCTAAGGCTTCTCTCATGTTAAACAGACTTTTCGGATGGTTCTCCAGCGATATCGGGATCGATCTCGGTACCGCCAACACGCTCGTTTACGTCAAAGACCAGGGCATCGTGCTGCGGGAGCCCTCGGTCGTGGCGGTCCAGGCCGGCACTTCCAAGGTGCTGGCGGTGGGCGACGAGGCGAAACGCATGCTCGGCCGTACCCCGGCCAATATCGTCGCCGTTAGGCCGCTAAAGGACGGTGTCATCGCCGACTTCGAGGTGACCGAAGCGATGCTGCGTCATTTTATCACCAAGGTGCACAACAGCCGCGTTCGCGCCCGGCCCCGGGTCGTCATCGCGGTTCCTTCAGGGATTACCGAAGTCGAAAAACGGGCTGTGCGTGAGTCGGCGACGCACGCCGGTGCACGCGAGGTGTACTTGATCGAAGAACCGATGGCGGCCGCGATCGGCGTTGGGCTCCCGGTGCAGGATCCTGCCGGCAATATGATCATTGATATTGGCGGCGGCACGACGGAGGTGGCGTTGATCTCGCTCTCCGGCATTGTTTTCAGCCGCAGCGTCCGGGTGGCAGGCGACGAGCTCGATGAAGCGATCGTGCAATACATGAAGCGCGCCTACAACCTCATGATCGGTGAGCGCACGGCGGAGGAGATCAAAATCAAAATCGGCTCCGCGTACCCGAGCGACAAAGAAACGAGCGTGGAAGTAAAAGGCCGCGATTTGGTGGCCGGCCTACCCAAAACCCTGACCATCACTTCACAGGAAGTGCGCGAAGCTTTGCTCGAGCCGATCTCGACGATCGTCGATTCGGTCCGGATCACGCTCGAGCGCTGTCCGCCGGAATTATCGGCCGATCTGGTCGATCGCGGCCTCGTCCTGGCCGGTGGTGGCGCGCTTCTGCGCGGCTTCGATCGCCTCCTCAGCGAAGAGACGGGTTTGCCGGTGCACGTGGCGGAAGACCCGTTGAGCGCGGTCGCCGAAGGCACGGGCAAGTGTCTGAACGAAATCAAGTTTCTCCGTCAGGTTGCGACCGCCGATCGGCAGTGGCGGCAGTGAAGGGATCGCAGATTTCAAATTACAGATTGCAGATTGGCCACTCGGTGAAATCTGAAATCGAAAATTTGAAATTTAGAATCGCATGAATCGCAGCAGCATTGTCGCGATCGTACTTTTTGCCGCGGCTCTTGTTGCCCTTCTCAGCCTCGGGCCGCAGGCAACCCGGAAAATTCAGTCGACGTTTTTTCAGGCGATCTCGCCCTTTCTCAAGACCGGGTCGGGCCTGGAGCGGCAGATTACCTCGGTCCGCGCGGGCCTGAAGTCGCTCGAGGAGTTGGAACGCGACAACACCGCGTTGCGGGTCGAGAACCGTTCGCTTAAGGCGACGAACGAAGCGTTGCGCGATGTCGAACATGAGGTCAACCGCCTCCGACACGCGCTCAATTACCGCGAGCGCTCGCTCTTTCGCCTCGTCCCGGCGGAGGTCGTCTCGCGTGATTCATCGACCTGGTGGCGCACGGTGACCATCAATCGCGGCTCAGTCGATGGTCTGGCGCCGGAGATGCCAGTTTTGACCGATGAAGGCCTTGTCGGCCGCACCACGACGGTGAGCGAAAATATTTCCGTCGTCCTCCTCATCTCGGACGAAAACTGCCGCGTCGCCGCCAGCGTCGAAGGGACGCGAGAGCAGGGGATCGTGACCGGCGAGCGCGTCGCGGGCAGCCTCTCGCCGATGCTCGATCTCAACTATCTTTCAAAACAGGCTGAACTGAAAGAAGGCCAGAAGGTCTATACCTCGGGCGTGGGCGGCGTTTTTCCGTCCGGGCTTTTTGTCGGAACGGTCAAGCGTTTCCAGGTCCGCGCGCTCGACAGTCAGGCCACGCTCGCCCCAGCGGTCGACTTGGCGAAACTGGAGGATGTGTTTGTCGTAATCGGCAGGAAATGAATAGGAATTAGTGATTTTGTCCCGCCTGCTCTTCTTCCTCATCCTCGTTGTGCTCGTGTTCGTGGCGCAGCTCACCGAGATCTTCATCCCGTCGCTCGACCGGATGTTTAACGCGCACATTTACATCGTGCCGCTGATCGTTTGCTACGGTGCGGTCGCGCTGCCCTTTCCGCTCATGCTCTGCCTCGCCTTTATCGCCGGCTTTTTATGGGACGCGATGACTGTCCAGGTGCTTGATACGAGTGTTGAAATCTCCTTCGGATGGTCGATACTTCTCTACGCGGTGCTCGCCGCCATCATGCACGGCCTCAAGCCCTTGTTCAATCGGGGTCGGTGGGAAGTGCATTGTGTTCTTAGCGGCGTCTGCACGTCGCTTATCCTCCTTTCACAATATCTGATGATTTCTTTTCGGCGCGGCTCCATCTTTTTTAACCGTGAAGTCTGGTGGCAGATCGGCGGCCCTGGTCTGCTCGCCATGTTGATGGCGCCACTCGTCTTTTGGTCGCTCCATTGGGTCAGTCGTCTGGTGAACAATACTGATCTCGAGGAGTCAGAAAGGTTTGATGAATTCGCGTCGCGCTAAACCCACTCTACGCATCCAGTTTCTCGGGGTCTGCATGCTCCTCGGCCTGAGCGCGCTCCTTGCGCGCCTCTGGTGGGTGCAGGTGGCGCGGGGCAAGGAATGGACCGCACGTGTCCAGGGCAGCTCGGAGGCGACGGTCCGCATCCCCTCCATCCGGGGAGAAATCCGCGATCGCAACGGCGTCGCACTCGTCCAGAACCGGGCCAGCTACGAAGTCGATTTTTACCTTCCGGAAATGGTGAAAGGCTACCGGCAACGTTACGGGCGACCGCCCGAGACGCAGTACCGGGCCACGATCAGCGGGATGCCGAAGGACCTGAAAGAACCGGATATTGTCCGAATCGTGAACGACGGCGTCGTCCCTCGGCTTGAGGACCTCGACCTGGCGCGTGATTACAACGCGAACCAGCTCCAAAAGCATTACCGAAACAACACCGAGGTCCCTTATTCCTACATCAAGGATATCGACTTCCAGACGATGGCGAAATTTTCCGAGCATGATGTCGGTCTGCCCGGAGTCGATATCGCGATCAAGCCGGTTCGTTCCTACGTTTACGGCGCGCTCGCTTCCCACTTGTTAGGCTACGTCGGCGCGCCGGACGACACCAACCTGGAAGAGGCGCGCAAATACACCTTTTACCAGAGCGACGTGGAGGGGAAATCGAACATCGAAAAGACGATGGACGAATATCTGCGCGGCCAGCCCGGGATTCGCGTTATGCGGCGCAACGCCAAGGGCACGATCGACGGTGTCGTGAGGGAAGAAGCTCCCAAGCAAGGCGCGAATGTTTATCTCACGATCGACGCCCGCATCCAGACGATCGCCGAGGAGGCCTTGCGTGTGGTCGGCCGCGGCGCCGCCGTGGTGGTTGATCCTAACAACGGCAACGTCCTTGCGATGGCCTCAGTCCCGTCGTTCGATCCAAATACTTTCATTCCCAGCATCAAGGCAAAGGATTGGAAGGAATTGCGTAGCGACGAGGCGCATCCGTTGGTCAATCGTGCGGTCAGCGCCTTTCCGCCGGGATCGACTTTCAAGATCATCACTTCGCTCGCCGGTCTCCGCAAAGGTCTGGCGAACACGCGTTTCACCTGCACCGGCGGAGTTTCCTACGGCGATCACTATTTCCAGTGTTGGATCAATGAAAAAGGCGGCTCACACGGCACGTTAGGCGTGAGCGATGCGATCAAGGTTTCGTGTAACGCTTTCTTCTATCAGTTTGGCAACGCGGCCGGGATCGATGCGATCGACACGACGGGCGACGCACTCGGCCTCGGCAAACCGACCGGAATCGAGATCACGGGCGAATCGGGCGGCGTTCTGCCCGGGCCGGATTGGATGCGGCTCCAGCACCCTAACGAGAAGTGGTCTTCCGCCTACACCGCGAATGTTTCCATCGGCCAGGGTTACGACCTCGCCACTCCGCTTCAGATGGCGATGGCCTACGCGACGGTCGCGAACGGCGGCATCTCCTATTACCCACGATTGGTTGATCGAGTGGTCAATCAGGACGGCAGCCCGGTTCTTAACGCCGAGGGCAAGATCGCGGTGCCACAACTTCCGCGGGTGCACGCCGATTTCCGAAATGATTTTACCGCGGACCAGATCGAGCTCGTTAGGCGTGGACTTTGGAAAGTGGTTAACGCCGACGGCGGAACGGGCCATGCGGCGCAGTTGAAAGATGTGGAGGTGGCGGGCAAGACCGGCACTGCGCAGGCGATGTTGAACGGCAAAAAGGACACGATTGCCTGGTTCTGCTGCTTCGCGCCGTACGACAATCCGCGCTACACGATCGCCGTCATGGTACAGGGCGGGGAACACGGCGGCTCGGTCGCGGCTCCAATTGCGACCCGAATCCTCGAGCGAACCCTGGCGATGGACCAGGGCAAATTTGAACCGCAGCTTGCCTGGGTGGCCCCGGCGAGAAAGCCGAACCCATTTACGATGATTAAGGCGGTCAAGTTCAATGATGCGCTACCCTCGCCTGAGGGAGGCGACGAAGAGAACTCCAGCACCGGTGGCGCCCAGGTGACCGAGAGCGCCGACATGGCAAATCCCGGCGATGCTCCCGACGTCGAACCGGAAGCCGATGCCCGGGGGAGCGTGCAAAACGCTCCCCGCGCCCGCCAGGTGCTCCGTGCGCAGCCTGTCGCGCCGCCTCCCCGGCAGCGTCCACGCAACTTTTTTGAGCGGATATTTAACACCCGTCCGCGACCCGCCGCTCCCACGCCGACTCCGACGAGACGCGCGCGGCGGCCCCTTTGATTAACCCATGAAGCTTCAAACCGGATCCACCGCGATGACTTCGAAAAATTTGCAGCACTATGATCGAACAAGTGAAGAGAATTCTTGGCCTGCGTCGCAAGACAGGCAACAAAATCGTAATCAGTGTCGAGAAGCTCGAACGCCGGGTGGCCCTTCTCGAGGACGGCCAGCTCGAGGAATATAGCGTCGAGCGCGACGGCTCCCGCAACATCGCGGGGAGCGTTTACAAGGGCCGGGTCAAGAACATCGAGCCCGGTCTGAAGGCGATGTTTGTCGACATCGGTCTGGAGAAAAATGCTTTCCTCCATTTCTGGGACGCGATCCCGGCCGCGCTCGATAGCGGGGTTGAGGAGATCGAGCGGCCGGAGCGCGGGAATCGGAAGAACCCGAAAAAACGGCTGACGGCAAAAGATATTCCGAGCATTTACCCCGTCGGATCCGAAGTCATCGTCCAGGTCACGAAAGGCCCGATCGGCACCAAAGGCCCGCGCGTTTCGACCAACCTGAGCTTCGCCGGACGTTATCTCGTCCTCATGCCCTTCAGCGAACGGAGCGGCATCTCGCGCAAGATCGAAGATCCGAAGGAGCGCGCCCGGCTTCGCAAAATCCTGCGCGAACTCGATATTCCGGACGGCATCGGCGTTATCATCCGCACCGTGGGCGAGGGACAGCGGGCCCGATATTTCGTGCGCGATCTGCGTTTCCTGCTCGAGCAATGGGCCAAGATCGAACAACAGATCCAGGATCTGCCGGCCCCAGCCCGCGTCTTTGAGGAACCCGATCTGGTCGACCGGACGGTGCGCGACTTCCTGACCGACGAAATCGACGAAGTGGTTTGTGACGACCACGCCGCAGTCGAGCGGATGGCCCAGATGGTCGGCGAAATTTCGCGCCGGGCCAAAAGCCGGATCAAATTTTACGATAGCACTGCGCCGATTTTCGAAACCTTCGGGGTGCAGAAACAGATCGATGACGCGTTCCATCGCCAGGTCTGGCTGAGGTGCGGCGGCTACATCGTAATCGACGAAACCGAAGCACTCGTCGCAGTCGACGTGAATACCGGGCGCAACAAAGGCGGGCGCGATGTGGAGAAGACGATCCTGCAAACCAACCTTGAAGCGGCCGACGAAATCGCGCGGCAGCTTCGTCTGCGCAATATCGGGGGCCTCATCATCGGCGACTTCATCGACATGAAGAATCGCAAGGACCAGCAGATGGTTTACAACCGGATGCGCGAACGGCTGAAACGGGACAAGGCAAAGACGCACGTCCTCCCGCTCTCGTCGTTAGGGCTGATGGAGATGACGCGGCAGCGGGCGCAGGAAAGCCTGAGCGATTCGATCTATCAAAACTGTCCCTACTGCGAAGGACGCGGAGTCGTGAAGACGACCATGAGCACGAGTGTGGAAGTGCATCGCGCGCTCAACGCTGTCATGCGCAAATACCAGGACACGATCCACGACATCAGGGTGATTCTGAATCCCGATGTCCTGAAGCGTCTGAAAGAAGAGGACGAAGAACTCCTCGTCGAGTTGGAACGCCGTTACGCCGGCCGTCTTATGTTCCGGGCCGACCCGACTTTCCACCATGAGAAATTCGTCGTGACCGACGCCAATACCGGCGCCGAACTGAGCGCCTGATTTTTTCATGGCCGCAAAGAGTTTGGGCGGAGCAGCTTAAAAACGCCCTGTAACCCGTCCGTTTGCGCAGGTGTCTACCTATGGAAGGATGATCACATCCGGCGGTAGGTTTGATTCCGTTTCGGATAAGGAGGGCGCTGCAAGGGAACTCCGGCGCTGCGAGCCAAAATCTTCAGCAGGGAGAAAAGGAAATGAAGAAATTTATCGTCAGTCTGTTTGCCCTCACTACGCTTGCGACCGCAACCAGCCAGGCTGGCCCGGTCGAATCAACCTATCAACAAGCCCAAACCTACCAGCCGTCGCAGGAGTGGTTTCGCGATCGGGAGTGGAACTTCGAGCTCTTCGGCGCGTATGGACTCACCACCCGTCCTTATCGAAGCGACCGGTATCTCGGGGTGGACCACGCCTTGGGCGGCGGGTTCGCCGCGAACTACTTGTTTAGCCGCTATCTAGGGGTCGGCGTGGAGGGCTACGGGCTCGCGGCCGAAGATGCGGTTGGCCAGGCTTCTGGGAATTTGATTTTTCGTTATCCGATCCCGGGCACTCGCTTTGCCCCATACGGATACGCCGGCGGCGGTGTCATATTCAATGGGACGCGAGTCGAGGACCTGGTCGACCGCGAAGCCAGCTTCCGCCGCACCCCGCGGCACAGCGACGTCGAAGGGATGGGTCAGTTCGGGGCCGGCTTTGAATTCCGCCTCACGCCTAACGTTGGCGTGATCAACGATTTCAGTTGGAATGTTGTGAGTGGCGATCGCAACGACTTTGGGATGGTTCGTTCCGGCGTGCGCTTCGCGTTCTAAGAGCGGCCCTGTAGACGCTTCCCTCTGGGAAGCGCGAGCCAAGGGCGGAAGAAATCTCAAAGCAAGCGATGCCGATACCCGCGCCTCGCAGAGCGAGGCGTCTACGCAAACGTGCTGATCTCGCCTAACGGCTTCCGCTGGATGTCGGGTACCTTCGCGTCATCCGCGGGGTGCCCGACGACGAGGAGCAGAAACGGTTTTTCGTGCGCTGGCCGATGCAGAAGTGCATTGAGAAAACCCATCGGACTCGGCGTGTGGGTGAGCGAAACCAGCCCCGCCTGATGGACTGCCGCGACCAGAAAGCCGGTCGCGATCCCGACCGACTCGGTTGCGTAGTAATGCTTTAGTTTCCGGCCGTCGGGCAGAATCCGGTAGGGCTGCGCAAAAATCGCGATCAGCCAGGGCGCGGTCTCGAGAAAAGGCTTGTTCGAATCGGTTCCGAGCGCGGTCAGCGCCTCCAGCCATTCGTTAGGCGCGCGGTGTTCGTAGAATTCCTTCTCCTCCGCTTCCGCTGCGACCCGGATTTCATGCTTTATGGCGGGATCATTCACCGCAACGAAATGCCACGGCTGAAGATTGGCGCCATTCGGCGCGCTGCCCGCGGTGCGCAGACAATTCTCGATCACTTCGCGCGCCACTGGCCGATCGGAAAACTCGCGCACCGTCCTGCGTCGGGCCATCTGCGTGTGGAATTCCGCGGCCCGTTCGGAGATTTCCTTTTCGTTCAGGTTCTCACGCGCCGGTAAGGGGACGAATCTTGGTTCGCTCACGGGCAGATTCTACATTGCGACCAGGGCGATTGCGATTCCCGGTTGAGCCGCGAAATTACCGCGATGTCTTTTGCCACGATTCTCGATCGGCTCCCGGCCCAATCGCCGCTCGTGCGGCGTTTCGCCGCGCTCCTCGCGCCGGTCGATGACGCGTGCCTGGAGGCGATGGCACAGGAGGCTCGCGCTCTGACCCGACAGAATTTCGGACGCACAATGCGGATGTTCGCCCCGCTCTACCTGAGCAACGAGTGCATCAACAACTGCCGCTATTGCGGCTTCTCGCGCGACAACCCGATTCTGCGCATCACCCTCAGTGTCGAGCAGGTGCTGGCGGAGGGCCGCCATCTTGCGGCTCAGGGTTTCCGCCAGGTTCTGCTCGTGGCCGGAGAACACCCGAAGTTTGTGAACGGAAGTTATCTTTCCGACTGCATTCGCGCGCTTCGCGCGCATTTTCCCTCGATCTCGCTTGAGCTGGGCCCGATGGAGACGGAGGAATACGAGCCGTTGGTGGCGGCCGGGGCGGAGGGGTTGGTTGTTTACCAGGAGACCTACGACCGCGGTGTCTATGCGGAGATGCATACCTCGGGACCGAAGCGGGATTTCAACTGGCGACTTGATTGTCCGGAGCGCGCCTACGCGGCTGGTTTCCGAAGGATCGGGGTGGGAGCTTTGTTTGGCCTTTCTGCCTGGCGCCTGGAAGCGCTCGCCCTCGCGTCCCATCTCGAATATCTGCTCAAACACTGCTGGCAATCGGATATCACGGTCAGCCTGCCGCGGCTCCGCCCGGCGGCGGGAGAATTCGTTCCGCCCTTTTCGTTAGGCGATCGTGAAATGGCGCAACTCATCTGCGCTTTTCGGATTTGTTTTCCGCAGGTCGGCATCGTCCTGAGCACACGCGAGGCGGCTCCCCTGCGCGACGCGCTGACATCGTTAGGTGTGACGATGATGAGTTCCGGCAGCCACACCGAGCCAGGTGGCTACACTGGTCAGGGACGCGGGGCAGTCCACCAGACGGTGCGCGGCCGCATCCTCCCGCCGGATGAGAGCGCGGACGCGCTTGCGACGGGTCAATTCGAGATCAGCGACGAACGTTCCCCGGCCGAGGTCGCCACCGTCCTGCGCCGGGGCGGGTTCGAGCCGGTCTGGAAAGACTGGGACCAGGCGCTGATCGCGAAATGAAGATTTTCCTGAATGGCGCGACCGCGGAGTGCGAGGATGCGACGGTCGAGAAGTTGATTTCGCGCCATGGACTCTTGCCAGAAACGACCCTGGTAGAGCGGAATGGGCAGGCCCTGCACCGGAGCGAATGGGGCACCCAAAAGTTGGAGGAAGGCGATCGGCTTGAAATTCTGCGAGTGGCGGCGGGCGGGTAGCTATCCGCTTCCTCGATGAGGAGAGAGCATGCGCGCGAAAGTTGCGCGTTTCCTGCAAGCGCCCGTTAGGCGGCTCGCGATCAGGTTAGGGAGGAGGCAGTGCAGTCCCCGATTTGCTCTTTACGAGCCCAATGTCGGCACTGTTGAGGTTACTGTCGGTGTTCAGATCCGTCCGAAAATTGGTCGCGTCTACGGCCTGGCCGGATTTTGATTTCGTCCGCGCAATGTCGGCCGAGTTCACGCTCCCGTCGCCGTTCGTATCGCCCGTCGGGACGCCCATCCGGACGGCGACATCGTTGGTATTCACGCCGTCGCTCACGCCCGTGAAAGTGAGCGTAATGTATTGAGCGTTCGCCACGTCGTTGACATTGACTGTAGCCACTGTTGAGCTGGTCGCTTTGCCGCGGGATGCCGTCGCGCCGCCCAACCGTCCTATGAGTGAAATCGTGCGCAAATATCCAGCGGGCTTCCGGGCTCGCCGTGGGCTGAATTGGGGCATCATCGGCCTGCTTTACACCTCGTTCTACATGTGCCGTTACAACTTCTCGATCGCCAACGGCGCGATCAGCAAGGAATTTGGATTTAGCAAGGCCGAGATGGGCGGGATCATCACGGTCGCGCTTCTCGCCTACGCCTGCGGGCAGATTATCAATGGCCTGCTCGCCGATCGCTTCGGCGGCAAACGCGCCATGCTGATCGGCGCTGCCGGCACGGCGACGATGAACGTGCTCTTCGGTGTCGCCTCTTTCTGGGGCTTGCTCTGGATGTTCGTCACCATCCGTGGCATCGACGGCTATCTTCAGGCCTTCGGCGCGCCCGGCATGGTAAAAATCAACGCTGCCTGGTTCGGTCACCGCGAGCGCGGACGCTTCGCCGGCATCTTTGGTTTCATGATTAACCTCGGGCGCTTCGGAATTTTCAAACTCGGGCCCGCTCTCCTCGCCGGTTTCGTCTTTCTCGGGCTTTGGCAGATTCCGCCGCTCCATTGGCGTTGGCTCTTTTGGGTCCCGGCCGGCATCACCGTCTTGGTCGCGCTCTGCGTCGCTCTGATTGTGAAAGACACGCCGGAGGAAACCGGTTACGAGCCCGAATCCGCATGACGCGCATGGCGACGTCCGCGCCACGGTCAGGACCGTGCTCTACACCATCGCCTCGAACCCGGTCGTCTGGGTCGTGGCCTGCGCCTACGCCTGCACCGGCGCCGTGCGGCAGGGGATCGACAGTGGTTCCCGCGCTTCATGAACGAGGCGCACCACGTCGATTTTCAATCAGCGCAGTTTCAGCTCGTCGGTTTTCTCATCCCTTTCGTTGCCTCGGCCGGCTCTCTCATCTCGGGCTATGTCTCCGACACGATTTTTCAGGGACGGCGCGCGCCGGTCGCGGCCGGCCTTTATTTTTTGGAGACAGCGATCATTCTCCTCGCCGCCCAATTCCACACTGCCAACGCCGCGGTCGTTTTCCTCGTCCTAATTTCGTTCACCGCCAACGCAACCCATTCGATCCTCGGCACCGCAGCCGCGATGGATATCGGCGGTGCGAAAATGGCCGGGTTCGCAAGCGGCGTGATCGATTCCTTCCAATATTTTGGCGGCAGTCTGGCCGGTTATTTTCTTGGGCGGCTGCTCGATAAAAGCTGGGGCAGCTATTTTTATTTCATGGCGCCTTGCGGCCTCATCGGCGGAGTGCTCATGTTTGCCATCCTGGGGCGAGTCACGCTGGCGAAGTCGGGTGCCGGCGTTTCCTCGCCCTAGAGCAGCGTCAGTTGTTCGTTAGGCCGGCGGAAGGCGGCGGTCGAAAGTTGCGGGCGTTCGCCGATCCCGGCGCGTTTGCAGCCGGCTGTGAAGAGATCGCGGATCTGCTCGGCAAAAATTCCTTCCCCGCGCATCCGGGTTTTGAATCGCGAATCGTTCAGCTTCCCGCCTCCGCGTAGGTGGCGGATTCGGCCGAGCACCTTCTCTTTCCGGTCGGGAAAATGTTCCTCCAGCCAGCACTCAAACAATGGCGCGACCGCATACGGCAGCCTAACGACGGTGTAACCGGCAAACTGAGCGCCCGCCCCTGCGGCCGCGGCCAGGATCGCCGGCACTTCATGGTCCGTCAGTCCCGGAATGATTGGCGCGGTCATTACTCCGACGGGGATGCCGGCCTCGCGCAGTTGTTGAATCGCTTCGAGTCTGGCCCGAGGCGAGGAAGTGCGCGGCTCGAGCAGCCGTTGCAGTTTCGGGTCGAGCGATGTGATCGAAATATTAACCGCCGCCGCCTGCTGCGCGGCCAGTTCGCCTAACAAATCGAAGTCGCGTGTCACGAGTTGATTCTTCGTGATGATCGCGACCGGATTCCGAAACCGCGCCAGCACCTCGAGACAACGCCGCGTGATCTGAAGGCGGCGCTCGACCGGCTGATAGGGATCAGTCACGCCGCTCATCGCGAGCGTCTGCGGTTTCCAACGTGGCTTGGAAAGCTCGGCTGCGAGCAGGTCCGGCGCGTCCTCTTTCACCATGATGCGGCTCTCGAAATCCAGGCCGGCGGAGAAACCGAGAAACTCATGTGTCGGTCGCGCGTAACAATAAATGCAGCCGTGTTCGCAGCCGCGGTAGGGATTGATGCTCGATTCAAAGCCAACATCCGGGCTGTCGTTGTGCGCGATGACCGTGCGGGTGAAGTCACGGAAGTAGAGCGTGCGGCGTTTAGGCCGGTCGGGATCATTCTCATCCTCGGGATCGGGCTCGAGGTGAAGCGCTTCGAAACGATTTGCCGGGTTATGCGAAGCGCCGCGCCCCTGCAGCAGATGAGGATTCGGCATGAGACACGTTCGATTGAACGTATCTGAATGTCCAGTTAGAATGCGTGCCTAACGATCTTGCTGGAACTCGATTGCGGGGTAAAACTATCACGCGCTCGCAGGCCGAGGGAGGGGTGGTCGAGTGGTTGATGGCTCCGGTCTTGAAAACCGGCAGGGCGAAAGTCCTCGTGGGTTCGAATCCCACCCCCTCCGCGCCGTCTCCTTAGATCGCCGGCGGTCGCCAGCGCGCGCAGAGCCAGGCGCAAAAAAGACCGAGCACCATCGCGCAGACGACATCGGAAAGGAAATGGGCCGCGACATACATGCGCGAGAAGGCGATGAGAAGCGGGATCGGCGAGAGAGCGAGGGCGAGGCGCCGGTTGGCGAAGAAAAGAACGCCGAAAAAAGCGGTCGTTGCCGCGGTATGGCCGCTCGGGAAGGAATTGTGCTTCGAGTTCAAACTCGGTCCCTTCCAGCTAAGTTCTTGTTTCACGGAAGGACGCGCGCGGCCCGTCGCGATCTTTAACCCACGCGCGGCCAGACCGGCGAGAGCGCAGGCGATCATCATCGTCAGGCCGATTTGCGTCCAGCGTTTGTTCCCGCGAAAAAAGGCGATGGCGATAATCAGCAAGCCGGCGATGACGTGCTCTGGCCAGTCGCCGTAGCGGCTGACATTGCGCATCACCTGTTTGACGGTGCGATTCGGATGCGCGCTCACCCAGTCGCGGACGGTGTCGTCGAAATAAAAGGCGGCCGCGATCGCGAGGAGCGCGAGGACGACGATGAGGAGCCATTTCCAGGCTGGCGCGATTTTGTGCATCGAGAATTTGCCGGTTGTCTTTCGGCCTGCGCCATCTTTGAATCGCTCTCTTGCAACCTGCAACTCGCAATTCTCTCGCGCTCTTCTGCGGCTGCCTGCTTTTTCATCTCGCCGGCACCTGGATGCTGCCCCTGGTCGACCGCGACGAGCCGCGTTTTGCCGAGGCCTCGCGCGAAATGATAGAGCGGGGCGATTACGTCGTCCCCTTTTTCAATAATCGCTATCGTTTCGACAAACCGCCGCTCACCTATTGGTGCCAGGTCGCGAGTTATCGGGTATTCGGAGAAAATCCGTTCGCGGCCCGTTTCCCGAGCGCGCTGGCCGCGGCCCTGACTGCGGTCGCTATTTTCGCCTGGGGCCGGCGGCTGGATTTCGCGCGCGCCGGTTTTTGGGCGGCGATTATTTTCACCCTTTCTCTGCAGACTTTTGTCCACGCCAAGGCCGCCGTGGCCGACATGTGGCTGGTCTTTTTCATGACGCTGGCCTTCTGGGCCGGCTACGAAATGCTCCGGGACCGCTTCGGCGGGACGTGGCGTAGCGTGGTCGTTAGGCCAGACGGGCTGCGCGGCTGGTGGTGGCTGTTTTATCTCGCGCTCGCGCTCGCGTTCCTGGCCAAGGGTCCGATCGGTTTGATGCCGTTAGGCGCGATCATTGTCTTCCAGGTCCTGCGGCCGGTTGGTCATTTCGGCGGTCGCTTTCTTTTCGTTAGGGGAATTATTTTCATGCTCGCCCTTATCGCCCTCTGGGGCGTGCCCGCGCTCATTCAAACCCAGGGTGAATTTATGAAAATCGGCCTCGGTCGACATGTCGTGGGTCGGTCCTTTGGCACGATGCAGGGCCACGGCGGGACTTCCATTCTTACGGCCATCGCCTCGTTGCCATTTTATTTTCTCGCTGTCTTCATCACGTTCGCTCCCTGGTCGTGGAAGCTACCGTGGCTAACCCGGCAGCTCTGGCGCAAGAGGGATGCGTTCGATGTCTATCTGATCGCGGGTTGCGCGGTGATCGTCGTTATTTTCAGCATCGTGAAGACCAAGCTGCCGCACTATATCATGCCGGCGTTTCCCCTTCTCGCGCTCCTCCTGGCACGGCACTGGCTCGCGGCTGGTACGCCCGAACGGCTCTTGCGCCGCTGGGCGATTGTCACGGCAATCGCCCTGCTCGCGATAGCCTTGATCGGCTTCCCCTCGATCGCGCCTCTCTTTCCTGCCTCGGCTCTTTTCAAGAAAGCAGAGCCGTATCTTCAACCGGAGATGGACTTCGCTGCCTACGAGTTCGATGCTCCGAGCCTGGTCTGGAATTTCCGCAGCCGGGTGCACGGATTCCTGCACTACAATCGCAAGGGCAATCGTGATGTGGCCACTTTGCAACCGGATCAAATCCTGCCTTTTCTGGCCAGCCCCGGGCCACACTTTGTCGTCGTGCCGAGCGCGGTGGCGGATCGACTTTACCCGACGCTCCCGCGCGGTTATCGGAAGTTCTCGACCCGCGGCATTGATATCGCAACGGGGCGCTGGGTTGATCTGACCTTGATAATAAAAAACACATGATCACTTTTCTGCATGGCCGCCTAACGAGTGCGCTCCCGACCCAGGCGATCGTCGATGTCGGCGGCGTTGGCTACGAGGTTTTCATCCCGCTCTCCAGCTACGACAAGCTGCCCGCGCCGGGTGAGGCGGTTCAGATCCTGACTCATCTCCACGTGCGCGAAGACGCGCAGATTCTCTACGGCTTCATGACCGCGGCGGAGCGCGATTTGTTTCGTCTTCTCGTCAACCACGTGAGCGGGATCGGCCCGAAACTGGCGCTCGCCGTCCTGAGCGGAATGAGCGTGAGCTATTTCAAAAGCGCCGTAGTGAACTCCGATGTCGCGTCACTTTCCAAGATCAGCGGTCTCGGCAAGAAAACGGCCGAGCGGATCGTTCTCGAACTGAAAGACAAACTCGGCGTCGCCGCGGCCTGGGAGGTGGCGAGCGGCGCGCAAGCCCCAACGCCGGAGCAGGAACAGGCAAACGAAGCCGTTCTCGCCTTGATCGCGCTCGGCTACAAACAGGTCGAGGCCCACAAGGCGGTGCGCGATATCCAGCAAAGCGGCAAGGAAATCAAGACTGCGGAAGATCTCGTTAGGCTGGCTTTGCAGCGCCTCGCCTCCGGACGCTGAGCCGCTCTCACCCGACGATTTTTTTGTAAGAGGCGGGATCGGTCGCGCCTTCGGTCACGAGGATGAGCGCGCGCGTCTCTTCGTTCAGGCCCAGTGCCTTACGGTAGCCCGAGTTTCTCTCGCCGGTGAGTAACTCGATCAATCCCGCCAGACCCGCCGCGCCGGTCTCGCCGGCCGTGATCCCGATCGATGCCAAAACCCGCATCGCTTCGCGCGCGCGTTCGTCGGGAATAGCGAGGAAAGCATCGATCCCGCGCGAGACGATCGGCCAGGCAGTGAGCGAGGCACGGCCGCAATTTAAGCCTGCCATGATGGAGTCATGCGGCCCAGGCAAAGTCACGATCTGCCCTGCTTCCATCGAGGCGAGAGCGCAGTTGGCGTGGAGTGGTTCGATGCTGATAATTTTCGGCCGGCCGGCGGGATAATGCCTAACGAGAGCTGCGGCCAATGCGCCGACTCCGAACTGAATCGGAAAAAGATCCGGCATTTTTTCCTCCCGTCGGACCAACTCATCGTCGATCTCGCAGAAAATCGTCGCGTAACCTTCTATTACCCGTTGCGGGATCAGCTCGTAGCCAGGCCAGGAAGTGTCGGAAATGACGAGACAACGATCGTTTGCTTCGCCGGCCGCGCGCTCGACCGCATCTTCGTAGGTGCCATCTACCACCTCGACCTGCGCGCCTTCACTTTCGATTCCATAGATCCGCGCCGGTGCTGTCCCGGTCGGAACGAAAATCAGCGCTGTCAAGCCAAAGAGAGACGCGACATGCGCGACAGCGCGTCCGTGATTGCCGTCGGTCGCGGTCACGAGGGTGAGCGGGAGCAGGGGAGCGAGCTTGGCCGTCAGTTCGTCGAGGGTTTCCCACGGTTCGAGAGATTGACCCAGCCGAGACTGGAGCGTGCGATAAATGGCCCACGACGCGCCCAGGATCTTGAAGGCAGGGAGACCGAGACGGCTGGATTCGTTTTTTACGAGAAGCTGTTTGATCCCGAAACTCCGGGCGAGCACAGGAGCGTCGATCAGAGGCGTCGGCGCGTAGCCCGGCAAGCGGCGATGAAACTCGAGCGGCTGGCGCGCGATCTGGCCGGGCGGCGCGGCCGCGCGCGTGGGTTGCGGATTAAGAAAAAAGAGGGTCTCGACTGCGCGAGTCATCGTTAGGCAACGCGGCTCGCGAAGTCGAGCGATCCGTCCCAGCGATTGACCAGTCCTTTCCAGAATTTTTCCCGGCGTCCCGCAACTCTCAGTTCGTATTTTTCCCGGGCCACGCGCAACGCGGCGAGGAGTTTGGCGGGATCTTTCTCCGCCTCTCGCAACGCCTTGAGCGTTTCCGGGCCAACTCCGCCATCAACGTGCACCCCCAGTGCCATCTGGAGAATCTTGGCCGCGCCGCCCGGGCCACGATTAAACGCGCTGTCGCGCAGGTAGGCTTCGATTGAGGGTACAGTTGTCCATTTCGCGACCACGTCGGTGTATTCGGCGATGACTTCGGTGGCGTAACCCTCCGCCTCGTCGAAGCGTCCGGCGTCGATCAGTTGCCGCAGTTTGGCCGCCTCCTGCGGATGATAACGATCGTTGATCCCGGCGATCTCATATCGTCCGCCGCCGTCGCCGGCCGGCAGGATGTAAACCCGGAGGTGTCCCTGTGCATCCCGCCGTCCCTCAAATTGCACAATCGATTCCGCCATTTTTTTCCGCAGCTCGGCGTGGTGCGCAGCGTCCGCTGGCGGAGTCGGAACTTGTTCCGCCAGTGGCGGCGGCGCGGCTGCCAGATCAGCTTCTGTCGCTCGCCTGAGCGAGGCATTTGAAACCCAGCCGCGAAGCACGCCGGATGCGGTCGCCGGGCGTTCGACCTCTACATACCACCAGTCCTGCGGTGCTATCTTGACCACCGTCCCTTTGCTCAACTGACCGCCAGCCAGCTTGTCCGCCCTCAGGTCTGGTGTGGCGAGAAGATTCACATCGCTGGTGGTGACGTAGTCGAGCGGGATCGCTCGCCGCACCTCTGGCGGCGTGGTCGGCTTCTTTTTCCCGCGCGGTCGCCGGGCCGTTTTCTTTACTGGGACCGCGGGCTTTCGCTCCTTTGTCTTAGCGGCCGCGCTTTTTCGTTTTTTCATTTTTTCGTTTTCTCCGGATCACGGGCAGAGCGCGTTTGTAACCAAAGATCGTGTAGTCGAAAAACATGTTCCCCGTCATGTCATGCACGTCGCGGCTTTCCCGGATCCCCTGCGGGTAATGCTCGGGCCGGATGAAGCTGACCGTGACAGCGCCCAACTGCCGATCGCCTTTTTTCATGAGCCGGCGCGCGCCGGCCTGCGCGACGAATTTTGCGACCTCGATCCCGGCGGCGTAGGCGGGATTGACGAGGGTCGAGCCAGCCTGGATGAGACTGAGCAGGTTTGTGGCGAAGCCCGGGAAACCTTCCGTTTCGAGGATGTCGTTCACGTCGCCGGCCGCCTCGCGAATGTCGGCCGAGGAGCGCACGGCCACAAAGGTCCAGGTAAAGGCTTCGGGAATTTCCTCCGCTTCGTAGAGGACGAGGCCCGTGTCGCCGAAGCGGACCGGCAAGTTGTCCTGCACCCGATCGATTTCGGTCAGAGTGCGGCTGCTCAGCGCTCCGGAAACCAACTTTCTCAAAGTCGCTTCCCGCGCGGCGGGATCGTTAGTCTGGACCCACTTGTCAAGCTTGGGAACGTTCTGACCCGAGCGAGTGACGAAGCTGAGGAATTGCACCTTGGCAAAATCATGACCAAAGATTCCCAGGCCGGATTTGATTCCGCCATTGTCGAGAAAACGAACCCGATCGATCCGAAAATAAAACATGGGGTACCTCCTGTTTTGTGGTTGCTCTCCGCATCTATAACAAGGTTGCGCGGATGAGAGAAGGCGGAATTTGTCCGCCGAGGATTTGCGCTTGCTGGCCCTTTATTACTCGGCAGGCTGTGGCGACGTGCTGACGATTCGCAACCTAACGAAAAGCTACGGCTCGTTGCTCGCTCTCGACGACGTCTCGCTGACCCTCGAGCCGGGTGAATTCTTCGGTCTGCTCGGGCCAAACGGCGCCGGCAAAACCACGCTCATGTCGCTCGTTGCCGGAATTCGGCCAGCCGACAGCGGCGAGATTCTTTTGGAGGGAGAAAAATTCCAGCATGAGCGAATCGAGCAGCGGGCGCAGTTGGGCTTCGTGCCGCAGGCCCTGGCGCTGTATGACGAGTTGAGCGGCGAAGAAAATCTTCGCCTCTTCGGCCGGCTCTACGGATTGCACGGTCAGGTCCTGCGCGAGCGGGTCGAGGAAGGCCTGCTCGCGGCCGGCCTGCAGGACCGTCGGCGCGGCCAGGTGAAAACGTATTCCGGTGGGATGCGCCGCCGGCTCAACGTAGTCGCGGCGATCCTGCACCGACCGAAGCTGCTCCTCTGCGACGAGCCGACCGTGGGTGTCGATCCACAATCGCGCAACGCGATCTTCGAGTTTGTCCAAAAGCTCAACGCCGAGGGAATGACGATCGTTTACTCGACCCATTACATGGAAGAAGCGACCCGGCTCTGCAGCCGGATCGGGATCATCGATCACGGCAGGCTGCTCGCCCTCGGGACGCTCGACGAGTTGCTCGTGCAGTTGCCATTTTCGGAACAGATCCGCATCTCCCGGAACGAAGCGGTCGCGGCGCAGCTCGAAGCGCTGCGCGAGTTCGGCGAGATCGCGGCGACCGAGGAGGCGTTTGTCCTCACGCCGCGTGATGGGCTGCGCCTGTCCGATTTTTTCGCGACGGTGGAGAGGCTTGGGCTTTCTTACCGTTACTTCGCCGTCACGCGACCGACTCTTGAAAACGTCTTCCTGCACCTGACCGGCAAGACTCTGCGTGATGCTTAAACGGCTTTCCTGATGCGCACCGTCTTTATTCTCCTTGGCAATGAATTGCGCCGGTTCCTGCACGATAAGGCGGCGCTCTCGCTCACTTTTCTTGTGCCCGTCGTGCTCATTTACATCTTCGGACACGTCTTTGGCGTGACCGATGGCGGGGGAGGTCCGACCGGCATTCCGATCGCGGTGATTAGTGAAACCAACGCTCCAGCCGCGGCCAGCATCACGGAAGCGTTAGGCAAAGAGAAAGCCTTCAAGGTAATGACGACCGAAAAGGTGGACGAAAAAGAAGTGCCGCTGACCGAAGCCCGCGTGCGCGAGCAGATGAAAGCCGGGTCGCTCCGCTTCGCGATCGTCTTCCCTCCCGATACGCAGAACGACGAGAGCTTTGGTTTGAAGCTGAAATTTCTCAACAACCCGCGGAACGAGATCGAGACCCAGACCGTGACTGGGCTCGTCCAGAAAACAATCTACACTTCCGCGCCGCAGGCCCTGCTTTCCTCACTGCAAAAGAAGGGGGCAAACTTCATCGGTCAGCAAAATTTCGACCAATTTAACCACGCCATCGCCAACGCCGCTGCCCGGGCCTTCGGAGGCGACGCGAATGCGATTTACGAAAACCTGAGCAAAGGCCAGTTCGACTTCGGCGGGACTAGCGGCTCGGGAATCTTGGCCGATGGCACGTCGCTTTTCGATAGCTTGATCAAGATCGAATCCGAACAGGTCGGCGGCCAGACGGCAAAGAAGAGCAGCATGGCGACGCGGAGCGTGGGCGGCTGGGCGATCATGTTCCTGCTCTTTTCGCTCTCGGGCGCGGCCACCTCCCTTTTCGACGAAAAGAAAGCGGGTCTCTTTCAGCGGCTGCTCGCGGCGCCGGTGCGACGCACGCACATTCTCTGGAGCAAATACCTCTTCGGAATGATCGTCGGCTTGGTGCAGCTGTGCGCGCTCTTCCTGGCCGGGCGCGTCCTCTTCGGAATCGACATCGCGGACAACTTCGGAAATCTGCTCCTCATCTGCCTGGCCGCCTCGGCTGCTTGCGTTTCCTTCGGCATGCTTCTGGCCGCGGTGGCTCCCACTTCGGCCGCGGCCAACGGGCTCGGCACCTTTCTCATCCTTACCATGAGCGCGATCGGCGGTGCCTGGTTCCCGACCAGTTTCATGCCCGAGTTCATCCAGAAGCTGAGCCGCCTCACGATCGTCTACTGGTCGCTGGATGGCTTCATCAAGGTGCTTTGGTCGAACTGCACCACCCTGGAGCTTTTGCCGACACTGGGAATCCTGATCGGCATCTCCGCTTTGGTCAGCGCCTTCAGTGTCTGGCGATTTAATCACGGCCAGATTTTCGAGTAACGTCGGAGGATCGTTAGGCAAGGCCCTCTATTTCCCGCCCGTCACGGTGTAGCCCTCGGCGCGCAAGTCGGCCGCGAGATCCATCTCCATCTGCGCGGCGGCCTCGAAGGGCATCGGGTTGAGGTGCGCGAACAGCTCGGGCAGAAGGCGCACGCCATACTTCTCCACCACCCAGGCCGATTTGTAGCCGTGCTTGTGATTCTCAAATCGGTGCTCGACCGGAAGACCGGTCATCCCGACATAGATACACGGCTTGGCGGGATCGCGCTTCGGGTTCAGCCGCAGGACCGAGCGGTGCTGCAGGACGGCCGGATCGAGCAGAATCACGTAGACGCTGTGATGATATTTTTCCGGTCCTGGCACGGCTCCAATCTAGGTCGCAAAATTATTTTGTCTGTCGGACAGTAAATGTCCGACCGGGTCATTTAGGTTGTCCGTATGACTAAGAACATCCGTTTGAATTCCCGCATCACCGCTTCGCTTGTCAGCCGTCCTTCAACCATCCGCATTCCTCGCGGGCTGGCGATGCTGCGTGCCCTGCGCCTGCGTCTGGCGGCGGAAAAATATCCGCGCTTCCGACAAGAAGAATTCCAGTTCAACAAGTAGTCCCCCTCGGGGTGTGGACGGGAGATGGAGCGCGAGGCGCCGAAGGAGATGGTGCGCGATGCAGGGTTCGAACCTGCGACTTCTTGCGTGTGAAGCAAGCGCTCTACCACTGAGCTAATCGCGCGAGAAAAAGGGCGACCGTAGATTTAGCGCGCTGGAAGCGTTGGGCAACTGGTTTGAGCTTGCGACTTCTCGCCGCGGCGACCGCTCTTCCTATCCTCAGGCTTTCTCCGGCGCGGCGAGCGCGAGCGGGGACGCTGGCTCGAGCGGAGGCAGTCTGCGCCGCGGGCCGAAAAGGGGCGCGCTCCGTGAGAGGACCTCGCGGAAGTAAAGCGCGACGCAGAACAGCAGCACCCAAGAGGCAAAGGGGCGGGCGCGTTCGAGAAAATCGATTGTCGAAATGGTCGGGTCGAGCTTTTTATCCATCAACAGCACCTGAGTAATCATGGTTGCGCTCAGGATGGAGAAAATGAAATGCACCAAGCTCAGGCGCAGGCTGACTCCGAACGCGACGGTGCTGAGCACAGCGCCCCAGAGCAAATAACGCTCATGCATTTGCGCGAGGAGCGCGAACATGAGGAGCCAGGGCATGGCCAGAGCAATGAGCAATCGCGGGTCCCGACGTCGGGCGTGCCGCGCCGCGCCAAGGGCACAGAGGACGAGTGCCGCCAGATAAAGCAGGCGCAGCAACCATTGCCACGTCAGCACGAAGTGGAACCACCCGAGCTGGAACGACCAGACCGGTGCTTTGACCGAGAGGTCGCCGTGGAATAGCAGCGAGGGAAGATTGAAACAGGAGCTAATGAAGAGGAATGGGTAGCGTTCGCTCCCGTAGAGGAAGCCAATCCTTAACCAGGCGAAACTGCCGTGACCCAATCCGCCGAGAGTGAAAGCGGCGACGCCGGTGACGCCGGCGGCCCAGACCCAGGTGTGCCGGGAACGCCGGCGCCAAAGGAAGGCGGCGACGGTGGCGCCGAGCGCTCCGGTGGCCAACCAGGCGGAGGGAGAGCGCAGAAGCCAGGGCGACACGATCAGTGCCGCAGCCGCAGTGAACCCGGCGAGCAGTTCTCCGGCGCGCGCCCAGCGTTTTTGCCAGAGCGGCCAAAAGAGAAAGAAGGGCGCAACGAAAAGGAGCTGGCCCTTGAGCATTCCCCCGGCAGCGAGGAGGCAGCCGCACCAGAACCAGCGCCTCGTGAGAGCGCCGAGCGCGGCGAAAAGGTAAAAGGGAAGAATCCAGCAATCCCATTGCGGCCAGGCATGGGCGTCGAGAATAAGTGAGGGCTCCAGCCAGGCCACGCTTGCCGCCAGCAGGCCGCAGACCCAGCCGCGCTCGGCCGCCGGAAGCCGATGCAGAAGTCCGGAATCAGTCGCGCCGGAGGCCCGCCGTACCCCCAGCCTGACGAGCAGAAAAATACCGAGAGCCGTGACCAGTTCGGCGGCGAGGTTGACTTGGAGAAGCGGCTCGACGTATTCCGGCGTGCCGTCCTCGGCACCGGGGAATTTGGCCCGCACTTCCTTGGCCCAGATCGACATGACGAGGAGTCGGAGCGGCGGGTAATCGAGATAATAATTGTTCTCGTAGGCTTCGGCCTGGACGCGCTCGTAGAGCCCGAGATAGCCGCGCGCGAAGGTGCGCCATGAATCGCCTTCCTCCCGAGGGGAGAGCCGGCGTCCCTCGGCCAGCGTTCGGCTGCCCCAGTAGAATCCATTTGCGATGTCGCGCTGAAAACGCAGGTGAGTCGTTTTCCGCCAGGTGTAATGGCGGAGCCCGATCCCGCCGATTAAAAGCGCGAGCAAAACGAGACCAAGGAGGATTTGCCGGCTACGGAGCGAGGCCAGGAGCTTAGCGGAAATGGGACGCCCCTCCATCAGGGCGGAAGCATCGGCGCGCTGCGCCCCGCGAGCAACTGGAGTTCGCCTTTCGCCGTTCGTTAGGCGGGAGCGAAGACCTCGTCAAAGACGCAGAGGAAGCGCCGAATCTCGAACGGCTTCGTCAGGTAATTGCGGGCCCCGCCTGTGAGCATGCGCTCGATTTGGCTCGGGGTGGCGTCGGCGCTGATGACGACGACCGGAATATTTGCGGTCTCGGGCTGAGCCCGCAGTTCTTCGAGGACTTTGCTCCCATGCAGGTCAGGGAGATCGAGATCGAGCAGGACGAGCTGCGGGAGTTTGGTGCGCGCCATATCGATCCCTTTCTGGCCCGTCTCAGCCCAGTCCAACTCCGTCCCGGGCCGGTCTTCCAAGATGCTTTGGATCAGGCGGAAGTTTGGTTCACTATCTTCGACATAAAGGACGCGCGGATGACCATTGCTCTGGAACGACGTTTCAGATTTGGCAGGCTGCATCGGGATGATGACTGATGCTGGGGCTGGCTCCTCCGTCGGAGCGCTCGGTTTTTGCGTGTTTTGGACCGATTTGAGCAGTTGCTCGCGGAGCACCTTGATTTCGAGCTGGGCGAGGCGGAGTTCCTGCCGCAGGTGATTGATATTCTCAGTCTTCATGTTCGTCTTTTTAAATGGAGGCAATGCGCAATCCCGAAGGTTCGTCGAGGACCGCGCCGCGCAGCTTTCTCGCCATTTCGAGGTCGCGCTGCATTTTGTTTTTGTGCGTGCAGAAGAGGAGCGCGGTTTCTTCCGTGATGAGGTCATCTTCAAAGGCCCGCATGAGGGATTGATCGAAGCTATGCCAGCCGAGAGTGCTGCCGGCCTCGATGATCTCCTGGAAGCTGCGGTTTTCGCCTTCCCCGTAGAGGAGGGTTTCGCGGGTGCGCAGGCTGCTCCCCATGATCTCAGTCACTAGAAGTCGACCGCCGTCGATTTTGTTTACAAGGCGCTGGCTCACGACGTAACGCAGGGTATCGGCGAGCCGTTCGCGGACCTGTTTTTCCTCGTCGTTGGTGAAGAGGCCGAGGATGCGGTTGATGCTCTGGCCGGCGTTGATCGTGTGCAGCGTGCTCAGGACGAGGTGGCCGGTTTCGGAGGCCGAGAGGGCGATCTCCATTGTCTCGCGGTCGCGAATTTCGCCGAGCAGAATCACTTTCGGCGCCTGGCGCAGGGCGGCTCGCAGGCCGGTCGCGAAATCAGAAAAATCTTTGCCCAGCTCGCGCTGGCTAAAGACCGCCTTATTGTGTGTATGGAGGAATTCGATCGGATCCTCGAGCGTCACGACATGGACTTCCTGGGTCTGATTGATTTCGTCTAACAAAGCCGCCAGGGTGGTCGTCTTGCCGCTGCCGGTGCTGCCAGTGAAAAAAATGATCCCGAATTTTTCCAGCACCATCTGCTGGAAAATGGGCGGCAAACCAAGCGACTCGAGAGTAGGGACGGTGGATTGCAACTTGCGCATCACGATCCCGTGATGGCCGTTCTGGCGGTAAATGTTGACCCGAAAGCGGGCGATGCCTTCAATCGCATAACTTGTGTCGCAGGAACCGGTCTCCTGCAGGTCAGCTTGGAGGCGCTTGCTCCCGGCCATGAGGAGCGCCGCGATGGCGGCAGTGTGAGCTGGTTGCAGAGCCGCGCCCGGTTCTTCCATCGGCAATTCCTGCAGTTTGCCGTAGCGCTCGACCAAGGGCGGTTTGCCAGTGATAAAAAGGCAATCCGACACCCCCTCGCCGCTTGCGAGCATGGCGGTGAGAAGTGCTTGGAGTTCTTCGTTCGTCATTTGGTTAGGAAAGGTGCCGGAAAGGGCGGTTTTGCCGCTTCAGCCTTTCCTTAATGCAAGATTTGTTCCACCGGCGGGCGGGAATTACAGCTGCTTGCGAATTGCGACCCCGGACTTATTTAAAGGCATGTCTGAACACAAAATGACGCTCACCTGGAAGCGCGCTACCCAAGACTTCGAATACAAAACCTACAATCGCGATCACAAGTGGAGCTTCGATGGCGGCCACGAAATGGAAGCGACTGCCGCCCCGGCTTACCTTGGCAATCCCAAGCTGGTTGACCCCGAGGAGGCATTTGTCGCCTCGCTCTCCAGTTGCCACATGCTTACCTTCCTGGCAGTGGCTTGTAAGAAGAAATTCATGCTCGAGGAATACACGGACGAAGCCGTCGGCCACATGGAGAAAAATGCCGAAGGCAAGCTCGCCATTACCCGCGTCGAGCTGCATCCGAAGCTAAAATTCTCCGGCGACAATCAACCGAGCGAAAAGGACATCGAAGAGATGCACCACTTCGCGCACGACAATTGTTTCATCGCCAACTCGGTCAAGACCGAGGTCACGGTGGTGTAGCGTGCGCGGTCTCCGCGCAGCGTTGGGACTTGGCTGCGAAGGGACACGGTTTGTCCGCTGAGGCGGCGGACGCATCAAGCCCGGCCCCGCTGGCGTCGTTAGGGCCTAGCGACACTTTGGTCTAGGGGAGGGCGAGGCGATAAATGCGGGCCGGCGTGAAGCCGCCGGTCTGCGAACCATCATCCGTCCAATTGGTCGTGGCACCTGTCCCGGCAAAGTCCGGGCTGATCGCCTGCCAAGTCGAATCGGTCAGGGAGTCTTTCCACTCTACGCGATAAGTCACGCCGGTTTGGGAAAGCCAACTGATCGTGGCGCTGGTCGCGTTTTTCGTGAAGGAGCTGACCGTTGGGGTGTCTGCGTTCCGGATCGTCCCGGGCTGAAAGAGGTCGCTCAGGTCGGGACCGAGAGCCGCGCCGCCGAGCTTGGGGCTGGGTTCCAAAAATATTCTGCAAAGTGCGCAGGGTCGAGCTGTGCGTGTAATGAATGGCGTTATGGTAGTCACCGCCCCTTGGCGTAGGGCGAGAGGACGATCATTCCGATCGGGCCGTCGCTGCCGCCTTCGTTCCCGGTGATTATGACCAGTCCATCGCTCTGGTAGGCGGCCGAGTTCAAGTTCATCGGCAGGTTTTCCGAAAGCCACGTGTCGCCCTGCCTGATGGAGTTGCTGATTGGCGGGCACGAGTCGTGCATGTCGTTGCAGATATCTGGGGTGATGAAGTTGTAGCGCGCGAGGTTGTTGGCGCTCAGGTCGCCGGCCAATTCGGTGAAGGGCCGCATCACGCTCGTGCACCCGGAGATCGTCACATCATCGAAATAGGCGAACGGATTGTGCTTCACTAGGGATACGAGTCGGTTGTGGGACAAGTCGTGCCGGTGATGTTCTCCTGATAAGTCTTCCACGAGATTCCGGCGTCCTTTAGCTGAGTCACAAAATGATTGGTCGTGCTCTGATGATTAATCGAGGGCGGCGAGTCGTTCGTGATCCCGAAACCGGTTCCGGCTTCGAGCCAGAGATAATTGGGCAGACTGGGGTGGATCGCCGGCGGGTTGTAGTATTGGTCGCAATAACTCGCCATCGGCAGAAGCGTGTTGTTGATGTAGGGCGCGTTCACGCTCCCGAAGATGCTGGACCAGTTGTGGTTTTCCATCACGATGACGAAAACGGTGCTGTTCGCACTCAGCGCACCCTGCGCCGCGACGCCCGGTAAACAGGCCGCGAGGAGTGAGGCCAAGGGAGGAGAAGTCGCTTCGGAAACAAAGGAATCTTTCGGTCGGCCGCGTGCACGGGTCGGAAGAATACGCGGTCGCCGAGGCGGTTGCCACGCAAATCCGCGGCACCCCAAATCATTTGCCAAACGAGAGGCTCGGTCCCAGTTGTATGCCGATGGCAACCGGAACGCAGGATCTTCAGCGCATGGAACGAATCGTTAGCCTCTGCAAGCGGCGTGGCTTCATTTTCCAGGGCAGCGAAATTTACGGCGGCCTCAACGGCGTCTGGGATTACGGCCCGCTCGGGGTCGAACTCAAGCGCAACCTGAAGGACTACTGGTGGCGCGTCATGGTGCGCGAGCGCGACGACGTCGTCGGGATGGACGGCGCGATCCTGACTCATCGCGCGGTGCTGAAAGCGAGCGGACATGAGGACACCTTCAGCGATCCGATGGTCGATTGTCGCACCTGCAAAGCGCGGCTGCGGGCCGATCAACTCCCGGAAAAAAATGGCGCCAAGCAATGTCCCAACTGCGGCGGCAAAGATCTGACGGAAGCCCGTCCCTTCAACCTCATGTTCTCGACCCAGATGGGCGCCTCGGCCGATCCCGATTCGATCGCCTATCTGCGACCCGAGACGGCGCAGTCGATCTTCGTCCAGTTCAAGAATGTCCTCGATACCGCGCGCAAGAAGTTGCCCTTCGGCATCGCGCAAATCGGGAAGGCGTTCCGCAACGAGATCAATCCGCGCAACTACATCTTTCGCTCGCGCGAGTTTGAACAAATGGAACTGGAATATTTTTGCCGGCCGGAGCAGGGGATGCAGTTGCTCGATTACTGGCTCGAGGAGCGGCTCAAGTTTTACGAAAACATCGGCCTGCCGCGCACCAAGTTGCACGTCCTGACTGTGCCGGATGCGGACCGCGCCTTTTATTCCAAGGGCACCTACGACATCGAGTACGAATTTCCCTTTGGCCTCCAGGAACTCGAAGGCGTTGCTTATCGGACCGATTACGATCTCACCCAGCACCAGACGGCGAGCGGGAAGTCGCTCGATTATTTCGACGAGGAAACCAAGGTGCGTTTTATCCCGCACGTCATCGAGCCGAGCGCGGGTGTCGACCGCACTGTCCTCGCGCTCATTTGCGAAGCCTACGACGAGGAAACAGTGACCGACGAGAAAGGCAAAAGCGAGACGCGGATCGTGCTGCGGTTCCATCCGCGGGTCGCGCCGGTCAAAGCCGGCATTTTCCCGCTCCTGAAAAATCAGCCTCCGCTGGTCGAGAAAGCGCGCGAAGTACAGGCCCTGCTCCGCCCGCTGATGAATGTCTTCTACGATGAGACGGGTGCGATCGGGCGGCGCTATCGCCGCCAGGACGAGGCGGGCACACCCTTTGGAATCACGATCGATTTCGAAACCTTAGGCGAGCGCGATCCCGGGCTCCGGGACACGGTCACCTTGCGCCACCGCGATTCGATGGAGCAGGAGCGAGTGAAAATCAGCGACCTCGCGGCGCGACTCTCGCGTGCGATTGCGTAGTGAACCTGGAAGACTTCCGCGACTATTGTCTGACGAAACCGGATGCGACCGAAGGAACGCCCTTCGGCGAGGACACGCTCGTCTTCAAAGTGAGCGGAAAAATCTTTGCTCTTGCTTCCCTCGATGACGTGCCCCCGCGAGTAAATCTTAAGTGCGACCCGGAGCGCGCGCTCGATTTGCGCGATCGCTACGAGGAAGTCCAGCCCGGCTATCACATGAACAAGAAGCACTGGAACACCGTCGTGCTGACTGGAAATATTCCGCAGGTTGAGGTGCGCGGAATGATCGATCACTCCTACGAACTGGTCGCGCCGCATCCGAAGAACAGGAGTCGGCGCTAGCGCGTCGGGTGGATCACTTCGCGCAATTGCACCTCGCCGATTTCGAGCTGGAGCGCTTTTAAGGCGACATCGAGAAATGCATCAGGCGGATCGGTTAGGGCGACTGTCAACTGACCGGCCGCGTCTGGCGCGGCCCGCAGTTCATCTTCTTCCAGGAGCTGCACCACCGCCGTCGCGCAATTTTGCGCGGAATCGACCAGCTGAACTGAATCGCCGAGGAATCGCCCGATCGCTTCCCGCAAGAGGGGATAATGGGTGCAGCCCAGGACGAGAGTATCGACGCCATCGTCGACCAGCGGTGTCAGATATTGCCTAACGATTTTATCGGTGATCTCACCCGTCAGCCATCCTTCCTCGATCAAAGGCACGAAAAGGGGACAAGCCCGAACCGAGATCCGCACCGCCGGGTCGAGCGCGAGCAGGGCGCGCTCGTAGGCGCCGCTCTTGATCGTGGCGCGGGTCCCGATCACCCCGATATGACCGTTGCGGGTCGCGCCTACCGCGGCCTGCGCGCCGGGCCGGATCACCCCGGTGATGGGAACCGGCGTGGTCTCTTCGAGTCGTGGCAAGGCGAGCGCCGAGGCGGTGTTGCAGGCGACTACGACGGTCTTGCAGTTTTCCGCGAGCAACATGGCGGTGATCTCGAGGCTGTAACGCTCGACCGTGGCCGCGCTTTTTCCCCCGTAAGGGACACGGGCCGTGTCGCCCAGATAAAAGATCGTTTCGTTAGGCAAAAGCTCGCGCAAGGCGCGCACCACGGTCAGGCCGCCAATCCCGGAGTCGAAGACACCGATTGGTTTTTTCCGCCGGCTGACGTTCGGTTTGTCCGTCATTTAGTTGGAACTGTGAATCGCGGCCGAAGGCGGCGGCATCGGAGCGGCCGGAGGAGGTGCTGCTCCTAACGAATCGGTAATCGCCCGGGTGTGCGGGGGCAGGTTGCTCGCGGCCGCCACGAGCGTCGGCGCTGAGGTTTGGAAATTAACCGCCCGATTGTAGCTTGTGACCGCCGCTGCCACGGCCTGGCCGAGTTTTTGCCGATACGAAGCGCTCGCGATGTGCGCACCTTCCACCCGATCGTTGAGGAAACCAGCCTCTACGAGAACCGCCGGAATTTTCGCGTCGCGCAGGACATGGAAGCGAGCATGCCGCACCCCGCGATCGAAAACCGAAACCTTTGACAAAATCGAAGCGTGCACCGCCGCAGTCAGCGCGATGTTCGCCGCGTCCTGCGCATTGCCCTGGTACCACTCGGTGTTGACGGCGCCGGGGTGATTTTCGGCCGAGGCATTCGAGGGCACGCCCGCCGGCGCCAGCGCATAGCTCTCGACTCCGGAACCGCCACTCGAGGAGTTAAAGTGGACGCTGATAAAAACCGCGTTGGAAAATTGATTGGCGAACGCGACCCGGTCTTCGAGCGAAACATCCTTGTCGGTCGAGCGAGTCATCTCCACTTTGAATCCGGCACGGAGCAATTCTTCGCGCGCGGTTAGCGCCACATCGAGCGCAAAAGTTTTTTCGTTTCCCCAGGGACCGGACGTTCCGCTGTCGTCGCCGCCGTGACCGGGATCGAGCACCACGGTCTCTATCTCTTTTGCGCCGCTGATCTTGTTCGGGCGCAGCACCGGCTCGACGATCTTCGCGATATCCATCGCGGAGATGAGATTTTCGTTCTCCCGCGCGACGAGCGGGAAGTCGCTGAAAAAGCGCACGCCGTTGATGTAAAATTCGCTCGTCCCAGCCTGCGCGCGAATCCCGCGCCGCTCGTCGCGCAGTGAAACCGTGCGGCTGACCTGCGAGAACTGCGGGAAGCGATAGAATTGCGCCACGTTGGCGAAACTGACGTAATCGCGCCCGTCCGCCTGAATCACGTTCCAATCCTCGGCTCGCGCCAGACGAGTCGAGACGGTTGCGAAAAGAAGGAAGGTGACAATTTTGTGAAAACGCATGAGCCGCAAGTTGAAGGCGCGGTCACGGCCGCGCAAGAAGGGTGACCTTAAATCCGAACCCCTTCCGGTGCAGTAAATTCTGACCTTTGGGCATCGCCAGTGTTGCGGGTCGCGGTCGGCTCGAAGAGAACGACCTCCGCTTCTGCGTCGGCCGCCGTGCGGTGCTCAACGCCGTGCGGGACAACCAAAAATTCGCCCGCACTCAGTTCGACGATCCGATCACGAAACTCGATCCGCATCCGTCCTCGCCAGACGAGAAACAATTCGTCCTCCTGTTCGTGCAGATGCCAGGGAAAAACACCCTGGAATTTCACCACTTTCACCTCCTGGCCGTTCAATTCGCCGACGATCTTCGGCCGCCAATGCTCGGTAAAGGCCGCGAACTTTTCACCGAGGTTGACCTTTTCCATCGTGACAAATTGAAGGCGCTGAAGCCAGGCCGCAAATGCCGTCAATCGGATGCCTGCAATTCGGGCGGCGCCGAAAGGACCGCCACTATTCCACCTGCCCACCTGCGCGGACCGATTCCTGCTCAAGTAAAGGCCTAATTCGGGTATCTGGTGCGCTCGCACCGCCGTGAATTAGGAGAGTTCGATCGTTCCGGCTTAGGACACAAGGGCTGCGGGTGAGGTCAGCTTTCTTTCGTGCCATCTGAAGACAGTTCCCGGGTCTGCCCAGATCGGTCAGCCGGGGGATAATTTGGAACCGCACGACCTTGCCATAAATACACCAACTCAGTCATATTTTTGCGGGCTTATCCCGAGACTTTTCCTCGCCTGCGCCGTGCTTGCGACCTGCGCAGCTCAACTCCGCGCCCAGTCCCTCGGCTCGGCCGAGACTTTTGCCGTGCTGGGCACGACCACGGTGACCAATGCCGGCGAGAGCCAGGTCTCCGGCGATGTCGGCGTCTGGTCAGGTACGGCCATCACCGGCTTCCCACCAGGCGTTATCACGAACGGCGCACTTCACCCGGGTGACGCCACTGCGGCACAGGCCCATGACGACCTGCTGATCGCCTACGCCGCGTTCGCCGTGTTGCCTTATCCGCCGGCCAATGACTTGAGCGGGCAAGATCTCGGAGGCTTGATTCTTACGCCTGGCGTCTACCATTTCGCGACCACCGCCACGTTATCCGGCACTCTAATTCTGGATGCGGAGAACGATCCAAACGCACGCTTTGTAATCCAAATTGGAACCACCCTAGACACCACTACCACGGCCTCGGTGCAGTTAGTCAACCAGGCCGACGTGCAGAATGTCTTCTTTCAAGTTGGGACAGGGGTGACCATGCCTGCCGGCAGTGATTTCACTGGAAACGTTCTCGCCAGTACCGCGGTCACCCTGGCGAGTGGCGCCACTCTGACTGGTCGTGTCATGTCTACGACCGCCGCTGTGACCTTATCCACGAACGTCGTGACCAGTCCCGGGAGGGTGCTTATCACACCGGCCTTGGGCACGAGCGCGTCTGCGGACACGACGGTCGGAAACAACATCTCGGACACGGCGACACTTTCCGGCGGCACCAATCCGACTGGCACGATGACATTCGATGTCTATGGGCCCGACGATGCCACCTGTGGCAGCGCGGCGGCCTTTACGTCCTCAGTGATTGTAAATGGCAACGGCGATTACGGTTCGGGCGACTTCACCCCGCTATTGCCCGGCACTTATCGCTTCGTGGCGAGTTACAGCGGCGATCCGGATCACAAGGCGGTAACCGGGACCTGTAATGATACCAACGAGTCTGTAAAAGTCCTCATCACTCCAGCCTTGAGCACGAGCGCGTCTACAGACACGACGGTCGGAAACAACATCTCGGACACGGCGACACTTTCCGGCGGCATCATTCCGACTGGCACGATGACATTCGACGTCTATGGGCCCGACGATGCCACCTGTGTCAGCGCGGCAGCCTTTACGTCCTCAGTGGAGGTGACTGGCAACGGCGATTACGGTTCGGGCGACTTCACCCCGCTGTTGCCCGGCACTTATCGCTTCGTGGCGAGCTACAGCGGCGATGCCGATCACGAGGCGGTAACAGGGATCTGTAATGATATCAACGAATCCGTAAAGGTTGATCCGACCCCGACCCCAACACCGACTCCGACACCGACGGCAACACCGACTCCGACACCGACACCGACGCCGACGGCAACACCGACGCCGACAGCAACGCCGACACCGACCCCAACGGCAACACCAACAGCGACGCCGACACCGACCCCAACGGCAACACCAACAGCGACGCCGACACCGACCCCAACACCGACACCGACGGCAACACCGACGCCGACGGCAACAGCGACGCCGACGCCGACAGCAACACCGACGCCGACGCCGACAGCAACACCGACTCCGACACCGACGGCAACATCGACGCCGACGCCGACGCCGACAGCAACACCGACACCGACACCGACAGCAACACCAACCCCCACACCGACGCCGACAGAAACCCCTACACCGACACCAAGCCCGACGCCCGGGCCGGCCGAGTTAATCAATCTATCGACCCGCCTGCTCGTGCAGACCGGCGACAATGTTTCAATCGGCGGCTATATTATTACGGGTCATGCGACCAAAAGGATGATCGTACGTGGCATCGGACCTTCGATGGTGGGTCTAAGCCCTTTGCTGGCTGATCCGGCCATAGAGTTACACGGTCCGGACGGAGCACTGATTGCGAGCAACGATAACTGGAAAGACAACCAGGAGGCGGAGATTCTGGACAGCGGTCTCGCCCCGACGAATGACCTCGAATCGGCGATCATCGCGAATTTGGACCCGGCCGACTACACCGTCATCCTGCGAGGCAACGGTGGAACCACCGGTATTGGATTGGTCGAACTGTACGATCTGGACGAAAGATCCGATTCGACTCTGGCCAATTTTAGCACGCGTGGTTTTGTCAAGACCGCCGACGACGTCATGATCTCTGGCTTGATCGTCGGTCACGATGACTCAACGACGGGCACAACGATTCTCGTCCGGGCCATCGGCCCATCTCTCACTGGGATTGCCAACGTCCTGGCCGATCCGACACTGAGTCTTTACGATAGCAACGGGATGCTCATCATGTCGGATGACAACTGGCAGGACGACGCTGCCCAAGCCGCCGCCATTGTGGCCACCGGGATTCCGCCGCTGAACGGCTTCGAGTCGGCCATTCTGGTGACGCTGCCAAGCGGCGAATACACCGCGGTCGTGGCGGGTAAAAATGGCGGAACCGGCGTTGCTCTCGCGGAAGTCTATCACCTCCCGTAAAGGGGTTCGCGTATTCCCGGTCCGAGGTGAGTAAAGCCCGGGAACGGGCCTTCTCCGCAGAGAACACGTCCGCACGGGCCGACGAACCGGTCCCCACACGCCTGTGTGGTTTTCGTTTTGCATTCGCGGCGCGCTCTTCGATGATTCCTCCCCATGGCGGAAATTTCCAAGGCTTACGAACCGCAGGCCGTCGAGGCGAAATGGTATGCTCGCTGGCTGGCGGCCGGTTGTTTTACGGCCGATCCCGCGTCGGCCAGGCCGGCCTATTCGATCGTGATTCCGCCGCCGAACGTCACCGGCGTTCTGACCCTTGGCCACGTGTTGAATAACACCATCCAGGACATCCTCGCCCGGCGCGCCCGGATGCTTGGCAAAGAAGTCCTTTGGCTGCCGGGCGTCGATCACGCCGGAATCGCCACTCAGACGGTGGTCGAGCGAAAAATTCGCAAGGAAGAAGGCAAAACCCGGCGCGATCTTGGGCGGGAGGAATTCCTCCGCCGTGTCTGCGAATGGAAGGAGAAGCACGGCGGCATCATCATCGAACAACTCAAACGGCTCGGCTGTTCCTGCGATTGGTCGCGCGAGCGCTTCACAATGGACGAGGCATATTCGCTCGCGGTGCAGCACACCTTCGTGGATCTTTATCGCAAAGGGCTCATCTATCGCGGACGCCGGATGGTGAACTGGGACCCGGTCGCGCTGACCGCACTTTCCGACGAAGAGGTCATTCCGACGCCGCAGAAATCGGCGCTCTATTACGTGCGCTACGAGTTGGTCGAGGAACCGGGTTGCTTCCTCGAGGTCGCGACCACGCGCCCGGAGACGATCGTGGCTGACGTCGCTCTGGCGGTCCACCCGGACGACAAGCGGTATCTCTCATCGCTAGGTAAGAAAGTCTGGCGCCCGCTCGATCGCGCGCAATTGCCCGTGATCGGAGACGAAGGGATCGACCCGGAATTCGGCACCGGCGTTCTGAAAGTGACGCCGGCGCACGACAAACTCGATTTTGAGATTGGCCGGCGCCACGACTTGCCGGTGATCGACGTCCTGCATCCGAACGGCACGATCAATTGCCCCGGCGTTCCGGAACTCGATGGCCTCGACCGCTTCGTCGCACGCAAGAAAGCGGCCGAGATGCTCGCCGAAAGCGGGTTGCTTGCGAAAGAGGAGCCGCACGAGAGCACCGTAGGATTCAGCGAACGCGCCGGGGTGCCGATCGAGCCGAGGTTGAGCGAACAATGGTTCCTGAAATATCCGCGGGTCGAGGAAGCGCGGGCCGCAGTCGGCCCGAAAGGCGCGATTCGTTTCCGTCCCGAACGCTGGGAAACCGTTTACCAGCATTGGCTGGAGAACATCCAGGACTGGTGCATCAGCCGGCAGCTTTGGTGGGGTCATCGCATTCCGGTTTGGTACGCCAATGACGATCCGACGAAGTTGCATGTCGACATCGAGCCGCCGGTCGATCCGGAAAACTGGACGCAGGATCCCGATGTGCTCGACACCTGGTTTTCGAGCTGGCTCTGGCCTTTTGAAACGATGGACGACGCGACGCGCGCCAGGTTTTATCCCACGAGCGATCTCGTGACCGCACCGGACATCATCTTTTTCTGGGTCGCGCGCATGATCATGGCCGGGCTCGAATACACCGGCGAGGCGCCATTTCGCGACGTCTTCTTCACCGGCCTGATCCGCGACGGACAGGGGCGGAAGATGAGCAAGTCGTTAGGCAATTCGCCCGACCCGCTCGATTTGATCGGGAAATATGGCGCCGATGGAGTGCGCTTCGGACTGATGCGGATCGCGCCGAGCGGGCAGGACATTCGATTCGATGAAAAACAAATCGAGGAAGGCCGCAACTTCGCGAACAAGCTCTGGAATGCGTGCCGGTTTCGCGAGATGCAGGGCGGCGAAACCGAGGGCGAGATCAATCCCGCGCTTCTGACGAGCGACGACAAGTGGATCCTGCTCCGGCTCGACGCGGCTATCCGCGCCGTTACACAGGCGCTCGACGAATACAATTTCAGCGAAGCGGCTCAGGCGCTCTACCGGTTTTTCTGGAGCGAGTTCTGCGACTGGTATCTGGAAGCGAGCAAAGCGAGCCTGGCGACGGAGCGAAAAGGAAATGCCCTCGCGGTCATCGACTTCGTTCTCGGCCACACCCTGCGGCTCTTTCATCCGTTTCTGCCCTTCATCACCGAGGAGCTCTGGCACGGTCTTGGTTTTTATCGCGAGCTGCCGGACAACCAGGGGGCGCAGTCGATTCAGTTCTCTCACTGGCCAGTGCCTTTCGACGACGCCTTCAAGACTCACTACCGGCTTACGCCTAACGACGAGCAAATCGCGAACGCGAAATACGAAACCGTCATCGCGGGCCGGCGGCTGCGGCGGGATTTCAATATCGCTTCGAACAAGCGCGTCGCCTTCATCCTCAAGCCCACGAACCCACTCCCAGAAGAAGAAACTGCTGTCCTTCGCATCCTGCTCAACGCGGAACGGCTCGAGCTGCCTTCAAATTACGATCCTCCCAAAGGAACGCCGACTGCCCTCACGCCGCTGGGCGAACTTTACCTGCCGCTGGAAGGCCTGATCGATCTCGAGGCTGAGCGGCAACGGCTCGGCAAAGAAATCGCGAAAACCGAGGCCGAACTGGTCACAGTGCGAAAAAAACTGGCGAACGGGAATTTCGTCGCGAACGCTCCCGCCGCAGTCGTGGCCGAGCATCGGCAGCGGGAAAAGGATTTCGCGGAGCGGCTCGAACAGCTTCAGCGAATGCGCGACTCGTTAGGCTAGGGGCGGGATTGCCGATGGCTGGCGCGCAGCTTTATAGTCGCTCGCCTCTACATGATCCGGGTCCTTAAATTCCTTCTCTGGTTCGGCATCGCGCTGCTCGGGGCCGGTGCGGTCGCGGTCGCGGCTTTCGCCCGGGGAGAACCGATCAATGCGCTCTGGATCGTGACCGCGGGCTTGTGCGCCACCGCGATCAGCTATCGTTTTTACAGCAAGTGGCTCGCAGCCAAAGTGCTCGTCTTGAATGACGAGCGCGCCACGCCGGCGCTAGTCGTGAATGACGGCAGGGATTTCGTCCCAACCAATCGCTGGATGGCCTTCGGTCATCACTTTGCCGCGATCGCCGGGCCGGGGCCGCTCGTCGGGCCGGTGCTCGCGGCGCAATTCGGCTATCTGCCCGGGATGCTCTGGATTCTGATCGGGGCGACGCTCGGCGGCGGCGTGCACGACATGATCGTGCTCTTCGCTTCCGTCCGCCGGCGCGGGAAGACGCTCGGCCAGATGGTGAAAGAGGAAATCGGGAGCGCGGTCGGGACGCTCGCTCTCATCAGTGTTCTTGCCATCATGGTGATCCTGCTCGCCGTTCTTGCCCTCGTGGTGGTGCAGGCGCTGGCCAAGAGCCCTTGGGGCGTGTTCACGATCGCGATGACGATTCCAATTGCCGTCATCATGGGAATCGGTTTGCGCGGCGGCCGGGTTGGCGTCGGCTGGGTGACAATTTTTGGATTGTTCGGCCTGGGTTTCTCGGTCTGGGGAGGCCAGTTTCTCGAGCAATTTCCTGTGATCGAAAGCTGGTTCCGTTTTGACCAGAAATCGCTCGCCTGGGCGCTCATGTTTTACGGCTTCGCTGCCTCTGCTCTGCCCGTCTGGTTGCTCCTCACCCCGCGTGATTATCTCAGCACTTTTCTCAAGCTCGGCACGGTCGCCGCGCTCGCCGTGGCGGTGATCGTGATCCATCCCACGCTCCAGATGCCGGCGCTGACGCGTTTCATCGACGGGACGGGGCTGGTCTTTGCCGGCCCGGTGTTTCCCTTCGTCTGCATCACGATCGCCTGTGGCGCGGTCTCCGGTTTCCACTCGCTCATCGCGTCGGGGACGACACCGAAGATGATCGAGAGCGAAACGCGCATTCGCGATATTGGCTACGGCGCGATGGTGACCGAGATGATGGTCGCGCTTATGGCCCTGGTCGCGGCGTCTGTCCTCCCGCCCGGGCAATACTTTGCGATCAATGCCAAGGGTGCGCCGAGCGAAGTGGTCGCGACCGTTTCGGCGGCTGGATTTCCCGTGACCGAGCCGGAGATGAAGCAGCTCGCCACCGAACTGGGCGAGAGCACGATGTTCGGGCGCGCGGGCGGGGCGCCCACTTTCGCGGTCGGGATGGCGCACATGTTTTCGGGGATCACGGCCAGCCCGACCGCGCTCGCGCTTTGGTATCACTTCGCGATCATGTTCGAAGCGCTCTTCATCCTCACGACGCTCGACGCCGGGACGCGAGTGGGGCGTTTTCTCCTGCAAGATTTGCTGGGCCAATTCTGGCGTCCGCTCGGCAACACCCGGTCATGGAGCGCGAATATTTTCACAAGCGCGCTGCTCGTCGCGGCGTGGGGCTGGTTTCTCTACCAGGGTGTGCTCGATCCGTTAGGCGGAATCAACAGTCTCTGGCCGCTCTTCGGCCTGGCGAATCAACTTCTCTCGGTCATCGCTCTTTGCCTCGGGACGACGATCCTGATCAAAATGGGCAAGGCGCGCTACGTCTGGGCCACGCTCCTGCCGCTCGCCTTCATGATCGTGGTCACGTTTTCCGCCGGTTATCTCAAGATCTGGTCGGCTGATCCGAGGATCGGCTTCCTCAGCGGAGCCGACATGCTCGATGCGAAAGTCGCGGCCGCGCCGGCGAACGCTGGTCTTGCGCGACAGGCATTCATCTGGCGAATCGATGCGCTGGTTGCGCTCGCCTTTCTAGTCCTCGTTTTCCTGATTGTGACCGGCTGCGCCTGGCAATGGTGGCGGCTCCTGCGCGGGACGAAACCGATCGTGCTGCACGAAAGCGAGTTCGTTAGTCTGGCGCAAATCCCGGCTGGCAATCGTTAGACCCAATGCGCAAGCAAGAAATGCTCGCGGTCGTGGAGGCGCTGACGAAGCAGCCAACGGCTCCCTTCCACGAAGATGCGGTCCGGGACGAGATCGAAGCGCAGTTGGGAAAAATTGCCCACGTCACATTCAAGCGGGACAGTTTTGGGAATGTCGTCGCGCATTATCAACGGGGCCGGAAACGGGCCGCCGACTGGGGTTTGGCGGCGCATATGGATCATCCTGGCTGGGTCCGCGGCGAAGACGGCGAAATGGGTTTCCTCGGTTCGGTTGCGGCCCGTTTCCGGAGCGATCCCAAGAAGAAGTCATTTGGCGATTTTGAAATGTGGGACCTGCCGCCTTTCGAGATCCGCGATGGGCAGATACATTCACGCGCCTGTGACGACCTGATCGGCTGCGCGGAAATCATCTGCGTTTTTCGGGAACTGGAAGAGCGCGGTGTAAATGCGCATTGCGTTGGGCTTTTCACCCGCGCGGAGGAAGTCGGTTTCGTTGGCGCGATCAAGCTTGCGAAGGCGGGAATCCTGCCGCGCAACCTGACGATCTTATCGCTCGAGACGAGCACGCCGCGCGGAACGGCCGAGATCGGCAAAGGCCCGATTGTGCGGGTCGGGGACAAGGCCTCGAGTTTTGATGGACCCGCGACCGCGCGGCTGCTGGCGGCGGTCGCAGCGGAGAAAATCCCGGTGCAGCGCTGTCTGCTCGATGGCGGGACCTGTGAAGCAACGGCCTATCAACTTTATGGATACACCTGCGCGGCGGCGAGCCTGGCGCTCGGGAATTACCACAACGTCACACCCGAGGGGGCGATTGCGGCGGAGTTTGTCACGATCGACGATTTCGTAGGAATGGTGCGGCTCTGCCTCGCGGCGATCCTGGGCGGCGCGGAAGTGCGGGATCCGCAGAAAGCGCTACGCAAGAAGCTCGAGGAAAACGCGCGCGGCTATCGCGAGTTTTACCGCCTGTGAAGAGCGGCGCTACTTACGGCGCAGCGAGACGATAATCTCCTCGTCCTGGTAAGCGAGGACGACCTGACCGTCCTGGATGGAACGGAGGGTGACCTGGTAAACCTGGCTGCCGAACTGGATCCCAAATTGCTGCCCTTCCTGCATGATCTTGCCATTCAGGATGGCGAAGTGCATTCCAGCGCCCATCGTGACCGAGGTGAGGGAAAAAGAAGTGGGCGAAAGTGCGGGGCCGGTGCCCGAGGAAGTTTTCGCTCCCGGTCGTTTCCATCCGATCGGCCAGAAAGGATCGCGCGCGTCGGGTGCGTCGAAGCTCGACTTGTGCTTCAATTCAATCGCGGGAGCCGAATTCTCGGCCCGGGCCGCGACCAGCAGCAGGTTCGTTAGGCAAAAGGCCAGAAGAAGATTTTTCATTTCTTAAAGAGCGCGGTCTGCGCGAGGAGGCTGACTTGTTGGTACTGTGGATCTTCCGGCACAGCGTGAATCGCGAGGTGATTGATGGCGAGGAGGGGTTCGGTGTTTTCCAGTTCGGCGATCGCTTTGCCGAGGGCGGAATATTCGCTTTGCGGCAGTTCGATCGCCCAGGTGTCCTTGACCCAATCGGTCAGCTCCGGCTGTTTAAACTCGGCGCTCGATTCGAGCCGGGCGGTCACTTTCTCGATGCCCTGGTCACCGAAGAAGGTGCGCATTTTGGGCGGAAACCAAGCGATCGGAGCGCCATCTGCGGTCGTCGCCTTGAGGGCTTCGTAACGGCCGGTTGCTTCCTTGGCCTGGATCTCGAGGTTGGCGGTCTTTTTCATCTCCGTATTGGAAGAGGCCATCTTCGCCTCGACCGAGGCGATCGTGGCTGCCATTGTCGCGCGGCTTTTTTGGAGCGGTCCGAGGAAGAAGGTAAAATAGCAATAGATCAGCCCGAAAAAGCCGAGCGTGCTCAGGGCGATCTTTTGAATCTGATCTTTGCTAGGTCTATTCGGCTTCATTTCGTTTTCGCGATCGCGCCGACCGCTTCTTCGTTTTTGGCTCCATCGCCGGCTTTTGCAACGAGTGTTAGATCAAGAACGAAGCGGGCGCTCGGAGTCGAGACGCCGCTCAGATTCACCATCGTATCCAGGTCCTCGAGGTTGCGAAAGGTGACCTTGACCTCGCGATAATTCTTCTCGAGCTGCTCGCTCAGGAGTTGCCGGAACTCTTCGGCGGCCGCACGTGGCTCGTGGGCGGCGGCCACTCCCTCGAGGATGACGACGATCGAGCCGTCTTTTTCCGCGACATTGCCGTCGAGGGCGGTAACCTGGAGATTGGGCGCGACGCATTGCGCGACCTGGGCGAGGAAAGGCGCCCAGTAAAAGCGCTCCTCGATCAGGCTGTCGAGGACCTTGGTGCTATCGATGATCTGGCGCAGCTCGTTTGCCCGTTTTTGAGCGGCGGTGACTTTCGGTTCGGCCTTTTGCCATTCGCTCTGGACGGCGTTGAGCTGGCTGCGGATCTCGATCGTCTGGTAGGCGTTCCAGCCGTAGTATAGGAAGAGAAGCACGCCGAAGGCGCTCAGGCCGATGATGCCGAGCTTGAGCGGATCGCGTTTGCGCTGCCGTTCCTGGCTGATTTCTTCGTGGAAAAGATTGAGTTGGAGAGCCATCGTTAGGCGGACTTGAGGTAGGAGATGGCTGCGCCGCACGCGACATTGAGGGAGACAAACTCGCTCGAAAGAGACTGGCGTTTGGCCGGGGGCAAAGCCACTTCGCAGGTTTCGAGCGGGTCCCAAATCTCACAGGGCAGACCCAGTTCATCGCTTAGGATTTGCAAAATCATTTCCGTCCGGGCCATCCCGCCGGAAACAAAGATGCGGTGAATGCTTTCTTCGCTATGGCCTTCGAAGAATCCGATCGAGTTGCGCACCTCGATCGCCAGGCTGAGGAGCGAGCTGCGGCAGGTTTCCGCCATCCCGGCATCGCCCTGCTCCATGAGGAGGCGCGCCGAATCCGCATCGACCGCGCCATCGGCGGTCAGCGCTTCGCTGAATTGCTTGCCGCCGTAGTCGACGCTCCGTACCAGCATGAGGGTGGTTTTATTTCCGATCAGGACGGTGCTTTGCTCGTGCCCCATGTCGAGGAGGAGAAAGGCTTCGTTCGCGAAGACTTCCGGGTAGGCGAATTCGAAGGCGTTAAAGGAACAGACGGGCGCGAGCTGGAGAACGTTGGCAGACGTCTTTGTCTTGCTCATCGCCTCGGAAATTTGTTTGACCGCGGGGCGCAACATCCCGCCCACGAGATAGCGTGTTTTGCCTGAGGAGCCTGCGACGGCGGCACCGTTGGGCGCGACCCCGGCGAGCGCAACCGCTGAAACCGGCGCGCAATCGAGAACGAAATCTTTGCATTCCTGATTGAGAACGGCGAGGCCGTTGAGTCGAAGCGCGCTGCGGAGCAATTCGACCGGGGTGTTTGGCTGTTCGATGATGCGCAGGAGTGCGCCCGAATCCGAAGCCGCGACGGCGCAGTTCTTGGCGCTGCCGCCCATTTCTTTGAGAAGAAGTTTCACCTGCTGAGCGAGGTCGTCAGCGTTCGCAATCGTCTCGGGGACCGGGTGCAAGGCGTAGTTGGTCAGGACATATCGGTCATCGTTTTTTCGTTGCAGAAGCACGCTTTTGAAGACGTGCTTGCCGAGATCGATGCCGATAACTGAATTTGAGGACTTGGCCATGGTCTTGCGCTTCATAAAGCGAAAACCGTGCCGGAGGTGTGGCGCTTTTTGAAAAATCTAAATGTAGGGGCGACCGTGTCGGCCGCTGGGGGAGCGGTTTGCCAAAAGAAGGGAAATGCCGAACAAAGATGGACGTCTTCTCCGAGGCGAGCGACAAGCCCGCCGCCGCACTACGCGGCGACCGACGGCCGGTAGCCGAAAAATCCGCGCGCTTTGATCATTTCCGAGACTTCCGGTGGAACCATCTTTTCCCAGGCCGGATCGCCCATCCGCATTTTCGCGAGAACCTCCGGCGGGAAAATCTTCAGGTATTCGCGACGGAACTGGGTGACCTCTTGGATGAAGCCGTTCTCGATCAGGTATTGGTAGAGATGATGCAGGTTAGGCGCGACCTCGAGCTGGGTCGCGGTCCGCAATTGCCCGGTTTTTTCTTCCACCGTCGGGTAGACAAAAAGTTTGAGTCCGCTTTTGAACATCCGGCCGAGAGCTTCGAGGATCCCGCCTTCGAGGTTGAGATAATATTTCTCGTCAAAGATCTCGTGCAGGCTCGGCAAACCCATGACGAGCGCGACCATCTGGTTGGTGTAGCGGGAGAGGTAGCCGGCGAGCCGGTAATATTCGCCAAATTTCGAAATCAAAACCGTCCGGCCTAACGACCCGAGGATATCGACCCGGGCGAGGAAATCGGCGTGATTGAGCTGGCCTTCCGAGAGCAGGTTTTCCAGCGTCATCTCCATCAGGACGACGAGATCCTCCTCTTTCGCGTCCGGCTGGCGGAGGAAAATCTGGCGCGCGCCTTCCAGCATGTCGTTGGTCGCATACGTCACCGGGCGGAAGCTGCCGCGTTCCACAATGATCGCTTTCTTGTGCAGAATTTCCGCCGGCTGGACCGATTCGCCCTCGGCCGTGAACATGACCGCATCGGTCAGGTCCTGGCTCACCAGTTGGAGGCTCATCAAGCGGTTGTCGACCCCGGCAAAGTCCGGCCCGGAGAACTTGATCATGTCGACCTGGATTCTTTCCGGAGCCAGATTTTCGTGCAGCGACGAGATCAATTTCTCCGGCTGATGTTCGTAAAATGCGCCGTAGATCAGGTTCACCCCGATAATCCCGAGCGCTTCCTGCTGATCCACGTTTGCTTCGTCGAGCATTCGCACATGGATGATGATCTCGCTCGGTTCGCCTCGCGCCCTCGATTGAAACCGCATTCCGAGCCAGCCGTGCGCTTCGTTGCGCTGCTTGAAACTGCGGGCCGCGACGGTGTCGGCAAAAACGAAGAAGGTGCGCTCGTCGCCCAGCTTTTGATCGAGGCGCTTGATCAGCAGCGAATACTCGTGGTCGAGCATCGTCTTGAGCCGTGCGCGGCTGACGTAGCGATCGGTCGCACCATAAATCGCATCGCTGAACTGCATGTCGTAGGCCGACATGGTCTTTGCGATTGTGCCGGACGCGCCACCGACCTGGAAGAAACGCCGCGCCACTTCCTGTCCAGCGCCGATCTCGGCGAAAGTCCCGTAACGCTTGCGATCGAGGTTGATCTGGAACGCCTTCTTGTTTGTCCCGAGATCCATTTCCGCGTTCATGCGATCAAGATGAAAGGCTTTGCCGAGAGATCAACCGGTGGGGATTCTCGCTGGTCCCGGTGTAGACGCTTCGCTCTGCGATGGGCGGGGGCAAACTGCCGTTCGGAGTTCTCGACGTCGGTGACCCCGCCGCTCGCTTCGCCCAGAGGGCGGCGTCTACATGCGCACCCGCTCTGCGCTTTGCGCCGGGATCCAACCCTGCAGATCGTTAGGCAAAGCCGCATACGACCAATCGCCGCGCGTGCTTAGGATCTTGATTTCGCTCCCGGCTGGAAGGAGGAGGACAGTGCCCGCGCTTTCCGCGGTCGCGAGGCGGGCCTGGATGTTCTTCTTCGTCACAATCGCAAGATTCGCGCCCGCACTACCGGTCTCGAGTTGGTAGGCGGCGAAGGCCGACGCACCGGAGATCGCAACCAGCAATACCAGCGCGAAAATCCAGACCACTGCCCGTCGGCGCGCGAAGTAAAGTCTACAGAAAATCGCCGCCGCGCCCCAGAAGGCAATGGCCGCTAGCCAGGTGTATTGATCGCGGGTCAGGAAACCGAGACGGGATTCGATCCAGCCCGGAGCCAATTCGAGCGCGCGCGCCTGGTCGCGCACCAACTGCAGGTTGGCTCGCGCTTCGGCGTGGTTTGGATCGAGCGCGAGGGTGCGTTCGTAGTTGAGAATGGCGCGACCGGGATCGCCTTTGCGGAAATAAGCGTTCCCGAGGTCGTAGAAGAGCGTCGGGTTCCACTGCCGGCTCTGGACTAACGATGCATAACCTGCGATCGCTTCCGGAAAATGGCCCGCTGCGTAATCGGCGTTCGCCTTCGTGAAAGCCGCGTCTGAATTGACCGGGCGGTCCGCAGCTGCGAACGAGCTTGTCGTCAGGCCGAGTGAAGCAGTGAGGATGAGGAAAAGGGCGCGCATTTCAGTTCAGGCGATCGATTAGATCCAGCACTTCACGCCGCGTCTCTTCCGCGACCGTGCTGTTTCCGTTTGGCCGGCCACTGTAGCGAAGTTCGTCGCTCCGCCGGAAAAGTTCGCGCACCCGGTCCCGCTGCTGGTCAGGCAGATCGAAGGCTTCCACCGCCGTTTCCGCATCGACCGTGTTGGGTTCGATCCGGCGCGCGAGCGCGGTCTTCAACTGCACCACGCGCAGGGCCTCGGCATAATATTGGTTCGGTGGATCACCGGCGCGGCGCAATTTCCGCTCCAACTCGGCGCTTTCGTGTGCCCAGGCGTCAAGGCGTTGCCCGGTGCGATTCTCAAGGCGGCGACGGCGCATTTCCCAGCCGAAAAACCCGATCAGGCCGAGCAGCGGCACCGCTTGGGCTGCCCAGAAAACTGGTCGCTCGAAAACTGGAGCAAACGTCCGGCCCCAGCCGCCGTGGTCGGTCAGTTGATAAAGAATGTCCGTGCCCTGCGGCGCAGCTGTCGGGCGCGCGCTCGGCTGGGGCGGCGGCGTCCCCGCGCTCACAATGGCGGGAGTCGCGCTCGGCGCGGTGCCGCCCTCCACTACGACCGGGAGTTTATCGCCCTTCAGAGTGACATACTGTTCCTTGAGCGGGTTGAAATAGGTAAAAACGAGCGGGGGAACGGCCTTTTTGGGTTCGTTTGGCGTGAGCACCATCTCGAAGGTCTTCGTTCCGCTGATCCCGATCTCGTCGTCCGCCTTGAAACTCGAGCCCGGCGGATAGGTGTGCCAGCCACGATCATTCTCCAGGGTCGGCGCGGTCACTCGATCGAAATTGCCGCGGCCGGAAATCGCCGCGGTCACGGTGAGCGGATCGCCGACCTGCGCGGTCCTCGGTTTCACATCGGTCGTGAGGGAGAAATTTCCGACTGCGCCGGCAAAGGTAGCCGGAGCGTTGGGCGGGAGCGGCTTGACCTCGATCGTGGTCGTTTCACTGGAAAATTTGATTTCCTTTTGTTCCCCAACGCCAGCAAAGGGATCATTAAAGAATGGATCGTTGAACGGGTCGTCCATCCCGAAAAGATCAAAGGGCGAGCGCGCCCGGCTTCCTCCGCGGCGCGGCACCTGGATGATCGCTTTCGCGTCCTTGGCCGCGATCTCGAGCTTGCCGCTGCGCACCGGGGTGATGGCGGTCTGGAGGGTGACCACTTCGTAAGAGCGCCCATTGATCGACTCCAGCTTCTGGTCCGGATTCGGCATCCGCTGGGAAGTGAAGCCCTGGCCGCTCAGGTTGGGCAGATCGATGAAGCGATGCGGGACACGCGAGTTGATCGCGATCCGAATCTGGGCCGGGATCGTTTCGCCGACGTAGACAGTCGTTTTCGGAACGACCAGCTCGGCAAAGACGATTTTCTTTTCATCGATTGCGCTGCTCCCGTTAGCGCTGCCGCGGCGCGAAGTGGTGGTGCCGTCGTCGTTGGGCGCAACGTTCAGGGTGAGCGCCGGAGTGCGGAGGGTGCCGCTGTTAGTTGATATGGCCTGGGCCGGGATGGTGAAGGTCCCGGCTTTCAAAGGCAGGATCGTGTAGTTGTAAACGAAACTGTAGGTGAAGCGGAAATTGCGGCCTTCCACCAGTTGCGACTGGCCGGTGTAGCGAATGTCGAGGCCGTCGACCGTGATTTCGTTAGGCGGATTTGCGTTCGCGTCGCCCGTGATCTTGATCTGCAACTGGACCGGCCGATCCACTTCGGTTTCCGAACTGGTCAGGACAGCGGTGACGGTCGGCTCGTCGGCCCGGACGTGGAGAGCGCCGAGAAAAATCGTGAAAGAAACCACGAGCACGCCGAGCCAACTCGCGGTCCGCTGGGGGCGAGGTGATACGGGGCTGAATTGAGAAAAATTTTGGAACGGCATCGGGTGGGCGACTTACCAATCGTTATAGACAGGACGCACGGGCTTGTGTTCATCAAGCTGGACTTTCTGTTCTTCGTCTTTCATCGCCTGCAAAAGAAGGGCCGCCTGTTTCGGGCTCATCTCGCCTTCCTTCTCAGGCTCGGCTTCGGCCGCCTCGGCCGGCTGTTGTTCTTTCGGTTTTTCTTCGCCCGCGCCTTTGACGTCGCCAGTCAAAGGCTTGGCTGGCGTGCCGGCTGGAGTCGGGGTCGGTTGCTGGCCATTCTCTCCCCCGTTCTGTTCGCCCTCGCCCGGGGTGGGGGATGGCGATGCTCCTTCGCCCGGCGTGGGGGATGGAGTTCCTTCCTCGCCGGGGGTTGGCGTGGGCGAAGCGCTGGACTGATCACCTTCTGACGGTGAAGGCGAGGGCGTTGGAGTCGGAGTCGGCGATTCGCCGGCGCCGTTCTCGCCCGGGCTTGGGCTCGGGCTCGCGCTCTCTCCCGGTGTGGGCGTGGGTGGCGGAGTCGGGGTCGGAGTGGGCGATTCTTGTTTATTCTGAGATTTCTCGCCGTTGCCTGAGCCCTGCTGGTCTTTCGATTGTTGATCTTTCTGCTGCTGGTCGTCCTTCTTCTGCTGGTTCTTGTTGTCTTGTTTTTGGTCGTTCTTCTGGTCTTTTTTGTCCTCCTGCTTTTGATCGTTTTTCTGATCCTTTTGTGGTGACGGCGACGGTGAAGGTGACGGCGAAGGCGTGGGAGTCGGCGTTGGTTTCTGCTCCTGCTTTTTCTTCAACTCCTCGATCTTCTTTTTGACGAAGTCGTAGTTGTCCTTCGCATTCTTGTTTTGCGGCTCGGCTTTCAGCGTTTCTTGGTACTGTTTGAGGGCTTCTTCCCAGTTCGTCAGCTTTTTCGCGTCGCTTTTCTCCGCTTCGCCGCGCTGGTAAAGGGTGTTGCCGAGATTGTAGTGACTTTCGCTTTGCAGGTGCGGATTCTTCGAGAGCAACGCCTGGCTGAAGGACTGCAGCGCCTTGTTGTAGTCCTTCATTTTGTAAGCGGCCGCCCCGGCATCAAATTGAATCCGGTCGCTCTGGCGGGTGCCGGGATTTTCCTGGAGCGTTTTCTGGAAATGATCGTAGGCCTCTGGGAATTTCTGCTGGTCGTAGAGTTCCAAGCCGGCCGAGGCCGCCCGAGCCCAACTCGCGGACAAGAAGATCAACGCAGCGACCGCAACGGTTTTTTGTCTGACAGCGGAGCGGCTTGTGCCTTTGGCGCGCCGGCGATCGTTAATCAAAAGCGCGAGCGCAAAAAACAGGATGGCGGCGGCAAGCGGCCATTCGTAGCGCTCGATCGCTTTGCGCGAGAGACGCGCATTGATGTCGGCCACTTTCATTTTGCCGAGACCTTCGGTGAAGAGCTGCTTCATCGTCTGCGGCCCGTTTTCGAGATGGAGATAAAATCCTCCCGCCGCCTGGGCGACCTCGCGCAGTCGCGTCTCGTCGAGTTTCGATTTTACCACCTCGCCCTTGGCGTCTTTGACGAAGGCCGTCCCGCCGTTATCGCTCTGGATCGGAATGAGCGAGCCGCCCGGTGTCCCGACGCCAACGGTAAAGATGCGGACGCCGGCATCAGCCGCGGCTTTTGCCGACTTGATCGCGTCGCCGCTCAACTCTTCGCCATCGGTAAAAATGATTAACGCGCGGTTGCCGGTCGCGGATTTTCCGAAAGTGCGAGTGGCGAGCGCGATCGCGTCCGAGATGTTCGTCCCGCCTTCCGGGATGATCTTGGTGTCGAGTTCGTTGATCGAATCGATTGCGGCGTCGTAATCGATCGTGAGCGGCGCCTGGAGAAAAGCGCGTCCCGCGAAAGCGATCAGGCCGACGCGGTCGCCCTGCAGTTCGTTGATCAAATCCTGGGTCGCGAGTTTGACTCGCTCGAGACGGTTTGGCTGGACGTCGTTCGAGAGCATGCTGCGCGAAACGTCGACCGCGAGGAGGAGGTCGAGCCCTTTGCGTTTCACCTCGTCGTAGGTGTAACCCCAGCGCGGCCGAGCCAGACTAACGAGGACGAGAGCGAGGACGAGAAGGAGAAGAATGAAACGCAAGATGCGGCGGCCGCGGTTGACCGTCCCGGCCAGTTGCGGAAGGAGGCGGGCAGCGACGAAAAGCTGCAGCTTTTCCGCCCCGCGCTGCTCGGCGCGGGCGAAGAAAAACGCTAGTAGCGGGAGAAGCAGCAACGCCCAAAGCCAGACTGGATTTCCGAAAGTCATGGCAGCTTTTTCCAGATGGTTTGCGAGAGCAGTAGTTCCGCCAGGAGCAGGCCCGCGCCCGCCATCAGGCAGGCCGGGAAAAGGTCGCGGTACTGTTGATATTTCTTCACCGAGACGGTCGACTTCTCCATCTTGTCGATATCGGCATAGATCTGCTCGAGCGAGTCGGTGTCGGTCGCGCGGAAGAACTGGCCGTCGGCGATTTTCGCCACCTCTTTCAGGCCGGCTTCGTTAAACTGCACCCTCTGATTCCGGTACATGACGTTGCCCGCCACGTCGGTCACTGGTCGGCCATTCGAAGGATCGAAGACCGGAACCGGCGCGATGCCGTTGATCCCGGCGCCGATTGCAAAGAGATGGATGCCGAGCGCCTTGATCGCTTCGGCGGCAGTGTTCGGCGGAATTTTCCCGGCGTTATTTTCGCCGTCGGTCAGGAGAACGATGGCGCGGCTTTTCGATTGCTTGTCGTTCAGGCGATTGGCCGCCGAGGCCATCGCGGAACCGATCGCGGTTCCATCCTCGACCAGGCCGATCCGGACTCGCTCCAGATTCTGCAGGAGCCAATCGTGATCGAGGGTCAGCGGACTGACGACATAGGGCCGGCCGGCAAAGGCAATGATCCCGACCCGGTCGTTAGGCCGGGCTTCGATAAACTTTCGCGTCACTTCACGAATCGCATCAATCCGGGTGGCGGACTCGCCGCCGACCGTGAAATCTTTCGTCAGCATCGAGCCCGAAACATCGAGCACGACCATGATGTCGATCCCGCTCGCTTCGACCTCGGTCAGGCTTTTGCCGAGCTGCGGCCGGGCGAGAGCGATGATGAAAATGGCGAGGGCGAGATAAAGCAGGCCATGCATGATGCGGCCCGCGCGTGAAGTGCTGCGTTTGCCGAGCGCCCGCAGAGTCGCGGTCGAGGAAAAAACAAGCGCCGCCGCCGCGCCGCGCTGGCCGCGCAGCCACATAAGGAGCGGCACGAGGAGCAGCAGCAGGAGCATCCAGGGATGGGCAAAAGAAAATGCCCATGGCGAATTGGGCGAGAACAACTCAGGCAGGTTCAAGTGCGCCTCCTTTCACGAAACGATTCGCCTCGTCGAGCAGGAGGCGGCTGTCTTCTTTGGTCGCGTCGTAGCGCGCGAATTTGATCAGGTCGCAACGATTCAAAAAGTCTCCGAGAAGCGATTGGTCGTCGGCTGAAAAAGTCGATGTAGTGGCGAGACCGTTGAGAAATTCAACTGACGTCTGGCGTGTGACTGGCAGCTGATATTGCTCGGTCACGTAGCGGCGCAGGATATCCGAAACCCGGATGCTGAACTGGTAGGGAGACAACTTGTCGATCTCCGTTTCGACCCAGGCAAGGAGATCGAGCGCGCGCTCCCGCGGAGTCTTGACCGCAACCGGCCGATTCCGCCAACGTTTGATCAGCCAGATGGTCAGGCCAAGGAGGAGGAGAAAGCCCGCGACCGCGCAGAAGATCATCCAGGGCTGGAGGATGAAATAATCCAGCGGCCCGGTAATATCGTGAAATTCCTGCGCGAGAAAAGGAGTCATCCTGTTTGCCTAACGACGTGCCATGCGGCGCTCGCGCTGTTTGAAAAAAGCCCGTAGCGCCGGGAGATAATCGGCATCGGTGCGAAGCGAGATGGTGTCGATGTTGTTCCGGCGCAGGGTGTGGGTCGTCTCGGCCCATTCCTCCCGGGCCGCTTCCGCGAAACGGGTCCGGAGACGGCGATCGCCGGTGTTGACCTCGATTTGTTCGCCCGTCTCGGCGTCTTCCAATGTGATGAGTCCGATATCGGGGAGCGATTCCTCGCGCTCGTCATCGATCCGGATCGCGACAAAATCGTGTCGGCGACTCGTGATCGTGAGGGCGCGCGAAAAATCCTCACTCTGGAAATCGGAGATGAAGAAAACGACCGAGCGCCGGGTGACGACATGGTTGAGGTAATCGAGCGCCAGGCTCGGCAGAGTCCCGCGTCCTTGCGGCTCGAAGAAGAGAATCTCGCGAATCACCCGCAGAGTGTGGGAACGGCCTTTTTTCGGCGGAATAAATAGCTCGACCTGGTCGGAGAAGAGAATGAGGCCGACTTTGTCGTTGTTGCGGATCGCGCTGAAAGCGAGGAGGCAGGCGACTTCGGCTGCCAGTTCACGTTTGGAAAGTGCGACACTGCCGAAATTTCCGGATGCGCTCACATCGACCACGAGCATGACCGTGAGTTCGCGTTCCTCGGTGAATTTTTTCACGAAGGCGTTACCGAGACGCGCGGTCACGTTCCAGTCGATCGCGCGGATCTCGTCGCCCGGCTGGTACTCGCGGACATCCTCGAAATTCATCCCGCGCCCTTTGAAGACGCTGTGGTAATCGCCGGCAAAAGCGGATTGGACGAGCCCCTTGGTCTTGATCTCGAGGGCCCGAATCTTTTTCAGGATCTCGGCCGGGGTCCGCCGTAGTTCGTCTTCGCGAACGCTCGGAGGTCTGGTTTTCTTCACGCCGATCACGGTACCGGCAGCCCGGCGAAGATTCGATCGATCACCGTCTCGCTCGAGACGCTTTCGGCTTCGGCTTCGTAGCTCACGATGATGCGATGGCGGAGGACATCGGGTCCGATGCTCTTGATATCCTGCGGAGTGACGTAGCCGCGACCGTTCAGGAAAGCGTAGGCGCGGGCGGCGAGTGCGAGGTAAATCGTGGCGCGCGGGGAAGCGCCGTAACGAATCAGGCCCTCGAGTTCGAGCCGATACGAAGCCGGCTCACGGGTCGCCCAGACCACATCGACGATGTAGTCCTTCACTCGATCGTCGATATAAATCTGGTTTACCAACTCGCGCGCCCGGATGATCTGGTCCGGCGATACGACCGAATCGACGTGCAGATCCGGCGCTGAGGTCGCCATCAGGTCGAGAATGCGCCGCTCCTCCGCCTTGGCCGGATATCCGACATTGAGCTTGAGCATGAAACGATCGAGCTGGGCTTCGGGAAGCTGATAGGTGCCCTCCTGCTCGAGCGGGTTTTCCGTCGCGAGGACAAGAAAGGGATCGGCCAGCGGATAAGTTTTGTCTCCGATTGTGACCTGCCGTTCCTGCATCGCCTCGAGAAGCGCGCTCTGCACCTTGGCCGGGGCGCGATTAATTTCATCGGCCAGGATCAGGTTGGAAAAAATCGGGCCGAGCTTGGTCGTGAACTCGCCGCTGCGCGGATTGTAGATGAGCGTGCCGATGAGATCGGCGGGCAAAAGATCCGGCGTAAACTGCAAACGCTGGAATCCGGTCTGGATGCAGGCAGCCATCGTTTTGACGGTAAGCGTTTTGGCGAGGCCGGGGACGCCTTCGAGAAGGATGTGGCCGTTGGCGAGGAGACCGAGCAAGAGGCGGTCGACCAGGTACTTCTGACCGATAACGACGTGGCCGACCTGTTCGCGGAGCGGTGCGATCCATTGACCCAGCTCCTGGACTTGCTGGGTAATTTCCTGGGTTGATCTCATAGGCATGGTGAGACAAACCCGCACGAAATGCGTTCGAAGAAAAGGCCGAATTCCAGGCCAGTTGGCGGCAATTTCCCAGATTTCTGAGAACTTCGATCGGTAACTTCTGTAGAAGGCAAGGGACGATGGATTAATCTGCTTCGGGCCTTCAACTTCGCCGGTCGTGCGCTTCGCAACTCCCTGCGCAGATTGGGGTTGAGGCGGGCAGGGATTTCCGAGAAGATCGACCCACATGTCCCCGGACACATCAAATATTCTTGACAACCCCCGTTCCGAACCCTCAGAAAGAGAACGAAAAAGCCCCTATATGAACCCCCGAATGCATTGTGGCCGCACTGCGGTGCGGCTTTGTGTTGGACTTGCAGCGTTGAGTTGCCTGTTCGCGATTATCGCTTCGGCTCAAACGCTTGCTCCGGTGATCACCGATCCGGGCGATTTGCGGATCGTGAGCGTAAACACGGCCTTCCGCACGTTGGACGACCAAATCTGGAGGAGCACGGCTCCCATGCCCACCGGCCGTGCCGGCTTTGCGACTGGCGTTGTAGAGCACAATCTCTACACCATTGGGGGAAGCAGCCTGGATAATTGCGTTGTGGTCGGCACGGTCGAGGCCTACGACCCGTATAAAGATAAGTGGAAAATCGGCCTCGCCCCGTTGCCGGCCCCACTTCGCTGGCGTCCGGCTGGTGCATCACTTAGTGGCCTAATTTACGTGGTCGGCGGTGAATCGAAAGAAGACGGGTGCGGCGGAAAGGCTCTTGACGTCATGCAGGCGTATGACCCGGCAACAGATAAATGGTCGACAAAGCCGTCAATGCTTACCCGGCGCCTTCAACTCGGCGCCGGAGCGGATACACGGCACAATCTCCTCTACGCCGTTGGCGGAGCGGACGATGATTTTACGCCACTTGCTACCGTCGAGGTCTTCGATCCGGCCGGAGAAGGGGGGGTGGGCAAGTGGGAAAATAAAGCTTCCCTCAATATCCCTCGCGCAGTACCCGCGGTGGCCGCTCTTAACGGCAAAGTGTATGCGATTGGCGGGCAAAAAAATGACCATACCGCCCTCGACACGGTCGAGGAGTTCGATCCTAACGCTAATGGGGGCTTTGGAGCGTGGACAATTAAACCCTCGCACATGCCGCATCCACGCCGGAATTCCGCGTTCACCATCCTCGACGGGAAAGTTTACATCATTGGCGGCGAGGTGGCCGAAGTTGGCATTATCGCGACAGTGGATGTTTACGATCCATCGACTGACAGCTGGATAACAGTTGCTCCGATGCTGACGGCGCGGCGCGGCTTGGGGGCCGAAACCGTTGGAGACACCATCTTCGCTGTCGGGGGTCAAGCGCTCGTGGCAAGCGTCGGTGAGCAGTTTACTTATCAGATAACCGCCACCAACGGTCCCACATATTTCGATGCAATACCCTTGCCGCCCGGTCTCAATATCGATCACGAGCGTGGAATCATCTACGGAGCGCCGACTGACACGAGTGACGGTTTCGTTACCACTTTTTTCGCCTCCAACGGTGCCGGATCCGCTCTTCCGAAGGAAGTGAGCTTTCTTATCGAGGGGTTGCCGCCTGCCGAAGATTCACCACAAATCATCAGCCGCAACTGCGTCACGGGAAGAGCCGGCCAGCCGTTTAGATTTCAGGTCCTGAGTTACAATGCCGACTCAGACCAACTGCTTGCGGCTACCGGACTGCCTTACGCCCCGGGCATTGGGCCTGCAGTGACAATCGACCCGGGCACAGGAGTAATCTCTGGAATGGTGCCCGACTCTTCCGAGCTGCTCCAAAGTTATGGCGTCGGATTGAACATCCTCGGCGCGGATCTAGCCAAATCCTTTTTACAGCTCACATTTGTTACCGACCCGTTTTTTCCAGTGATCACCAGCCGTTCGACGGCAGTCCTGGTGCTGAACCAATTCTTTTCCTACACCATCACTGCTGATGCAGACGTAAGCTCATTTAGCTACTTCGGGGTGGATGGTGCACCGAACGGCTCGCTCCCAGCCGGACTCACCTTTGACTCCCTCACGGGTACTATTTCCGGCATCTACAAGGGCGAAGAGGGGATCGGAGATCAGATCGAAACAATCAAAAAGGAACCACCGCCTAGAATCCAACTTTGCGTGGAGAAAGACGGGACTGGGACCGCAACCCTGCCACTTAGTTTCCTTATAAGTCTGCACGATTTCGAAGCGGAGACTCTGGTCGCCCGACCATCGCCGGAAACAGATTATGGTGTAATTACGGATGACCCGGTGTTAAGCGCACTCGGAGCGGGTTTGCTCAAATCCACCAAGGTTGGCGATGAGATTGTCTATACGGTGCCGGTTCCTCGTAGCGGTACTTATGACCTTAGGGTGGGTATCAGGACGGGGCCGGGCCAGGGAATGGTGCAACTTTACATTGATGGCCTCATTCAAGGACAACCGGTCGACCAATACTCGACCGCGATCGGTTATCAGGTGATGGATCTTGGTCCCGTGACGTTTTCCGTCTCCGGACCGAAGGAGTTTCAATTCTCGATCGTGGGGCAGAATCCGAACAGCTCCGGGTACGAAATTGTTTGTGACTATCTCGACCTGGTTCCGCTCTTCGAGGCGGAGGACCTGCCCATTGTGGAGCATTCAGCCCCGGCAAGGGTTGTGCATGAGTCGAGCCTGAGCAACGGGGCGGGGTTGCTACTGCAGGGAAGAGAACCTGGTGATTACGTGACATGTTCCGTGTCTGTGGCGACGGCTGGAACCTATTACCTGCAAGTAACAACCGAGCCGGAGAAGACAACGGCGAAGTTCAAGTTGATGATTGACGGAACGCAGCAGGGTTACGGCCAGGACGGGATGCAGAGCCTCCATGATCTTGGAGCGATAGAGTTTGCTGCTCCGGGAGAAAAAGCGTTCAAGTTTATGGTCACGAAGGCCGATGTCAGATCGCGCGGTTTGGATCTCCTCCTGGATCACGTAGATTTGGTTTTAACAAATCATTTCGAAGCCGAATCCTTGATTTCCGACGGAAACAAGGCGCTGAAGCAAATCCCGGACGGGAACCTCAGTGGCGGCGAAGGGCTACTGCTCAAGGCTACAGAAATAGGAGACTATGTCACTTGCCAGGTCAAGGTACCCGTCCCGGGCACCTACGATCTGAAGGTTGGGCTGAAGAAAGGGAAGCAATACGGCATCGTTCAGCTTTCGATCAACGACGTCAACTACGGTTCTCCGCAGGATACCTATTCGTCAGCGATCGACTATGAAGTCGTAGATTTCGGCAGGCTTGTCCTGACACAGCCCGGCGAAAACACATTCCGATTTCTGGTGACCGGGCGTAATCCGAGCAGCACCGGCTACCAAGTGGTGTTGGACTACATCGATCTTGCTCGATAGGGACTTTTCAAAGGCGGGCGGAGGGAGGTCCCGCCCGCCTCTGATATCTTTGGGTTACTTCTGTGCCGCGGTATCGCGCAAGGCGCGGACCTTGTCATGCGCCGCTTTCACTTCGGCCGATTGCCGGGTGACGATGTCTTTGATCGGCGCGGGCAGGTCTCTTTCCATTGCGTCTTTATAGGCTGCGACGGCGGAATCTTCGCCCCGCTCGGCTTCCGCCAGGATGGCGTGACGATCTCGGTTTGTGACCGCGCTCTTCACGTTGATCCAGGCGCGGTGCATCGAGCCGCTCACGCTGCTCGAATTTTCCGGATCGGGATCGCCCAGTTTCACGACTTCGCTTTGCAACTCACCCGCGAACTTCGAACGCTGGAGAGAGAGGGTGTCGAAGATGGTCTTCAGTTGCAGATCATCCACGCCGCCGGCGGACTGCCTGAACCCCTCCTGCCCGTCTTTCAGGGTCTCGATCAGGTTGTTTAGTGTCGAAATAATTTCCTTTTGTTGGCTCATGCAATTGAATCGGATGGGAACCACATGCTGCGTCTACGCGGATCACGGAAATTGTCAGCCGGATCCTCTTCTACGACCAGCGGGGCGCGATTTGCGCCGGTTTGCGCGCCCGAGGGCGGGAATTGTGGGGAGCGATTGTTTCTTACAAGGGGATGTCGTTCTTCAGTCGCTGGCTTTCTTCCTGAGTCGCCTCCAGTGGCGGCTCGTTTGGTCAGCGTGCTGTGCAGGTCGAGAATCCGCAAAGCTACCTGCACCCGGGCGCCTAGGGTCGGTCGCGCTATTGCGCTCGCCTTGCACGCGGCGAAGCGTTATCACTGCGCATGCGTTTTCGTTTCGCACTCGCCTTTCTTCTTCTGGCTACGACTTCGTTAGGCGCGCCGCCCCGCCGACTTTTGCGGCCGGAAGACTTCGCTGCTCTGCGCGACGTCGACGAACCAGATCTTTCGCCGGACGGCCAGCGGGTCGTTTATGTCGTCGGCACAGTTGCCCTAAAGGAGGACAAGCAGCCGAGAAATCTCTGGCTTGCTAACTGCGACGGCTCTGAGAATCGCGCCCTTACCTTTGGCGAAAATACGCAGACCCATCCGCGCTGGAGTCCTGATGGAAAATGGATCGCCTTTCTCTCCAGTCGCGGTGACGACAAAGTCAACGAGCAGCTCTGGATTCTTTCCAGCAGCGGAGGCGAGGCGGAGCAACTGACCCACGAGAAGGGCAGCGTGGATGATTTCGCCTGGGCTCCCGATTCTGGCCGTCTCGTCGTGGTGGTGCGCGATCCCGATCCGCGCGATCCGGAGACGAAAGAAAAAGAGAAGAAAACCGTGCCACCGATCGTGATCGATCGTTTCCAATTCAAAAAGGACATCGACGGCTACCTGACCAATCGCTGGTCGCATCTCAAATTGCTCAATCTCGCTTCGCGCAAACTTGATAGCCTAACGATCAGTGAGCACGATGACCTTCTACCAGCGTGGTCGCCCGACGGAAGACAGATTGTCTTCGTCTCCAAACGCGGCTCCGACGCCGATCGGACCGAAAACTGGGATCTCTATCTGATCGAACCGAGGCCTGGTGCGAAAGAACGCCAGCTGACGACCGCCCCGGAAGCCGATGCGCATCCCGACTGGGAAAGCCCACCGGCTTGGAGCCCGGACAGCAAAACGATCGCTTACCTTCACGGTGGCGACCCGAAAAAGATCGAGTATGCCACGCATTCGCTCGCGATTATCCCCGCGACTGGCGGCGAACCGGAATATTTGACCGCCGCCAGCGATCGGAATTTTGTTCGGCCACTTTGGGCGTCGGATGGAAAATCAATCTTCGCCCTCGTGGAAGACGACGGCGCCGAAACGCTCGTTCGCGTCCCCGCTCTAGCCGGGGACGCTAACCCCGTCAGCACACCAAACTCCGTCGTCGGCGGCCGGCGGAAAGTAACGGCCTACGATGTTAGCCGGGCCGGCAAAGTCATTGTTCGGGCCAGCACGCCCGACAAGCCCTTCGAAATTTTCGCGGCCGAGGGCGACAGTCTACGCTGCCTCTCGAAACAAAATGATGCCTTCCTCGCCGGAATCAAGCTAGGGAAAGTTGAGGAAACCAAATTCGAGAATTCTGACGGGACGGAAGTGCACGGTTTTTTGGTTCATCCGCCTAACGAAAAGCCGGGTGGAAAACTTCCCGCGGTCCTTCGTCCCCATGGCGGTCCCCAATCGCAGTACGCAAACGAATTCGATTTCGAGAAACAGCTCTTTGCCGCCAACGGCTATCTTGTCATCCTGCCCAACCCGCGTGGCTCAACCGGTCGCGGGACCGACTATGCGATGGGCATCTTCGCTGGCTGGGGCAGCGTCGATGTGCAGGATGATCTGGCGGCGGTAGACGACGCGATCGCGCGCGGCCTGGCTGATCCGGAGCGCCTCGTGGTCGGTGGCTGGAGTTACGGCGGGATGTCGACCAATTATCTCATCGCTTCCACGACTCGCTTCAAGGCGGCAGTTAGCGGCGCCTCCATTTCCAACATCCTTGCCGGTTACGGAACCGATCAATACATTCGCGACTACGAATACGAGCTGGGCACGCCCTGGGAGCATCCCGAGATCTGGAGCAAAATTTCGTATCCCTTCCTCCACGCCGACAAAATCAAAACGCCCACTCTCTTCCTCTGTGGAGAGAACGATTACAACGTGCCTCTGCTCAACAGCGAGCAGATGTACCAAGCCCTGCGATCGTTAGGCGTGCCGACCGGGCTGGTGATTTATCCGGGGCAATTCCACGGGCTCAAAAAGCCGAGTTACATTCTCGATCGTTATCAGCGCTACCTCGGCTGGTTCGCCAAATATATCCATGCGACGCAGTAACCTCTGGCCCGGCCCCAATTTTCGCCCGGTGATCGCGCGATGAACACCGAACAACAACGCCTCGAGCAAAACAACCATCGCGAAGAGCGCTGGCATTTGTGGGGGCCTTACCTGAGCGAACGGCAATGGGGCACGGTCCGCGAAGATTACAGCGCGAATGGCGATGCCTGGAATTATTTCCCGCACGAGCACGCCCGCTCCCGCGCCTACCGCTGGGGCGAAGACGGGATCGGCGGGATTTGCGATTTCAAACAACGCCTTTGTTTCGCGTTCGCTTTTTGGAACGGGCGCGACCCATTTCTGAAGGAGCGGCTTTTCGGCCTGACCGGTCCGCAGGGGAATCACGGCGAAGATGTGAAGGAAATTTTCTTCTTCGAGGACAACACTCCGACTCACTCCTACATGCGGATGACTTATCGTTATCCGCAGGCGGCTTTTCCCTACGAAGAACTCGTTAGGCGAAATGCCGAACGATCGCGGTTGGAACCGGAATTCGAACTTTGGGATACCGGCATCTTGGGTGAGAATCGCTATTTCGACATCACGATCGAGTATGCGAAATCCGCGGCCGACGATTTGCTCATCCGCGCCACCGTTACCAATCGTGGGCCGGAAGCGGCCACCCTCCACCTCCTGCCGACCATCTGGTTTCGGAATACCTGGAGCTGGGTAGCCGACGTGCCGCGCCCGAACCTGCGCGTTGGGAGCGATCATTCGGAGGCCCTGGGAGTGATCGAGGCGAGTCATGACGAGCTTGGTGAATATCGGCTCGTGGCCGAGGCCGCGGGGCCGCTCCTTTTCACCGAAAACGAAACCAATCTGCAACTCCTCTACGGCGTTCCGAACGACTCCCGCCATGTCAAAGATGCCTTTCACGAGGCGGTCGTGAGGGGGAATGCGGCCGCGGTCAATCAGGATCGGATGGGAACCAAAGCGGCGGCGCGATACGAGCTCGCGCTTGGGCCGGGGGAAGTGGGCTCCGTGCGACTGCGGCTGCAGCGGATTAAGAAACCGGCGATCGACGCTTTTGGCGATTTCGATCACACTTTTGCCCAGCGTCGCGAAGAAGCAGATGAATTCTATCGCGCGCTCGCGCCCAGTTGCCTGAGCGCCGAACATTGCACAATCCAGCGGCAGGCACTCGCCGGGATGCTTTGGACGAAGCAGTTTTATCACTACGTGGTCGAGGAATGGCTGGAGGGCGATCCAACGCAGCCTCCGCCACCTAACGAACGCAAGACCGGACGCAATTCCGAGTGGACTCATCTCTACAACGAGCGCGTCATGTCGATGCCGGATGTCTGGGAGTTTCCGTGGTATGCGGCCTGGGACCTCGCTTTCCACTGCATCCCACTCGCGCTCGTCGATGCGAAGTTCGCCAAGGGCCAGCTCGATATCATCCTGCGCGAGTGGTACCAGCATCCGAACGGACAACTTCCGGCCTACGAATGGAATTTCTCCGACGTGAACCCGCCGGTCATCGGCTGGGCCGCCTGGCGAGTTTACAAAATCGAGGAGCGCGCCACCGGGAAAGGCGATCGCGCTTTCCTCGAGACGGTTTTCCACAAACTCCTGATCAATTTTACCTGGTGGGTGAACCGGAAGGATTCCGGCGGGCGCAACATCTTCGAGGGCGGCTTCCTTGGGCTCGACAACATCGGAGTCTTCGATCGCAACACCCGGTTTTCGGACGGGACCCGGCTCGAGCAGAGCGACGGCACCAGTTGGATGGGAATGTTTTGCCTCACGATGATGCGAACCGCTCTCGAGCTGGCGCGCCAGAACCCGGTTTACGAAAATATCGCGACCAAGTTTTTCGAGCACTTCCTCGGGATCGCCGCGGCCATGAACAACGTCGGCGGACAGGGAATCGGTCTTTGGGATGAAGCCGACGAATTTTTCTACGACGTCCTGCATACGCCGGGAAATCGCTTTCTGCCTTTGCGGGTGCGTTCGTTAGTCGGGCTCATGCCCCTGCTCGCGGTCGAGACGATCGAGCCGGAGCTGCTCGCGGCGATGCCTGGTTTCGCCGAACGACTCGAATGGTATCTAACGAATCGTCCTGACCTGGCCGGCCTCATCTCGCACTGGCAGGTCCCGGGCGCGGGCCAGCGGCGGCTTATCGCCCTGACCCGCGGGCACCGGATGAAATGTCTTCTCCGGCGCATGCTCGACCCGGAGGAATTCCTGAGCGACTACGGGGTGCGATCGTTGAGTAAATTTCACCGCGACAATCCCTACATGCTGGAGGTCCGTGGCGAACAGAAAATGATCGACTACGAACCGGCCGAATCACGGACCGGTCTCTTCGGCGGAAACTCGAATTGGCGCGGACCGGTCTGGTTCCCGATCAATTATCTCCTCATCGAGTCGCTCCAGAAATTTCACCATTACTACGGGAACGATTTCAAAGTCGAATGCCCGACCGGATCGGGGCGGTTCTTGACCCTCGACCAAATCGCGAATGAACTTTCCAATCGTTTGATCAGGCTCTGGCTCCCGAACGAAAACGGGGAACGGCCTTTCGCGCGCGCTTCGGCGGGGGCGTTAGGCGGTTCGGGTGATCGCGAGCGCTATCTTTTTCACGAATATTTTCACGGCGACACGGGTGCCGGGCTAGGGGCCAGTCATCAAACGGGTTGGACAGGATTGGTGGCGAAGCTCATCCAGCAGCAGGGCACAGGCGGGACGCTGATCCCACGGGACGCTTTCGACGATCTTTGAGTCGGAGATGTTTCGCTTCGCTCCCCAAGGCAGACGGGATATAACGGTCAGCACATGAGTCAACTCAACCCGCGCCGCACGATCGATGAACTAAAGGAACTGCGCGCCTTGACCGGCGACGAATATGGCGCGCAACGGGTGGCCTTTACCCCGGTCTGGGCGAAAGCGCGCAGTTGGCTGGAGACCAAAGCGATCGAGGCGGGCGCCGAGGTCGAGCGCGACGCAGCCGGCAACCTTTGGATGACCTTGCGCGGCAAAACCGATCAGCCGCTCCTCATCGGCGGCCACATCGATTCCGTGCCGAACGGCGGCTGGCTCGACGGCTGCCTCAACACTTTGGCCGGCCTGGAGATTCTGCGGCGGATTCGGGCCGAATTTGACGGCCAACCACCGGTTACGGTGCGGCTGGTCGATTGGGCCGATGAAGAGGGGGCGCGTTTCGGGAAAAGTCTTTTCGGTTCTTCCGCCTGCTCGGGCAATCTCGACATGGCTGAAGCGCGCGGCCTGACGGACAAAGATGGCGTTACCTTGCCCGAGGCACTGGAAGGGCAAGGGATTGATTTTGAGAACGTCAAGGAATCCAACCGCCAACTCGCGAACGCCGCGGCCTATCTTGAGTTGCACATCGAGCAAGGTCCGGTTTTGCTCGACCTTGAGCTGCCGCTGGGCGCGGTCCTCGGCACTTTCGGAGTCGAGCGCCACGCTATCACTTTCCATGGGCAGGCCGCCCACTCCGGCAGCATGCCGATGAACCGGCGCAAGGATGCCTTTCTTGCCGCCGCGAAGATGAGCCCGGAAATCTATCGCATCACGGACCGTCACGGCGGCGTCTGCACGATCGGTTCTTGCCTAACGAAACCGGGAATCGTGACCAGCGTGGTCGAGGAATGTCGGATCACGCTCGACCAGCGTCATCTCGATTCGGATGCGCTCGCCGCTATGCTGCGCGAGGCGTGGGAAGCGAGTGAGCGCTTTGCGAAGGAAGGAAATGTGACGGTTTCGTGGGAACGGCTCTGGCAGATCGAGCCACTCCCGTTCGACGATCGACTAATCGATTTCTGTGACGAAGCGATTCGCGAAACCTGTGGTCAGTCGCATCGGCTCCCCTCGGGTCCCTTGCATGACGCTGCCGAAGTGGCCCGTGCCGGAATCCCAACTGTGATGATGTTTGTGCAGAGCCTGCACGGAATCAGTCACAACAAGATCGAGGACACGAAAGAAGAGCACCTCGAACTGGCCGTGCGCGCCTTCGACCGGCTGGCCTCCAAGGCGATGGAATGGATCGCGTCCTCTGGTTAGGGGCGCAATCAGCGCGCGGCGACAGGTTCCAATCCGCTGTGTTTCTCCGCATCGGCCTCGTGATGCGTATGCGCGCTGCGCAGGAACGGCACTCGATCGAGCACGCTTTCCTGGAACCATTCCAACGCGAGATAAATGACCGGCGTGATATAAAGCGTGATGAGCTGCGAGAAAATCAGACCCCCCACGATAACCAACCCGAGTGGACGCCGCGACGCACCATCGGCCCCAAACCCGAACGCGAGCGGCAACGCGCCCATCAGCGCAGCCAGGGTCGTCATGATGATGGGACGGAAACGTTCCACGCTCGCTTCGTGAATCGCGGAACGCCGGTCGTATCCCTCGTCGAGACGGTGAAGCGCGAAGTCGACAATCATAATGCCGTTTTTCTTCACGATGCCCATGAGAAGAAAAAGCCCGATGACGGAATAGAGAGATAGCGTCGAGCCGAAAATCCAGAGCGTCATCAAACCGCCGACGACCGCTGGGAAAAGGGTCGAGAGCACCGTGACCGGATGGACGTAACTCTCGTAAAGGATCCCGAGGATCACATACATGACAAAGACAGCAGCGATAACAAGAAAGGGCAGCGCCTGGAAAAGCTGTTGCAAAACGAGCCCTTCGCCCTGCAACTCGCCTTTGACCGTCGGCGGCAAAACTTCTGCCGCCGTTTTGTTGATGAAGTTGGTCACATCGCCGAGCGCGACATTCGGCTTCGTATCGAAGCCAAAGGTTACGCTCGTGAACTGGTTGATGTGATTGACCGACTGCAGCCCGAGCGTCTCCTTCGTTTTCGTTAGGGCGCGGATCGGGATCAGCTTGCCGCCGTTATCCGGCTTCACATAGATCTGGCGAAAATCCTCCGGCCCGGTGCGGGCTGCGTCGTCCGCCTCGACGATCACTTCGTATTGATCGTCGGCTTGCTTGATCAGGTAGACGTAGTTTTGCGAATAGGCGGCGCGCAACAAGCTCTCGAGCTGTGTAGTCGAAACACCGTACAAGCCGCTGCGGCCGCGCTCGATCTCGATGTCGAGGTTTGGCGTGTTGCGGAAAAGGTCGGAGCGTGGCGGGCTGGCAAAGCCATCGTAATCCCGCAGTTTTGCCTCGAGTTTGTCAGCCGCCGCATAAACTTCATCGGGATCGATTCCGCTCAGGACGTAAGTGTAGCGGCCAAACGAACTGCCGGTCGCTCCGATGTCGATGCGCAAAACGGGCTGCGGATTAAGGGTGGGGAAAACTCCCGGGATTCCAGCGCAGGCTTTGCGCAGATCGGCGGTGACGGCGTCGATGCCAGGGCGCTCGGATGCGTCTTTGAGGAAGAGCACCGTAAAGACGCCTGCGCCCAGCCCGGATCGTCCCGCGACCGTGAAGTATTTATCGATCGCCGGATTGGCCTGCAGGATCGGATCCAGTTTGTTCTGTAGCTCGCGCTGTTGATCGGGCGAGGCGCCCTCCTGGACGATGAAGAATCCGCGAATCACACCGCTGTCACCGGTCGGAAGAAGAGTGAAGGGAAGTTGGCTGAAAAAAAACCAGACGCCGAAAGCGCAGGCGAGGACGATCGGCAAGGCGAGCCAGCCGCGATCGAGAAACCAATCGAGCGAGCGACCGTAAAAATCCCGCACCGGGTTGAAGAAACGGGCGACGAAATTCTCCGTCCAGGTGCGACGATGATTCGGGCCGCGATCGACCAGAATGCGCGAACACATCAAAGGGGTCAAAGTCAGGGAGACCAGTCCGGACGCGAGAATGGCAACGATGATGGTGATGGCGAACTCGCGGAAGATTCGGCCTAGCAAACCCGGCATAAAAGCGAGCGGGATGAAGACCGCCGCCAGCGAAAGAGTCATGGAGAGAATGGTGAAAGAAATCTCACCCGCGCTGTTAAGGGTAGCGCGGTAGATCGATTCGCCGGCTTCCGCTCGCCTGACCACGTTTTCGAGAAAGACGATCGCGTCATCGACCAGGAACCCGATCGCCAGGGTCATGGCCATGAGGGTGAGGTTGTTGACCGAATAACCAAGCGTCCACATCACAATGAAGGTGATGAGGAACGACATCGGGAGTGCGACCATCGGGATGAGGGTGTCGCCCGCCCGTCCGAGGAAAACGAAGATCACGAAGATGACGAGGACGAAGGCAATCAGGAGGGTGAACTGCACGTCGTGGAGGGAATGCACGATCGACTGCGAACGATCGAAAGTCGGGAGGAGACGAATCGACCCGGGAAGTTCCTTTTGCAATTGAGGGAGAAGCTCGCGCACGGAACGCGCCACCTCGACCGCGTTCGCGCCCGCCTGGCGCGAGACGGCGAAAACAATCACGGAAGCGGGCGGATTAAATCCACGGGCGAAGAAGTGGCGTGAGAGACGTTCGTTTTCGACGCCGTCGACCACCTTGGCGACATCGCGCAGGTAAACCGGTGAACCGTTGGTCCCGCGCTTAATGATGAGGTCGCGATAACCTTCCGCGGTATCGATCTGGCCGTTAGGCCGAAGGGTGATTGATTTGTTGCGTCCGTCGAATTGCCCTGCGCCCGAATAATTCGTCCCGGCCCGGATGGCGGCCGAGAGTTCGTCAAAGGTCATATTGCGAGTTGTGAGCGCACCGGGGTCGACCTTGATCCGGATCGCGCCTTTGACGCCGTAGATGTTGACCTCGGAAACGCCGGGCAAAATATTAATCCGCTGCGAGACCTGGGTCGTGCCGTAGCGATAAAGCTCGCCGTCGCTCAGTGTGTCGCTCGTTAGGGCGACGTACATGACGGGCTGATCGTTTGGATTTGTCTTCGTGAAAGTGGGCGGGCTGGGCAGGTCGCTCGGCAGTTGTCCACTGGCGCGCTGGATGGCCGACTGCACATCGGTGGCGGCGGCATCGATTCCCTTGTCGAGGCCGAACTGGAGAGTGATCTGGGTGTTGCCCTGCGAGCTACTGCTGGTGGAAAGCTCGAGGCCGGGAATCTGAGTGAACTGTTTCTCGAGCGGCGTCGCGATCGTGTTCGCCATCGTCTCCGGATTGGCGCCCGGATAGGAAGCGCTCACCCGGATGATCGGGTAATCGACCGCCGGGAGGTCGTTCACCGCCAGTCGATTGTAGGTCAGGATACCGAAGACGATGATCGAGGCGGTCAGGAGCATCGTCATGACCGGGCGCTGGATGAAGGGTCGGGAAAGACCGGCGGAAAATTGGACCAGCTTCTTTGTTGCCGGCGGCTCGTTCGTCAGGCGGGCGCGCTCCGTCGCCTCGCCTTCGGTGGCACCGTTGCCCGGCTCCTTCCAGACCTCGTTGTCGGATCCGGCCATGCGTTAGGGCACTGCGTCGGGATTGAAGTCGTTCGATTCGGCAGACGTAGTTTTCTCTTGCTCCTTCACGACCACCTTCGTGCCGGGAGCCAGTTGGAGCTGGCCGCGAACCACGACGGTTTCGTCGGGTTCCACTCCTTCCTTGATCACGGTCAGGTTGCCGTCCTGTTTTTGGCCGGGCTTGACCTGCCGCAGGTCGAGAGTGGAATCCTTTTTCACCACGAAGATGTAGGGACCGTTCTGGCCGATTTGGACAGCGCCGTTTGGAACCAGTTTCGCGTTATTGATTGTATCAAGAATCAAGCGGACGTGGACGAACTGGGAGGGCCAGAGCGCGTGATCGGGGTTGGAAGTAACCGCTCGGGCCTGAACCGTGCCCGTGCCGGGCTGAAGAGTGTTGGCGATGAAATATAGGCTGCCTTCACGAGGCGGAAAATTGTCGTCCGCGGCGTCGGTTAGCACTTTCACGTTTGGACCGCCGAGATAGCGCCTAACGAGCGGAATGTCGGGTTCCGCGACTGTAAAATCGGTGTAGATCGGATCGAGGTTGTCGATGTTGACAAGGACTGCGCCGCCGCTGCCGGCCGTGACGGTGTTGCCGACATCGACCTGGCGCAGACCTATGCGGCCATTGATCGGCGACCGGATCTCGCAGTAATCGAGATTCACTTGTGCGGAGTCGACTGCGGCTTGAGCCCGCATCGCGTTTGCTTTTGCGGTATCGAGATCTTGCATTGCGACCACCTGCTTGGCTTTCAGTTCCTCCTGCCGTTTCAAATTCGTTTCCGCCAGAAAGAGATCGGCTTTGGCCGACTCGAGGACGGCTTCGTAAGGGCGCTTGTCGATCGTGAAAAGCAGCTCGTCTTTCTTCACATCGGCCCCGTCCTTGAAATGGCGCTCGACGATTTGGCCGCTCACCTGGGCCTGAACCTGGACGCTCTCGTAGGCCGCGCAGGTGCCAATTTCGTCAAGGTAAAGCGGCACGTCTTTTGTGATCACTTTCGCCACGGAAACGGGGCGCGGCGCAGGTCCGGACGATTTTGTAGGCGTGCTGCAGGTGCGGACGAGGAAAAGAATCGCGATGAGACCGATCGCTCCCGCGCCGAGATAAACCCATTTGCGGCCGACACGGCGTTCGATGTTCCTGGCCACCTCGCGACCCCCGACGCTGACCTTGCTCGCGGAGATCATGCTCTTGGTTTCTTCGCGGAAGCGTGGCCGTTTTTGGTGGCTGCGTGTCCGTTGACGGAATGCGTCTCGGCGGCGGCGGCGTTCTGCCTGATCTCGGCCAGGACGCGCAGGCAGGTTTGAAGTTCGTTAGGTGAAATCGTCGCGAGGATTTCGTGCCGCAGCGTGCGTGCGGTTTCTTCGATCTGCTGCAGGAGGCGGCTCGATTTGCGCTCCAGATGCACGGTCTTGCAGCGCCTGTCGTGTGGCGCGCTTTGGCGTTTGATCCAGCCCCCGCTCTCCAGGCGAGTGAGGAGACGGGCCAGGGTCGGTTCCTCGATGCTGAGCCGGTCGGCCAGATCGCATTGCGTCAGCTGCCCGTTGGCGAGGTGGGCGATGGTGCGCCATTTCGCCTGGCTCAAACCGAGCGGGTGAAGGCGTTGATCGAGCTTGTGCCGCCAGACGCGGGCCGTCTCGTGCAACAGCTGCCCAATTTTCTCAGGATCGATCTCGGTCATCGTTAGCATGCTAACGAATTCTATTCGCTTCGCTTGTCAATCTGGATGCATCGGTGTGGCCCGCACTCGCAAGAGGATGACTCGGCGGCCCCGATAATCCTTGATCCGCAGGATCGGCTCCGCCTTTCCCGGTGCCCAGAGGGTCGATTGCTCCGCCTTCCTTTCATCCGACGGTTGAACCAGGATGTAACGCGCGCCGGCCGGGAGGTCATCAACGTCGCTCACGTAGACGATCGGCCGATGCAGATAGAAAAGGTAGGGCTGGTAGTCGGGATCGACCGCGTAAAGCGATTCGTGGGGCGGGATGGCCCGTTCGAGCTGGACCGCGATCGGGCGGATTTTCTCGCGTCGTTCCAAAACTGGAATCAGCGCCAGGGAATAGAAGAGCATCGCAAACGTGACGATCGCGACCGCCCAAGTGATTACCTTGCGCAATGGCTTGGGCCAGACGAGCGCGTGTTCGCGAATGAAGATGGCGAGCAGCCAGATGGCGGGTGCAAGCAACGGCATCGTGTAACGGGGGAGAGCGCCCGGCATCAGGTTGACGACCACAAAGGGAAGCGCCACGCCTAGCGACAAGGCGCGGCACAGCTTTTTGTCGTCCTCGTTTTCAAGGAGAGCGAAACGGGCGAAAGGGAAAAGGACCGCCCACGGCAGGAGGTAGGCGAGTCCGCGGGGGATGTTGAGCAGCCAGTCGCCGAGTTTGAAATCGTCGCCGCTTACCCGGCCGGAAAATTGTTTCGACCAGACGCTCGCGACATGGCCCGCTTCGGTCGCCTGCAGGTACGGAATCGCCCAGCCGGCGAAAATCCCCACCATCAGGATGATCCCGAGCAGATGCGGAACGCTCCAGAGCCGCTTCCATTCCCCGGCCTGCCAGAGGACCGCGAGCACGACCGCATAAAAGAAAAAGAGGATCAGCGGCCCCTTGGCCAGCAGACCGAGCCCGAGAAAAATCCCGCTAGCCGTCCAGGCGAGCCAGGGGCGTTCCTTCCACCAACTCAGCCAGCAAATGAATGCAAGGGCAGCCAGTGAAACGTAGAGCGCCTCGATTTCGATCATCCGGCCTTTCTCGAGAAGGCCGAAATTCGTCAGCCACATGAGCGCCGCGGCGATCGCACCGTTCGGTCCGAGGCAGCGTCGCGCGATCCCGACAAACGCCAGTGCGACCGCCAGCAGGCAGAGAACCGAGGGCAGCCGCGCCGCCCATTCATTGCGCACTCCAAAGAGGTTGAAGGAGCCCGCGACCAGCCAGTTGACCAGCGGCGGCTTGCGCAAGTACGGCTCGCTGCCGACTTGCGGCACGACATAATTGCCCGTCTCAATCATGGTGACGGCGGGCAGGATGCGCCTTCCTTCCTCGCTCTTAATCTCGAGCGAACCGAGCCGCGGCAGATAAATTGCCGACCATACTATCACGACCAGAATGAACGCTCGCGTCTGCGACATCGAGCGGAGTGTAACCGCAGAGGATGCAGAGAGCGCAGAGAAAGATTGAGGAGCCAACGAGCTCTGCGCTCTCTGCGTCCTCTGCGGTTAAGAATCCGAAGGCATGCCTGTGAGTCCAACCGCAGCTTGACGAAGGCACTCTCTAAAAGTAGGTTCCGCGCCTAGTCCGTTGTGGATTGGAGTGGGAGCCGGTGTCCCACTCTTTTTTGTCGGTGGACGCTAATTTTATGAACGCCGAATTCATCGCCATGCTCGATTACCTGGAGCGGGAACGCGGGATCAAACGCGAAATCCTGATCGAGGCGGTTTCGAACGCCCTTCTCTCGGCCTCGAAGAAAAGCGTCGGCGCCTCGCGCGACTTGCATATCGACATTGACCCAAAGACCGGCGAAATCCGCGCCTTGGCGAACCTCCTGGTGGCTGAAAAAGTGACCAGCCCGCAGGACGAGATCTCGATCGAGAAAGCGCGCCGGATTAAGCCGGACGCGCAGGTCGGCGAAGCGATCGAAGTGGAAGTGACTCCGAAAAATTTCGGCCGAATCGCGGCCCAGACCGCGAAGCAGGCGATGATGCAGCGCATCCGCCAGGTCGAGAAGGAAATGATCTACGAGGAGTTCAAGGATCGCGCCGGCGAAATCGTTAGCGGCACCGTCCGGCGCTTCGATCGTTCCGACGTCATCCTCGATCTCGGTAAATTTGAAGCAATCATGCCGCAACGCGAACGCGTCGTGGTCGAGGACTACAACGTTGGCGACCGGCTGCGCGCCTATGTCGTGGCGGTCGAGAACGGCGCGCGCGGTCCCGAGATCATCATCTCGCGCAGTCATCCTAATTTCGTTAGGCGCCTTTTCGAGCTCGAAGTGAGCGAGATCGCCGACGGCACGGTCGAGATTCGTGGGATTGCACGCGAAGCCGGCTACCGGACCAAAATCGCGGTCTTCAGCGACAACCCGAAAGTCGATCCGGTCGGCGCCTGTGTCGGAATGCGCGGCTCGCGGGTGAAAAATATTGTGCGCGAGTTGAACAACGAGAAGGTCGACATCATTCGCTGGAGTTCCGATCCGAAGGAATTTGTCCTCGAGGCGCTCAAGCCGGCCAAGGTCAAGAACCTGGTTTTCGACCTCGAGAAGAAGAGCGCGACCATTTCGGTCGACGAAGACCAGCTCTCGCTCGCGATCGGCAAGAAAGGCCAGAACGCGCGCCTAACGAGTCGGCTGACCGGCTGGGAAATCAACATCGAGAAGGAAGCGCCGAGCACGACCGCGGTGGAACAGAAGGTGGCGCACGCCGCCCAGACACTTTCGACCGCCTTGCCCATTACCGAAGAGCAGGCGATGACTCTGGTGAAAACCGGCTTTACCAATCTCGAGGGATTGCGCGATGCTGAGATGCAAGATCTCGTCGACATCCTTGAAGTGGACGAAGAGAAGGCGCGCGAGATTTACGAAGCGGTGCATCGCGAACCTGTTTCACCCTAACAATGGCCTCGCCTGAGTGCTCACGGCCATGAGCAAAATTTTAAGGAAATTTAATGCCAACGAAAACGACGACCAAGACCAAGTCGGCCAAAGCGCCTGCCCGCAAAACGACGGCCAAGTCGGCCGCGCCTGCTAAGTCGTCGACCACTCGTTCGCGCACCGCCGCCGCCAAGAGTCCCAAGTCGGACGCGAGTACAGAAACGGCTGCTGCGGAAAAGCCCGCCAGCAAGTCAACCGCCGCACCCGACGTGCCGGCAAAACCGGCTGCGCCGGCTAAGCCGACGGTCGCTGCGACCAAGTCCGCCTTCGCGCCGATCACGGCGAAAAAACAGCCTGCCAAGCCGGCCGCCGCAGCGGCGTCCGAGCCGGCGTCGGCGCCGAAACCGGCCGTCGAGAGCGTTTCCCTGATCGAGCCGCACACGCCCAAGGTAAAGCGCCCGCCCTCCTCTGAAGGGACCAAGCGCACTTTTCTCCCGCCGATCTCACGCATTCGTGCGACCCCGACCGCGCCTGAGCCGGTGTCCGAGGAGACACCCGCTCCGGCTGCCATGGCCCCGGCGGAAGAAACCGAGGATGTCGAAACCGAAACCGAGGACGGCCGCAAAATCATTCACATCAAGCCGCCGATTATCGTTAAAGACCTCGCGGCCCAACTCGGCTTAAAAAATTTCCAGCTCATCAAGGAGCTGATGGACGACTACAATATTTTCGCCAACCCGAACCTGACTGTGGAGCCGGAAGTCGCGACCAAGATTTGCGACAAGCACGGCTTCGCTTTCGAAATGGAGCGGCGTGAAAAGGGCGGTGGCGTTCACAAGGTCGTGGAGACGGTCGTAGCGCCCCCGCCGCCCGTCATCGAGAAAGAAGAAGAACTCAAGCTGCGCGCGCCCATCATCACGTTCATGGGCCACGTCGACCACGGCAAAACCTCGCTCATGGACGCGATCCGCAAAACGCGCGTCGCAGCAGGGGAAGCCGGCGGCATTACCCAGCACATCGGCGCTTATTCGGTCGACTACAAAGGCACCCACATCACTTTCCTCGATACGCCCGGTCACGCCGCCTTTACCGCGATGCGCGCGCGAGGCGCGAACGTGACCGATATCGTCGTTCTCGTCGTCGCGGCCGATGACGGCCTCATGCCGCAAACGATCGAAGCGATCAATCACGCCAAGGCCGCGCCCCATGTGAAGATCATGGTCGCGATCAACAAGATCGATTTGGCCTCGGCGAACATCGACCGCGTCAAACAACAGCTCCAGGAACACGATCTCACTCCGGAAGATTGGGGTGGTGAAACCATCTGCGTTCCGGTTTCCGCGACCAAGGGAACCGGGATCGACGAATTGCTCGAGAACATGGTCGTGCAGGCCGAAGTGATGGAGCTGAAAGCTTCACCGACGGCCACACCGCGCGGCACCGTGATCGAAGCGCAAGTCGAAGCCGGGCGCGGACCGACCGCGACTGTAATTGTGCAAATGGGCACGCTCAGAGTGGGCGAGCCGTTTATCTGCGGCGATTACGGCGGCAAAGTGAAATCGCTGGTCGACGATCGAGGCAAGCCGATCAAATCGGCCGGGCCTTCGACTCCGGTTAAGGTTCTCGGATTTACCGGCCTGCCGAACGCGGGCGACGAATTTCTCGTCATGGAATCGGAAAAATCGACCAAGGTCTTGAGCGAGGAACGCCTCGCTGCCAGGCGCGCCGAAAAACTGAGCGTGCCCCAGCGGGCCACGCTCGAGAGCCTGCTCGAAGCAGCCGACGGCAAGAAAGTCCTCCGCCTCGTTTTGAAGTGCGACGCGCAAGGATCGCTCGAAGCGCTCGTGGCGTCGTTAGGCCAGATCCAGAGCAAGAAGATCGATCTCGAGATGATTCACTCCGGGGTCGGGCCGATTTCCGAGTCCGACATTCTCCTCGCGAGCGCGTCAAACGCGGTCGTTGTCGGTTTCAACATCAAGGTCGAGAGCAACGCGGTGGCGGCTGCGAAACGCGAAGGCGTCCAGGTCAAACTTTACAGCATCATTTACGAGCTGATCGACCAGATGAAAGAAGCGATGGCCGGTCTGCTCGATCCGGAACATCGCGAGACGGTCATCGGTCACGCCGAAGTGAAACAGGTTTTCCAGCTCAGCCGCGGGATCGTCGCCGGCTGTCTCGTGACCGACGGTCGCATCAGCCGGACTGCCCGGGCGCGAGTCCTTCGTCGTCGCCAGCCGGTTTACGATGGCGGACTTTCCACGCTACGCCGTTTTCAGGACGACGTGAAAGAAGTGCGCGTCGGACTCGAGTGCGGCATCAAGTTAGGCGACTTCAACGAATACCAGGTCGGTGACATTATCGAGTGCTACCAACTCGAGCAGGTCGCGCAGAAACTGTAACGCCGGAATCCTGGCGAATTGAAAAGAGGCACGCGTCCAGCTTGCCTCACCTTATGAAACACCGACTCCTCCGCGTAAACGAACTCTTGAAACGGGAGTTGAGCGCTCTGCTCGTGCGCGAGATGACTTTCGAGAATCTGCTCGTGACCGTGAACCAGGTGGACGTTACGCCCGACCTGAAGTCGGCCCATGTTTACATCAGCGTGCTCGGTTCGCAGGGCCGCAAAGAGGTGCTTCCTAAACTGGAGGCCAGCCGGGCTGCGCTGCAATCCGCCCTTTCCAAACACGTGGTCCTCAAATACACCCCGCACCTCGTGTTCCACCTCGACGATTCGATCGAACGCGGCGACCGCGTGCTCGAGATTCTGCAGGAAATTCAACCTCCCTCCAGCTCTGAAAACGAATGAATACCACTACCACCGAGCCTGCGGCTGACACAGCTGCCTCTACACCTGGCAACCTAACGAACTCGACCTTCGCGGAGATCGCGGCCGCATTGCGCAGTCACGAGAACTTTGTCGTCCTCAGCCACGTCCGGCCGGATGGCGACGCGCTCGGGAGCCAAATTGCGATGGGCCTTGCGCTGCAGAAGATGGGCAAAAAAGTGAAAGTCTGGAACGAAGAAGGTCTGCTCGAGAAATTTTCCTTCCTTCCCGGTGGTGAGTTGGTTTCCGTTCCGCCTAACGAGCCGGAGGACTTCGGCGTCGTTCTCGCGCTCGATACCGCGACTCGCCAGCGGCTCGGCGATAACTGCCTCGCGGCGGTCGGAAAGTCCAAGCTCTGGATCAACATCGACCATCATCCGAGCAATCCACGCTACGGCGATCTCGTTTATATCGATCCGATCGCGCCCGCCACCGGGCAGATTCTTTTCGAGCTGCTCCAAAGCCAGGATTTGCCGCTCGACGAAGCGATCGCGGAGAATCTCTTCGCTGCCATCTCGACCGACACAGGTTCCTTTCAGTATCCGAACACGACCGCGCGCACTTTTGAAATCGCGGCCGACGTTCTGCGCTGCGGCATCAAGGTCGGCGAGTTGAGCCAAAAACTTTACGAGAGCTATCCGCGCCGTCGCATCGAGCTCCTGCGCGTCCTGCTCGACCGGATGCGTTTCGACGCCGACGGCAGAGTGGCCAGCTTCAGCCTGCCGCTCGCGACCGCGAACGAGCTGGGCGTTATCCCGGAGGATAACGAAGGCCTGATCGATCACCTCCGCGCCATTCAGGGCGTCATCATCGCGATCTTTTTCGAGGAACTGGCAGGCGGCAAAGTCCGCGTCAGCATGCGCTCGAAGGACGAGCGGGCCGATGTCTGCAAAATCTGCGTCAGCTTCAAAGGCGGTGGCCACAAATTGGCCGCTGGCATCCGGATGGCTGGCCCACTGGACGAAGCGTCGGAAAAAGTGATCGCCGCCGCGGTTGCGACCGTCGCGTCACTCAAGAGTTAGCCACAAACATCGTGTCGCTTACCGCTACGCCTGACGGAGTCCTGCTGGTCGATAAAGCTGCCGGGATGACGTCGCATGACGTCGTCGCTCTCGTTAGGCGACAACTCTCGATCAAGAAAGTCGGCCATTGCGGCACCCTCGACCCGATTGCCACTGGGCTTCTTATTCTTACCCTTGGCCGGGGAACAAAGATTCAGGACCTGCTCATGAGCGAGGACAAGGAATACGTCGGCACGTTGTCGTTAGGCAAAACTACCGACACCCAGGACCGAGCCGGACAGGTGACCGAGGAGCGGCCGGTCCCGGAATTGACCGAAGAAGATGTGCGCGCGGCCTTCGATAAGTATCGCGGCGATTTTTACCAGATGCCGCCGATGGTTTCGGCCATTAAGCAGGGGGGCGTGCCGCTCTACAAGCTGGCGCGGCAGGGCAAGACGGTCGAGCGCGAGCCGCGTCTGGTGCACGTCTATCGCTACAGCATCGATCGGGTCGCGCCGCCCGAGATCGACTTTACGGTCATGTGCAGCAAGGGATTCTATGTTCGCACTTACGCCCACGACATCGGGGAAGTGCTCGGCTGCGGCGCCCATCTCCAGGAGTTGCGCCGAGCCCGCTCCGGCCGCTTCGATCTGACCCGCGCAGTGACAGTGGATGAAATCAGGAATTCGCCTCCGGTCGATATCCTGGAGAAGATTCTAACCTTGCCGGAAGTCTCGCGGATGCGCGGCGCCTAACGGGCCGAAAATTCCATGCGCGTCCTGCGATCGATTCCGGAGCTGGCGCAAGTTCCTGGACCGGTCTTTCTCGCGATCGGCGTTTTCGATGGTGTTCATCGCGGCCATCAGGCGGTCATCTCGACTGCGGCACGGCACGCGGAGGAAGCAGACGGGACCGCAGTGGTGGTGACGTTCGATCCCCACCCGGCGAAAATCTTGCGGCCGGACAAGACCCCGCGGCTCCTGACCGCTACGCCACACAAGATCGCGTTGAGCCGCGCGCTCGGCGTTTCGCACCTGCTTGTGCTGACCTTCGATCGCGAACTGGCCGCGACCGCGCCGACTGATTTCGTTAGGCAACTGGTCGCTGCGGCAAACCCTCTGCGCGAGATCTGTGTGGGACAGGAATGGTCCTTCGGGAAAAATCGCGCCGGCAACCTCGCGCTGTTGAAAGAGCTCGGCACGCAACTCGATTTCAATGTCGTCGGTGTGGAACCGGTGACCTCGAATGGGGAGATCATCAGCAGCACCGCGATTCGCCGGGCGGTGGAAGCGGGCGATTTCGCCACTGCAGCCCGCATGTTGGATCGCGACTACACGATTCTCGGGACGGTCGAGGAAGGGAAACATCTCGGGAAGAGTCTCGGGTTTCCGACCGCCAACCTGAGCGCGCACAGCGAGCAGTTTCCGCCTAATGGCGTCTATGCGGCGGAGGGAACGCTCGACGGGCAGACCGTTCGCGGAGTGGTTAACCTTGGAGTTCGTCCGACGATTGCGGGCGGTTCGCCGCAGCGGGTGCTCGAATTTCATCTCTTTGATTTCGATCGTGATCTCTACGGGAAAGACGTCGAGCTGCGTTTCCTTCGTTACCTCCGGCCGGAACAAAAATTTGAAAGCCTTGCCGGGCTGCGCGAGCAGATCGCGCGCGATGTGACGGAAGCGCGCGAGATTTTTGCGCAGAGCTGAGAGCCTCTCGAGCTGTTAGCTCGCCAGATCCCGCGGCCGGATCGGCAGCTTGCGGAGCCGCTTCCCGGTCGCAGCGAAAATGGCGTTCACGATTGCGGGCGCGATCGGCGGCACCGGCGGCTCTCCCATCCCGAACGGCCTCCCGGCATCACTCTGGACGATGTGCGTTTCGATGACCGGCGTATCGTTCATTCGCGCGACTTCGTAATCGTCGTAGCTCTCCTGTTCGACCGCGCCGTCGCGAAAAGTGATCTCGCCTTTCAGGGTCGAGGAAAGGCCCCAGATGATGCCGCCTTCGATCTGTTGCTCGATGCCGATGGGATTAATCGCCAGCCCGCAATCGACTGCCGCCACCACCCGTTTGACCCGCACGGTCCCATCCTGTATCGCCACGTCGACGACATAGGCGATATGGGTTTCGGCATCGTAGATGTTGCAGGCCACGCCGCGGCCTTTGCCAGGCGCCGACTTTTTCGACCAGTCCCATTGCGATTTGTCGCGCACGACTTCGAGGACATGGCGTAGCCGGCTCCGATCAATCGTCAGGTCACCCGCTTTTAACGGCTCATCGCCGCGCAAGAGATGGAGGCGAAAAGCAAGTGGATCGACGGACTGCGCGTGGGCCAGTTCGTCGATGAAAGATTCGCGGGCGAAAACACTGGAGGGGGCAAAAACCGAGCGCCACGGGCCGTGTTTCACGGGCAGATCGACCGGGACGTAGGCCATCTCCAAATCCGGAACCGCATAGGGCAAATCGTAAAGGCCCCAGGCGTTACCCTGGTAGAAAGCGGCGTCGTTAGGCGTGGGTGGTTTCTCCACTCCGTCGAGATTGTGCAGGGAGGCCGCCTCGGTATGCCGCCAACGAATGAGCTTGCCACTTTCATCGAAGCCGCCGCTCAAGCGATGCACGGAGGCTGCCTGAAAATGGCCATGGCGCGTATCGTCGGGCCGGGTCCAGAGCACTTGCACCGGCGCCTTGACCGCGCGCGAGACCTCGACCGCTTCATAGGCGTAATCGTTGGCCAGGCGCCGGCCAAAACCGCCCCCGATCGTGGTCACGTGGACCCTTATTTTTTCGGGTGATATCCCGAGTAATTGGGCCGCGCCGAGCTGCAAACCGTTTGGGCTTTGGGTTGGCGCCCAGACTTCGCAATCGTTAGGCGTAACCGCCGCCACGCAGTTCATCGTCTCAAGCGGGGCGTGGGCGTAGAAGGGATAAAAATAGGTCGCCTCCAAGGTTTTTCCGACGGCCGCCGGCGTGGAGGGCTTCTCGCTCCGCAGGACGATCCCCGGTTCATGGGAAGATTTTTCCAGATTGTCGCGGTGTGCGCTCGAATCAAAGCGCACGACGTCGCTCTCATCCCAGTCGACGCCGAGTGCCTCGCGTCCTTTCAGCGCCGCCCAGGTCGAGTCGCCGACGACCGCCACGCCACTCTTGACCGGCACCACGGCACGCACCCCTCGAATCGCACGAGCCCTTTTTTCATTCCATTGTTTCGGCTTTGCGCCTAACGACGGCGGGCGCTCGATCGAGGCGTAGAGCATCCCGGGCACGCGGGTGTCGATACCGTATTTCGTCCTGCCGCTGACGATGTCGCGGGCGTCGATTCGCGAGGTGCGCCGGCCGATGAGCTGAAAATCCTCCGCTTTCTTCAAACGCGGAGTTTGGGGGACGGGCAGCTTGGCGGCTTCCGCGACGAGATGGCCGAATTCAAGACTCCGACCGCTTGCTGCGTGACGGACGGCGCCGGTTTTGGTCGAACAGGTTGCGGGATCAACTTTCCACCGCCTGGCCGCCACTTCGGTTAGCATTTCGCGGGCGGCGGCGGCGGCTTCGCGCAATGGTTTGAAGCTTCCCTGCACACTCCCGCTCCCGCCGGTCCCGAGGCGCTTGAAATCGGGGCCCGGCATCGCCTGGACGATGCGCACGCGCGACCAATCGGCCCCCAGTTCGTCGGCCAGAATCATCGGCAAAGCGGTCCGCACGCCCTGGCCCATCTCGGATTTGCCGAGAGTGAGAGTAACTGCGCCTTCGCCGTCAATGCGAATCCATCCGTTAGGTTGAAAGGAGGCGGCCGTCTTTTCCGCGCCTAACAACCGCCGCCCATCGAAGCCAACGACGAGCGCGGCGCCCCCCAGCGTGGCCGTTTTCAGGAAAGTGCGGCGGGAAGTTTTCATGTTGCTTTATCGCGCAGGAGGGCGGCGGCGCGATGGATCGCTTTGCGCATTCGCGGATAGGTGCCGCAACGGCAAACGGAAGCGGACATGACCTCATCGATCACTTCATCGCTCGGGTTGGGATGTTCGTGGAGCAGGGCGCAGGCGTTCAGAATCATGCCCGGCTGGCAAAATCCGCACTGTGCGACGTCCTCCTCGATCCAGGCGCGCTGGCAGGGATGATTCGCGTCGAGCGAGAGACCTTCGATGGTGGTGAACGAGCGACCGGCGGCATCCCGAGCCGCGATCTGGCAGGAACGCAGGGCCTTGCCGTTCTCGAGCACGGTGCAGGAACCGCAGATGCCTGCCCCGCAGCCAAATTTCGTCCCGGTCAAGCCTAACGATTCGCGCAGAATCCAGAGGAGGGGCGTGTCGTTATCCACTTCGACCGCGCGCGGCTGGCCGTTGATCGTGAGGTGGAGCGCGCTCATCGGCGGCGATTTAGACAGCCAGGACCGCGCGCGCGTTCATGTTGTAGCCGGGATCGCTGATCCGGCCGGGGGATGACGTGCTTTCGCGAGCGGCCGGGATCAGCGATCCCGGCTACCCTAACGTTGCTCGCGCATGTTCGACCAGGCGGCGCCGGCGGCGACCGCGGTCATAACAAGGGTGCAGCAAATCGCGACCAGGCTGATGATGCCGATCGGCATCGAAGCCAGGCGATAAGCCTCGACGACGAAAAAGCGGCCCCCATCGGAGAGGAGGTAGGCGAGGATGCTGGCGACCAAAGTGACGCCGATGAGGATAGCCGCGCGCCAGGAGGATGGGGCCTGGGCGGCGGGCAGTTTCGCCACGACCCGTGCGGTGAAGCCATTGTCGTCGATATAGGGCATCTCTTCGCGCAAACGCCGTTCGAGCCAATCTTCCTGGAATCGTTCGTCCATATTCAGTTCGGTCCCCAGCCTGCCAGCATTTTCTTCAATTTTTCCCGGCCGCGCAAGACGTTCGTTTTCACGGTGCCAAGCGGGATCTCCAAAACGCGGGCCGCTTCATCGTGCGAGAGGCCATTCTGGCAACAAAGCAGAATGGCCGAACGCTCGTGTAATGGAAGCAGTTGCAATGCCTGCATGAGATCGTGTTTCAGGGCGGGGTCGACGGTCTGCGGATCCTGCTCGGCCTCGAGCTGCGATTCGTCGATTCCGACCAGTTCCTTTCGTTTGCGAGCGTCCTCGCGGAAACAGTTATAGGCGATGCGATAAAGCCAGGTGGAAAACTTCGCCTCGCCGCGAAAGCTGCGAATGTTTTTGTAAGCGCGGAGGAAAGTTTCCTGGGCCAGATCATCCGCCAGGGCGAGGTCGCTCCGCGTAAGCTGACGGAGCAGACCTCGGACCGGGGACTGATGGTTGCGGACCAACTCGGCGAAGGCGTGATGATCATCCTCCAGTAAAACGCGAGCGACGAGATCGGCATCATTGAGCGGCACTCCAAGAGCTTACACCCTAGGGGAAGTGTCTTCGCGGTGCACGTCCAATCGCCAGACGAGGAGGTAGCCCAGACCGATGAGGAAGGGGATGATGCCGAGGCTCCAGACGCCGCCTTCCCAGTCGTTGACGGCACCGAAGAAGACCATCAGGCCAGCGCCGACCATGAGAAGGACGACGCCGCGACGGAGGTCGGAGCGCTGCCGGATAACGGGCGGCGGATTGAGGAGCGCTTCGGGAACTGGTTGGCCTTTTTCGACCATCATCCGCACCGTCTTATGCATGGCGCGGCTCTTCGAGAAGCTGAAGTAGAGGATCGTGCCAACGATCGCGACCGGGAGGCCGAAGATGGTCAGAAAAACGATGAGAACGATCGGGACCGCGATCCAGGGGACATCATCGCCGCCATGCCCGGAGTGACCGCTATCGAAATCGACTGTGAAATGTTTGCGAATCTTTCTCTCGATCGCCTTGTCGAAGTCCTCCTCGGTATCCGGACTGGCCGCGGGCGCGACGCGGAGCCGGAGTGGCGGCGACGACAGGGGCGACGGAGGCGGCCGCTGCGGGAGTCATCGTCGCGGTGGCGAGGGCCGGGGTGGAGTCCGCCGCCATCGATGGAGCAGGCGAGGCGGCGAGGGCCCCGCTGTCGGGCGTGGGCTCGGGAGTTTGAGCGGTCGCGGAGAGTGCGAAAGCAAAAGCAAAGGCGTAGATGAGAATGGTGGATTTGATGTTCATTGGTTTGTCAGTGAGATGCAGCGGGGACGGGGTTTGGATTCAATATTTTGCGGGAGAAGATCCATTTTCTTACCCAGGGACACCGCAATTCACGCATGGAAACGGTGAGTAGATGGCCGGCGACGGGGAAGTGGAGCGGGTGACGAGACTCGAACTCGCGACGTCCTCCTTGGCAAGGAGGTGCTCTACCACTGAGCTACACCCGCAGCCGAAATTTGGCGGACAGCAATAATGTCCAGTGGCCTCCGACGCGCAAGGGCTTATTCACCGCCCTTGAGCACGATTTCGATTCCGCGTTGAAAGGCGAGATTTGACGCATTGTGTAGAATTCGCGCCATGCTCACTCTCCACTCTTCGACCGGTGCCATTTTCGCCCTTCAACTGCTCATCTCGGCCTTCTTCGCCATCCTTTTCCTCCAATCCGGGATCGACAAGGTGATTGACCGGAAGGGGAATCTCGAATGGCTCACCGGGCATTTCGCCAAAAGTCCGCTCGCGGGAATGGTGCCGATTCTTCTCAGTGTGATTACAGTGATGGAACTGGCAGCCGGCGCCTTGAGCGCCATCGGTTGCCTCATGATTCTGCTCCGCCATGATTCCACGATTGCGTTTTACGGGGCGATCGTCTCCGGGCTCAACTTGCTGGCGCTTTTCTTTGGTCAACGGATGGCGAAAGAATATCCCGGTGCCGCCTCGCTCGTGCCATATTTTCTGGTGGTCATCGCGGGCGTGATTTGGCTGGGACAAGGTTGAAACGAAATCTCGTCCTGGCGTTGGTCGCGGCTGGAATTGCGAGCGGGCCTCTTCTGTCCGCGGCTGCATCCCTCGCTCCACCGCCGGAAGGAAAGCTTTATCAGGGCTTTTTTTACAGCGCCCCGGTGCCGGGAAGCGATGACGCGAACGAGCACAATGTGACCGCCGCCGATGCGGTCCGGTTTGAAAAGGCGATCGGGAAAAAGACCGCCTGGATTTATTTCTCGGACAACTGGTTTGAGTCGCGCGCGTTTCCGGTCGCGACCTGCACCTGGATTCATTCGTTAGGCAAGGTCCCTTACATTCGCCTGATGTTGCGCTCAAATCTGGACCAGAATAAGGCCGAGAAGGAATTCACCCTCGCAAGAATCTGCGCCGGATCCTTTGACGAGGACCTGAAGCGCTGGGCGGAAGGCGCAGGCATTTTTCATCATCCCATCCTGGTCGAATGGGGGACGGAACCGAATGGCGAATGGTTTTCCTGGAATGGGAAATGGCATGGCCACGCCGCTGGCCCGCCTCTCTATGTCAAAGCGTACCGACATATTGTCGAAGTGTTGCGCGCGGCCAGTGCCGACAATCTGCAATGGGTCTGGCACGTCAATTGGGATGACGTTCCGGAGAGCCGTTGGAACCGTATGGAAAATTATTTTCCCGGTGCCGGTTACTGCGATTGGCTGGCGGTCAGCGCCTACGGGCCCCTGACCCCGCGGACGCACGAAGTGGAGACATTTCGTGAAGAGATCGATCATGTCTACCCGCGCCTGACGAAACTTGCGCCCGGGAAGCCGATCCTCGTGGCGGAGTTTGGGTGCGACATCCATCACCGGAGGGTGGCGGCGTCGCTTTGGGCCCGGGATGCGTTGCAGGATCTCTTTGCCACGCGCTGGCCGGCGATCACTGGTTTCAGTTGGTGGAATGAGAGTTGGGAAAACGACGATGTCGCGGCGCACAATTCCGATCTCAACATCCTGCACGACCCGGCCCTGACCGCGGTTTTTCGAGAAGAGCTCGAGAAGCATCGCGACCGGCTGCAGGAACGCCCTCTTCTCAAATTGAAACGTTAGGCGAAGCGGCTTTTGCTAATTCGCGGAGAGCGTCGGATGATTTCGGATGGTTCAGATTTCGATCGATTATACCGGCAAACTGCATTGCAGTGCTACCCACGGCCCCTCGGGCACGACTCTCGAAACCGACGCCCCGACTGATAACCAGGGGAAAGGCGAATCGTTTTCCCCGACCGACCTCGTTGCGACCGCGCTCGGCACCTGCATCGCGACCACAATGGCGATCGTGGCCGAGCGGCATGGCGTGGAGTTAAAGGGAATGACCGTGGAGGTGGGCAAGGAAATGGCCGATGCCCCGCGGAGGATCGGTCGTCTAACGACCAAGGTGCACGTGCCCCTGCCGGGCGATCATCCGCAACGCGAACTGCTCGAGATGACCGCGCTGGGGTGTCCGGTTCACCGCAGCCTCGCGGCCGAGATGGAACGGCCGACGCAATTCTTCTGGTTGTAGACGCTTCGCTCTGCGAAGCGCGGCGGGGGCGTCGCTTGCTCTGGAAACTAGCTTTTCCCCTCGCCTCCCAGAGGGAGGCGTCTACAGGGGAGGCGCTCGCCGTATTTCTTATTGCCCAAGCACCCAGGCGAAGATCAAGGGCGCGCAAATCGTGGCATCGCTTTCGACCACGAACTTCGGCGTTGAGGCCGCGAGCTTGCCCCACGTGATTTTTTCGTTCGGCACGGCGCCAGAGTAGCTGCCGTAGCTCGTCGTCGAATCGCTGACTTGGCAGAAATAACCCCACAGCGGCACCCCGGTGCGCTCGAGATCCTGGTGCAGCATCGGGACGACGCAGATCGGGAAATCGCCGGCAATGCCGCCGCCGATCTGAAAAAAACCGATTGAGCCCTCGCGATTGCGCAGCGTCTTTGCGTTCTTTGTGTAGTAGCTCGCGAGCCAGGTCATGTATTCGATGCCCGTGCGCACGGTGTGCACGTTCTTCACATCGCCGCGTATCACAGCCGCCGCAAACATGTTACCGAGTGTCGCATCCTCCCAGCCCGGCACGATGATCGGCAGGTTCTTTTCACAGGCCGCGAGCAGCCAGGAATGCTTCGGGTCGATCTGATAGCTCTTCTTCAGCTTACCACTGCGAAGAATCTTGTAGACGAACTCGTGCGGGAAATAGTGCTCTCCGGCGCGGTCGGCTGCGATCCACTCTTCGAGTACCGCCTTCTCGATCCGCCTCATCGCTTCCATTTCCGGGATGCACGTGTCGGTCACGCGATTCATGTGCCGGGAAAGAAGTTTCTGCTCCTCCTGCGGCGTGAGCTCCCGGTAGTGCGGCACTCGCTCGTAATGGTCGTGTGCAACGAGATTGAAAATATCCTCCTCGAGGTTAGCACCGGTAGAGACGATCAGGTGCACCTTGTCGCGACGGATCATCTCTGCCAACGAAATGCCGAGCTCGGCCGTCGACATGGCGCCCGCGAGCGTCACCAGCATCTTGCCGCCGGCCGCGAGGTGTGCCTCGTAACCCTTCGCGGCGTCGAGCAAGGCGGCGGCGTTAAAGTGGCGATAATTCTTCGCGATGAATTTCGAGACGGGACCCTTTTTTCCCGCGAGCGCAGCATTGATCTCTTCCGGGCTTTTTGAGCGTCGTTTGGCTTTCATGTGCTTGGGCAACTTCGGTTAGGCGGGATACAACCAGCGCATGTAATCAGCCACGCCTTTTTCCAGCGAAAATTGCGGCTCGTAGCCTAACGATTTCCGGACATTCGTCAGGTCGGCCTCGGTATGATTCTGGTAATGGGCGTGCGGGTTGTCGAAATATTCCGGCTCGAAATTTGTGCCTAACGTCTGATTCAGAATAGCGATCAACTCGTTGAAGGAGCGCGCCTGGCCCGACCCGAGATTGTAAATCCCGCTCTCCTCCGCCTCCATCGCGCGGAGTGTTCCCTGCACGACGTCTTTCACATAAACGAAATCGCGCTTCTGCTCGCCGTGTTTGAAAATGCGCGGGCGTTTTCCTTCCTTCATCTGCAGCGAGAGATGCAAAATCATGCTCGCCGGCACGCCCTTGTGCGCTTCGCGCGGACCGTAAACGTTGAAATAGCGGAGCCCGACGATTTTCCATTCCCGATCCTCCTCCGCCGCCCGTCGCGCCAGATTATCCATCATTGCCTTGGAAAAAGCGTAGACGTTGGCCGGCGCCGCTTCATGCGATTCGACGTTCACTCCACTCGCCGCGCCGTAAGTCGCCGCCGAGGAGGCGTAGACGACAGGAGTGCTATGCGGGCGGGCGAAGCGCAGCAGGCGGCGAAAACTTTCCACGTTGTCGTGGACCTGCGGAAACTGGGCGTGCAGTGTCGTATCCGTGATCGAGGCGAGATGGAAAATGCCGTCGAATTTTTCGTCACCGAATTGCTCGCGCCAATCCAAAGAAGCCAGATTAGCCGCCACAAAATCCCCGCGATAGCCGCGCAGATTCTTGAAATCGCCGGAGCGAAAGTCATCGATCACCGTGAGCTGCGCTTCCGGGAATTTTTCCTGCAAAGCGAGCACGAGGTTGGAGCCGATGAATCCGGCTCCGCCGGTGACGAGGAAATTGGGATTTATTGAGTTCACGACGCGCGGTTTACAGGAAGGTGACAGATAAATCTTGAGCGCGGAAGCGCAAGCCGCTACTTATCGACCAGTTCTTTGCGATTTTAGCCTCGAAAGCTTTCGGGGTTGATCAGTGGATCGGCGCGAGAAATCCCGTGTGAACCGGGAGCAGTTGCGCTGCTGTAACTGGATACGACTTCCCATGAGCCAATCTCCGACAGCGTTCGGGGGTGAAGGCGGGAAGAAGGTTAAGCCAGGAGCCAGAATATTTGCCCCGCTCCACCTCATTCGTGCCGCTGTAGCCGGGATCGGTGATCCTGGCGGCTGGAGTCACCGACTCCGGCTGGAACAGAGATCGGCGCGACAAAACTTCTTCGCAAAAAAGAAGAATGAGAGACGAAAGCGCCGCGCAAGTGACGAGTCCGCCTCTCTTTTATTGGAGGTAGATAGTCATGTTGTCATGGAAGGACTGGGCGGCTTGGCCGCGAATTTTGGGGAGCGCACGCGCCTCGCGTGGCGGTTTTGGCGCCTCGCCAAAACGAACTTTTTTCGGAGGCCCTGAGAGAAAAAGGCGGATTGATTTGGATTTGGCTCCGCCAGAGCGAACCGTTTCGGCGAGGCGGGTGCGCTCCCCGGAGCTTTTCTGGCTCGTTGCTTCCCTGGTTTTCGCGATATCGTTAGGCAATTCGCTTGCCCAGGACGCCGCGGCTCCGCCCGAGACCGTTGAACTGGTGATCAGTGCGACGCGACTCCCGATTCCGGAAGAGGAGGTGCCAGCGAGCGTGAGCGTGATTACTTCGCAGGATTTCGAGAACCGGCAGGTCGAGCGCGTAGCCGACGCCTTGCGTGCCGTGCCGGGCGTCTCGGTCGTGCAGAGCGGCGCGGCTGGTCAGCTTACCTCAGTCTTTACTCGCGGACTGCGCAGCGAGCACACCCAGGTGCTGCTGGACGGAGTTCCGATCAACCAGGGGCTCGCCGGACTTTTCAACTTTGCCGATCTCACGATCGACAACATCGATCGAATCGAAGTCGTCCGCGGACCGCAGAGCACGGTTTACGGCCCGCGCGCGCTCGCGGGCGTGATCCAGCTTTTCACCAAGCAAGGAAGCGAGACGCCGGAAGGGAGCGTGATTTTCGAGGGTGGCAGCTACGACACCTTTCGCGAGTCGCTCGCCGCCTCTGGAAAATTTGGGCCGATCGGCTATTCGTTAGGGGCGAGCCGATTCGATACCGATAACGCCCGGCCCAACAACCAGTACCGGTTCTCGAACTTTATCGGCAACGTCGGCTGGTCGCCTAACGATCAGCTGCGGATCAGCAGCCTTTTTACCTACTCGCTGGCCGATACCGGCAACCCGAATACGATTTTCGATCCCAAACCGGTCGATAATTTCCTAACCGAGCGCTGGTTGATCGCCCCTCACATCGACTGGAAACCGTCCGAGGAGTGGGAGCACAAGCTGATCTTCGCCTACGACGAGGAACGGCAGGTAAACGATCCGAACGAGGATGGCTTTGTCGGTCCGACCCGCGCTCTCTTCACGCGCCTGACGATCGATTATCAGAATAACTTCCGACCGGCGAAGTGGCTCACATTGACCTCGGGCTTTTTCTTCAACCAAGTCAATGCTGGGCAGGAGCGTCCGTTCGTATCGCAGATTTTCGGCTCGCAGCCGACTTTCATCAGTGACTTCACGGAGGAGCGGGCAGTTTTCCTGGAGGCAACCGCGACGCCCTTGCCCGGAACTGATTTTCGTCGCAGGCGGGCGCTACGACCACTTCAACCAGTTTGGGGGTATTTGGACCTACCGCTTCGCCGGTAGTTACCGAATTGCACCCACCGACACCATCGTGCATACGAGCGTCGCGACCGGATTCAGTCCTCCGAGCAGCCAGGACAAAATCTTCGGGAACAATTTCGGGCTAGAGCCGGAAAAGGATCTGGGCTGGGAAGTCGGCGTCGAGCAACACTTCTGGGAGCAGCGAATCAAGTTTTCGGCGACCTATTTTCACAACAACCTGACGAATCTGATCGGTTTCAATGGACTCTTCGACACCCTCAACCTGGGCGCAGCCCGTACCCAAGGCGTTGAAGCAGAGCTGGAGGTCCGGCCTCTTAACGACCTCATTTTTTCCGCCAGCTACACTTATCTCGACGCGGAGAAAACCTCCGCGGCTGACATCACCCAGTTGCCCGGCGCGCGTCTGCCTCGCCGACCGCGTCACCAAGTCTACGTCTCCGGTTCGTATCTTTGGTTCGGAAAACTGCGCACCACCGCGGAAGCAATCTTTGTCAGCGCGCGCGAGGAGTTGAATTTCGGCGGACCGAATTTCGATATCGAAGATTATTCCTACGTCAATTTCGCCGCGGAGTATGCCGTCAACCCGCATCTCACGATCTTCGGAAGAGTCGCTAACCTAACGAATGAGAGCTACGCGGAGGTCTATGGCTTTCCGGCGCTCGGGCGCGCTGCTTACGGCGGGTTTCGTCTCCGCTTCTAGCAGTTGCAGTCGGGGGCGGTGACCTCTGGGCGAACTGGCGAAAAAACGCGGTCAACGACTCCGGCTACAATTGAGCATCGCCGATTCGTTTGCCTAGCAACGCCTGGTAGGGCGCGGCCTGGTCGGGTTTGTTCCAAGCTTCGTAGAGACGAACGAGTCGCTCAAGGGCGAGGCGGGTTCGCGGACTATTCGCGGCCTGTGAGCTTTCCAGACTTTGGTGGCTGGCGAGGAGGAAAGGCTCGGCTTCGGCGAAACGCTCCTGCGCGGTCAGGAATTCGCCGAGTGCTCCGTTGGCGGTCGCGCGCAGGAAATGCGTCTCGGGAACATTCTCCGCCCGAATCCGGACGGCTTCGCACAGCAACTTTTCCGCTTCATCCGCTCTGCCGGTCTGGCCGTAGATCAATCCCTCTATCATCAGAGCCGTGGCGTAATTGATAAACTGCGGTCTGGCCGCTGGCCGATAGATCTTCAACGTCTCACTGATCCGGGTTTCGGCTTCGGAGTGTTTGCCCTCCGCGAAAAGGGCTTGCGCCTGCAAGCGGATATTGTCGCCAAGCTGCAGATTCGTATCGATGTAGAGCTCGCGGTAAATGGCCTCAGCTTCGCGCAAATTTTCCAGCGATTCTCCGATCTGACCATTCTCCAGGAGAAAACTGCCCAAGCCGGTCAGGTTCGCGGCCAGCTCGGGACTTCCCTCATGTTTTCCCTGGCGGATCGCCGCGATTTTCTTGCGGACAATCTTGATGGCCTCGTCGAATTTTCCCTGGTCGGCCAGAGTCAAAGCGAGAATCGCTTCGGCGACCCCGGGATTATTCTTTTCCGGGGAAACGTTTCCAAGCAGAGTCAGTTCCTCGCGCAGGAGACTCTCCGCTTCCCTGGAGTCACCCTGGGCGCGGCGCAAGAGAGCATATCCATTGAGCGCGACCGACAGGTAATCGGCGCTGATCGTTCCTTTCTTTTGTTCGGCGCGCAGTCGCGGGAGGTAGGTGAGATAAAATTTTTCCGCCTTCGCGTAATCGCCCTCGACGCCGGCCCAAAGGCCTGCCATCGAGACGGCCGTCGTTAACCGCAGCCGGTGTGGCCGGAGCGCTCGCCGATCCCATCATCGAACTGCATAATCCCGACGGGAGCATCGTGACGAACGACAACTGGCGTACTGATCAGGAAGCCGAAATTATCGCCACCACCATCCCGCCCACGAACGATTTGGAATCCGCCATCGTTGCCACCCTCGATCCTGGTCTTTATACCGCGATCGTGAGTGGGAAAAACGGGTCTACCGGCGTCGGACTGGTCGAAATTTACGATCTTGACCTCGCCGCCAAATCGAAGCTGGCAAACCTTTCCACGCGCGGTTTCGTCGATACAAACGACAACGTCATGATCGGCGGGTTCATCATGGGGGGGAACGGCCAGGCGAACGGACGGGCCGTCATTCGTGCCATCGGGCCGTCGCTCGCTGCGTTTGGAATCTCGAACGCGCTGCAAGATCCGGTCCTCGAGTTGCACGATGCGAATGGATCGACGCTCATGGTCAATGATGATTGGCAGAGCTCGCAGCAGGCTGAGATTGAGGCAATTGGGCTGGCGCCCACCGATACCCGTGAATCTGCCATGGTATTACCACTACCCGATGGCAACTATACTGCGATCGTCCGCGGCAAGAACAACACGATTGGTGTAGCTGTCGTCGAAAGTTACAGCATCCTCTAAAGTCGGGCGGGCTGGCGACCGGAATGGGCGGGTGGCTTGGAAATCGGCCCGGCCTGGTCGGTGTCATCACGCGGACGAGCGTCGCTTGAATGTCTACGCGCTTTCTGGTACCCGCAGTGGATGAGTCCCGCGCTTTACGCCCTGATCGGATTGATCGCCGGTGCGGGAATCGTGGCCCTCATTTTCGTCCTCGCGCGGCGTGGTGACGGCACGGAGTCGGAATTGGCCAGACGACTCGAAATGTTCGATTACGCGCAGGAACGGGGAGAGAAAATGTTTCGCGACGAGTTCTCCCGGAGCCGGGAGGAGTCGGCGGGAGCGGCCAGGGCGCAACGCGAAGAACTCGCTGGCGCCTTGAAAAATGTGAGCGACACGACGTTGAAATCGCTCACCGAAATTAGCGGAATGCTGCGCGATCAGCTCGATCAGGTTACGGGACAGGCCCGCCGGCTGACGGACAATGTCGATTCGCGACTAAAAGAATTACGCGAGGAGAACACGCAGCAGATCGAAAAAATGCGCGCGACCGTGGACGAAAAGTTGCAGGGCACACTCGAGAAACGACTCGGCGAATCGTTCAAGCTCGTGAGCGAACGGTTGGAACGGGTGCATCAGGGGCTGGGCGCGATGCAGCAACTGGCGAGCGACGTTGGCGGGCTACAGCGCGTCCTAACGAACGTGAAGACGCGCGGCGGTTGGGGCGAAGTGCAGCTCGGCAACCTGCTCGAGCAGGTGCTGACCAAGGAGCAGTTCGCCCGCAACGTGAAAACAAAAGAGGGAAGCGGCGAGATGGTTGATTTCGCGGTCCGGCTGCCGGGTGACGAGAACGGCGCGCCAGTCTGGCTGCCGATCGATGCGAAGTTTCCAATCGAAGATTATCAGCGCCTCACGATGGCGCAGGAAAGCTCCGACGCGCTCGCGACAGAGGAGGCGATGAAGAACCTGGAAATGGCCCTGCGCAAGAGCGCGAAGGACATCTGCGGCAAATACATCAATCCGCCGCGCACGACTGATTTTGCGCTCATGTTTTTGCCGACGGAAGGGCTTTATGCGGAAGCGATCCGGCGCGTCGGCCTGGTGGAGCAGGTGCAGCGCGATAGCCGGGTAATCTTCGCTGGGCCGACGACTCTGGCGGCGTTGCTCAACAGTTTGCAGATGGGTTTCCGCACGCTCGCGATCCAGAAGCGCTCGAGCGAAGTCTGGAATCTCCTCGCCGCGGTAAAGACGGAGTTTGGAAAGTTCGGCGGCGTGCTCGATGGAGTGAAGAAGAAGCTGCAGGAGGCCTCGAACAAGATCGACGAAGTGGATCAGCGTTCGCGGGTGCTGAACAAGAAGCTGCGCGACGTGGAGGAGTCACCGAATAACCCCGAGCCGATGTTGCCGGAGTTGATTGAGCCAGAAGAGAGCGAGGAGGAAATGTAGACGCCTCGCTCTGGGAGGCGCGGGGGTGAGCATCGCCAACGGGCCATTTTGCGGCCCCGCTTGGTGCCGCGCGTTTCGCAGAGCGAAACGTCTACAGGACCGCGTCCCACTTTGCGTCGTCCTTGAGCATGATCTCGCGCAGGAGACGGATGGGCGGCGCGCCGTGGTTCAGCATTTCGTCGTGGAATTTCTCGAGCGAAAAATTTGTTCCTTCCTGCGCCTTGTAATCATCGCGCAGTTTCAGGATCTGGAGTTTGCCTAACGTATAGTTGAGATAGCCGGGATCGTAGGTGCCGCGCATTGCTTCCGAAAAGGAGGGCTTGTCTTCGTAGTAGCAGTTTTCGTGAAAAAATTTCGCCGCCTCAGCGACCGACATACCCTGGGTATGCATCTTGATCGAAGCGCAGAGCCGGCAGAGGCGGAGGAGCGCTTCGTCGGCCTGCGCCATGCGGTATTTCGCGGCTCGCACTTTTTCTTCGGGCGTCGGGTTTGGCACGCTTCCAAATCCTTCGTCGAGCATCATTTTCTCGGTGTAGTGCGCCCAGCCTTCGACAAAGGCGTAGCTGTTGAAAATCTTTTCCACCTGCGTCGCAGGCGAGGCGTTGAGGTGCAGAAACTGGACGTAGTGTCCGGGGTAGGCCTCGTGGATCGAGACGACATCGGTCGTGTAATAATTAAATGAAGTCAGCCACTCGTTTTTTTGTTTTTCACTCCAGGATTCCTCCGTCGGCGTGACGTAGTAGTAGGCTTGGGTCGCCTTTTTCTCGAACGGTCCCGGGGTGTCCATCGAGGCAAAGGTTGTGGCCCGATCAAACTGCGGCGTCTCGGTCACGGTCGGGCGCACATCAGACGGGATCGCGACGATGTGATGGTCGATCACCCATTGTCGGATCTTGTCGAGGTCTTTGGCCACGTCCGCAACCAGTTCACCCGGTTTGGGATGTTCGTTCTGGATTTGTTTGAAGACTTCGATCGGCTGCTTCTTCGGGTCGATGATCTTGGCCGCATTCGCAAAGATCTGCTGCTCCTCTTTCAAACGTTGCAGCCCGATGGCGAGCACCTTGTCCGGCGGAAGGTCGACCAGCTCCGTTCCGGCGAGCATTTTTTGATACTTCTCTGCGCCGACTGCGAAATCCGGCGTCGCCTTTGGCAGTTTTTCTTTCGTCAGCCACCCAGCAAAATCACGGAGCGCCTCGGCCGCTTTTTTGTTCGAGTCCTGAAACGCGGCCATCAGCGGCTCGTCTTTCACGTCCTTAAGCGCGGCGGCCAAGTCCTTTTCCAGGAAATCGGCCGAACCGTTGGCGATCTGGATCGCCAGCTCGACGTAGGGCTTGGGCAAGACTGGCACCAGGTTTGTCTTCGCCGCGGTCATGATATTGGCGGCCTGGTCCTCGATCGTCACGATGTCGCGCACCCGGTCTTCCAAGGGCTTGAAATCGCGCTTGATGTAAATGTTGACATTCAGCGCGCCGGCGTAAACCATCGGGTTTTTCTCGAAAACGCCCACCTCGACGATCTGAAAGAGTTCGCCGGCGATCGCCGCCTGCAGGATGCGGCGATCGATATTGGCGCCTTTGCTCAGTTTGTCCGGATCGAGTTTGCCCAACTCGTCCTGGAAGCGCTTTAGGCGTTCCACCTCGGCATCGATCGCGAGCCGGCTGAAGTCGCCGATCTTGCCGTCGTATTGGTGAAAGCCGAGCGCCACCCCTTGGAGAGGCCGGGCTGCGAGGTAGCCGCTGGTGTAGTCGAGCGCCAGTTTGTCGAAATCCTCGGCCGCTTTTTTCGTCGCTCCTTCCTCCGACAGTGCCGGCAGGGCCAGACTAAAGGAGAGCAAGGCGATGTAGAAAAGACGGCGGAGCGATTTCATCGCCTAGATTAAAAGGGGATACACCCCTTGTCATCCGCACCGCTTGGCAAAAAGCCAAGGATGAACGACAATCGATTCGTTTGCGTCCAAACATGATAATTATGAAGCGCTCTCTGCCTCATCGCACCTTCACTGCGGGCTTCGCCGCGGGTCTCTTTTTCGTTCTCGGCACAGGCATCGCAGGTGCGGCCGACCCGGAACCGGCCGCGGTCACGACGGATGATCGCGGCTACTCCGAGATCGCTACTTTTGCCAAAGCGGTCGAGCTGATCCGGCAGGATTATGTCGACGGGCAGAAGGTCAGCTACCACGACCTGATCTACGCCGCGATGAAGGGGATGCTTTCCTCGCTCGATCCGCACAGCCAGTTCATGGACCCGGACGACTTCAAGGACATGCAGGACGACACGCGCAGCCGGTTCAACGGGCTTGGGGTGGAGGTCGCAGTCCGAGACGGTGTGCTGACCGTCGTGACTCCGATGGAAGATACGCCGGCGGCGAAGGCGGGCATTCAGGCCGGCGATCAGATTCTGAAAATCAACGGCACGTCGACGGAGAAACTCGGTTTACAGGACGCAGTCGATGTTTTGCGCGGCGAGCCCGGGCAAAAGATCACCCTCACCATCCTGCGACCCTCGAGCAACGAGATCAAAGATTACGCGCTCGAGCGCAAGGAAATCAAAGTGGCGAGCGTGAAAGGCGGGCAATTCCTCGATCCCGAGTTAACCGGACCGTTCAAAGTCGGCTATGTGCGGATCGTGCAGTTTAACGAACCAACAGCGGACGAGTTCAGCAAGACGCTCGACAAACTACAGAAGGAAGGGATGCAAGCGCTGGTCCTCGACTTGCGCAACAACCCCGGCGGCCTGCTCAACTCCGCCGTCGATGTGCTCGGGCAATTCCTGCCTCCGAACACGAAGGTCGTATCCACTCAGGGCCGGGCCTCCTCGCAAAAACATGACTATTCCACCCCGAGCAGTGGCAAGGAACGGCCGCGTTTCCCGCTCGTCGTGCTGGTCAACGAAGGGAGCGCGAGCGGCTCGGAGATCGTCGCCGGGGCGCTCAAGGATCTGCACCGCGCAATCGTGGTCGGCGAGACGACTTTCGGCAAAGGCTCGGTCCAAAACGTAATGCAGCTCCCCGACGGCTCGGCTCTGCGCTTCACGACCGCGAAATATTATACCCCGAGCAAAGCGGTCATTCAGGGCAACGGCGTTGTCCCGAACATTCTCGTGCCGCTCACTCCGGAGCAAGACCGCGCGGTCGCGGCGCTCCGCAACATCGACAAGCTCCAGCCTTCCGAAGCGACCAGGATCATCCAGTCGAAAGACCTGCAAATGATGCGCGCGATCGACGCCCTCAAGGGTGTGATGATTTACGCGCAACAAACTTCGCCCAAAGTCGAGGCGGTGAAAAAATAGCGATTGGATCTTCACCGCTGCGATCGCAGAGGACGCAGAGGAGAGAATTTCCTGGAGTCCATTCTCTGCGCCCTCTGCGGTTAAAATGAATTTTCTCCTTCTCGCGCTCGAGACGTCGTGTGATGAAACGGCCGTCGCTGTTCTTCGCGGGCGCGAATTGCTGGTGAGCGAAGTCGCCTCGCAGGTCGCGGCCCACCAGCCCTACGGCGGCGTGGTCCCGGAGGTCGCGTCGCGCCATCATCTGCAGCGCGCGCCAGATTTGCTCGCCCGCGCCATCGCGGTCGCTGACATTTCGTTAGGCCAAATTGACGCTTTCGCTGCCACGAGCGGGCCGGGGCTGGCCAGCTCGCTCATGATCGGCGCCTCGCTCGCCAAAGGTCTGGCTCTCGGCTTCGGCAAACCGTATCTCGCGATCAACCATCTCGAGGGTCATCTCCTTTCGCCGTTTTTCGGCCCATCGGACGTGGACGAGATCGCGCCTAACGTTTCCCTGATCGTGAGCGGAGGTCACACCTTGCTCGTCGTGGTCGATGGCCTCGGCGAATACCAGGTCATCGGCCGGACGGTTGATGACGCTGCTGGCGAAGCCTTCGACAAGGTGGCGAAAATGCTCGGGTTGGCTTACCCGGGCGGGCCGGAAATCGAGCGCTGCGCCGAGGCGGGCGATCGGGCGCGGTTCGCCTTGCCGCGCAGCATGCTTCACTCCGGTGACGCCAACTTCAGCTTCAGCGGATTAAAAACGGCGGTCCGTTATCTCTTGCCGAAAACCGCCAGGGAAGATTGCGCCGATCTTTGCGCTTCCTTTCAGAGCGCGGTCGTTGACGTCCTTGTGGCAAAGACGATCGCGGCGGCGCGCGCTGCGAAACGTTCACTCGTTACGGTCAGCGGCGGAGTCAGTTGCAACGGCGAACTGCGTCGCCAGATGTCGTTAGGCTGCGAGCGAGCGGGGCTGGAATTGCGTTTCGCCGCGCCCACCCTCTGCACCGACAACGCGGCCATGATCGGCTTCGCCGCCCAGCTTCACCTGGAGCGGGGCGATTCGACGCCCCTCACGGCCGAGATCGATCCAAATCTCGCCTTGGCGTGATTCTTCATCTGGGCGCTACCCGGCGCATCAGTATTCGCGCTCGAGCAGGTAGTTCGCCAGTGCCCGCAGTGTCTCGGCGCGTTTGCCTAACGGCCGAAGCGCGTCGTGCGCCCGCCGCGTGAGTCGTCCCGCTTCGCGGCGCGATTTCTCCAGGCCGAGAACGGACGGATAGGTCGCCTTGTGCGCAGCGGCATCTTTCCCCGCACTCTTCCCCAATTTCTCACTCGTCTGGGTGACATCGAGAATGTCGTCGATCACCTGGAAAGCCAGCCCGAGGGCCTGGCCGAAATCACTGATCGCGGCGAGCTGCGTCGGGGTGGCATTGGCACTCATCGCGCCGAGTCGCACCGAAGTCGTGAGGAGCGCGGCGGTTTTGTTTTCATGAATGTAGCGAAGCTGCGCCAGGGTGTGTTTCTTGCCTTCACCCTCCAGGTCGGCCACCTGACCGGCGATCAGCTTCCGACTCCCGGCGGCGACGGAAATTTCACGAAAAATCGCCCGCATGTCGTAGCGCGGCCAGGCTTCCGCTGTGGCTGCAATCTCAAAGGCGATCGTTAGCAGAGCGTCGCCCGCCAGGACGGCGATGCCGTCGCCGAAGACATTGTGACAGGTCGGGCGTCCGCGCCGAAAGTCGTCGTTATCCATGCTCGGGAGATCGTCATGGATGAGCGAGTAAGTGTGAATGCACTCAAGCGCGCAGGCGAGGGGAAGCGCGCTTTTCGTTAGGCCGCCGCAGGCCTCGGCCGCGGCCAGGCAGAGGATCGGGCGCAGGCGTTTGCCCCCGGCGAAGAGCGAGTAGCGCATCGCCTTGTGAATGGTGGCCGGCTTGGCCGAGGCTTTCGGAAGAAAGCGATCGAGCGCGCGGTCGACCTCTTTTTGGCGGGCGGTAAGATAACGTTTCAGATCCACGGTGCCGCGAATCTGGAAAGATGCGCCGCGCGGCGCAATCGAAATCTTATGCGGCGGCTTTCTTGGCAGCGTTGGCCGGCGAGCGTAATGCAGCCGTCCCGGCTGTCAGGTCAGCGGGACCTCTTTCCCGGCGTCTCGAATTGCGGGCTGGAAGCCCGCTCGACGGGACAGGCCAGAGGCCCGTGTTACGGCACGACCGTCAGCGTGAGATCGTTGCCGTCGCCGCCTTCGTAATCGACTTGGAGATTGTTCCCGTTCACGGTCACGATCGCGCCATCGGGCAGGTTGCTGAAAGCGCCGCCGATCGGCGTCGCCGCGGTGTTCTTGATCAAAGTCAGCGTTGTCCCCGGGGTGAGAGGCCCCTGGGTCGTTCCACTCAGGTTGATCGTCGCTCCGCTGTTGATCGTCACGCCGTTAGATACCACCTTGTCGATCTTCGATCTGTTGCCCTTGGCTTTGAAGGTGTAGGTGTAGGTGGAGTCGGCGTTAAAGGTCAGGCTGCTTTGGATGGTGATAGTCAGTTGCTTGTTGCCGCCATGGGCCGGGGCGAGGAAAGCGCCCGGACCGCTTCCTGTGCCAATCGCGACGGCTCCGGCAATGATCCCACTTCCTCCGAGCGTGCCGGCGTTCACAGAAACCGCCCCCGTGCCGGTGGCTGAGCCGGTAGTGTTGGCAACGACCAGGGTGCCCCCACTGACCGTGGTGCCGTCGGTGTAAACGCTGGCGCCGCTCAAGGTGAGAGTGCCCTCCCCAGTCTTCTCCAAGGATCCCGTCCCGGTCCCGCCGCTCGGCGTCCCCGGTTGGAGCAGCCCGCTGAAGGTCGTGCTGCGTGGACTGCTGCCTACGACGAGGGTCTTGCCGCCGAGGTAAACAATTCCGTCACCTTCGAGGGAGCCAATCGTCAGCCTCGGTCTCGCAGGGTCGCTCATGTCGAGGTAGCCATTGCCGAAGAGCTCCACCCGTGATGTCCCTCCGCTCGATCCATTAGAGAAGGTAAACGATCCGCCTCCACCTCCGTTGGTTCCCCCTCTGGCGATGAGTGTCGCCCCGTCGGCTGTTGGAGTCTGGAGACCAAAAAACGTCGCGCCGCCTTCCGCGCCCGGGGCCGTTCCTCCGTCATTGATAATGGTGCTTTGTTGGGCGGACGAAGCATCGTACCAGAAGTCAGTCCGCCCTCCCGCTCCGCCTGAAACGCTTGCCCCCAGATTATGGAACGTCGCGGCACCCGCCTTTGCCATCGTAAAAAGTACATATGGCCTAAGGCCATCTTCGACGTTTCGTGCTTGCTGGGTGAAAGTCACCGGCCCGGCCCCGGTGATCCCTCCATCATCGACATTAAAGCCGCCTGAGCCGTTCTCATCAGCGATAGAGACAAAATTCTGTTCCAACCCCGAATTATTCACCACGTTAAAAATCTCGAACGTGGCACCGGGAAGTGCCGAAATCGCAAAAGCCTCTGCGGCTGGATCAAAAACAATCTCTAGGACCGCGCCACCTTGAGTAAGTTCGACGTCGGTGATTATCGAGACTCCGAAATGCGCAACATCGAAACTGCCCGGCACAGTCCGCGATGACCAGTTCGCCGGGTTGGACCAGTTGTTATCCGCGGGATTACCAACCCAGGTGATATCGATAGCGTAAGCAGCTTGAGCCAGTGAGAGCGCGAAAGCGACGAACAGAGGTCGCGCCACTTTGCGCAACCTCAAAGACAGCAAATTGCCGGAAAATCTGACGAGAGTAGGGTGTTTCATATTGTTACGGTTGAAGATGAGTGTTGAGGAAGATGATCACCTTATCGCTAATCCGAAGGAGTGATGCTGAAGGGTCCCAGTCTCTCCAGTACTGGAATGCGTGCTGTGAGCCCTCTGGGATTATCAGCACCTGATACTCCGACGAATCCACATCCACCTCGGCGAGCTTGCACTTAACGTCGGCGATCTGGTTGTATGGCATCGAGTCATACCGGCTGTGAATGAAATACATCGGGCGGAAGGGCATCTCGCTGCTAAAGGACTGGAGCTGCGCCACTGGGGATGAGCTCCATTGGTTGAACCCTCCATTCCCAAACCGATGACAGGTCCCGGTATAGTTCTCAATCTTGTTTCTGAATTGATTCACCGGATCGCCTACAGTGTCAGGATAACATTCCGGGGTGCGGTCCGTAAAATCGTAGGCACCCGACAAACAAACGGCCGCCAGAGGTCGATCGTCGCCGTCTTGGTTCCAGTTGGGCCAGACGGACCCACTACTGGCGATATCGAACATCGCGAAAGCGGCGTGACTGGCCCCGGAGGAGCCGCCAACGACGGCGAGACGGCCGTTGTCGCAGCGGCTGTCTGCTTTGGCCGCGCGGATGAAGGCCTTCACGTCGTTTGTCTGCTGGGGAGGCCGACCCGACGAAGCATCATTGTGACACGCTTGTCCTTTTACCAGCCCGCATGGAGCCAGGCGATGCGCTACGACAAAAACATAGTAGCCAGCGTTTTGCAGATCCTCCACGGGATCATCCAAGAGTCCGGAAAAGATCCAACCGCTGGCGAAGTGGCCCTCATGTATCAGTACCACAGCCGGTCCTTTGCCGCTCGATGGCACAGGAGTTGGAGGATACACACGCCATTCGAGGACGGTATCATCGTCCGGCGGTTGAAAGGCAGGTGGAATCGCCTCGACTGGCGGGTCAGGATCAGGCGGGTAGGGGCTAGGCGAACAAGGCGGAGTCGCGCACGGAGAATTTTCGTGCAACGTGCAAGTCGCGGTAGGGCTGGGAGTCGGAGTGCCTTGGGCTCGCGCCGGTGTCGTCACTCGTGTGGCGAAGAGCACGAAAAGAAAACAGCCGAGCGTTACGAGACAGCAAAGCCCCGCGCTCCTGACAGCCCGCCAGAGGCGACTGCGATTACCCGGAGAGACTTCCTGAGGTTCTGAGGTTCCTGGTCGTTAGGCGGGTTCATGGTTTTCCTTTCGTTGGTCGAGAAGGCAAGCGAAAAATTGGGGCACGCGGCGCTTGGGCGCGGACTGAAAGGCCATGTTCTTCATGGGGTGTGTCGGAGTCCAGAGACGAGGAGAGCAAAATTCGAGCGACCATGTCAAGACTGCTTCTTTGTTCTTTTCTCCACTATGACCGGCAGGGGTACTTGAAGGAGGCGGAAGAAAGGGCGGTGCCTGTTAGAAACTACGCCTTCAAGATACGGCAGCGGCTGCGCCTCCGTGATGACCGTGAGTGTGAGATCGTTGCTGTGCCGCCTTCGTTACCGCTTGAAGGCTGTTTCTTTCACGTTCACGACCGCACCATTGGCGCAGGCTGCTCGATAACTTAACCGCCGACCGCCTGGTAGTGCCCGAGGCCGCGTTTCCACATCAGCCGGGCCGCGGCCCACATCGCCAACACCCAACCGCTTTGGATGGCAAGCGCGCCCCACATTTCGGCGCCGCTCAGACGACCCTGGAAGATCGCGATCGGACAGAACAGCTCGTAATAAAACGGCAGCCATTTCATCACCGCCTGGATCGCGGGCGGCATGATATCGAGCGGAAACATCTGGCCGCCGAGGAAATATTCGAAGCTGTAAACGATAAAAACGATGGTCGAGATCTCGAGAATCCAGAACGCCATCATGGAGAGTGCGTAGGTCAGGAAAAACTGGATGAAGGCCGACATGACGAGCGAAACGAGCGCCGTCAGCCAGATCACAGGGTCGTTAGGCAAAATAATGAAGCGGCGAAAATAGAAAAAAATCGCCGCGATCGGGAGGATTGTGACCGCGGTGTAAACCAACCGGCCGCTCAGAAAAATGCTGAAACGGTAACCGAGATAATTCATCGGCTTCGTCAGGAAAGAGTTAATCTGCCCTTCCCGAATGTCGGCCGCGATCTGCCATTCGTCCTCGGTCGGTGTGACGAGGTTGCTGACCAAAATGGTGAGCAGGTAATAATAAATCATCGACCCGTAGTCGTAGCCGCGCATCCCGCCCCCGCTCTCGCGGAAGATGGCGCGCCAGAGGAAAACCGTGCCGACGAGTGGAATGATGCCGAAGACCGCGCGGAGCAGGTAATTCCAGCGATACACGAACGTGTTCTGGATCCCGAGATTAAAGACGGTGAGGTATTTTTGCGGCGACATCACCAGCGGCTCGGCAGTTGGCGCATCTGGCGATTCTGCCAGCGACTCATCAGAATCAAGGCGCAGATCGCACCGACGAGCGCCATAAACATGTCGGATTGCGTGTCCCAGACATCTCCTTGCGTTCCGAGGAAAGCAGTGGCGGTTTCTCCTGAGGTCAGGGCTGTGGCCCATTCCAATAGCTCGTAAAGCGCACTGATTCCCATGCAGATAAGAATAATAATCGCAGGGCGCCAGCCGCCGGCCGTCACGATCCGGAGCCGAATGAAAAGCTCACGCGCGATCAGGGCCGGGACGAAGCCTTGCATAAAATGACCGAGCCGATCGAAATGATTCCGATGCCAGCCGAAGTAAGGCTCGATCCAGGAAAAAAACGGCACCCGCGCGTAAGTGTAATGGCCGCCGACGCAAAGCAGCATGATGTGCAGCGTAATCAGCGTGTAGACCAGCGTGGTAAAACGAAAACTTGAATAAGTGATAATCAAAAGCGCCGCACCAACTATCCCGGGCGCGACCTCGAGCCACCAGGTCGCGCGATCGTAGGGCTGCCAGGCCGACCAGACAAAAACCAGCGCGGTGAGCAGGAGTAAACCAAGATGGAGCGGCGAGATCCGGTTGCTCATCTTGTCGGTGTGCGCTCGGCGAGTTCCACCGCCAGTCGGATAGCGGCAATCATGCTGTCGGCCCGGGCGATGTTCTGGCCGGCGATCGCAAAGGCCGTCCCGTGATCCGGGCTGGTGCGTGGGAACGGGAGTCCGAGCGTCACATTCACCCCTTCATGAAACGCGTGCAGTTTGAGCGGAATCAAGCCCTGATCGTGATACATGCAAAGCACGGCGTCGAATTCTCCTTCGACCGCGCGGTAAAAAACGGTGTCGGGCGGGTAGGGGCCGGAGAAAGAAAGTGATCCGCCTTCGTTTCGCCCCGGCGCAACAAGCGAGTTGTTTAGTTCCGCGACCGCAGGCGCGATGAGGTCGAGCTCTTCGCGACCGAGCGCGCCGTCTTCGCCGGCGTGCGGGTTCAACCCGGCGACCGCGATCCGCGCGGGTCGCCTTTGGGAAAGGAAATCCGCCAGGAGCAAACCGACACGCACGATCTCGGTAGTCCGCAGTTTTCGCGTTACCTCGCCGAGGGGAATGTGCGTCGTCACAAGAGCGACTGTGAGGCCGGCACCGGTCAGGAGCATGGCGAAATTTTCCACCCCGCAACGGGCGGCGAAGAATTCGGTCTGGCCCGGAAACTCGAAGCCGATCTGGTACATGCGCGCCTTGTGAATCGGTCCCGTCACGACCGCATCAAGTTTTCCGGCGAGAGCGAGGCGGACCGATTCCTCGAGCGCGACCTGGGCGGCGCGAGCACTCTCCGGCGTCGGCTGGCCTAACGAATAGCCTTCCGATTCACCGAGGACGCGATAATCCGCGTCCGGCAATTTTCCTGAGGCCAGGGCCGACCGGACAATCTCCGGACCAATCCCGGCAGGGTCGCCCAGGGTGATGCCGATACGTTTGCGCATGTCGCGCAACAGTCATCAGGGGAACGTGCGCTGGCAACTGTCTACCCGCGAACTAGAAAGTCTTGATGTAAGCCTTCGAACGCAGGCTGGCGAGCCAGTGCTCCTGCAACTCCTGCGCCTGTTCCTGGCGGAGGCGCGCTTCGATCTCGTTTCGCACGTCCTTGAGCGGTTTCGCTTCGCCTCCCTGGCGTGCTTCGACTTTCATGATGTAATGGTTGCCGCCCAATTCCACCACTTTGCTGATTTCGCCCGGCTTGAGGCTGAAGGCGACTTGCGAGAGTTCCGGAGCGAGCGTTTTGTCATCGATCCAGCCCCAGTCGCCGCCCAGATCACGCGTGCTGTCCTCGGAATACATCTGCGCCATTTTGTCGAAATCGGCTCCAGTGATGAGCTTGGCTCGGATCTCTTCTGCCATGGAGGACTGCGCCGCGCCTCCGCCCGAATCGGTGTGTCCCGGGATCATGATCATACGGAGTTTGATCTGCGCCTTGCTCGAGAACAGATCCTTATGCTTATGATAATATTCCTCCACCTTCCCCGGTGGAATGAGCAGGTTTGAGGTCACGTTCTTGGCCCGCATCGCCTGCACGATGATCTTCTGGCGCTCGAGGTCGCGAAACTTCGACATCGTGTATTTCTGGGACTCCATCGTCTTGATGAAGGCCTGCCGATCGCCTCCGAAACTTTCTTTGATCACCTCGTCGACCCGCTCGTCGATGAAGTGTGGCGGGATCTGGAGCTTTTCTTTGTCGAAGGCCTGGACGATGAGCTGGCGATCGATCAGATCCTGGAGCGCGGCCTTGCGCAGCTCGGTGATTTTCTTGACCAGTTCCTGGCCAGAATACTGCGAACGCAAGAGGCGCTCGCGCGGCTCGACCACGTCGCGCACTTCCGAAACTGTGATGACTTTGTCATTTACGACCGCGGCGATGCCATTGATCGACTCCGCGCCGCGAGTGGGCGAAGCCATCGCCGCTACTCCCAGACAGGAGAAAACGAGCAGCGCCACGCTTGGGTAACGCCAGATGAAGTTCAAAGTTGCTTTAACCATTGCCACACCTCAGGGAGATTGAGATCGATTCTACCGGAAGTTAAACGAGGAAATTTGCCACCGACAAGGATAAAGTCGCCCCGTCGAGTGAGCATCAATTTGCTCTCGCGCACCTCGACCCGGCTGACGCGAGCCCGGGCGGCGGAAAGCTTGATCTCGCTGAGCAGGATCAAATTGTCAACCGCCTCCGGCCATTTTCCGAAGCGATCGCGCCAATCCCGGCGGAGACGCTGGAGCTGTTCGGTGGTCGTTATTTCGGCCAGGTGTCGGTAAGCCTGGATGCGGAGCGCCGCGTCGCTGATGTAGGCGGTGGGAATGAAGGCGGGCACGAGTTTCCCGGGGCGGGCGGAGAGAAATTCGCCTTCGTTCGTCGCGACGAAATCGAGCCGCACCTCGACCTCGAGCCGCGGCCGTATCTTCTCGCCTTTCAATTGCGCAACGGCCTGCTTCAGGAGCTGGCAGTAGAGATCGAACCCGACCGCGACGATGTGTCCGCTCTGCGCCGTCCCGAGGATGCTGCCGGCGCCGCGAATCTCAAGGTCGCGCATCGCGATCCGAAATCCTGCGCCTAACGAACTGTATTGCTGGATGGCGTTGATCCGTTTGCGGGCCGCGCCCGCCGTCACCATCTCGCGCGGGAGAAGAAGGTAGGCATAAGCTTTGTGCTCGGCGCGTCCAACCCGGCCCCGGAGTTGGTAGAGATCGGCCAGCCCAAAACGATCGGCACGATCGATAATGATGGTGTTGGCGTTTGGAATATCGAGGCCGCTCTCGATGATCGTGGTGCAGACCAGAACGTCGATTTTCCCGGCCACGAACCGTTCCATCACGCTCTCCAACTCGTCTGCGCTCATCTGTCCGTGGCCAAACTCGACCCGTGCCGCGGGACACAGTTCCGCGATCCGATCGCGTGTTTTCTGGATCGACATGACCCGGTTGTGCAGAAAGTAGACCTGCCCCTGGCGCTCCAATTCGCGATTGATCGCGTCGCGGATGATGCGCTCGTCGTAGCCGCAAATGACGGTCTCGACCGGGAGCCGATTGAGCGGCGGCGTTTCGATCGTCGACATGTCTTTCACCCCGACTAACGATAAGTAAAGCGTCCGCGGAATGGGAGTGGCCGAGAGGGTGAGAACGTCGACCAGCTTAAACAACTCTTTAAATTTCTCCTTGTGGAGGACGCCGAAGCGCTGCTCCTCGTCGATCACGACCAGGCCGAGGTCCTTGAAAATCACGTCGCCGGAAATGAGACGATGGGTGCCGATCACGACATCGACCCCGCCTGCGCGAAGTTGCTCCAGCACCTTGCGCTGCTCCGCCTGCGAGCGGAAACGGCTCAGCATTTCGATTCGCACCGGATAGTCGAGCATGCGCTGACGGAAGGTCTCGAAATGCTGCTGCGCGAGGACGGTCGTGGGGGTGAGAACGGCGACTTGTTTGCCTTCCATCACAGCCTTGAAGGCGGCCCGGATTGCCACTTCGGTTTTGCCGAATCCGACATCGCCGCAGATGAGACGATCCATCGAACGCGCCTCTTCCATGTCGCTTTTCGCGTCGGAGATTGCTTTCAGCTGGTCGGGCGTTTCGCGGAAAGGGAAAGAGTGCTCAAACTCGAGCTGCCACTTCGTGTCGGATCCGAAGGCGTGACCGCGCTGCGTCTCGCGTTCGGCCTGGAGGGCGAGCATTTTGCCGGCGTAATCGAAAATCGAGGCAGCGGCGTTCTTTTTCGCGCGGCTCCATTTCGCGTCGGCCAGTGAACTGAGGGGCGGTGATTTTTTCCCGACTCCAACGTAGCGCGAAACCATGAAGGCCTGCTCGAGCGGGACGTAAAGCTTCGCGTCGTCCGCGAATTCAATCACCAGCACTTCGCCGGTTTCCGCGTCTCCGATTTTTTGCAGGCCCAGAAAGCGCCCGATGCCCTGCTCGAGATGAACAACCAGGTCGCCTTCGTTCAGGTCGCTGAAATCGATCTGCGCGCGGTGGATGCCGAATTTTGCGGTCCGCTGGAGGCGGCGCCGGCCGTGGGTCGGGGCGCGCCCGAAAAGTTCCGCGGCGGCGAGGATAACGAGCTGAGCGGCGGGAAAACAAAAGCCACGGCCGAGAGTGCCTTCGAGCAAATCGATTCTGCCTAACGAAACTTTAGCGTCTGCCATAATCTCACGGAAACGCTCGATCTCGCCTTCGGTCTGGAAATAGATCGCGATCCGCGACCCGCTTTCGCGCCAGCTTGCGAGTCGCTCGAAGAACTGCTGTCGTTTCGCTTCCGCGATAATGAATTCGCCGGTATCGAACTCGCCGATCTCGCAGTCGACGAACGCGCCGCTGAAATCCTCGATCGCCTCGCCGCGCGATCCCTCGGTGATCACGATGTCGGCCGCTTCGTCATCTTTCGGTTCGATCGCGACCCGGAGATGGCTTTGCCCGATGTAATCCTGGATCTGCCCGCTCTGGTCGTCGACCGCGCCTAACAACAACTCGGCTTCATTCAGGTTGCGTTGCGAAGTCTGGGTATCGAGATCGAATTGGCGGAGCGATTCGATCTCGTCGCCGAAAAACTCGGCCCGGATTGGCGCTGCCGCCTCCCAGGAGTAGACGTCGAGAATTCCACCCCGGACCGCGAATTGCCCCCTCGTCGTGACCTGGGCGCCGCGTTCGTAGCCGGCCCCGCCTAACGACTCGACGATCCGCTCGAGAGATTCACTCGCGCCCCGCCGGAGTCGCAGCGCGGCGGCGCGGAGGCTGCCGCGTTTCGGAGCCGGCTGCTCGAGACTGGCCCGGGTTGCGACGATGACATGGCGATTTCGGGTGTGTTCCACCTGGCTGAGGAGCGCGAGCCGCTCGGCGGCGATTTCCTGGTCGGGAAGGATATTTTCGACCGCGAGAAATTCGGCCTCGGGGAGGAAGAGCGCGTCTGGCCGCCAGTTCGTCAGGCTTTCGTGCAACAGCTCCTGGATGCGCACGCTGGGGCAGATGATCCAGAGCGTCTCCCGGATTTCCCGCGCGAGGGTCGCAACAAGAAAGGCTCGCGCCGATTCGATGACGTGCGAGAAAACGACCGGGCGCTGGCCTTCGCGAAGGGCTTTCAACTGGCGTGCGATCGGTTCCGCCTGCGCGACGATTTTCAGCAGCTCGAGACCGGTTGCTTTTTCCACGCCATGCTCTCGCCGAAGGGCGAGGGAAGTTCAATTTCTCGCGACCCGCCTAGAGTTCGCGGCCGACCGCCCCGGCCACGGTCCGAATCCGCCTGACGAGGTCGGAAAAAGCTTCCGGCCGGAGGGCCTGTTCGCCGTCGCTCCGGGCACGCTCCGGTTCGTCGTGAACTTCGATCATGAGCGCGTCGGCCCCCGCTGCAACGGCGGCCAGCGCCATCTGTGGAATGTAGTCCCGCAAGCCGATGCCGTGGGTGGGATCGACCACGACTGGCAGGCGCGTCTTGGCTTTCAGGATGGGGACAGCATTGAGATCGAGAGTGTTACGGGTCATCGTCTCGAAAGTGCGGATGCCGCGCTCACAGAGGATGACGTTCGGGTTTCCTTCGCTCAGGACGTATTCCGCGCTCATGATGAGGTCGTTGATTGTGGCGCTGAATCCGCGCTTGAGCAGGACCGGCAGTTTGCTCCGGCCGACTTCCTTGAGGAGGGCAAAGTTTTGCATGTTGCGCGAGCCGATTTGGAGGCAGTCGGTGTATTTCTCGACCATCGCCAGGTCGCGCGTGTCCATGATTTCAGTCGTAATGGGGAGACCTGTCTCGGCGCGGACGTCGGCGAGAAGGCGGAGGCCGTCTTCGCCCAAACCCTGGAAGCTATAGGGCGAGGTGCGCGGTTTGAAGGCACCGCCACGCAGCACCCGCGCGCCCGCTTTTTTCACCGAGGCCGCAATCGAGAGGAGTTGTTCCTTGCTCTCGACCGAACAGGGACCCGAAATCAGCACGAGGCGCTGTCCGGCGCCGAACCGGACGCCACCGATCGAGACGGGCGGGGGCGGAGCGCCATTTTCCTGCGCGGCCAGCCTGTAGGGTTTCATGACCGGAACGACCGACTCGACTCCCGGGATAGCCCCGATCGGTTTTTCGCGGATCATCTCCTCGGGACCGAGAACGCCGATAACGACGCGCGATTCGCCGCGCATGACCTGAGAGCGCAGACCGAATTCCTCGATTCGGGCCACGATGTGGTCGATCTGGGCGTCGGTCACGGTGGGTTGGGTAATGATGATCATGTCACGAGGCGCAGGAGTTTAACCTCTGCGCGAGGACGGGCAACCCTGCTGATACGGCTGAAAAACGGAGGCTATGGCTCGATCGTGACCGGCGTGCCGTTGTCGACGTTACTAAAAAAATCCTCCGCCATGAATTCCGGCATCCGGATGCAGCCGTGCGAGGCCGGATAGCCGGGCAGATAACCGGCGTGCATGCCGACCCCGCCGACGATCCGCATGAAGTAAGGCATGGGCGCGCCTTTGTATTTCGTCCCGGGCGGCTTGGGATCCTTTTCGTTATCGATGTTGGGGACGACTACGTTGTCGTTCGCATCAACATAGTCGCCGTAGCGACTGGAGGAATGGTCGATGTCCTTTTGCGTGATTTTGTATTTCCCGACGGGAGTATCGAGGCCTTCGCGTCCGGTCGAGAGTTGCGAGATGCCGACCAGTTGTTTGCCCTTGTAAAAATAGGCACGCTGTTCGCTGAGACGAATCTGTATCGACGATTTCCCAGGCACACCATCGCCGTCCCAATAGGAGACATTATCGGTCGGCGCGGTCGAAGCGACCGGTGTATTCCCATAGATCCCGCCGAGATACTGCGTCTCGCCGTAAACCAGGCGCGGATCATCTTCACCGCAGCCGCTGAGAGCCGCCAGGGCGAGGACAGCGAGGGCAAAAAAGAGATGTGGGCGAGCGGGAAAGAAAGGCATTTTGCGGACGGGAAGCGCAAATAACGCGGGCACCTTTGGAAAGTCAAGGCGACCAAATCGGGCGCGGCATTTCATAGTGCGGCTTGAATTCTGCTTAATCTTGCTGACACTGGCGACCATCTCGCACTAACAAGCTCAATCCATGCCCACCTACGAATACGCATGTCAAAAATGCGGGCAGAATTTCGATGCCTACCAATCGATGCGGGATGAAGCCTTTCAGGTTTGCCCAAAGGAACTCTGCCGGCAGGCGAAATGGGGTAAGGGTAAAGTAAAGCGCCTCCTTGGGACGGGTGCGGGTCTGATCTTTAAGGGCTCCGGTTTTTACATCACCGATTACCGGAGCAATTCCTATAAGGAAGGCGCGAAGAAAGAATCCTCGGCCGTGAGCGAAAAGAGCGGCGGCGAAAGCACGGGCGGCAAGCCGGAGGCAAAGTCGGCCCCGGCCACCACCCCGGTAAAAAAGGCGGAAACGAAGCCGGCGAAGAAGGACTCCGGATCATGACCAAACTCATTTGTCCGGATTGCCAGCACGAAAACGAGACGGAAAGAATTTATTGTCACAACTGCGGAGCGCGTCTCGATCGCAGCGCCCTGGCAAAAGAAAAGATCGAGGAAGGCCCGGACGACGAAAGGACCCGGCGGCACCTGAAGAAGATGTTTTCGCCCAATCGCGGGGTGGGCAAACGGGTTGTGGTTCAGTTCGGGAAGGTGGTCCTGGGCGCGCTTTGCCTTGCGGCGGTGATCGTGATGCTGCTGCCGCCCGATATTCCCCCCGCGCCGAAAAGCTACGATTTCGCACCCTTGATCAGTATGGACATGGTGTCCGCGCTCTCCAGCCGGCAACCGGCTACGCTTGTTTACAACGAAGGACAGGTGAACAGCTATCTGGCTGCCACTCTCCGGCGCAAAGACAGCCCGGCGCGGGAGGGTTTTTTCCCCTTAAAGCGCGTTTTCGTTCAGTTCCAGGAAGGCCAATGCGCCGTGCATATCGAGCGGCGGATTTTTAGTCTTTCGATTTTCTACGGCAGCACCTTCCGGGCGGCGATCGTCAACGGTAAGATAGTTGCCGCCAGCCAGGGAGGTTACATCGGCCGCATGCCGATTCCTGCTCCGATCATGAGATACGGTGACTTTCTCTTCGGCAAAGCATGGGCATGCCTGGCGCGGGAACGCAATTCCGTCTCGCGCCTTGCGGGCATCGAGTTTCATCCCGGCACGGTTAGCCTGATCGTGCTTCGTTAGGCGTTCGAATTTGCCTAACGAAGACAGGCAGCTGCCTAACCGAGCCCCATGGTGGAGAGCAGGCGCTCGTCGATCCGTCCGTCCACCACAAGGCCGTTATCGCGTTCGTAATTGCGGATTGCGCGCCGAGTGCCTTCGCCGATGATACCGTCGATCGCTCCTCGATAGTAGCCGGCGGCTGCCAGTTGCTGCTGCACGCGGGCTGTCATGGAAAGATCCTTGCCCCCGCCGTCGTTGGTGTTTTGAGGAGGATTCGCGAGACGTCCCTGATAGATTCCGCGCGGATCGTAGGCGTAATAAGCGCCTGCCGGGTAGCCGTAGGGGTAACCGTAATACGGATAGGCGTAGTAGGGATTATAGCCGTAGAAACCCGGATAGCCGAAGCCGCCGAAGTAAACGTTCACCCGGCCGTTGTTGTAATAACCCCGATGTCCATACCCATAACCTGGATGTCCGTGGTAGTTTCCATGGTTCATGTTTCCACCACCCCTGCCACCGCGCCCGTGGCCGCGGTTTTGCGCCTCGGCCGGCGCCGCCAGGGCCAGTAAACCACCGGCCACCGCAATCATCGTCAACGTTTTGGTTGTGTTCATAGTGATTGTTCCTCGTTTACGCCTCTGAATATAGCACAATAGCTCGCGTTTTTCCGTTCCTCTTCTCGACAAATATTGGGTAAGCTCCGCGCCCTTGCTCATGTCCGCCCCGCAGAAAATCTTGATCGCCCTCGGCACGGCCGTTTGCCTGGCGATCGAGCCCGGATTCGCCGTCGGCAAGCCGCGCAGTACCAGCACTTCCCACCAGTTCATCGTTTACGGGGCCGACGTCCGGGTGCGCGGAGCGCTCTGCGACCTGGCGGAACAAACCAAGTCCAACCTCCTCCAGCTCCTCGCCCAGCGCGACAAATGGAAGACGCCGCTCGTCGTGAGTCTAGATTATCCGCGCGCCAATTTCCCCGACGCACCGGTCGCGCAGCTCGAGGTCAGCCAGCTCGGCTACGGACTGAAGCTGCAACTCAATCTGCTCCTGACCCGCGACATCAAAGGCCGCGCCGTAGAGCGCGAGTTGCTCCGGGCCATCCTCGTCGAATTGATGTATCGCAACCGGGGCAACATCGCGGCCGGCACTCCTTACGTCACTCCGCCGGATTGGCTGATCGAGGGTGTGCTCGCCCTTCAACCGGGACGCGATGGCGGCAGCGACGTCGAGCTTTTGCGCACCATCGTAGCCTCGAAGAAGATCGCACCGCTCGAGGAGATCGTGAGGCAAAGGCGGGCTCTCCTCGACGCGCCCTCGCGCCAATTGCATTCCGCCTATGCCCGGGCACTGGTGGAATTATTAATCGATGCTTCTGGCGGCAGGTCTCAGCTCGCTCGCTACCTTGGCGACCTCCCGGATGCGCCTAATGACGCGATGGCGGATCTGCGGGCGCATTTCCCTGAGACTCTTGGGCGCGCCTCGGGCAAATGGTGGGCCCTGAGCGTGGCCGCTCTTTCCTCCCGGGACCGCTACCAAACGCTGAGCGCGGCGGAGACGGCACGGCGACTTGATCAAGCGTTCCATTTTTCCATCCCCACAAAGGACGGGACGGTGCGCCACTATTCGTTAGGTGAATATGAGAGTTTTCGGAAACTGCCGGCTCACCGCGATGCGCTCCGGCAGGTGGGTCAGCGACTGCAGATCCTGGCGGCGCAGGCGCATCCCTCCTACCAGGCGATCGTGCAAGAGGCCTGCGAGCTGACTGAATTTCTGGTGCGAGGCAAGACGCGCGGCATCGCGGCGCGGTTTGAGCGGGTCGCGAGCTATCGCGCGATCGTCGAGCAGCAGGGGACGGAGATCGATGATTACCTGAATTGGTTCGAGGCTACCCAAAGCAGAACGAGCAGCGGCGTTTTCACTCAGCTGTTCGGAGCGAACCTGCAAGGGGAGGAGGCGCTCCCGCGGCGGCGGGATGCGATCTCGGTTTATCTCGACTCAATCGAGATGGAGACGAACTAGCGATGTAGACGCTTGACCTGAAGCGCGGCGCCGGTCACGCCAGAATCGGTTTTCACCGCGCCTCCCAGAGGCGGGGTCTACAGGCGATCGGCCTGCGCCTGGAGTTTGTGCTTTAGCCCGTCGTGGCGGGCGTCGACGATTTTGGCCAAAAACTGGCGTGCGCCCACCGCGTCGCCGCGCTTCAGGCTGACCCGCGCGAGTTGGAGGTAGACGAAATCACCCTGAGGCGAGAGAGACAGGACATGTTTCCAGGCCGCTTCGGCCTCCGACCAGTTCGCGTCGGGTATGCCGTAGAAGGTCTCGGCATAGGCGCGGGCATATTCGATGTCGTTAGGCGAAAGCCGGGCCGCCTCGCGAAATTCGGCGAGAGAGAGTCGGAGCACGTCGGGCAATTCTATTTTCCAGGCCACCGTCAAATCATGGCGGAGCATGAACTCCACGTTGGCGAGATTGAAATGGTAGGCGGCGTTGTCGCTCTCGAGCCCGATGGCGCGGGCGAACTCAGCTGCGGAGGCCGCGGCCTTTCCCATCCGGAGATAAGCGCCGCCCAAGGCGTTCGCGATCGCGGCGTTGCCGGGCGCGAGCTGTTGCGCCGTGCGCCAGTGGGCGATAGCGGCCCGGAGATTGTTCTCTTCGGACAAAAATTCCGCGTAACTGGCGTGAGCCACGGCCGATCCCGGATGTTCCTGGAGGAACCTTTCGTGCCGCAGTTGTTCACGCTGAGCACTGGCGTCGAGGGCGCGATCGTTGGCCGGCGCTGCGGTCGTGAGCAGGGCGCAAAGGAAGCAGACGAGGGCCTGCCACATATCAGACCCTACGCCATTTGCTCACCTCGCGGTTGCTGATTATCATAGCGCTCGCTCTCCTCCTGAGCAGCTCCCTTGCCATGCAGAAAATTGGATTTGCCGAAGCGCTCGATTCCATCGTCGCGACTGACCAGCGTTATCACCGTGACGCCTACGTGTTTTTGCGTGACGCGCTCGATTACACCACCAAGCAGCAGAAAAAATCAAAGGGCGCCGCGGTCCGTCACGTGGCCGGCCCGGAGTTGCTGGAAGGGGTGCGGCTTTATGCACTGAAGGAATTTGGCCCGATGGCGCTGACCGTGTTTTCCTATTGGGGCGTCGAGCGCTGCGAGGATATCGGGGAGATGGTTTTCAACCTCATCGGGGCCGGGATTTTCGGAAAGACGGAGCAGGATTCACTCGATGATTTCAAGTCGGTTTACACCTTCCACGACGCTTTTGTGAAACCGTTCCTGCCCGCGAACGAGCGCCCGCCGGCGAAGTTGCCGCCCGCTCTGCCCGCGCCGAAAGTTTCATGAACGGAGCGGCTTGCGCCTCCCGTTCGAATTTCCTGCCATGCTGACCACGACCCGACTCCAGACCACCCCGCCTGGAAACTCCGCTGCCATCACCTTTCCGCCGGTGACGGCGCAGAAATGGACTCTGCCTAACGGCCTAACGATCATTGTCCAGACCGACCGGAGCGCGCCGGTCGCGAGCGTGCAGGCCTGGTGCGGAACGGGGAGCATCCACGAAGGCCGCCACCTCGGGGCGGGCCTCTCGCACATTCTTGAGCACATGCTTTTCAAGGGCACCAAGACCCGCTCGACCAATGCGATCGCGCAAAGTGTGCAGGACGAGGGCGGCTACATCAACGCCTACACCTCCTTTGACCGGACCGTGTACTGGATCGATGTCCCACGCGAAGGGATCGCGAAGGCGCTCGACATCCTGGCCGACGCGACGATGAACTCGACTCTTCCGGTAGAGGAATACGGCAAAGAACAGGAGGTCATCCGGCGCGAGTTTGCGATGTGCTCCGACGATCCCGACCGAATGATGGGGCAGCTCATGTTCAAGACCGCCTACCAGCGGCACCCGTATCGTCTCCCGGTCATCGGCGAGATCCAGATTTTCGATCAGCTCACGCAACAAGACGTGCTGGAATATTACCGAACGCGCTACGTGCCTAACAATATCACCTTTGTCGTCGCAGGCGACGTCGATGCGGACGAAGTTTATGCCCAGCTCGAAGAATATTTTGCCGCTTATCCGGCGCGCTCGCTCCCTCCGCCTTATATCGCGCCGGAGCCGGCGCAGCAGGGGCGGCGTGAGGTAAACGAAGAATTCCCGACCGAGCTGACCCGGCTCGCGCTCGCCTGGCACGTGCCCGAGATCACGCATCCCGATGTGCCGGCGCTTGATCTGCTCTCGACCATTCTCGGCGACGGGCGCAGTTCGCGGCTCTACCGGCGGGTGCGCGAAGAAGCGGGCCTGGTTTTTGGAATCTCGGCATTTTCCTACACCCCCGGCGATCCTGGATTGCTCGGGATCGACGCGACTCTTGAGCCGGAAAATCGGGTGGATGCGGAGCGCATGATTCTCGCGATAATCGCCGAGTTACAGGAGGCGGGCGTGACCGTGGCCGAGCTCGCGAAGGCGAAAAAGATATCGCTTGGCCATTCGTTAGGCACGCTGACCACGATGCGCGGGCAGGCCTCCGATCTGGGCTCGAACTGGTTCGTGACCCGCAATCTTAATTTCACTCGAGATTACCTGGAAGCCATGCAGAAGGTCGCGCTCGAGGACATCCAGCGAGTCGCGCGGCGCTACCTGGTGGAGGATAATCTGACGGTCGTCTCGTTAAACCCGCGCGGCACGCTCGCCGCCAAGGCGACCGAGGCGATCGCGGTCTCGGCCGGCGAGGTGGAAAAGTTTGAGCTTTCCAATGGGCTTCGGCTTCTCGTGAGGGAAGATTCGCGCCTCCCGCTCGTCTCGATGGTGGCGACTTTCCGCGGCGGTTTGTTGGCCGAGACGCGGGCCACGAATGGAATCACGCGGTTGATGGCGAAGGTGATCGTGAAAGGCACGGCGACGCGCACCGCCGAGCAGATTGCGGACACAATCGAAGCAGTTGGCGGGAACCTCGGGAGCGACGCGGGCAATAACAGCTTCAGCATTTCGCTCGATGTGACGAGGCCGGATTTGCGGCTCGGCGCGGAATTGTTAGGCGACATCCTGCTTCACGCGACCATGCCGGAGAAGGCCGTGGCGCGGGAAAAGGAAGTGCAACTGGCCCGGATCCGCGACGACGAGGAACAGCTCACGACGGTGGCGCGCAACATTTTGCGCGGAGCGCTCTTTGGCGAGCACCCTTACGCGCTTCGTGGGAAGGGTTCGGCGGATTCGGTCGGTCGGCTTACACAAAAAGATCTACTCGCGTTTCGCGATCGTTACGTGGTGGCGAAAAATGGCGTCATCTCGGTTTTTGGGAACGTCAATGCCGGCGAGGTACGGGAACTGTTCGAGCAAATGCTCGCCGGGATGAAAGAAGGCGAGCTTGCTCTCCAGCAGAGCGCGCCCGCTCCGGTGCTTCTGAAAACGGTGGCGGTGGAAGAATTAAAGGAAAAGGCTCAGGCAGTCCTGATGGTGGGCTATCGCGGGGCCGACATGTTCAGTCCCGATCGTTACGCGCTGGAATTGATCGACGAGGCGAGCAGCGATCTTGGCTCGCGTTTTTTCGTCCGTATCAGGGAAGAGATGGGACTGGCCTATTATGTTGGCGCGAGCCAGATGCAGGGGCTGGTTTCCGGGCTTTTCGCTTTTTATCTCGGGACCGATCCGGGCAAGCTCGAGCCGGTCAAGGCCGCGCTGCTCGACGAGATCGCCAAACTGGCCGCGACCGGGCTAACGAACGACGAACTGAGCCGAGCAAAGAAGAAACTGATTGGGCAGCAACGAATCGCCAATCAAAGCAACGATTCTTTTGGCTACATGGCGGCGCTCGACGAACTCTACGGACTCGGTTTCGATCATTATAAAAAACTGGAAGCTGAGATCGAAATGATCACCCCGGATGACATTCGGCGGGTGGCGGCGGAATATTTTCAGCAACCTTATGTCATGGCAACGGTTCGCCCCGCGCCTAAGCTTTAGTCGCCGCTCAATCGGAAACATTCAACCAGCACAAATCCTATGGCCGAAGTACAAACCACCACTCAGTCCGGCGAAATGACCCAGCGTTTCATCGAATTCGTCATGATGCAGGCCCAGAACGCCGCTCTTTTCCTCGGGCAAATCCCAAACCCGCAGACCGGCCAGGCAGAAGTGAACCTGGAAGTCGCGCGGATGTTTATCGATCAACTGGTCATGATCCAGGAAAAGACGCGCGGCAACCTGACGAACGAGGAATCGACCGTTTTGCGCAATGCACTTTCCAGTTTGCAGATGGCTTTTGTCGAAGCCTCGCAAGCCGGTCACCCATCCGGAGCAGCCTCGCCATCTCCAGAAGCGGCCTCCGAGCCTGCCCCGGCGGCCGCAGACGCTCCGGCCGATGTGCCTAACGACGCGTCCTCAGTCTCTGCGCCGGAATCAGAATCGAAGAAGAAATTCAGCAAGTCCTACGGCGCCTGAGGCGGACTTCGGTGCGTCAATCCGTGGTCAGGTTGTAGACCTCGACCAGCGCAATGCCTTGCTCGGAAGTGGCGTCGCGCACCAGCGCGGTGTAGCTGCCGGGTAGGAGTGTGGCGACGATCGCTGATTCCCGATCATCGGCCGGGGCAAGGCCGGTCGCGATGATTTGTTCAGCCTGGGTGGAGCGCCAGTTGTCATTCGAAAAGATGAGTGAGCCTTCGCTGTCGAAGAGCTCGAGCGCAGGATCCGCCAATGCGTTGGCAATATTGCTCGCGGCGAGGGAAGGGCCGACGGCGCGCACGATCACGGTCGTCGGGTCATCGCCGCCGATGATGAATCCGCCGATCATGGCGTCGCCGCCGGAACCGACCTGACCGCGAGTCGAGATATTGCTGATTTTCGAACTGACCGGATCAAGGTCGTAAAGTTCGATCAGCCCGACGCCGGTGGCGCCATTCGCCCCCCGCAGGACGGCGGTATAGCTTCCCTGCGGCAACGTCACCGAGAGGAGCGATTCATGGTCATCGACGGGTCGAAATCCGGCCGGAATGCTGGCGGGATCGAGGGACGAACAATTGTCATTTTGCCCGACGAGCGCGCCGGTAGAGTCATAGAGTTCAAGAACCGGATCGCTTAGCGCGTCGATCACGCCCGAGTCCTGAAGGGAAGGCCCGATCGCGCGCAGGACCACTTTTTTCTCCAGCTCACCGGTGACGATAAAGCCGCCGATCATGACCGCCGTCCCGCTCTGCACGCGCACGCGGGTGGAGACGTTCAGCAAAATTTTTGACGGAGTGGGAACCGTGTCTGCCGGGGGAGTCGGAGAGGCGGTTGGATCGGGCGTTGCGCTTGGTGTGGCGGTAGGTGTCGCAGTGGGTGAGGGCCTTGGCGTTGCTGTGGGAGTGGCGCTCGGGGACGGGCTCGGTGTAGGCGTCGGGGGCGGAGGCGGAAGAACGCCGGCAAAGCCGTCAGCGAGGAAGGCGATCCCGTCGTCTTTGATGGCCGGCCAATTCGAAAATGAGTGGGCATATCCCGGCAAGGTGACAGCCTGGTAGTTTATCACCCCCAACGCATCGAGGGCCGAGGTCATGTCGCCCTGTTGGCTGAAGGGCATCGGATCGCCCTCGGAGTGAACGAGGAAAAGCGGAGCGGTGTCAGCATCGGCCAGATAAGCCGGCGAAGCGGCGCGCAGCGCTTCGGTGTCGAACTCCGAGACCCCAACGTAATTTGTAACGATACCGATGAATTCGGTAAGTCCGGGATCGGGACTGAAATCGGCTAGATCGTAGGAGCCGGACAGGCTCACTCCGACGTCGATCCGGTCCTGGCCAATGGTTCCAGTGCCGGCAACAAATGCGGTCTGATAACCGCCGGCCGAACCTCCGACCGAGCCAACCTGCCCGTTGCAGCGAGGATCGTTACGGGCGGCGAGAACCGCGAGTTTGACGTCGTCCGATTGGTCGGGGAAGCGACCATCGGTCACCTGGTCGGGAAGGAATCCCGGTGGTGCGAGACGATATTCGATCGCGAGGGCGAGAAACCCGGCCGCGGCCAGGTCGCGAGCGCAGTTGGTCATCTCTGGCGAGCTGGTCGGCGTGCCGCCTACAAAATTGCCGCCATGAATCACGAGGACAGCGGGCCAGGGCCCTTCTCCGTCCGGAGTGAACACAATCCAGTGAAGCTCAGTGCCGTCGGCCGCATCGGCATAGAGTTCGGTCGGTTCGGTGCCGGCAGAAGCGGATGGCGCATGAAGCAAGAGGGCCGCGCAAAGCAGGAGGGCGGCGAAACCGAAGCCGATGCGAAGGGTATTGTGCTGGGTTTTGATATGATAAGAACAGCAATGGTCATGCCGCCTTGGGGCAGGCTTTGCCGTTCTCGAGCGAGCGGGGCAAGCCGTTCTTGAGGAGGCTCTTGTACGCGCTGAATGAGGGGCTCGTCATGCGAGCCAAATGGCCTTAGGCGAAGGCCCGAAAGGGTTCAGAAATTACTCGTGCCGCTGTCGTTCGACGAGCGTCTTGAGCTGCCGCTCCATCGTCTTGAAGGCGTCATTGATCACTTTGCTGAGCGGCTCGTGCATTTCGTGCGCGCCCTGCTTTTCATCTGCGACCAGCTCGTGGCCGGGCGGGACGGTGACATCGATGCGTACCCGGAATGGATTCCCGGAATGTTGGGCGTGATTCGGTTGCTCGACCACGATGTCGCAACGACTGATGTGATCGCAGAACCGGTCAAGGCGCGCGGCCTTGTCCCGAATAAGCTGCTCTAGTTGATCGGATTTCTCGACTCCCCGATACGAAATTTCCACCGGTAGTTGCATGCCTGACTATACCGCAGAAATCAGAGCGGTTGAAGCGACCGGAAATGAGTCGACAACTTCGCCGGCTCGGTTTTGACCAGGTCGGACTTTACATATTCGACGACGCGATTTCGGAGCGAGGCGGGCAATAACTCGGCCACGCTGGAGTGAATCGAAGAGGGCGCGGCAAATGACCAGCCCTCGGCCGCTTCGCGTTTCACCACCTCGGCGATGTGTTCCGCAAGCTGTTTGCAGATTCGGCGATCGTTTTCCGTTTCGAGCGCGGTCCGTTCCGCAATCGCGTTGGCGTGACGGCCGTTGCCGTCGCCGACTGGGAAACGCCCGGCCTGGTCCGTCAGTTTGTCGTCATAGCGCCCATGGGCGTCGGTGATATCAAAGGCCTGCACGAGTTGCAGACTGGCTCCGCGGGTCGGGGTTTGGTTGACCCGGTACGCTTTAATTCCGCCGCGATCGGCGACAACGATGAGTGAAGTCGGTGTCATGAGTTTATCATAATAAGATCGTGCACGGTGTGCACTTCGCGTTCATTCTTTCGCGGGCGCTGCTTCGGGTTTTTCCTCTGTTTTCTCCGGCTTGGGTTCGCCATTGTGGGGCGCGGAGAACTGCCGTTTTTTCCACGACTCGTGGCGGGCCTGCGCGGTCGAGCCGGTCACGAGCTTGAGCAGCATGGTGGCGCGTTCCTTGATCTCGGCTTCATCGCCGGAGACATACTTTTTCGCGTCCTGAGAAAAACCGTCGGCCGAGGCAGTGTCGAGAACGAGTTGCCATTCGACGGCCTTCTGGCCGGGCAGGACGAATTGCAGCGGCTCATGATGCGCATTGATCAAAAGCAGAAAGGTGTCGTCGCGGATCGGTTCGCCTTCAAAAGTTTGGACATCGATGGTGTCGCCGCTCAGGAGCATTCCGAGACAGCGGACGAAAGGCGAATTCCATTCGTCGTCAGTCATCTCGTTGCCACCCGGGTTGAACCACATGACGTCGCGAATTTCCGAGCCGCGGATTCGGCGGCCCTGAAAAAACTTCGGACGTCGGAACACCGGATGATCGTGCCGGAGTTGGATCAGGCGCTTGGTGAATTCAAAGAGCGCTTTCTGGTCGTCGTCCAGATTCCAGTTCAGCCAGCTGATTTCGTTGTCCTGGCAATAGGCGTTGTTGTTCCCCTGCTGGGTCCGGGCCCATTCATCGCCCGCGGTCAGCATCGGGACGCCTTGGGAAAGGAAGAGGGTGGTGAGAAAATTGCGGCGCTGTTGCAGGCGCAGTTGCTTGATCTCGGGATCGTTGCTCGGCCCTTCCATTCCGTGATTCCAGGAATGATTGTTATTGTCGCCGTCGCGATTGTCTTCGCCGTTCGCCTCGTTGTGCTTTTCGTTGTAGCTGACGAGATCGTTAAGGGTGAACCCATCGTGCGCGGTGATGAAATTGATGCTCGCGTAGGGGCGTCGACCGCTGTGCTGGTAGAGGTCGGGACTTCCCGTCAGGCGATAGGCCAGCTCGCCGATCTTCCCTTCGTCGCCTTTCCAGAAACTGCGCACACTGTCGCGATACTTCCCGTTCCACTCCGCCCAGAGGACAGGGAAATTGCCGACCTGGTAACCGCCTTCGCCCACGTCCCAGGGTTCAGCGATCAACTTCACCTGCGAAATGACCGGGTCCTGGTGAATGATCTCGAAAAAGGCGTGCAGCTTGTTCACTCCGTTCGCATCGCGCGCCAGGGTCGAGGCGAGATCGAACCGGAAACCGTCGACGTGCATGTCGATTACCCAATAGCGCAGGCTGTCCATCACGAGCTGGAGCGTGCGCGGATGGAGGAGATTGAAAGTGTTGCCGGTCCCGGTGAAGTCGAGGTAGAAGCGCGGATCTTCCGGCATCAGGCGGTAATAGGCCTGGTTGTCGATCCCGCGGAAGCAGAGAGTCGGGCCGAGGTGGTTGCCCTCCGCGGTGTGATTGTAAACTACGTCGAGGATGACTTCGATCCCGGCGGCGTGCAGATTGCGCACCATGCTCTTGAACTCCGTCACCTGGCCGCCGGTCGCGCCGCTGGAGGAAAACTTGGGATCGGGAGCGAAAAATCCGATCGTGTTGTATCCCCAATAATTCGTTAGGCCGCGATCGACCAGCGCCTTGTCGTTCACATGATGATGGACCGGCAGGAGCTCGACTGCGGTAATCCCGAGTTCTTTCAAGTATGAGATCGATGCTTCATGGCCGACGCCCGCGTAGGTCCCACGCAGTTCCTCCGGCAGCCTCTCGTTCAGCTTCGTGAAGCCCTTGGTGTGCATCTCGTAGATGATCGTGCTGTGCAGCGGGATGCGCGGCAGTTGGTCGCCGCCCCAGTCAAAAGCGTTGTCGATCACGACCGCCTTCGGCATTCCCCATGCATCGTCGCGGAAATCGCGCGCCATATCCTCGGCTTCCTCGCCGACGACATAGCCAAACATCTCGTCCGCCCAATTGATCCGGCCCGAGATCGCCTTCGCATACGGATCGAGGAGCAGCTTCGAGCTGTTAAATCGCATCCCGCGATCCGGATCGTAGGGCCCGAAAACGCGGAAACCGTAGAGTTGCCCAGGCCGGACGTCGGGCAAGAAAATATGCCAGACTTGATCGGTATGCTCGGTCATCGGGATGCGGATATTTTCCTGCCGAGCATCGTGCGAATCGAAGAGGCAGAGATCGACCGAGGCAGCGACCTCGGAAAAGATGGCGAAGTTCACGCCGTTCCCGAGCCAGGTGGCGCCGAGAGGATAAGGATAACCGAGCCAAACTTTAACCGGAGTCATAATGCGAACGGTGTTTATCCCATTCAGAACCCTCTCCGGCAAGCCGGCCGTGGTGAAATCCGTTGTCCGGCCGGCGAAGACAAGCGTCCAGCCCTGGAGGGAGGCGGGCCGTCGCTTCCGCGGGATAGTGCGCCGCTTCACCCTCCCGCATCGTCCGCCCATCCGGCACAGGCAGCGTCTCACAATTTTCTTCTTGTCAGCGCGCCCCCTTTTTCGGAACACCGGATTCCCATGGATAGCACGACCCCCGCCCTGCCCACCGCTCCCGGGCCCAGGCTGCTCGACCGCGTTCGGTGGCATTTGCGCGTCAAGCACTACGCCATTCGCACGGAGGAACTTTACCTTCACTGGATTCGCCGCTTCATCCTCTTTCATCGCAAACGTCACCCCCAGGAAATGGGCGAGGAAGAGATTGCCGCCTTCCTCAGTCACCTCGCGATCGACGGTCACGTTGCCGCTTCCACTCAGAACCAGGCGCTCGCCGCCCTGCTCTTTCTTTACCAGCAGGTACTCGACCGGAAACTCGATTACCTCTCCGGAGTCGAGCGAGTGAAGCGCCCGCCCAAGGTGCCAGTCGTGTTAACCAGACAGGAAGCCCACGCTGTCATCGGCCGTCTGCAGGGTGATTATCGTCTCATGGCCGAGCTGCTTTACGGCAGCGGCCTGCGTCTCTTGGAATGCCTGCGTTTGCGCGTCAAAGACATCGACTTCGGTTACGAGCAGATCAACGTGCGCGATGGCAAGGGCTTGCGGGAACGGCGGACCCTCCTCCCGGCCGGCCTCAAGCGGCCGCTGCGCGAGAAACTGCAACGGGTGCGCGAGATCCATCAACGCGATCTCGCACAGGGCGCAGGAGCCGTTTATTTGCCTTTCGGGTTGAAGCGAAAATATCCAAACGCTGCGCGTGACTGGCGCTGGCAATGGGTTTTCCCCGCGGCCAGGGCTTCAGTCGATCCGCGCTCGGGCGAGACTCGCCGCCATCATGTGCACGAAAAGAACCTGCAAAACGCCGTCAAACAGGCTGTTTACGCGACTGCCGTAGCAAAGGCGGCCAGTTGCCACACCTTCCGTCATAGCTTTGCCACTCATCTCTTGGAGGCCGGATATGACATCCGCACGGTGCAGGAACTGCTCGGCCACAAGGACGTTTCCACGACAATGATTTACACCCACGTCCTCAACAAGCCGGGATTGGGAATCCGCAGTCCGCTCGACACGCCTGCCACTCCCGATTGATGTGCCATGTTATACGAAAAATTATTCGTAATTAATTGCGAAGTTTCGCACAATTCTCGTTAGATGCTATCGCACGCCATGCCTGATACCGCCGATGATCTAGCAGGTGAGTGGCGCAAGAGCACCGAAGGCGACGTCGGTGCCGGGTGGAGCCGCCTTGACGATGCCGCGCGCGAAGAGCCAGAAGTCGCGTTCGCCGCGATCAGGCGAGCGGTCGAGTTCGAGCTTACGCATGAGCAGCTCTCGGTGCTTGCAGCAGGCCCGCTTGAAGTTCTGCTTTCGGAGTACGGCCCCGACTTTATCGAGCGCGTGGAGTCCGAGGCGGCGCAGAACGCGCGCTTCAACTATCTTTTGGGTGGCGTTTGGCGCCTTGGCATGACAGACGATGTTTGGTCACGCGTTCAGAAGGCGCGTCGAGAGACATGGTGAGCCACGCATCTAACCGGGCGACGATGGAGCTGACCGAGACCCGGCGTACGACCTCGTTTTCCATGGCTTCAACCCTTTCACCCGCTGCCGAGCGCGCCCTCGGTCTCGGCAGCTCATCTTGTTCTCGTTAGATGTCAGCCACATGTCATCCAGGGCCAAAGTTTCATTGCTCTTGGGGATCACCGCATTTGCTATTGCTTTGTGGGGAGCACGATGGTTCGTGGATGCTCGCTCCCAGACAGCCGTTTCAAATTGTATAAACGGGTTACGGGAGATAGATGGCGCGGTGCAGCAGTGGGCAGTAGATCATGACGCGACCACCAACGACATACCTACTTGGGAAGATCTCATAGGCCCCGATCGTTACATTCGTGACATGCCTGTTTGTCCGCAGGGTGGAATATATTCCCTTGGGCGAGTCACTGACAGGCCGACTTGTTCTATCGGTGGACCGGGACATTCACTAGAATGACAGCTAACCTGGGCGCTGCAGCGAACCGCCGACCCGCTCTGCGACTTACGATGACGGACAACTTGGACATTCTCAGTGCGATCCACGCTCGCGGCCCGGCGGTCGCTGAGCTTGGTCGTTAGATGTTGTGCGCGACAGCGATTCACTCACCGACTTTCAGCAGCGATGCGAGAGAGAGCTGCGCTCTGCACTGGCCGCCAAAGGGTCGGCGCTTTCAGAACGAACAGTTGCGGGCGAATCGGAGATTTATGTCCGCGCATCAGTTCTGGGCACCGGCATCGAAGTTTACATTTACGAGGACGAGGCGCAGTTCCACCGAGACGGAAAGCGTGCAGGCGTGTTCGAGCATCAAGACTTCGGCGATTCCGATCAGCTTCAGAAGGCTTTTATTTGTGCCGTCCTCGAAGCGGCCGATGACACCTAGGCTCGACTTTGTAGTGCATCATTTGCTAGGACTGAAGGAAGCATTGATTGGGTGTTTTGTATCCATGTCTTTTTCTCGGTCGGTTATTGAGTTGCTCCGCGATTAGGTCGCATTTGCTTTGGGTGATTCGGGCCAGTGTTTGTCCTTTGGGAAGATACTGTCGGAGGAGGCCGTTGGTGTTCTCGTTGGTCCCGCGTTCCTAGCTGTGATGGGGCGTGGCGAAGTAGAACTTGACCGGGCTGAGCGCTTCCACTTCTCCGTACCAGTGGAACTCAATTCCGTTGTCCGCCGTGATGCTGCGCATCCGCCCCGGATGACGCCCCATTAGGCCGCGCAAGCGCGGTTGCTTTCGGCCGCGGTGCGCGCTTGGGATCTCCGCCGGCTTCAGCCTTACCAAGCGCAACGCCGCCACTCGGGCGGCGGCTTAGCTGGCTGATTTGCTCGTTTAGTCGCGCGACTTCACTGAGATCGCCGGCGACGGGCGATCGCACCCCGCGCTGCGCGATGGCATGAATGACTTCCTCGGTCGGCATGTTTCCCGCCAGCTGATCCTGGGCAAAAGGGCAGCCCCCAAGTCCGGCGCGCGTGGCTGTGCAGGTGGACGCCGATCTCATGGTCGCCCGCTCCGGCGATCACTGCTGTCACGACTTTTCGGATCAAATTTGCGTCGGCGACGCCAACCGTATCTGCCAGAGAGATCGAGCCGACTTCGCGGGGTAGACGGGGTCAGAGCACTATCGACACAAGAATTGGGTGCGGGATTGCTACAGACTGCCCAGCGCCTGATCCAGGACTTCGAGGATGAAGTCGGCGTCCTGCTGATGGATGCACATCGGGGGCGAGAAGCGGATGGTTTGGCCTTGCAGGCCGCCTTTGCCTAACAACAGGCCCATGTCGCGGCAGGTCTCGAGGACTTGGGCGCATTCTGCCTTGGCCGGCTCTTTGGTGGCGCGATCTTTGACCAGCTCGATGCCGAGCATGAGGCCTTTGCCGCGCGCGTCGCCGATGATGTTGTGCTTTTCCTTCAGGCGCTGCAGGCCGGCGGCAATGTGGTTGCCCATATTAAGCGAATTGGCCTGCAGCTTTTCGCGCTCGATGATTTCGAGGACGGCTTTGCCCTGGGCGGAGACGACCGGGTTGCCCCCGAAGGTGTTGAAATGAATCCGCTGCGAAAGCGCGGCCGCAATCTTCGGCGTGGTCACGACTGCGCCTAACGGACAGCCGTTCCCGATTCCTTTCGCCATGCAGACGATATCGGGGATGACGCCCTGCGTTTCAAAGCCCCAGTAATGCGTGCCGGTGCGGCCGAAGCCGGATTGCACTTCGTCTGCGATGCAGACCCCGCCCGCGGCGCGGACATGTTCGTAAGCGTGTTTCAGGTATCCATCCGGAAAGACGACGCAGCCGCCCACGCCCTGGATCGATTCCGCGATGAAGCCGGCGATCTGGCCCGGGGTCGCGTATTCGATCAGGTTCTTCACGTCGGCGGCGTAGTTTTTGCCGGCATCGGGATTGTCGTGGCCCCAGATGCCGCGATAGGGATCGGGCGTGATCGAGTGATGCACGCCAAAGCTGTGCGGGACGTTGAATTTCCAGGTGGAGTGCGCGGTCAGGCCCATGCCGGAGGCGTTCCCGCCGTGGTAGGCGTTGCGGAGCGCGATCATGTCGTAGTTGCCGGTGTAGGCGCGCGCCATCAGCATCGCGAGATCGTTCGCTTCCGAGCCGGAGTTGACGAAATAGCAGACCTTGAGGTCGCCCGGCATCTTGGAGGCCATCTTCTCGGCGTACTCGGCGATGTTCGGGTGTAGATAGATTGTGGTCGAATGCTGGAGCAGCTCGTTCTGTTTCCGGGCCGCTTCCACGACGTCGGGATGGCAATGCCCGACGCTGATCGTTACGATGCCGCCGAGGGCGTCGAGATAGCGCCGGCCGCTCTCGTCCCAGACGTACTGCATTCTGCCTTCCACGAGAGTGAGCGGCTTTTTGTAGTAGAGGAAGATTCCCGGATTCAGAAATTCTTTGCGCAGACGCAGGATCTCATCGGGCGACGGGCCGTGGTAGGGCTGCGGTTTGTGGTCGAAGGGCGGCAGTTCAGGTTTTTGCATAAAGGTAGAGTCGTTAGGCGCGGTCGGGTGCGATCTTTCGTCCCGCGAGGTAGAAGACGAAGGCCAGCCCGAAGCCGACGAACCAGGCATAATGATAGATGGAAAGGAAGATCGGCGCGACCGAAGTCTGTGGCAGCACTTTGATGGTGGCGAGGAACCCGGGAATGTTCGGCAGGACCGCCAGCACAAGAGCCGCGATCGCGACTCCGCTAAAGCCGCCGCTGTAGCGATAGCGGCCGTGTGGTTGATAGAGATCGTTCACGTCGAGCTGGCGTTTCCGATAAACAAAATAGTCGGCGATCATGATCCCGCCGATCGGGCCTAACAATGCGCTGTAACCGATCAGCCAGGTGAAAATGTAACCGCTCGGGTCGGCGTAAAGTTTCCAGGGAAACATGAGGATGCCGATGATGCCGGTCATGATGCCGCCGGTTTTGAAGCTGATCAGGCGCGGCGCGAGGTTGGCGAAATCGTTCGCGGGCGAGACGACATTGGCCGCGATGTTGGTCGAGAGGGTGGCGATGGTAAGGGTGACGAGCGCGAGGACGGCGAGGACCGGGCTTTGGAAGCGCTCCATCAGCTGGACCGGATCCCAGATCGCTTTGCCGAACACGACCACCGTCGCGCTCGTCACAGCCACGCCGATGAAGGTGTAAAAGGTCATGGAAAGCGGCAAGCCGAGCGCCTGGCCCACGATCTGGTCGCGCTGCGATTTCGCGAAGCGCGAGAAATCGGGAATGTTGAGCGAGAGCGTGGCCCAATAGCCGACCATCGCGGTCAGCCCGGCCGTGAAAACGGGCCAGAATTCGCCTAACGAGTGAAACTTCGAAGGCTCGGCGAGGATTGGTCCCCAGCCCTTGGCCGCGACCACCGCCCAGGCGAGCAAACCGACGCCGGTCAGGATGAGGAAGGGCGCGGCGAAAACCTCGAGCCATTTGATCGAGTCCATGCCCCTGACGATGACGAAAATGTTGATCGCCCAGAAGAGGAGGAAGCAGAAAAATTCGCCGCCCGAGATTCCGATGACGGGCAGCGCGGTCTTTAATGCCGGATTAAACTCGAAGACAATCGCCGCCATCGCGTAGATGGCCGCGCCGCCGATCCACGTCTGGATGCCAAACCAGCCGCAGGCGACGAGCGCGCGCATGAGCGCGGGGATATTCGAGCCACGCGTGCCGAAGGAAGCGCGAATCAGCACGGGGAAGGGGATGCCGTAAGCCGTGCCGGGATGCGCATTCAGGGTCATCGGGATGAGCACGATCAGGTTGCCGAGAAAAATCGTGAGCACGGCCTGTTTCCAGTTCATGCCCTGCTCGATCAGGCTGCTTGCGAGCGTGTAGGTCGTGATGCAAATCGCCATCCCGACCCAGAGCGCGGCGATGCTCCACATCGACCAGGTGCGTCCGCTTGGCGGGACAGGCGCGAGATCGTCATTGATCAGCGCACTCGATTCGAGCATCGGAATCCGGGGGTCGGTCGTCGGCGGCGCGGGCGGTCGAGTCATGCGGGGGCGCATCCTGCCAGCGAAGCGGCTTGCAAGTCCAGCGATTCCTTGCGCTGTCCCGCGCCGCCAGATTTTAGGAAACAGCGAAACCGAGGCCGAGCTCTTCTGTGCCGTCCAAGGTTATCGGAGGAGTCTGCGCCACGCCGTGCGGATACCACTCCTGCGGCGAGCCCGCGCAGCCGGAGGTTGGGCAATGCAGGTGATACTCGCCCTTTCCGTCCTGCCAGACGTCGATCATCCGTCCGGTGATAATCTTCTCGCAGCGCGCGCACAATCGGGTGTCATCCAGCGACCGCCATTTGCGTGAATCGGACTGCTGGAGCGCGAAGAGTTTCTCGTCGAGCGGAATGTGCCTGTTCTTCGTCGTCCCCATGTCCAAACTAAATTCGTTTGGCCCTTTCAATTGGACGCCTCGACCCGAAGGATCGGGGGTTGGCGTCGGGCGCCCCGCGGTCATCAACCGCAGCGACGACTCGGAATTCAATGCGTTCCCGACTCGGCTCGCGCTTCGATCTGCTCCACGGTCGGCTCTGTCTGTCGAATCCAATCCCGCGCCCCTTGGATTTGCTGCTGGGCCGCGACCGTCACTGGCGGCTTGGGCAAGGCCCGGGCCACGAGTTTCCCGTGCATCTTCACCGGCTTGGCGCGCTTGACCGAGAAATCCCAGTGCCAGCCGAAACGCAAGAGCGCGTAGTACATCGTCTTGGCCTCAATCGCGCCGACCCCGCTGCAGCGCATCGCGTCGTAGAACATTCGGTCGCACTCTCGCGGCGGGCGATTCTGGATTGTGTAAGCAACGTCGTGCAAGACGGAGGCGTTCCGATATTTCCCCTCAAACGGTCCGCCCATCAGCGTCCAGAGCGGGCGCGGAATCGACGCTCCATCGACTACCGTCCCGGCCGGCGCGACCCAGACCGTGCCGTTCGGATCGGTATAGCGAAACTCGCGCAGGAGCGTCATGCTTCGGCCGTCGGAATTCCATTGCGTAACGGGCAGGCCGGAAAAATAACCCCACGGATGATCCTGGGTCGCGGCCTCACGCCAATGGGCTGGCGGCGGAGAGGCGCAGGCCGGCAAAACAGTCGCGGCCAGAACGGCGCTAAAAATTTGTCTCCACTTCTTCATTGGAATCCCTAGAGGATTCGCATTTGTCCAGCGGGCGCAACTCCAGGGGGCGCAACTTTGGGTGAAGGAGCCGACGACGTCTGGCGATCCCTCCAGAATTGCCAACTGCGCGGCACTGTGGCATCACGATGGCGCGATGACCGAGCGCGACGAAGAGATCACGACCGCGTTGCCGCCTGATCTCGGCGCGCTCCCTCGGCTCCGGGGTTTTCGCCTCCGCGGGATCGAGATGACGCGGCTCGAGGCTTTTGTCGATGCGGCCTTTGCCTTTGCCGTCACCATGCTCGTGATCGCGGGGCAGGAGGTGCCGAACGATATCGTGGCACTCCTCAAGGCCTTCAAGGATGTGCCGGCGTTTGCCGCTTCGGTCGCCGTCCTGGCCATTTTCTGGCGGGGCCACTGGCTCTGGAGCCGGCGCTTCGGCCTTGAGGATCTTTTCTCCATCTGGGTCAGTTGGGCGCTCATTCTTACCATGCTGGTTTATGTCTATCCGCTAAAGCTGGTTTTCGGCGGGATGTTTTACGCCCTCAGCGGTGGTCAATTTGGGATCCCGCTGGTTGTGGAAACCATCGGCCAGGGGCGCGCGCTCTTCGCGGTTTACGCCGTCGGGTTCAGCGCGCTTTCCTTTGAGATTTTGCTTTTGAATTGGCATGCCCGGCGGGTCCGCGCCCCGCTGCAGCTCAACGAGCGCGAGGAGCGCTTGACGCGCGACGAATTATTCGGCTGGAGTGTTCCTCTTGGCGTTGGCCTCGCCTCCTTCCTCCTCGCCCTCACCATGCCGCCGGGCCGGATCGCCTGGAGTGGCTGGATCTACTTTTCACTTCCGATTTTGCTCCGGCTGCAACTTTGGAGGAGACGTCGAAAACGCCCAACCTAACGAGATCAGCCCCGTGCCGGCCGCCAGACGATCACCGGATTAGCGCCCATCGCTTTCGCCGGCCGCCAACCTTCCGGTGCCGCCTCGACCCGTTCCCAGCCGAGACATTCGATTCGATTTTGCGAGACACCGGGCACGACCACGTTGGCCCATTCGCCGCGTACCACGTGCACCACTTTTTCCGAGGGAATGCCAGGCGCGATTATCTCCGCGACCGCCGGCCGCGGCTCGCCGTTGACCTTCATCTGGAAAGCAAACAAACCGATTACGTTGCCCACAGCGCCATCCTTCGCCTGCGGAGCCGGAACCTGTCAACAAGTGCGGTCATCGATTTCGGCCCGCTTCGCCGCGCGCCTGAATTTTATCGAATAGTCAGCGCCGGTCCTCCGTCTGCTTAACGATGGAAGACTCGTTTTCACTCGACGCCGCGACCGCTGACAATAGTCCGAACCCGGACGCGCCCGGGCACCTGCCGAGGCGAAACGGTCGCGCGAAGGTGAAAACCACTCCTGACGCGGAAGAGTTGGGTCCAAGCCCCGGCACCTTGGCCCGGACGAAAAAACTCATCGGAGCCGCGATCAAAGTCTGGGAATTGAAGCGAGGAGTCCGGGACTAGCCCGCGTTATCTTTTCACCTGCCAGATGGTGAAGCCTTTCGGGAGGCCTGGGATCGACATCGGCGTATCTCTAAAAAGCTCAAACTCTTCCCGCTCGACCTCAAAGACATTTGCCGGGCTCAGAACGGCGTTTGGTTCTCCGCCGGCTTCAGCCACGATCGCCCGTGCGATCTTTTCGTCGATCACGGGATCGGCCGTGCTGCCACTGCCATCGCTGACCACGAAACCTATCCCGACCTCTGCGGCATAGACATCTCCGATAAAATATCTCGAGGGGTTCTGGGCCATGGCACTTCAGACTAGGCAGATGCGACCAAATTTTGAAAGCAAAAAATGAGGCCGATCTCGCCTAACGAAGCGTCGTAACGTCCCTTGCCCCGAATGGTTTGGGTAGTGTGCTAAGATAGCCGCGTTATGAGTCAGCCCGGCTCTCATTCCAGAGAAAGCGATCACTCGCCGGCGGAAGCGAGCCTGCTCGCGCGGATGGCGATCGCCATGACCGCCTGGACAGAGCGCTGGGTGCCCGACGCCTTTATCTTCGCGCTTCTCGCCACCGTCATCGTCGTCGTGGCCGGCGTCGCCTTCACGCCTTCCAGTCTGCCGCAGGTCATCGACGCCTGGGGGAAAGGCTTCTGGGAATTGATCCCGTTCACCCTCCAGATGTCGCTCATCATCATCACCGGCTATGTGCTCGCGACTTCCCAGCCGGTGGGCCGAGTCATTCGCGGGATCGCCTCGTGGCCGACCACCCCGCGCAACGCCGTTGCGCTTGTCGCCTTTTTCGCCATGACCAGTTCGTGGTTCAACTGGGGCTTCAGCCTCATCTTCAGCGCCGTCCTCGCGCGCGAGATTGCGCGCCGGGTCGAGGGCGTCGATTACCGCGCTCTCGCGGCTGCCAGCTTCCTTGGGCTCGGCAGCATCTGGGCTCAGGGCTTGAGCGGTTCGGCAGCTCTGCAAATGGCCACGCCCGGTGCGCTCCAGCCACAGATCCGCGAGATCGTCGCTCACGGCGGGCTCGTCGCCGACGGCATCATCTCATTTCGGCACACCATCTTCCTCTGGCAAAGTCTCACCTCCGTTGTCATCGAGATCCTTGTTGTCACGACCGTCATGTGGCTGGTCACGCCCCCGGCCGGGCGGGGCAAGACCGCGCACGATCTCGGCATCTCGTTAGGCAAATCGGAGATCGAGCCGCCCGCGCCGGTCGCGAAACCGAGTCCCGGCCAGTGGCTCGAGCATTCCCCAATCCTGAACTGGCTCATCGTCCTTCTCGGCGGCACCTATCTCGTGCGCTACTTCATGCAGGCCGGCGAGCCACTCAGCGCGATCAATCTCAACATCGTTAACCTTACTTTTTTGCTCCTCGGCTTTCTCCTCCACAAGACACCCGCGCGTCTTATGCACGCCGTCCAGGGCGCCACTCCTGCGATCTGGGGAGTTATCCTCCAGTTCCCGTTCTACGCCGGGATCGCCGGCATCATTACCTCCACTCATCTGAGTCAGCAGATCGCACATGCATTCGTTAGTCTATCCACTCCGCGCACCTTTCCCGCGATCGTCGCGACCTACTCTGCGGTGCTCGGGGTCTTTGTTCCATCCGGCGGCTCCAAATGGGTCGTGGAAGCGCCCTACGTCATGGCCGCGGCGAACGAGCTAAAGGTCCACCTCGGCTGGGTCGTAGCCTCCTACGACCTGGGCGAAGCGCTCGCCAACCTCGTGCAGCCTTTCTGGATGCTCCCGATCCTCGGCCTTTTCCAGCTCCGCGCTCGTGACGTCATGGGTTACACCTTCATCGTCTTCCTCGTCCTCGTCCCCGTCGTCCTCGTCCTCGTTACCATCCTTGGAGCGACGCTGACTTATCCGTTGTAACGCAAGCGCCTCCTCTGTCCCTGCAGGGACGTGTGCCGTCGCATCCGCGGTTCGTGGAACACCGCGATCGCCGGGCAAAGTTGCGACCGAACGGCAAAACTCGCGCCACTTTTGGGCTGCGTGCTCCCGCTGCTGAGACAGCGCAGACATGTGACTGGTCTTTGCTCGTCATAATTCTCCCCGCGACATTGACTTATCCGCGTTTCGCGAAAGCGGCCGCATTCCTGGTTGCGTTCATCACTACGTCCAAAGGCTGTCGGGCCTGCGAATGAATGTTAAGACACCTGCCAAACGTGCGGAGCAAAGAATTCTATGCCGACGAAGAAACTAAAGAATCCGACAAACAAATATCCCAAGCCGCCCTTCAAAGGCCAGTCACAAGAGTGGCCTGGCCTCGCGAGCAAGATGAAGCCGCGCCCCGATCACGGCGAAAAGAGCTACAAAGGCTCCGGCCGACTGAAAGGGCGCAAAGCACTCATCACCGGCGGTGACTCCGGGATGGGGCGGGCGGCCGCGATTGCCTACGCGCGGGAGGGCGCCGATGTCGCGATCAATTATTTCCCGAACGAAGAAGCCGATGCCAGGGAAGTCATCAAGCTCATCAAAGCGGCGGGCCGCAAAGCGGTGGCCTTGCCCGGCGACCTCCGGAGAGAGGCTTTCTGCAGAAAGCTCGTCGCCGATGCCGTGCGCGAGCTTGGCGGCCTGGACATTCTTGTCTGCAATGCGGCCCGGCAGCAAACCAAGGAATCTATTCTCGAAATCTCGAATGAGGATTTCGACGCGACGATGAAGACGAACATCTACGCCCCGTTTTGGATCATCAAGGCAGCCCTGCCGCATCTCTCGCCCGGGTCGACGATCATCGGGACGACGTCGGAGCAGGCTACTGACCCTTCACCGGAGTTATATGACTATGCCCAGACGAAAGCCGCGACGACGAACTATGTCAGGTCGCTTGCCAAGCAGTTAGGACCAAAAGGCATCCGGGTGAACGGCGTCGCTCCGGGTCCGATCTGGACGCCGCTGCAAGTGAGCGGCGGCGCGACCCAGAAGAAGTTGAAACAATTCGGAGGGGAAACTCCGCTCGGCCGTCCTGGACAGCCGGCCGAGCTGGCCTCCATCTATGTCCAGCTCGCGGCCAATGACGCCAGCTACACCACTGGCCAGGTTTACGGCGCGGCCGGAGGCAGCGGCCAGCCGTAGGGGAACACTTCGGGGGAGCGCACGCGTCCTCGCGTGCTGGTGAACGCGCCCCGCGTTCACGAACTTTGAAAACGTCCGGCTCGGTGTTGTCGCGCCGGGATCCGAGACCGCGTCTTCTGGAGAAATCGAAATCGGAATCCACCTGTTCCGACACTCGGATTGAAATTCGCGGGGAATAAATCAAAGCGTGGCGCTTCACACCTTGAAGAGCAAGTCATTGAGGAACTGGATCGGCTGTATTCCTGGTCGTGTCGGGTTCCCTGGCGTTAATCGCAAAAACGAACCAGGAGGGTAAATATGAAGAAAACAATCTATGTGAAGTTCTCTAAGACGTTCACAGGAATTTGTATAGTTCTGGCACTTATGGCGGCATTTTCTGCGCCGGCATTGGCAATACGGGGAGAATCATCACGGGGGAAGATAGTTGTGGCCAATCGGGCTGCCGGCACGATTTCGGTGATTGATGTGAAAAGCGATCAGGTGCTTGATACCGTCGCTCTCCCGCCGGCGACGAACGAGCCGGAACCGATGTATGTGGTTTCCTCTCCGAGGAACAACCTCGTCTTTGTCGGGGACCGGGCGAATAATCGTGTGGTGGCGTTCGATGCGGACGATTTTTCGGTTGTGGGAAGTGCGCCGACGGGCGCGGGAGTTTTCCATATGTGGGGTGACGACCGGGAAGGTCTCCTCTGGGTGAATAACGATATTGATAACAGCGCAACTGTTATAGATACGAAAAACCTTACCGTGATTGCCACAGTCCTGATGCCCGCCGACTTGGTGGCGATGGGCGGCATCCCGCACGATGTCGTGCTGGATCCAATGCGACCGTTTGCGTTTGTAACGATGATCGGTCTGGAGGACGCCCCCGATTATGTCGTTAAATTCGACACCCAAAGCTTCGTCGAAGTCGGACGCGCGGCCGTCGGCGAAGATTCGCACGTTTCGTATTCACGTCGAAACGATTGTCTCTATGTGCCGAGCCAGCTAACGAACGAAGTGTTCGTCCTGGACGGGACGACGCTCGACGAAAAGACTGTGTTATCAGTTCCGGGAGCGCACGGCGCCGGATTGCAACCGTATAAAGAAGGAGTCTTTTACACGACGAATCTGCCGGGAGGCGGAGTGGAGGGGCTGTTTGCCATCGATACGAGTGACAATTCGATCGTCGGCTCGACCGACACGCCGTTTGCCGTGCCGCACAATATCGCTTTGAACAATAACGGGCGAAAACTTTATGTTACGCATTCAGGAGACACTTCCGATAAAGTCAGCGTTTATACGGTTTCAAATCAAAATCCCGTTCCCGAACTTTTCGGTGTGGTAACGGTTGGCTTTAATCCCTTCGGTTTGGCATTTGTGAAATAAAGCTGTTTTTCAATGTTCTAAATCCGCTGAAACAGCGGACGCCCCAACGCCGCGCCCTTGCGCGAACAAAAAAAACCGCGGCGAAGAATGACTCTTCACCGCGGCTGCACTTGGGAAACGGAATCTTTTACAGCGAGAAATTGGGAGCCAGTGAATGACGTCAGTCTCCGCGATCTTTTAAGGATTGACGCTCCTAGCGGCTGCAAGTAATCCCTTCGTGCTGTCGACCACGGAGCACGGCGAAAACAGTCGCGGCTTACAGAGACACTACCATGCCCGCTCGCAAAACAGATAAGGCTTCCAAACCCGCCGCCCGGAAATCAGCCGGGCGCACCCCGGCAAGAGGCAAAGTCGCCACGACGCTACCGGCAGCCATGAACGGCAAGGCCAGTCCCGCGAAGGCAGCCGTCGGCGACAGGCCGGTCTTCGCCTACATCGCCAGCCTGCCGCAGCCGCAGCGCGGCATCGCCGAGAGGGTCGATGCTCTGGCGGCCCGGACGCTGCCCGGTCTGGAGCGCTCCGTGAAGTGGGGCATGTCGTATTATGGCGTCGGCGACGGCTGGTGCTTCTGTTGCGGCGGCTTCGCCGGCCACGTCAAACTCATGTTCGTAAACGGAGCGGCGCTCAAGCCGGTCCCCCCGGTGACACCGGTGGCGATGGGCAAGGCGACGCGAGGCGTGGAGTTGAAAACCGTGGACGACCTCGACGAGGCCCAGATCGCGAAGTGGATGAAACAGGTCGCGGCCGTGCCCGGTGTCGGGGGCAGGAAGCGCTAAGTCCGAAGCGGGGCGCGAAGCTGAAGAATCACACCGGAGCCGGCTGTCTGGGGACGCGCGACGTTCGTTCCGAGCAGCACGAGATTGCTCCTGCCAGCACCGAGCCGACTTCGCGGTCCCGGTATCGATAGTAAGGAAGCGACCCTCCTTCTGCGATTCTGCTTCTGGCCCCCGACTTATTCCTGCTCCGTGACTGGGGAAACAACCTGCTGCCTTTGCTGACGCCACGCTTTTAATCCCCGCGCACCGGTCGCTAGTAAGCCAAGCGAGCCGGACTTCGTCACCACTTCCGGCTTTTCGCTGCTCGATGTCTGACCGGTTACGATAGAGTCGCCCGGATCTCCCCAGGCGTAGTCTACCAGAATGAAATTAACCAGCGGTATTCCCGAGGTCTTGATGCGCGCCCAGCCGAATTGTAGCCCGGCACCGGTATCAAAGGAAAAGGCGATGAATCCTCTTCCCGGCTGTTGAAACTCGCCATAGCTGCCAAAACCGCTTTGGATCGTGGCTCCGACGCACTCGACCCTGGACGACGACGTGGAGTAGGTGAAGCAACTCCTCCCCATCGACGCCCGCGTTATGGGGTGGTGAGAGGCCAGCCGGAAGACGTAGAAGCCGAAACCGCTGGTAGGATTATTGGGCTTCCCGGCAAAGTATCCTACGCTTTCTGACGGAGTGCCTGATCCCCTGAGGGCGAGGTGCGCGAATCCCCTGGTGGACCCTCTAAGTGCATGCGAGAAGATCAGGCGGGCTCCATCCTGCAATGGAAAGTTGGCATTGGTGTTGCCCTTGAATTGGTGACCGATGTGGCCCGAGTAATGAATCTCCGCTTCGGCGGAAGGCAAACCGGCGAGCGAGGTGGCCGCGCCCGCCATCGCATAGGCAGCCCAGCGTGAGTTGGCGACCCTGCCGGATTTGCGGGCTGTTTTTCTCGAATTCATGGGCAGGATTTCTTTCGTTTCGTTCATCCCTGTCAAGAACAAAGCGTGGCGAAGATGGCGGACCTCATTCGCCATGAAGGGCGAACGACAAGGGCGGTTTAACTTCCTCCGATTCTTCGGACAGTTTCTATGGGAACCCGCGACGCGGTCGTCTGAACGGTTTGCAGGACCTCCATCGGATCGGAGGCGAGGGTCGGTTGCCGGGTATAGGTGTAAACATCGCCACCTTCTGTCCGGGTTTCTGCGACGGGAACCCCGGCGAGGAATTTGGCACGGAAAGGATTGACATCGCCCGAAGAAACTGAGAGCAAGGCCTCATGAAACTAGCCCGTCGCACACTCGCAATCAGCACGCTCGGAATCATCCTCATCATCCTTTTGATCCTCGCGCTCGGTGGCGGCGGATTCGCGGGTGGCGGCTACTACTACGGCCCCGGCGGTCTGCTGCTTGTCATTCTCATCATCCTGCTGGTGATGGGTAAGCTGTAGGTCACTCCGGCAATGTAGCGTCGGCTGTCTCAGCCGAAAATCCCGCCGAATTCACCGCCTCCGGCTACAGAAAGCAAAACCGCGAAGGAGATCACTCTCCTCCGCGGTTGCGTGGCGTCCGCTAGCGCAGCGGATCGCCTCTCTAGATCACGATCCGGCAGGTCGGCTCTGTCCAGTCACTCGAGCCGGCGGCGCCCTCGCCGCGGCCTAACCTTTATAGAAATTCGGCTTGCAATTGATCGACAGGCCTCCGCAAGCTGCTGTGAAGGAAACACCTCCTTGCCTCGGCTCCGCGCCATTATGAAAAGAAACCCCATTACTTTCATTTGCTCCGCGGCCGCCGTGGCGCTCGCCTCCACCGTTGCTGCCCAGACGGATCGCTCGGCTACGACGCCCGCGCACGCGGTCGTATGGAACGCCAGCGGTGACATGCGCGACCTCGGCACCCTCGGAGGCGATAGCAGCTATGGCCTCGGGATTAACGACCGTGGCATGGTCGTCGGCTATTCCTACCTCGCCGACAACGTCACCTTCCACGCCTTCCTTTGGTCGCCTGGCCGCGGCATGGTTGACATCGGGGCCGCGATGCCCCGGGGCCTCTCCAGTTGGGGAGTCGGCATCAATGCTGGGGGAACGGTAGCCGTCACCGTGTTCCAGGCGGATGGCTTAGCGTCCCGTCCGCTTTTCACCCCCCAAGGCTTTTCCGCCATCTCCCTCTCGGGACGAGCTTGCCGAGCCTGAACCGCAGTTATGGGATTAACGACGCGAACCAGGTGACCGGTCAATATCTCTTCAACGGATTCAAGACCGGTTTCCTCTGGGACCTCACGACCTCGGCCATTACCTACGTGCCACCGATGGAAGGCGGGTTGGACACGATCGGCGTCGCGGTGAACAATCTCGCTCACATTACCGGCGCCGGTTCAGACTTTTCCGGCACCTACAACGCCCTCTTCTGGAGCGCCGACGAAGGCACGCGCTACCTCGGTAGCCTGAACGGGAGCGCCTTCACCGCCGGTGGTGGGATCAACGAAAACGACGAAGTCGTGGGCTACAATCTGCCCACATTGGCTGGCTTTTACTGGAGTGACGCCACCGGCATGCTGCCGCTACAGTCGCTTGGCGGGAGCGTGAGTGCGGCTTTCAGCATCAACGGCTCCGGGATGATCGCCGGCTACGGCGGCCTCCCCGACGGCACCGTTCACGCCGTCCGCTGGAAGCATTACACCAGCGCGCCGGAAGACCTTGGCACCCTCACCGGCTCAGGCAACAGTTATGCAAAGGGTATTAATCAGTCCGGCCAAGTTGCAGGCTATTCGGAAGTGCCGTGACGAGCTCGC
>CAWFYE010000010.1:0-29282 GCA_963819975.1 uncultured Verrucomicrobiae bacterium | reverse complement strand
GAGCCAGCGGGAGACGGTCGGGATGTCGATCCCGGCCTCGATGCCGACTGTTGCGAACAGATGCCGCAGATCGTGGTGCGTGATGCGGGGAATGCCGAGCTTGCGCGCCGCGTTGTCGATTGCCTTCTGCGCCTCGTTCACTCGAAAAACCTTTTCGTTAGGCGATTCGGCACGCTCGCTGCGCATCCGCTCGAAGAGGGCGCGGGCATCCGGAATCATCGGCACCCGGCGCACCGTCCAATTCTTCGTGCCGGTCTCAGGATCGCCACGCACGACAATTTCACCGGCTGCAAAGTCCAGGTCGCGCCAGCGAATCTCCGCCGCTTCACCTTTGCGGCATCCCGTAAACGCAAGGCCGCGCAGGAAGTCGGCGCAATCGCGCGAACACCACGCACCCGCACGCTCCACTGTTTCGACAAGCTGCAGGAACTCCGCGCGACTCGGAAGCGTGAGTTGCTTCGCACGCACCGGCACGCGCTCCAGTTTGGCCGCTGGATTGCCGTAAATGATGCCCGCTTCGATTGCCACGTCGATACACATGCCGGAGGCCAGCAATCGTGTTGTTGTAGCGCGTCGAGGACGCCACCTTGCGAAACCTGCGCGCCCATTCCGCGCAATCCGTTTTCGTGATTCGGCGCACCTCGCGCTCCGCCAGCCCCGGCCAAGTTCTTGAGCAGCGAGGTGAATACCTGCTTCCAATAGTGACGGGTGGTCGGCTTAATTGTCACGTCATCCTCGAGATTTTGCAGATGAATCGCGAGCGCGTCGCCAAACGTCATTTTTGCCGAGGAACGATTTGAAGCCGCGACTTGCTTCTCGCGATGCTCGCGCAGGAACTCCGCAAGCCGCGCTTTTGCTACGGAGAAATGTTCCGTGCGCAGGCTTTTCCAAATTTCTTTATTGTTGCTGAACGTGCGCGCATAATAGCGGCCGGATTTATGCCGCACGAGGTTCTGAACTTTGGTTTTTTCCCACGACTTGTTAGGCGTTTGCGTTGCGGTGTTTTTCATCGTTTTGCCTCCGTTTGCACAGTGACCGTAGAAAAGGACCGTAGAAAAAGCAAGAACAATCTTTTCCAGAGCGTCATTTTCCCTTGTAAACGGGCCTATAGCTCAGCGGTTAGAGCAGGGGACTCATAATCCCTTGGTCCCAGGTTCGAATCCTGGTGGGCCCATCTCCTTTGCCAATCTCCAATTGCCAACTGCCCATTTGCTTCGGTTGATCGGACGCTGGTTGCGGGTCGCGCTCGAGATCGCGCTTTTCACCGCGCTGATTCTGGCGACGCGCTGCGCGAATTACCGGGATGTCTTCGTCGAAGGGAAAGTCTATTTTGTCGATCCGGATTGCTATTCGCGCATGACCCGGGTGCGGATGGTTGCGGAGCATCCCGGAATAATCGTTAGGCATCACGACTTTGAGAATTTTCCGGCCGGGACAAGCCCGCATACGACGGCGCCTTTGGATTACCTGATCGCGCTCCTCGCAACTGCTCTGCGGCCGTTCGCGTCTCAGCCGCTCGATCTGGCGGGAGCGATTGTTTCGCCGTTGCTCGCACTCGGGGCGGGCTGGTTTCTCTGGTGGTGGTCGCGCCGATTTCCCTGGCCGGGGCGGAATGCCATGCTTTTGCTCTACGCGCTGAGCGCGATCCTAGTCCACGGAACGGCACTCGGACGTCCGGACCAGCAATCGCTCCTCATCGTGCTCCTGCTCGTCGCGCTGGCGGCGGAATATCGGCTGCAGGAAAGACTGTCGCGCGCGTGGGGGATCGTGAGCGGGTTTTGCTGGGGGTTGGCGCTCTGGGTTTCTCTTTACGAACCGCTCATCCTGCTCGCCGCCCTCCTGCTTTCGCTCGCGATCGCGCCGCGTGCTCAACTGACGGCTCCGGGTCGCCGGCCGGGATGGTGGATACTGCTCGGAATCATGCTCCTGGCCGCGCTGGTCGAGAGGCGACTGCCGGCATGGCCCGGCTTCGAGCCGTTTTTCGTGAACTGGTCGGGAACGATCGGCGAACTCCGGCATGTCCCCCTAACGAGTCCTGTCTGGCTCTACTGGTGTGGCGGCTTGCTTCTCGTTAGTCCGTTTTTTTTTCTCCTCGCCGTCTGGCGCCGACTTCTTCCCTGGACTTTCGCCGGTCTGCTCGCGTTCTGTTTTGTTCTCACCATTTGGGAGGCGCGGTGGGGATATTTTTTCGTAACCATATTCGTCTTCACCATCCCGGCTCAGCTTGCGCTCGTTAGGTCGCGATGGCTGGCCGGCGGCCTGCTCGCGCTGAGTCTCCTCCCGCTCCTTTCGTTTTGGGACGGTAATCTTTGGCCTAACGAGGAGACGACGAGGCGGCGCATGGAGGAGCGAATCGCGTTCGCCCAATGGCGGACGGCGGCTGGCTCGTTGGCCAGTCCAACGACAGCGCCGATTTTGGCGCCATGGTGGCTGGCACCGGCGACTGCCTATTGGTCCGGCCAACCAGTGGTGGCCGGAAGTTCGCACGAAAGTCTGCCCGGCATCCTGGACACGGCGCGCTTTTTTCTTTCCATTTCACCCGGGGAGGCGTCGGAAATCGTGCGCAGGCACCGTGTGAAGTGGGTGATGGCCGAGGACGGCGAGCGAGTGGCGGTGAATGCCGCGGCCATCCTCGGAGTGAAAGAGCCGGCCAAGTCGCTTGCTTTAAGCCTCGATCGTCCTCCCGCTCACACTCCAGCTTTTCTCGAATTTGTGCGAAAAAACGGCGCCTGCAGCCTCTACCGGGCGACGGATTTACCCTAGAATCGAGGACTTAATGACAGCCAAGCGTTGACATCCCACCCTGAGGCTTCTAGTAATCCTGCGTGTTAAAAAAATTTATCCCGCAGAGGCCCGCGCCCCCGGACGAAAATTCATCGCCCGGCCCGACTTTTGCTGAGGAGAACCCGGTTTCTTCCCATCGCGAGGAAACACCTAAACAATCAATCACTACCGAGCAAAAATATATGGCCGAACACACTGGCAAAGATGTCCTCTCGAAAGATGTCGAGATTAAGGGAAGTATTAAATTTCAGAAAGAGCTGATGATCGACGGCAAAGTCGAGGGCGAAATCAACTCCGATGGCGTGCTGACAATCGGGGAAAACGCCGATATCCGCGGCGAGATCAAGACCAAGTCGATCACCGTCTACGGCAAAGTCCATGGCAACATCACGGTCGGCGAACGCTGCGAGCTGAAATCGCGCTGCACGCTGCAGGGCGACCTGAAAGCCGCGCGTCTCGTGATCGAGGAAGGCGCGACCTTCATCGGCAAATCCGAAGTAACCAGCGGCAAGACGGTCTCCAGCCCGAACAGTGGTTCGAGCCGCCCCGAGATTGTACGGAATGATGAGTCGCCAGTGCCGGCCAAGCCGGCCTTTGCGGGTCGTTCCTAAAGGATAAACGGACGGCACATCTGTGGCCAAGTCGCCTCCCAAGGTCAGTGTGGAGTGTCCACACTGCGGCTTCAAACAGATGGAGTATGTCGCGGCCAAGAGCACGCTTTGCCGGCAGTGCGGCAAACATTTCGTCGTTTCCATCACGGAGCGCGTTGAGGTTGCGAGACCAGCGCTCGAGATTGGCGGAGCCGCCGCCGCGCAATCGTTGCTCCATCGGTTCGAGGGAATTTGGAAACGTTCGCGCATCACTTCGGTCGCTTGCTTTGACTGCGGGACGGTCCAGGAGCTGAACTCCGCCGCGTCCTCCACCATCTGTCCCTCTTGCAGCGTCCACATGGATCTGCGCGACTACAAAATTAACACGGCCTTTAGTCGCGCCATTCGCACGCACGGCCAGATTCACGTCACCTCTGCCGGCGACCTGAGCAGCAGCACGGTTATCTGTCGGTCCGCGATCATCGACGGGAAATTGCGCGGTAGTTTGCATTGCACCGAGAAGGCGGAATTCCGCGCGCCCGCCAAGCTGCAGGGCAAATTTAGCGCGCCCGAAGTCATCATCGGCAAGAAGGCCGACGTCCAGTTTTTCCGCCAAATCCAGGTCGGCTCGATTGAAATCCGGGGAAAAATGACGGGCGAGATAGTCGCGAAAACGGTTGTGACCATCCGTGGCACCGGATCGCTCGACGGCAACGTGGTGGCGCGCGCGATCAACGTCGAAAAGGGCGGAACATTTTCCGGCCAGCTCATCATCGGCCAGAAGTCATGGGAGCAGGCGGAACTGATCCCGGGCGTGGAAGACACGACCAAGCCGCGCACCCCGGCGAAAGTGCGTCGTCCGCCGCCGCATCCTTTCGGTTTACCGGCCACCTCCTAGTTTTGCAGTCGATGCAAAAACTGCTTCCGCGCAGTCCCTACGAGCGCCTCGGGGGATACGTTCACCTGCCACGGTTGATCGACAAGGCGCGGCTCCATCGACAAGGCCTGCTCGAGGGCTACAACTATAAGACCGTCGGCTTCGACAAGCATCTCCTCGCTTTCCTGAAGGTTGATCCGGACGCCTTCGAAAAAGCGGCTAACGAACTGGAGGACGACGCCGCCATTCTCGACTGGGTGCGGACGAACGGCCTCGGGCACACCCCGGAAGAGATCGAGCAGTGGAATGAGGCGATGATTTCACGCCATCCCGACACGGCGGCAAAGAAAGCGCGTTTTGTTCATTTTCTGAAGGAAGCGGGCGGCGCGGGGCGCAAAGATATCCGCACCTATTTCGACCTCATCGAATTCGATGAGGGCCGGTTGGAGTGAAGCTCCTTCCCTGAAGGGAAAATTATTTGACGAACTGCGCGAAGAGCTTGTTCGCTTCCTCGAGCGTTTCTTTGCTCCCGATGTCGTACCAAGTCCCTTTGATTTGGTACGTCTTCACCGGGCGGCGAGTATGGAGCCACTGGATGAAACGTCCGGGTTGATCGGGATTGTTCCCGGCCGCGATGTAGGTCGTAAAGAGTTCGAGCGTCTCAGCCGCAAAATAGTAAAGCGCGATGCCCGTCAGTGTGGTTTCCGGGTTTTCCGGTTTCTCCTCGAAATGAGTGATGACGCCTTCCGCATCGGTCTTGATCGCGGAATATTTTTTCATCGCCTCGAGGTCGCCCACGTCGTAGGTCGCGAGGGTGGCGGCGGAGCCCATCGCGGCCGCCGCGAAATCGGCCAGCGGCTCACTGAAAAGGTTGTCGCCTGCGACCACGATCAATGGTTCGCTGGTCAGTTCCTCGCGCGTCAGAACCAATCGAATGTCTCCGATCGCGCCGAGTTTATCGGTATCGCTCCGTGAGCCGTCGTTCACGATCTTGAATTTCACCTTCGGTTGCGATTCGGCGTAACCGTCCGCCCATTCCTGGAAGTCCTCCGCAAACTTGTCGTTTGTGACGACGTAAACCGTTTTGATTCCCGGAATCGGCGCGAGGTTATCGATGACCCACTCGATCATCGGCTTGCCCGCGACTTCGAGGAGCGGTTTCGCTTTCGTGAGGGTGAGCGGATAGAGACGGGTCGCGTAACCGGCGGCGAGAATGAGAACGTTCATGGCAAATTAGATGCGGAACCTAGACGCATCCGCCATTGTCGCCAAGCGCGGATTGAGTGCGTCGTTAGGCACTCTCCGGCACGGCGGCCGCGGTCAATTCCAGCTGCAACTGGTCGATCCGTTTCGCGTCACTGATTTTTCCCCGCGTCCCGGCATCGGTCACATAAAAGGTGTCGATCGCCGCCCCCTTTTCGGTGTTGATGCGTGCGAGTGCGATGTAGACATTATTCCGGCCGAGGCAGGCCACGAGGTCGTGGAGCAGGCCGAGTCGGTCGGGCGTCTCCACCTGGATGAGGGTCGACGCTGGATGGCTCTTGTTTTCGATCGTGATTTGAGTCGGGAAATCGATCTCGTGCGTGCGCTTCGTGCCTTTGCGATGGACGTTCGCAAGGAGCGGAGACATGTCGAATCCTTCGCCTTCGAGCGCGATCCGCAGGACCGATTCGACGGTCGCGATTTCGTGCGGGTCGGTCACCGCTCCAAGCTTCTTGTTGCAGACCCGGAAGACGTCGAGCACGAGGTTGTCGCCGCGCACAAAAATATCGGCGCTCAAGATATTGACCGACGCGACAGCGAATGCGCCCGCAATGCTGGCCAGTAACTGAAGCCGGTCCCATGTGCAGATGGAGACGACGCTGTGGCCCTGCTCAGGCTGCGCTTCCCAGCGCGAGGCGGGGATGTATGCGGGCTCGGTGCCGAGATAGAGACCGCGCCAGAAACTGCGGAAGAGATCGAGATGCGCGGCGATTTCCTCGACGTCGAAAGCCCGGAAATAATGATCGGGCATGTAATCAAAATGGGCCTCGATTTCGTCTGCAAAATCCGGCACGAGTCGCGCCGCGACCGCGTCGCGCAGCCGGTCGCGCTCGATCTTCATTTGGGAAATGAAACCCTCCTGGTCCTGTAAATAACGCGCTGTCGCCTGGTAGAGATGCCAGACGAGAAGCTCTTTCCAATCCGACCACGCGTCCGTCGTGCCCTGTCCGTCAGCCAGGGTAAGCAACATGAGGGCGTCGAGATTCGGCTGCGACTTTACGAGGCTCGCGAACTCGATCACCGTCGCCGGATCATCCACGTTCCGTTGCTGCGCCGTATTGGAGAGGGTGACGTGATGATCGACCAGCCGGACGAGCGCGCGCCGCTGCTCGGGCGAGAGCTGGAGTCGGGCTGCCACCCCTTGCGCGAAGAGCGCACTCGCTTCCGAATGCGGCCGAGCCCCAACGCCCTTGCCCGTATCATGCAAAAGGAGCGCGAGGTAGAGAACGTAGGGATCGGGGAGCGACTCGAATAGTTTTCGGTAGGGCTGCAGTTTCGGATCGTTAGTCTGGCAGAGCGCGTCGAGTTTTTCGATACAGACGAGAGTGTGTTCATCCGCCGTGTAACGATGAAAATATTCGTGCTGCACAAGGCAGGTAAGGGGACCGAACTCCGGCAGATAGCGGCCGAGAAAATCGACCTCGTGCATCATGCGCAGGATCCGCCCGACCTCTCCTTTGCGGCTCAGGATGCGCGCGAATATTTCGCGGGGCGCTTCCCCGGATCGAAACTCGCGCGTCACGTGGCGCAGGCGGCGCGTCAGGACATCGGTTAGCTCCGGGCTCAGCTCGAGCCGGCGTTCCTGCGCGTGCTCGAAGGCTTTCATGAGCTGCTCCGGGGTGCGGGCGAAGAGTTGCGGATCGCTCACGTGCAACTGGCCGCTCCGGCTGAAAAATTCTTCGAAATGTTCCTCCGGTGCTCGGCGCCGTGGGAGAAGGGGAAAGAAAAGCCGACGCGTGGTCGTGGCGGTGCCGGTCGCGAAGCGCTCGCTCAAGCGTTCGGTGATGCGAAAAATGTTTCGCGTGTGCGCGTAGTAATCCTTCATGAAGGCCTCGCTCCGCGCGATGGGCGTGTTCCCGCCGTAGCCGAGGCGGCGTGCGATTTCCGACTGTTGAGTGAGATGCAGGACATCGGTCGCGCGCTCGTTGGTGTAGTGCAGTTGAGTCCGAACCCGGAGAAGGAAGTCATAGGCGACATCAATCCGGCGCCGATCGCTTCCGCTCAGCCAGTCCTTGCCCACCAGATGCGTCGTCGTTAGGGAGCCTTCCTTGAAGCAGGTCATCCAAAGCAGATTTTGGTAATCCCGCAGACCGCCGCAGCCCCGCTTCACATTCGGCTCCTGCAGATAAACGTTGTTCGCAAATTTAGCGTGGCGCTGCGTCTGGTCTTCCATCCTCGCCCGGATGTATTCTTTTTCGTGCCCCTGCACGCACTGTTTGCGAAATTGCGCGCGGAATCTTTGGAAGAGCGCGTCATCGCCGGTCAGGTGGCGCGCTTCCAGCATTGCCGTTTTCGTCAACATCTCGCTGTTGGCCTGCGCGATCGCCTCACGCACCGACCGGGTTGAGTGCCCGACTTTGAAACCAATATCCCAGAGAAAATAAAGAATCTGCTCGACTGTTTGTTGGAGCGATTCCGGCACGCCTTTGCCGAAATGGGGATGCAAAAACATGACGTCGACGTCGCTGCCTGGATTAAGTTCGTTCCGTCCGTAGCCGCCCAGTGCAACGAGACTCACAGAAATCGCCTTGGTCCCCGTTTTCTCGTGCGCGGCATCGGCTGCGGTCGCAAAAAGATGACGCAGGATGACGTCGATCAATGAGGCGCGACTCGCGCAGACCTCACGACCTCCGCCGCCCGCCTGGTGCCGCAGGCGCAGGCGATGATTTTCGATCTTGAGAAATTTCTGGTAGAGCGCGAGGAGATGGTTCGACCCGGACTTGGGCGCCGGCCCGAGTTCGCGCCGCGCGTGTTCCAGCACTTTTTCCTGAGGATCGGGCACGCCGGGAATCTAAGTTCGAAATCTGATTATCGAAATTCGAAACAAATCCCAATGCGCGAAGGGTGGAAAGCATCCCTCTCTTCGGTCGTTTCGAATTTTCAGAGTTGGATCTGGTAGCGCCGCATTTTGTTATAGAGCGTCGGGCGCTGGATCCCGAGCAGCTCGGCCGCTTTCTTCTTGTTCCCGTGGGTTTGGGCGAGGGCATCGAGAATCGCGTTCCGCTCCACTTCTCCGAGGCTCTGCGCCTGAGCGCCGGTTTGGCTGGCGGCGCGCTCCGCTTTTTGCAGCGCCACCGGCAAGCGCACTTCGGCCGGCAATTCCTTAACCGTGATCTGCCCCTGCCGCGCGAGCACGACTGCGTATTCGATCGCATTTTGCAGTTCGCGCACATTTCCCGGCCAGCCGTAGTCGAGCAACTTTTGAAACGCTTCCGGTTCGATCGTCGGCTCCGCTTTGCCGAGTTGGTGCGCAAAGGTCCGAACGAAACTGGCGACGAGCGGCGGAATATCCTCCTTCCGCTCCCGCAGCGGTGGCAGCTCGATCTGAAAAGTGTTGAGCCGGTAGTAAAGGTCCGAGCGCAGGCGATTCTCGGCCAGCGCCTGCTGGACCGGGCGATTGGTCGCGGCCACGACGCGAAAATCTGCCTTCAAGGTCTTCGTGCTGCCTAACGGACGGTATTCCCGTTCCTGCAGGACACGCAGGAAACGCGTCTGGAGTTCCGCCGGCATCTCGGAGATTTCGTCGAGAAAAAGCGTGCTCCCTTCCGCCTCCGCGATCATGCCTCGAAAATCGTTCGTCGCTCCGGTAAAAGCGCCTTTCATATAGCCAAAGAGTTCGCCCTCGATCATCGCCTGCGGGAAAGCCGCGCAATTCAATTTTACCATCGGCTTTTCTGCCCGCCGGCTCCGCTTATGAATCACGTTCGCGATCACTTCCTTGCCCACGCCGCTTTCGCCGGTAATGAGGACGTTCGCCTCGGAGGGGGCCATCGCGGTAATCAACTCGTCGATCTGCTGCATCACCTTGCTCTTGAAAATCGGCGCGAGCCGCGTCTCGGCCTGGGCGAGGCGCTGCTTGAGGTTCTGGGTCGCTTCGCGCAGCTCGAGCGTCTCGCGGAGGAGCGACTGTTTTTCGAGCGCTTTCTCGACCAGGCTGAGCAGCTCTTCCGGGGCGTAGGGTTTACTGATGAAATGATAGGCTCCGCGTTTGATCGATTCGATCGCGTTGTTCAGGGAATCGTGCGCGGTTAAAATGATGACCTGAGTGTCGGGATGGTCGGTCTTGATCTGCTCGAGCATTTGCAACCCGTCGGCGTCGGGCAGTTGCAGGTCGAGCAGCACGAGGGCGGGGGTTTTGCTCTGGAGCACGCGCATCCCGGCGGCGGCATTGGCCGCTATTTCGGGCTGATAACCGTGCCGGCCTAACAACGCTTCGAGCGTCATCAGAATCGGTCGCTCATCGTCGATGATAAGGATGCGTCGGTTGTCAGCGCTCATGGAATCTCCGTCTGTGGCGGCGGAAAGCTGCTCGCTCAGGAAGCAAGGATGGGGAGAGAGACGGTCGTGACCAGAGTCGAGTTGGTTGAATCAAATTGAGCGCGGAGCGAACCATGGTGCGCCTCGAAAATACCGCGTGCCCGGAAGAGGCCAAGATCATAATGCCCGCTCCGCACCCGCCCGAAAGGGCGGCCGCCCCAATTCTCGGTCGAACCCTCGAATTTTGTCTTCGGTTCCGCGAGGATGAATTCGATCGCGTCCCCGTTGCGATGCGCTTCAAAAGTAACGGCACCTTCCGCCCGGTCATGCGCGACGGCATTGCAAAAAAGCTCGAGAAAAGCCTCTTGCAAAAGATGCGGGTCGATTTCGAAAGTCTCTTCGCCTAACGACGTCTTCCACTCCACCTGCGCGGCCAGCTCCGGTTGCTCGCTGCCTATTTTGGCTTGCAAATCCTCGACAAACTCCGCCGCCTGGTAACGCATCGTGGTCGGCTGGATGCGGGCAAGCGACGCGGAAAGGCGCTGCAAATGCACGCACATTTCGCCCGTCATTTCGCGCAGCCGGGCGATCTCACTTTTCGCCCCGGAATCGGCCACGATCTCGTTCAGGAAAGCAGCCTGCAGTTCGACCGCGTTGAGATGATTGCGCAGATCGTGATTCAATTGGCTGACGAATTTCGTCAGCTCGCTCCAACCAACATTTGGCTCAGTCTGTACCATGGGAGAGGCCCGCGTTCCATCCCCTGCGCGGGCGGAGCGAATCTAGGCGCTGAGACGGCACGCGCTACTTGATCCGCCAAAATTTTTCGTTCCCGGGTTCGTCACCGCTGCTTTGAATCGCCGAATTGTTTGCCGCCAGGTGCCGGAGAACGTGGTAAACATCCTCCGGGTCGGCGTCGATCGCGTGTGCGATTGCTTCCGCGGTTTTGCCCGAATTGGAAAGTTGTTCCAGCGCTTTGGGCTGCAATTGCAGGATGCGGGTTGCCGCCTTCTTGCCCGCCTCTACACCGGGCTGATGATAGGCATTTACGTTCACCAGCGAACCGTAAAACCCGACCGCGCGTTCGTAGAGCGCGATCAACCCGCCGACGTGAAACGCATCCGCTTCCGGAATGCTAAGCGTGATCGAATCGCGTTCGCCTTCGTAAAGGGCGGCACGCGTCCCGCGCAGAAATCCCTGCAAATAGTCGCCGCTCGTCACGCCTTCTTCGACTTCAAAACGATCCGTCGCCCGATCTTTTCGCACTTCGATAAAGGTCGCGAAAAAGTTTGGCACACCATCGCGCAGTTGCTGCACGTAAGCGTGCTGGTCGGTCGAACCTTTGTTGCCATAAACCGCGATTCCCTGGTGCACTACCTTGCCGTCGAGGTCCTTTGCTTTGCCTAACGATTCCATGACGAGCTGTTGCAGGTATTTGCTGAAAAGCGCGAGCCGGTCCTTGTAGGGAAGGATGACCATGTCTTTTCTTCCCTGGCCGTCGCCGGCGTAAAACCACATCAGGGCGAGAAGCATGGCCGCGTTCTGGTCGCGTTCCGGGACACGGGTGTGTGCGTCCATTGCTGCCGCGCCGGCGAGGAAAGCGGTGATGTCGATGCCTTGCAGCGCTGCCGGCAAAAGGCCAACCGCGCTCATGACCGAAGTGCGGCCGCCGATCCAGTCGAACATCGGAAAACGCGCCAGCCAGCCGTTCTGCTCCGCAAACTTGTCCAGTTCGCTTCCGGCGCCCGTCACTGCCACCGCTTGTTTCCCGAAATCCAGACCCGCTTTTTCGAACCGCGCTTTTGCCTCCAGCATGCCGTTCCGCGTTTCCTTCGTCCCGCCGGATTTCGAAATCACGACGACGAGCGTCTCTTCCAGCCCCTCCCCGAGCTTCTCGAATACGCGGTCGAAGCCATCCGGATCGGTGTTGTCGAAAAAGAAAACCTTCATCTGGTCGTGCGCCGAGCCCAGGGCGTCAGCGATGAACTGCGGCCCGAGCGCCGAGCCGCCGATCCCGATCAGCAAGACGCGCTCAAATGGTTTCCCGGTTGGCGCCGCGATCCGGCCGACGTGGACGTCCGAAGCAAATTTCTGGATGCGTGCGTTCGTCTCCACGACATCGCCGCGCAGCTCGTCGTTAGGCGCGAGCGCTGGATTGCGCAGCCAGTAATGGCCGACCATCCGGTTCTCATCCGGGTTGGCGATTGCTCCGGCTTCGAGTTCGCGCATCGCGGCAAAGGCTTTCGCGATCTTCGGCTCCATCTTTTCGAAAAAGCCGTCCGGAAAACGCATTCGGCTGATATCGATTGAAAATCCGAGATCGTCGTAGCGCAGGTAACAACGCTGGAACCGTTGCCAAAGTGATTGCGTAGCCATGACAGCAGCTAACCAGCAATCAATTGCAGGGCAAGCGCCTGCTCAAACGTCGCGCTTCGCGTGCGCTCTCTGGAGCAGAACTCACCGCGTCAGGTCCCCGCGATATTGTTCTCAGTGGCGGTCTTTTTCTTCCTTCTCGTCCGCCTCTTTGTCTTGGTCCCAGCCGATCTTGCGGCCTTTGTTTTGCTCCTCGAGCCAGGCCATGAGCGGTTGGAAATAATCGACCATCGCGCGGGTCGAAATGTCCTCGCCGGTTGCGTCTTTCAGCACCTTCCGCCAGTCTTCCGTGCCGCCTTTTTTGAGAATCTTTTCGTAGAGCCATTTCCCGACTTCTTTGTTCCCGGCGTAGTTACACGATTGCGGCGGCTGATGCAGAATCTGGCGCGCGATGTAGTCATGCAGTTGAAACTTCAGGACAGTCGCGAAGGCGTAATTGTAATAATAGGCGGGCGCGTCGTTGACGTGCGTTTTGGTCGCGTAGTCGGCCCATTTTTCGCCCCGCTTTTCTGGCGGCTCGACCCCCTGAAATTCGCTCACGTATTTCCACCAGCGCTCGTTCCATTCATCCGGCGGGAGCTGGTGGGCGTAGATGTCGGCTTCCCAATGGGTCATTGTGCCGGAAGCGAAAAAAATGAATGGAATGGAGCGGGCAAGCGCGTCGTCGAGCAGAAAAGCGGTCTTGTCAGCTTTGAAGTCGTTAGGCAAAATGCCCTTCACCTGCAGGTAGGGCACCTGGCTGGAGGCAAGTGCGGCCAGTTCCCCGATCCCTTCATGAAAACCGGGGTTCGCTCCGAGGCGCAGAAGCATCGGCACTTCCGGCCGGGTGTAGGAGAGGTAATAATGCCCGTGTCCCAATTCATGGTGCGCGGTGAAGAACCATTCCGCGTTCGGCTCGATGCTTTGCAGCGAGCGAATGTCGTATTCGAGATCGATGTGGAACGCCCAGGCATGCGTGTTCTTCTTGCGCGGATTACCTTTCGGCACCGGGTATAAATCTGATTTCACCCAGAAACTTCCCGGGAGCGCTTGCATCCCGAGGCTGAGATAGAATTCTTCCGCCGTCTTCGCGACCCATTCCGCGGTCTTGCCTTTAAAATACGGATCGAGATCGGCCGACTCGACCAGTCCGGTCCAATTCTGCGCCCAACGATTGTTCAACCAATGCGCTGGAATCTTGTTCGGAACCGGCTGATGAAATTTTTCCGCCAGCTTGTATTTTGCCCAGGTGTAAAGTTGCAGATAGAGCGGGCGGAGATCTTTCATGAACTGCTCGTTCATCTTCAGCATCTCGTCGGTCGTCATTCCGTAGGACGCGACTTCAAGACCGAAGTAATCGGGATAATTCAGCTCGCCGGCGACTCCGTTGCGCAAGTCGCGCAAGACCATGAGATTTTCTTTCAGCGCCGGCCCGATTTCTTTCGAGGCTTCCCAGACCGCTTTGCGTTCGGCCAGATCGCTGCTCGAAGAGAGCATATTGTCGATCTCGTTCGCGGTGATCGGTTTTCCGTTGAGCTTGAACTGGAAGCTGTTCAGGAGCGAGGCCTGCCGCGTCTCGGATTGGATGCGGCGCTCGACGAGGAACGGATTCGTCATCGGCCCTTCCGCAGCATTGAGAAGAACCTGGTTTAGCTCGCGCACCGTGAGCGGGTTCAGATCGCCTTTGTGGGTGAGTAGCTCGCGCGCTTCCTTGATCACGGCCGGGTTGCCATTGAACGCGGCATAGGCGCGGCTGGCAGCTTCCGCGGCGGCGTCGTGCTCCGGAGTCACGTCACGCATCGCGTCCCACTGCGCCAGACTGTTCACCTTGTAGAGCGCCTGGTAGCTCGCATTCATGAGCATGAGAAAACGATCCGCCCGATCCTGGATCGGCGACTTGTTCTTGGTCGCGCCAGCAGCCGCCGGAGAAGGCGAAGGCGCCGCGAGCAGCGGGAGTGGCAGAATCGTTAGGGCGAAGGCGACGGCAAAATGTCGGAAGCAATGCATGGGCGGAGACTTAATCCGCATGCAGTTGGAGGGCAAGCGCGCGCCTCGCGTGCGCTCCCGAGGCGAGGGCGCGGCGCGCCCTACATGTGCTCGATCACGTTATCCCCAAACGCCGAACACTTGATCTCGGTCGCGCCTTCCATCTGGCGCGCGAAATCGTATGTCACTCGCTTGCTCGCGATCGCACCGTTCAGGCCTTTCACGATCAAATCGGCCGCTTCCGTCCAGCCCATGTAGCGGAACATCATCTCACCCGACAAAATCACCGAACCCGGATTCACCTTGTCTTGGTCGGCATACTTCGGCGCCGTGCCGTGAGTCGCTTCAAAGACGGCGTGCCCGGTGATGTAATTAACGTTCCCGCCCGGCGCGATACCGATGCCGCCGACCTGCGCGGCAAGCGCGTCGCTCAGGTAATCGCCATTCAGATTCAGCGTCGCAATGACATCGAAGTCTTCCGGGCGCGTCAGCACCTGCTGCAGGGTGATATCCGCGATCGCGTCCTTGATCACGAGCCCGGCGCCCGGCTTGCCTTCCGGGATTTTGCACCATGGGCCGCCATCGAGTTCCTCCGCACCGAAAAACGATTTCGCGACTTCGTAGCCCCAATCGCGAAAAGCGCCTTCGGTGAACTTCATGATGTTCCCCTTATGCACGAGGGTCACGCTCTTGCGCTTGTTTTGGATCGCGTAGCTGATCGCGCTGTGGATCAGACGCACGCTGCCGGAGTAACTAACCGGTTTGATTCCAATGCCGACGCGCACGTCGGTCGGGAAGTCCTTTGCGCCGACGGCCTGCCAGAATTCTTTCGCTTTCGCTTCCGTCGCGAAGCGGATCTTGCCGAACTGCTTCGGGAATTCTTTCTCGAGGAAATCGAGCATCTTCTTCGCTTCCGGAGTGCCGCCAGCCCACTCGATCCCGGCATAAATGTCCTCCGTATTCTCGCGGAAGATCACCATGTTCACCTTCTCCGGGCGCTTGACAGGCGAGGGGACGCCCTCGAACCATTTACCGGCCGGAGACAGACGTAGAGATCGAGCATCTGGCGAAGTGCGACGTTCAGCGAGCTGATCCCGCCGCCCACAGGTGTCGTCAGGGGGCCTTTGATCCCGACGAGGTATTCACGGAACGCCGTTACCGTATCGTCCGGCAACCAGTCATCGAATTTATCCTTCGCGGCCTGGCCAGCGAAGACTTCGAACCACGAAATTTTCTTCTTTCCGCCGTAGGCTTTCTCGACGGCGGCATCCATCACCCGCACACTTGCCGCCCAGATATCGGGTCCGGTGCCATCGCCGCGAATGAAGGGAATCACCGGATGATCCGGCACGCTCAGTTTATCGGTCCTGGTAATCTTGTCGCCGGCAGGCGGAGTGAGGTCTGTGTAAGGCATGGCCGAATGTAAGCAGAAAGTGAAAAGTGGAAAGTAGAAGGTGTAGCGGCGGCTGTGTCAGCCGCAGGAAGGACACCACCGGCAGGGATAATGCCTTCTGGAATCTGGAAGCCAGGAGCAAAGCCGGCGCAAGTGCCGAGAAGCTGATCCCTGAAAAATTGCAGGGCGGACGCTCCGCTTGCCTCTGGAGAAAAAGGGGCGGCCAAGCAGAGCACTTGCCCTACAGAGGGGGAGACGACGAACCTGTCGTCGCGGATTCGGCACGCGGAGCGCTTGCCCGCAGAGCCATCCTGGTTTTCCTGGCTCCCAGATTTGGATCCAGCTCTATCCGAGCCGGTAAACGATGCGAGCTTTGTCCACATCGTAGGGCGACATCTGCAAGCGCACCCGGTCGCCGGTCGTCAGGCGGATAAACCGTTTCCGCATTTTGCCCGAGATATGGGCGAGAACGATGTGCTCATTTGCCAATTGCACGCGGAACATGGTGCCGGCCAGGACAGTCATGACCTTGCCTTCGATTTCGATCGCTTTCTTGGGATCTACAGCCATTAGATTTTGGTACTTGATGTGCAAAACCGGCGCCCGAAAGCCGGGCGCCGGTCTGCAAGATCAAAAGCGATCGAATTATCGGCGATTGCCGCCGGCGAATTGACGGGGACGTTCTTCACGCGCACGCGCTTCGTTCACGGTTAGGGCACGGCCGCCGATTTCCTTGCCGTTGAGGGCGGCGATGGCGGCGTTGGCGCCGGTTGCATCGGTGAATGTGACAAAGCCGAAGCCGCGTGAGCGGCCGGTTTCGCGGTCGCTCAAAATGGCAACGTCAGTCACTTTGCCGTGTTCGGAGAAGAGATCGTTAAGATCGTTTTCAGTGGTCTCAAAAGAGAGATTTCCTACGTATAGTTTCATTTGTGATTTTTGGAGGAGGAGCTGCGAGCTACAGAGCCGTTCCCGGGAATCGGGTTTCAGAATCACCAATGAGGAAACTCACCTGACGATCTACCGCACTACGAACAGAACAGAAGTTATCCCAAGAGCCGCCACGTTCGTTGGCTTTTGGGAATAAGCAATCGAAAACTAAGAAGGACAACTGAAGTCAGCTTCAGCCCAACAGGCGCTGAACGATTTCAGAAAGACGGTTGGGGTTCAGCAACATGGCGAGCCCTTGTCCTCGGTGCGACGGGTCGAAGTGTGCGCGCCGGAAATATCTTTGACCGCACCAAACAAGCAGCTCGCGCTACCTTGCGGCGTCAGTCAAATTACAAACAACTCAATCGCGGTTCACGCGACTAACCGAAAGCGTCTTACCGCTTAACGAACGCCGCAAGATCTCCAGGATAACCAGAGCCGTGCCGAGCAACGCCACCGTTGCACCACCATCGGGAACCTGGTTGGACCCCGGAGTAAGGAGTGTCCATCCCGAGAGTCCGGATTTGCCGACAGTTGAGGGAATTGTTAGAGTACCGGTCATCCCCGAGATGTTCCAGACTTCAGAACCGGAGTTCGATCCATTGTACTTGGCGAAAATGTAATCAAAGCCACCGGTGCCAAGATCGATCGTTGTCCCAATACCGTTCTGACTCCAAGCCGCCGTAGCCAGACTTCCGAAATCATTGATCGACCGTGTATAGATCTGTCCGCTTCCTCCCGACCCCGTGTCGTTAAAGGTCGTGCCGAGGTTCATGCCAATCAGGAAGTTGACATACCCGGTTCTGTCAGCGTCGCCCGAAGAGGGGGCGGAGGTCATGAAACCGAGCTCGTTTGAGTCATGAAGACTGAGGGCGACGGCGCCGGCGGTCTGGACCAATCCGACGAACAAGGCGCAAACTAAACTGTAAAATATGATTTTCTTTTTCATGGGCACTCCGTTCGCCAAAGAGATTAGCTAAAAACGTGCCAGCCGCTTCTGGTGGATAAAATTCGCGGTTGATGTCATTCTTAAATATCGCATTATTAGTGATATATAAATTCGTATATTTTTCCGCTGCGAGTTGAATTTTATCCTCTCCCGTTGCGATTTAGTAAAGTTTTCCGACGTTTTTGACGAACAATTGACAATTCGATGCGAAGCGGGCCCTGTCGGCAAAACGATGTGCACCGTGTCATTTACAGCGCCCGTCGCCACCACGCTGCGTCAATGACGTTTCTGGAAACCGCCAGCGATCCTCCGCCGATCCGGCGTCGCAGGGCCTCGAGAACGATCAACGCCAATCCGAGCATTGCCACTGTCGCGCCGCGTTCATTAGTCGCCATCGCTCCGTCGGCAAACAAGCGGATTGACGAAATGCCGCCGAAGCCATTCGGCCCGGAACCTGTGCTGGCAAAAGTGAAATCTCCGGTCATTCCGTTGAGAAAATAGAAAACGATTCCTCCACCTTTGCCGGCACCACCGGGTCCCTTGCCATAATGGACCACCGCATAATCAAAACCGGTTAATGACACCGCCTGGTTGCCGTTGAGATTCTCGTAGTTTGCGAAGCCGTCGAAAACCGGTGCCGAGAGATCGGACCGGCGAAGCTGTTGTAGAGATCGACATCCGAGGCCAGGAAATTGAAGTTCGTCGTGGGGCTGTTGTTACCCAGGAGACCAAAATTAATATCGTTGGACGCGAGACCGGTCGCGGGGTTGATCGTGATATTGATCAGCGTCGCGCCGGCCGTCGCGGCCCACGCAAGGCAGGAAACAGCAATCGAAGTAATTAGAGCGAACCGCAGGTTCCACGTTCTCATTCGAGCACGCCCCTTAGCACTCTTGATGCCACTGTGTTGCAGAGCTCTCCGAATTAAATTCTAACTGCGCGGTAAGCTGCTGAAAAACAACTCGTTATTAGATCACTTTTTTGTCTTTAAACTATTAGAACAGAAAAATTGAGGATGTTGGAACTGTAAAGAATGCCGACTCTTGCTGATCGGGTGATTGTAGGGTCGTGCGGCAAGCCGGTTTTCAAGGTTTTTCTACGTGGGCGATCCCCCGTGACCGGTTCTGGAATTGCATATATCCAATCGCAGCAAAGCTACCAGGAAGTACGAATATCCGGGGAAAAACCGGCGCCTTGGCGGCTTTTATGATGCGCGATGCCATGCTCGCACGTCCTTCGCCCTTGGCCGGATAGGCGCGCCTACGGAGGGCGTGGGCGATGCGAATCCGCTGCTGCGCAGAAAGTGAAATATTCTGCAGCACATCCCAGCGGTCGACTTGCCGAAAGCTCTGGCTTTTCCTTACGACGCGCTCCATGAAATGAATTCTGGCGACCGGCGAGGAATTACCAAGTGCAAGATTTTATTTATCAGTGGCCGTTGGTGATGAGAACGGCCACGTGCACCGCGAGCGCGGATGGCGAGGCGGTATTAGGCGGGACGTTCAGGCCTGAATACTTCCAGGGCCTTGTCCGGTTTGCCGAGTTCAGCCGCGCCAGCGCGAGCAGGGTGCGATGGGGTAGGCTGGTGGGCTCGAGTCGAACAAGTTGCTCGGCGAGTTGTTCGACGGTTATCAGTTCCTGGTTGTTGGTTATCTGAGAGGGCCCGACTTCATCCTTCGCGCCCGCCAGGAGCAGGCGCGTATGCGCTTCATCGTTCTGGGCAGCGCACACTACAATTTTCGCGCATTTCAGCGTTTCAGTTTTCAGCATTTCAGCTTTTGATCTTGCCATGCTTTTCACCTCTTTCGCTGTTTTGCTTCCGGTTCTCTTTGTCATGGGCCTGGGCTATTGGGCTGGGCTCAGAAAACAATTTGATGCCGACCAGGTGCAGGGCATCAATTCAGTCGTTCTCGATTACGCGCTGCCGGCGTTAATGTTCGTCGGCATCGCCCAAACCTCCCGCAGAGAAATGCTGGCCGAGGTTCCTTTCCTGATCGCGGTCTTTTTCAGTTTCGTCGGCCTTTTTATCCTCGTCCTGTTTCATCAGCCTCTACCTGGGTCGTCATTCCCTGGGCGCTGCGGCGTTGCAGGCCAATCTGGTCAGCTTCCCGTCCGTGGCTTTTATCGGGATTTCGATTTTTCGCGGTCTCTTCGGCGAGTCGGGACTGGTTTCCATCACTTTCGCGAACGTGCTCGCTCTGGTGACGATCGTTCCGCTGACGATCGTCCTGCTCGAGATTCACGCTCAACATGCGACTGGCGACAGGTCCGTCCCCATGACCAAATTGATTGGCAAGGCGCTGGTCTCGAGTTTCAAGAAACCGCTGGTCTGGGGTCCACTTGCGGGAGCCCTTTCCGCTTTCCTTAACGTCCCCACGCCAAAAGCAGTCGACGACATGCTTGGGCTGATCGGCTCTGCCACGGCGGGGCTTTCGATTTTTCTCGCGGGACTGATCATCGCGTCCTACAAAGTCAGACTAAGCGGCGAGGTGATCGGAAACGTCGTGCTGAAAATGGCCGTGCAGCCCGTCCTCATGGCGTTTCTGGTTTCAAGCCTGGCAGTCGCCGAACCGCTGAACCGCGAAGCGATTTTGATCTGCACGATTCCGACGGCAGTCCTCGGGCCTTTGCTCAGACAGCGCTATCATGTTTACGAAACTGAATCGGCCTCCACGCTCGTCCTGACCACTCTCGCGATGATCCCGATCTTACCGCTCGCAATTCTTCTCACCGGCAGGTAAGGGATTCGCCGCGACGAGGAGTGCGGGATCGATCCCGGCCTAACGAACGGCGAGCGCGAGTCCAAAGCCGCCACGCGCTTTGGCGCTCCAGACGCTCTCTATCTGCGCAACCCTCAGGGCGTGTTTCGCTCTCCGGAATAGATGTAGGCCCGGCCTGTGTCATTCTCGACATAGGCGCCGATGACAAAGTCGCCATTCCCGTCTCCGTTGACGTCATCCAATCCCGCGACCGACCAGCCGAAGACATCGCCATCTTCCTCATTCGGGGAGGAAATCTCATACTGGAGAGCCCGTTCACCGTGTTATAGACGTAGCACCGTCCGGCGCTGAAGAAGTCGTCGTTCGGATTCTCCGAGGGAGCACCCACGAGCAGGTCGTCGCGGCCATCACCGTTCATATCCTGGAGACGCGCAATACTGAATCCGAACCACCCATAGCGCTCGGCGTTTGGCGAGACCAATGTGTGCAGCACCTTGCCGGTCGCACTGGAGAAAATGTAGACTGCCGCCCGGCATGAGTCTCTCCGGCGCCCGTGGTTTCATAAGGCGCTCCGACGGCGATGTCGCCTTTCAGATCTCCGTCGATGTCATGCAGGCCTGCAATCGAATAGCCGAAGCCGCCGCCCCGGTTTCGATTGGGCGATGCCAGCTCGAGAAGGAGCGCACCGGTCCTTCCGTTGTAGACGTAGACCCGACCGGCGCCCTTTCGACCGATGTTTTCGTTAAAGGCCCCGATAGCGTATTCGTTCACGCCGTCGCCATCCATGTCCGGCACCGCCGCGACGTCCCAGCCATAATAGCCTCCCGGCTGTTTGTTCGGAGATGCCAGCGTGCCGAGCGGTGAAGTGCTCGCTCCGTCAAAAAGATAAGCCCGCCCGACCAAGCTACCCCGTCCGATGTCCTCGCCCGGTGCGCCGATCAGGATCTCGCTCGCGCCGTCGCCGTTCAGGTCGCCAACTCCCGCCATCCTCAGTCCGAAATCCCCCAGCGGGTCATTGGGCGACTGCAACGCATCGAGCAACATGCCGGTCGATTCCGCTGTAGACGAGAACCGATTTCTGGGCAGTGGTCCGTGTCTGGGCAGCGAAGTCTCCCATTCCGTCCCCATCGATGTCCGCGATCCGGCCACGTAAAAGCCAAACAAGCTGCCGCTCGGGTCGCCCGGGATGCTGTAGATTTCCGCCCCGGTGGCTCCGTTAAAGACATGTGTCCTCCCGCCACCGCTCTCCCTCGGTGCGCCCACGATCACGTCCTGGACGCCGTCCCCACTCAAGTCCGGCACGCCTGCAACGGCAAAACCGAACTGGCCGAACTGGACCGCGTTGGGCGAGTCGAGCTCGTGGAGAAGAATCTGGCCGCGAACCGGGCTGGAGAGAAGAGCAACCGTGGCAACGATCACGGATTTGGTGAAGAAGGAGAGAGTTTTCATAAGCCTTTCGATTTGGTTAAAAGAACGAAATGTGATCGTACCGGGCCGGAACCCGGAATGGCAAGCCTAAAGGGAAGTGTAGAGGCGGCCGTGTCGGCCGCAGAACGCGAGCAACGGTCACGATTGCGGCCGACACGGCCGCCTCTACACACCGATAAACGCACCGTTTTCCGGCGCCGCGATTTTCCACTTCCTAATTCTTCCTTCCTCCTTCTTACTTCTCTTCCATGGAAGTCCGGAGCGTCGAAACGATTGTCCGCGCCTTGAACGACGCGCAGGTGCAATACCTCATCGTCGGCGGTCTGGCGGTCAACGCGCACGGCTATGTCCGGCTCACCCGCGATATCGATATCGTCCTTGCCCTTAGCCCGGAGAACGCGGCCCTTGGACTCCACACCTTGCTCGAGGTCGGTTATCGTCTGGGAATTCCAGCAAAACCGGAAGAGTTCGCGGATCCCGCGACGCGAGAAGACTGGCGACGCAACAAGGAAATGATCGTGCTCAAGCTATGGAGTGACGAACATCGCCGCACCCCGATTGATGTGTTTGTTTACGAGCCCTTTGATTTCGGAGCCGAAATGGCAGTGTCGGAAGCGATGGAAGTTTGCCCCCGGAGTGCGGGCTCCGGTAGTCTCGCTGCAAACGTTGCTCGAAATGAAACAGCGCGCTGGACGTCCGCAGGATCTGATCGATATCGAGGAGCTGAAAAGAGGACGATGAACGACGCCATTCAACCCGATTGGAAATGGGGAACTCCAGAAGGGAGCCGCGAGCTGGACCGACTTCTCGACCGGCGCCTCACCTTTCGTGAAAAGCTCGAATGGCTGGAGGAAGCCGAAGATCTCACCCTGCAAATGCGCACCGCGCGCGAAGAGCAAAAATCGCTCAGGAAAGCAGGAACGCAGGAAAAGGACGCTTTGTAGGGCGGGCGACCTGCTTGCTGCTAGAAGGGCGGCCGCCGTGTCGTCCAGTTTTCTACTTTTCACTTTGCCTTTGCCGCCGCCCACCCATCGCATCCTCGGCATCGATTTCTTCGGCGGCACCTCGCGTGAAGCGGTCGAGGAAATCACCGGCCGCGGCGGCCTGCTCGTCGCGCCGGCCGCGCCCTCGATGATCAACTTGTGCCGGGACGAGGATTATCGGCGCGCGCTGCTCAGCGCCGGCCTCGCGATCGCCGACAGCGGCTTCATGGTGTTGCTCTGGAAATTCTTCACCGGCGAGCGCGTCCCGCGCATCTCGGGGCTCGAACACGTCAAGCGCCTCCTCGAGCACGAATCCGTCAGGCTACCGGGCGCGGTCTTGTGGGTCGTCGCAACCGAAACGTCGCGCACGAGGTTGGTGGAGTTCCTCGAAGAACAAAGGCAGAAGGCAGAAGGAAAAAGGAAGAAGTTCGAGATGAGACTCACGTCGCGCCGAAGTACGGGCATGCGGTGGAAGACCAGGCTCTCCTCGACCTCGTTAGGCAAAGGCGCCCGAAACACATCGTGATCGCGATCGGCGGCGGCATCCAGGATAAGCTCGGCCAATATCTCTTGGAGCATCTCGACTACCGTCCGGCGATCCATTGCATCGGCGCGGCGCTTTGGCTTTCTCACCGGCGACCAGGTCCGCATCCCCGATTTGGGCCGACGATCTTTACGTCGGCTGGTTTTTCCGCTCCGTCGCCCAGCCGCGCGTCTTCATCCCGCCCCCCTGGAGCGCGCAGCAGACTTCCGTGGCTAATCGCGAAATATCGCGATCGGCTTCCGCCGATGGAAAAAACTGAAACACTGAAAAGCTGAGATATCGAAATACTGAAACCTGGAAATTGCTCGTTAGCCAATCTGGCGTCTCGTCTTTTGGACGATCGTAACGAAAATCGCGATGAGTTCACCAGTTTTGATCAGCAACTTTTAAAGTCTGGCGGCGGTCTCGAAATCGAGCAGTCGTCTCCCAGAAGTTCGAGCCACAATTGCGACTCACATACCTGTGAAAAGCTGTCCTCAATTTTGGAACAGAATTCCGCGTCTGATCTGGCCCTTGAGGCCACGCGCACATGAGCCGCGACCGAAGTGCCCTACCGCAAGAGTTGGTGTCCCAATACCTCAACTTCCTTTGCTGACCGCGGCAAGGCGACATAGAAGCGGATGATCCCTGAAGGCAACCGTTTCATCCATTGCCCGCAACTCGTTAGTGACGCGCATAGGAGGAACTGGGGGTTATTGAAAATTTGTTGAGGCATCTGGGCCTGTTTCGGTTTTTTCCTCCCGCGGATTCACCGGAAAGACCCGGTCCGGCTCGATCTGCCACCTCGCGGGAAGTCCCCAGCAGCTCCAGCAGGATCGCGACCCGCTGCCGGGCCGGCATCACGCGCGTCACGAGCGCGCGCAGGCCACGCATCGGGCCGCCGACTACGACAACTTCCGAACCCGGCTGCGGGTCGGCGTTCTGCACCTCCACCGTTTCATTATCCTGCACGAGGGCGCGCAGGTCGGCCATGATCGCATCGTCGATTGGCGTGGGTCGATCGCCGAAATGCACCACCCGGGTGACGCCGGTTAGCATTTTCGCTTGTTTGAGGACGATCAGAATGATCGAAGCGGGCAAAGAGTAGTACACGGGGAAAAGCGCCTCCGTGGTCCAGAGCGGGCGCCCCGCCCGCATCCGGCGAAAACGGATCCGCGGGGAGAAGACCTCGAGGTCAAATTCCCGCTGCAGTATGCGCGAGACCTTATCCTCCTGGCGAAGTTCGGTGTGGAGGCAGAACCAATTCATGAGAAGGAAGAAGTCAGAAGGACAAAGGAAGCCTTGGAGACGACGCGAATCAATGGAGGCGGTGGGAACCGCGTGACATAGACGAAGCCCCGAACGGGTGAGGGAGCCGGCGGCGACCGAATCAAAGCGAATTGGGAGCGAAGCGGACATGGACCCTTCGGGGCGAGAAGGGCGGGCGAACTTTGTCATTCATTTCCATACGCGATAACGACGGACCGACAAATACCGGCCTGCCGTCCCGTTCTCTTTCCCCAACAACCAACCCGCAATAACAAATAACGGCTGAGCCCCGCTCAGCTCCAATAACCGCTAAGCCCGTATAGTATCGTTGACGGAAAAACCCGGTTCGATAATCCTCGACGCCCTCGTTAAGCATGTTGTTTCTCCTCTAAACCGTCTCCGATCCGCTCGTTGCGCGACCGCCGAAAATTCAAACATCGCCCGATGTTGCCCGGATGCCGCATCAAGGGCGGCAGAATCTCTTCGGACGGCGCGAAGAAATGCTGAAGTCGGCGCCATGATGCAAATCCGGATCCGTTCCTAATCAACCAAAACCCCGTCCGACCGCTGACATCCGATCTCTGACTCTCTGGTTTCCGTGTTAATCCTCGGTCTTAACGCCTATCACGGCGACTCTGCGGCCTGCGTCTTTCTAAACGGCCAGTTGATCGCGGCTGCGGAGGAGGAGCGCTTCCGGCGGATCAAAGAAGAGAAGCGGTCCCTGCTCCCGGCCGTATGCCATGTCGACGGCTCCGGTCGGCTGCAAACGGTTCACCGCAAGATAAACCCTCTTTACCATCAACTGATCTCCGCCTTCCGTTCTCTGACCTCAGTTTCCCTGATCCTGAATACCTCCTTCAACGAAAACGAACCGGTCGTCTGCCGTCCGAAAGAAGCGCTCGCCTGCTTTCTCAGAACCCGCATGGACGTTTTAGTTATGGGCAGCTTCTATGTCGAGCGTGCACAGAACGCGTCGGATATCCCAGATTCTGTCGCCCCTTCAACTTTCAACTTTCAACCTTCCACTTTTTCGAAATGATGAATGTGTTGTTTCTTGCGGGCTTCCTCGGCCAGCAAGACCTCGAATCGAGGACTGGAAGGTATCATCCAGCGAATGTGTTTCGGGTTGCGCAATTCGCCCAAATGAGGACGAATCGAAAGTCATCGGAAGATCGGCTTTACCCTTGTCGCCTGAAGCCGATGCGGTAGGCTTTGTTTCCATGAGTTTGAACGAAATCCAACAAGCGGTTGAAAAACTGCCCCGTGATGAGCGTTTTCGGCTCACCGCCTGGATGGTGTCACGGTATCCTCTTCTCAAAGTCGAGGGACTAATTGCCCGTGCCACCAAACTTGTTGAAAGCGGCCAATGGGTTCCGGTCGCACCGTCGGAAGACAATCGGCCGAAAGGTAAAATGCTCGATCGCGCCTTACGCATCGCCGAGGAGCACGATCTGGACAAATAAGGGGTGGCTCAGCCCAGGCAGTTGGTTCATTCGGCCTGGTTCGACCATTCGCTGCAGCGACTCGGCAATCTACGCGACGTGGAGACTGTCCTGGCGAAGGAGTTTTATCGTATCGCATGTTACGCTGATCTCGTTGCTCTCTTACCCGGCTGATCGACTCTGCGTGTCTATCAAAGTTCGCCCTTGCTTCGCGACGACGGCGCAATCGTCCGTGTTCTGACCTACTTTGTCCTCCGGGAAGATGGCGCGGTCGAACTGCAGCATGTGGAAGCCGTGGAAGAAGATACTTTGTGACCGAGCGTAGCGCTGCGAAATCAACCATCTTTATCAGCAGTTAATCTCCGCCTTCCGTTCTCTGACCTCACTCCCTTTGGTTCTGAATACTTCCTTCAACGAGAACGAACCGGTGGTCTGCCGTCCGGAGGAAGCGCTGTCTTGTTTCCTCCGCACGAAAATGGACGTGCTCGTCCTCGGCGGTTTTTTCGTGGAGCGAAAAGCCGAGGCGAGGAGTGAGAACGTGGGAAAGTTGGAGAGTTAGAAGGCAAGAAGGTCGCACGATGAGAACGAGCCACAGGGTTCTGGTTTACAGGATTGGCCAGCTCGGTGACACCTTGATCGCGCTGCCCGCAATGCGAGCGATCAGAAACCATTTTCTTGACGCGCACATTGAGTTGCTTTGCGGCCGCCACGACGACGGCAATTACGCTTTAGCAGCCGAATTCTCCAACCGACAGTTCTTTTCGACGGCTTCATCACCTACGATGTGAAGCACGATAAAGGGCGTCGGCGCTGAAAGCTTGCGCAGCTCGCGCCCACTCTCCGAAGCAAACGATTCGACACGCTGATTTATCTCGCGCCTTCGCAAAGAACGAAGCGGCAGATTGTTCGCGACTGGCTTTTCTTCCGGTATCTCGGTATCCGACGTCTCTACGGATTCCACAACTTTCCCGTCCTTCCCCGAAAACAGCCGGGCAGAGTTCGTCCAATGCGCTTCGCTGCCAATCCTGCGGTCAATGCTGCCGCTGCGTTACGACCAGGTATTTTGAGCTGCTCGGAATGCCGTTGGTAAAGACGGTAATGAGAGCCGGACCGATTGGGAGATTTCTCACGCGCCCTGACGTGAAGCTGGTATCTGACCAGCCTCTGCGTGGGTCAACCGATAGGATTGCGAGCTGGCCGCTGTCGATATTGCGCAGTTGGACAACCGGGTAGTTACTCGATGAATCCTGAGTGTTTCCGCCGGAGGCCTGTGAGATACCTTGGAAGAGCGAACCGCTCAGCCGCAGGCTCCTGCTGAAACGCGCGCTCGCGATCTGCGGCCGCCACGACTCGTCGAAGTCGAGACCGACGTGATAGAGCTCCGCGGTCGGCGTAAAACCACCCGAAGAACCGGAGGCGAAAAGCACGTCGCCGCTGGGTAAGAACGTGGACGTGTGATCGTATCGCGCGAAAGAAAGAGCCTGGGTCAAAGTCCAGGTTCCACTCGCCGGATCATAGAGATCCCCATGAAGATCTTGAGTGTTACCGCCCGCTATCAGCACTTTGCCGCTCGGCAACAAATCGGCGGTGTGATGCGTGCGTATGATATTCAGGTGGCCGGTCGGCGCCCAGGTGCTAGTTGCAGGATTGTATAGTTCCGCGCTCTGGAGAGCATTGTCGCCGCCTGCCACCAGCACCTTGCCGTTAGGCAGCAAGGTTGCCGTATGAGACTCTCTTGCCGTAATGAGGCTGCCGGTTGCGGTCCACGTTCCGCTCGCGGAATCATAAAGTTCGCAACTCGCGACGAGACCGTGTTCGTTATAACCGCCTGCTACCAGAACCTTCCCGCTGGGCAGCAACGTCGCCGTGTGTCCGAAACGATCGGTAACCATGCTGCCTGTCGCCGTCCAGGTTCCGGTCCCCGGATCGTAGAGTTCACAACTCGCAAGGGTGACGCCGCTACTGTTTCCTCCAGTGACAATTACCATACCGTTGGGCAGAAGCGTGGCGGTGTGAAATGTGCGGCCGGTGGCGAGACTGCCGGTCACTGTCCAGGTCCCAGTCGCCGGGTCGTAGAGTTCGGAGTTCGGGATCAACGCCACCATGGTCGCACCCCCTGCGACCAGCACCTTGCCACTGGCCAGCAAGGCGGCGGTGTGCTCAAAGCGGGCGAAGTTCAAGCTGCCGGTGACAGTCCAGGTGCCGGCCGCGGGGTCATAGAGTTCCGCTTCCGCGAGATAGCTGCCGTTGGAGCCTGCCGCGACCAGGACCTTGCCGTCAGGCAGCAGCGTCGAGGTGTGGTTATAGCGCGCAGTGGCGAGGCTGCCGGTTACTGTAAAGCTCCCGTTTGCCGGGTCGAATTCTTCGGTCGTGAAAACAGGGGGGCCAACCGCGATCACACCGCCGGCAATCACCACTTTGCCGTTAGGCAGCAAGGTGGCGGTGTGAAGTTCGCGCCCAACGAAGAGACTACCCGTGGCGGTCCAGGTTCCATTCGCCGGGTCGTAGAGTTCCGCGCTCGCGAGTTCACCGGAACCGTTAAAACCGCCTGCGACGAGGACCTGGCCGTTCGGCAATAGAGTTGCGGTGTGTTGGCTGCGTGCGTTGGCCAGACCCCCGGTCACCGTCCAGGTCCCAGTCGCCGGATCGTAGAGCTCGGCGCCCGCGGTCGCGCCGCCGGATTCTCCGGCGGCGGCAAGTACTTTCCCGTCAGGCAGAAGAGTGGCCGTGAAATCACTGCGCCTGATGGCGAGGTCGCCGGTCGTCGTCCAAGTCCCGCTGACCGGATCATAAAGCTCGGCGCTGGTGAGATTCATGGTGACGTTATTGCCTCCCGCGACGAGCACTCTGCCGTCGGGCAACAAAGTCGCCGTATGCTCACGGCGCGCGGTGGCAAGGCTGCCGGTTGGCGTCCAGGTTCCGGTGGCCGGGTCATAGAGCTCGGCGCTCGTGAGTGTGCTGCCGTTTTCTCCTCCTGCCACCAGCACCTTGCCGTTTGGCAGCAAGGTCGCGGTATGATGTTGGCGCGCGGTTCCGAGGCTGCCAGTGGGGGCCCAAGTCCCCCGTGCTGGATCGTAGAGCTCCGCGCTCGTCAGAATGCCAGTGCTGAAATCCCGTCCCCCCGCAACGAGCACCTTGCCGCTGGGGAGCAACGTCGCGGTGTGATCCGTGCGTGCAGTGACGAGGCTGCCGGTGGCGGTCCAGGTTCCGATCGCCGGATCATAGAGTTCCGCGCTCGCATAGGTCTGAAAGAGGTCCGTTCCTCCGGCAACGAGTACCTTGCCATTGGGCAGCAAGGTTGCGGTATGCTGGAGGCGCGCTGTTATGAGGTTGCCGGTGGTCTGAAACTGGAAGGGAGCGGCTCCGCGCGGTTGCGCAAACATCAGCCCGGCAGTGAAAAGAAGGAGTGGGAATGCAATCCGACCGACTTTGTTCCCACGAGAGCATCGGGGATTAACTGCGCCTTTTGGCGGAATCCCGAGCCCCGGAAAGATGGCTACCGCTCTGTTGTGAATTTCGATTTTCATGGGTGAACCCCA
>CAWFYE010000009.1:0-306430 GCA_963819975.1 uncultured Verrucomicrobiae bacterium | reverse complement strand
TCGATGAGGGCCGGTTGGAGTGAAGCTCCTTCCCTGAAGGGAAAATTATTTGACGAACTGCGCGAAGAGCTTGTTCGCTTCCTCGAGCGTTTCTTTGCTCCCGATGTCGTACCAAGTCCCTTTGATTTGGTAAGTCTTCACCGGGCGGCGAGTATGGAGCCACTGGATGAAACGTCCGGGTTGATCGGGATTGTTCCCGGCCGCGATGTAGGTCGTAAAGAGTTCGAGCGTCTCAGCCGCAAAATAGTAAAGCGCGATGCCCGTCAGTGTGGTTTCCGGGTTTTCCGGTTTCTCCTCGAAATGAGTGATGACGCCTTCCGCATCGGTCTTGATCGCGGAATATTTTTTCATCGCCTCGAGGTCGCCCACGTCGTAGGTCGCGAGGGTGGCGGCGGAGCCCATCGCGGCCGCCGCGAAATCGGCCAGCGGCTCACTGAAAAGGTTGTCGCCTGCGACCACGATCAATGGTTCGCTGGTCAGTTCCTCGCGCGTCAGAACCAATCGAATGTCTCCGATCGCGCCGAGTTTATCGGTATCGCTCCGTGAGCCGTCGTTCACGATCTTGAATTTCACCTTCGGTTGCGATTCGGCGTAACCGTCCGCCCATTCCTGGAAGTCCTCCGCAAACTTGTCGTTTGTGACGACGTAAACCGTTTTGATTCCCGGAATCGGCGCGAGGTTATCGATGACCCACTCGATCATCGGCTTGCCCGCGACTTCGAGGAGCGGTTTCGCTTTCGTGAGGGTGAGCGGATAGAGACGGGTCGCGTAACCGGCGGCGAGAATGAGAACGTTCATGGCAAATTAGATGCGGAACCTAGACGCATCCGCCATTGTCGCCAAGCGCGGATTGAGTGCGTCGTTAGGCACTCTCCGGCACGGCGGCCGCGGTCAATTCCAGCTGCAACTGGTCGATCCGTTTCGCGTCACTGATTTTTCCCCGCGTCCCGGCATCGGTCACATAAAAGGTGTCGATCGCCGCCCCCTTTTCGGTGTTGATGCGTGCGAGTGCGATGTAGACATTATTCCGGCCGAGGCAGGCCACGAGGTCGTGGAGCAGGCCGAGTCGGTCGGGCGTCTCCACCTGGATGAGGGTCGACGCTGGATGGCTCTTGTTTTCGATCGTGATTTGAGTCGGGAAATCGATCTCGTGCGTGCGCTTCGTGCCTTTGCGATGGACGTTCGCAAGGAGCGGAGACATGTCGAATCCTTCGCCTTCGAGCGCGATCCGCAGGACCGATTCGACGGTCGCGATTTCGTGCGGGTCGGTCACCGCTCCAAGCTTCTTGTTGCAGACCCGGAAGACGTCGAGCACGAGGTTGTCGCCGCGCACAAAAATATCGGCGCTCAAGATATTGACCGACGCGACAGCGAATGCGCCCGCAATGCTGGCCAGTAACTGAAGCCGGTCCCATGTGCAGATGGAGACGACGCTGTGGCCCTGCTCAGGCTGCGCTTCCCAGCGCGAGGCGGGGATGTATGCGGGCTCGGTGCCGAGATAGAGACCGCGCCAGAAACTGCGGAAGAGATCGAGATGCGCGGCGATTTCCTCGACGTCGAAAGCCCGGAAATAATGATCGGGCATGTAATCAAAATGGGCCTCGATTTCGTCTGCAAAATCCGGCACGAGTCGCGCCGCGACCGCGTCGCGCAGCCGGTCGCGCTCGATCTTCATTTGGGAAATGAACCCTCCTGGTCCTGTAAATAACGCGCTGTCGCCTGGTAGAGATGCCAGACGAGAAGCTCTTTCCAATCCGACCACGCGTCCGTCGTGCCCTGTCCGTCAGCCAGGGTAAGCAACATGAGGGCGTCGAGATTCGGCTGCGACTTTACGAGGCTCGCGAACTCGATCACCGTCGCCGGATCATCCACGTTCCGTTGCTGCGCCGTATTGGAGAGGGTGACGTGATGATCGACCAGCCGGACGAGCGCGCGCCGCTGCTCGGGCGAGAGCTGGAGTCGGGCTGCCACCCCTTGCGCGAAGAGCGCACTCGCTTCGAATGCGGCCGAGCCCAACGCCCTTGCCCGTATCATGCAAAAGGAGCGCGAGGTAGAGAACGTAGGGATCGGGGAGCGACTCGAATAGTTTTCGGTAGGGCTGCAGTTTCGGATCGTTAGTCTGGCAGAGCGCGTCGAGTTTTTCGATACAGACGAGAGTGTGTTCATCCGCCGTGTAACGATGAAAATATTCGTGCTGCACAAGGCAGGTAAGGGGACCGAACTCCGGCAGATAGCGGCCGAGAAAATCGACCTCGTGCATCATGCGCAGGATCCGCCCGACCTCTCCTTTGCGGCTCAGGATGCGCGCGAATATTTCGCGGGGCGCTTCCCCGGATCGAAACTCGCGCGTCACGTGGCGCAGGCGGCGCGTCAGGACATCGGTTAGCTCCGGGCTCAGCTCGAGCCGGCGTTCCTGCGCGTGCTCGAAGGCTTCATGAGCTGCTCCGGGGTGCGGGCGAAGAGTTGCGGATCGCTCACGTGCAACTGGCCGCTCCGGCTGAAAAATTCTTCGAAATGTTCCTCCGGTGCTCGGCGCCGTGGGAGAAGGGGAAAGAAAAGCCGACGCGTGGTCGTGGCGGTGCCGGTCGCGAAGCGCTCGCTCAAGCGTTCGGTGATGCGAAAAATGTTTCGCGTGTGCGCGTAGTAATCCTTCATGAAGGCCTCGCTCCGCGCGATGGGCGTGTTCCCGCCGTAGCCGAGGCGGCGTGCGATTTCCGACTGTTGAGTGAGATGCAGGACATCGGTCGCGCGCTCGTTGGTGTAGTGCAGTTGAGTCCGAACCCGGAGAAGGAAGTCATAGGCGACATCAATCCGGCGCCGATCGCTTCCGCTCAGCCAGTCCTTGCCCACCAGATGCGTCGTCGTTAGGGAGCCTTCCTTGAAGCAGGTCATCCAAAGCAGACTTTGGTAATCCCGCAGACCGCCGCAGCCCCGCTTCACATTCGGCTCCTGCAGATAAACGTTGTTCGCAAATTTAGCGTGGCGCTGCGTCTGGTCTTCCATCCTCGCCCGGATGTATTCTTTTTCGTGCCCCTGCACGCACCGTTTGCGAAATTGCGCGCGGAATCTTTGGAAGAGCGCGTCATCGCCGGTCAGGTGGCGCGCTTCCAGCATTGCCGTTTTCGTCAACATCTCGCTGTTGGCCTGCGCGATCGCCTCACGCACCGACCGGGTTGAGTGCCCGACTTTGAAACCAATATCCCAGAGAAAATAAAGAATCTGCTCGACTGTTTGTTGGAGCGATTCCGGCACGCCTTTGCCGAAATGGGGATGCAAAAACATGACGTCGACGTCGCTGCCTGGATTAAGTTCGTTCCGTCCGTAGCCGCCCAGTGCAACGAGACTCACAGAAATCGCCTTGGTCCCCGTTTTCTCGGCGCGGCATCGGCTGCGGTCGCAAAAAGATGACGCAGGATGACGTCGATCAAGAGGCGCGACTCGCGCAGACCTCACGACCTCCGCCGCCCGCCTGGTGCCGCAGGCGCAGGCGATGATTTTCGATCTTGAGAAATTTCTGGTAGAGCGCGAGGAGATGGTTCGACCCGGACTTGGGCGCCTGCCCGAGTTCGCGCCGCGCGTGTTCCAGCACTTTTTCCTGAGGATCGGGCACGCCGGGAATCTAAGTTCGAAATCTGATTATCGAAATTCGAAACAAATCCCAATGCGCGAAGGGTGGAAAGCATCCCTCTCTTCGGTCGTTTCGAATTTTCAGAGTTGGATCTGGTAGCGCCGCATTTTGTTATAGAGCGTCGGGCGCTGGATCCCGAGCAGCTCGGCCGCTTTCTTCTTGTTCCCGTGGGTTTGGGCGAGGGCATCGAGAATCGCGTTCCGCTCCACTTCTCCGAGGCTCTGCGCCTGAGCGCCGGTTTGGCTGGCGGCGCGCTCCGCTTTTTGCAGCGCCACCGGCAAGCGCACTTCGGCCGGCAATTCCTTAACCGTGATCTGCCCCTGCCGCGCGAGCACGACTGCGTATTCGATCGCATTTTGCAGTTCGCGCACATTTCCCGGCCAGCCGTAGTCGAGCAACTTTTGAAACGCTTCCGGTTCGATCGTCGGCTCCGCTTTGCCGAGTTGGTGCGCAAAGGTCCGAACGAAACTGGCGACGAGCGGCGGAATATCCTCCTTCCGCTCCCGCAGCGGTGGCAGCTCGATCTGAAAAGTGTTGAGCCGGTAGTAAAGGTCCGAGCGCAGGCGATTCTCGGCCAGCGCCTGCTGGACCGGGCGATTGGTCGCGGCCACGACGCGAAAATCTGCCTTCAAGGTCTTCGTGCTGCCTAACGGACGGTATTCCCGTTCCTGCAGGACACGCAGGAAACGCGTCTGGAGTTCCGCCGGCATCTCGGAGATTTCGTCGAGAAAAAGCGTGCTCCCTTCCGCCTCCGCGATCATGCCTCGAAAATCGTTCGTCGCTCCGGTAAAAGCGCCTTTCATATAGCCAAAGAGTTCGCCCTCGATCATCGCCTGCGGGAAAGCCGCGCAATTCAATTTTACCATCGGCTTTTTCCGCCCGCCGGCTCTTCGCTATGAATCACGTTCGCGATCACTTCCTTGCCCACGCCGCTTTCGCCGGTAATGAGGACGTTCGCCTCGGAGGGGGCCATCGCGGTAATCAACTCGTCGATCTGCTGCATCACCTTGCTCTTGAAAATCGGCGCGAGCCGCGTCTCGGCCTGGGCGAGGCGCTGCTTGAGGTTCTGGGTCGCTTCGCGCAGCTCGAGGGTCTCGCGGAGGAGCGACTGTTTTTCGAGCGCTTTCTCGACCAGGGTAGCAGCTCTTCCGGGGCGTAGGGTTTACTGATGAAATGATAGGCTCCGCGTTCTATCGATCTGATCGCGTTGTTGCAGGAATCGTGCGCGGTTAAAATGATGACCTGAGTGTCGGGATGGTCGGTCTTTATCTGCTCGAGCAATTGCAACCCGTCGGCGTCGGGCAGTTGCAGGTCGAGCAGCACGAGGGCGGGGGTTTTGCTCTGGAGCACGCGCATCCCGGCGGCGGCATTGGCCGCTATTTCGGGCTGATAACCGTGCCGGCCTAACAACGCTTCGAGCGTCATCAGAATCGGTCGCTCATCGTCGATGATAAGGATGCGTCGGTTGTCAGCGCTCATGGAATCTCCGTCTGTGGCGGCGGAAAGCTGCTCGCTCAGGAAGCAAGGATGGGGAGAGAGATGCCCGGTGACCAGAGTTGAGTTGGTTGAATCAAATTGAGCGCGGAGCGAACCATGGTGCGCCTCGAAAATACCGCGTGCCCGGAAGAGGCCAAGATCATAATGCCCGCGCGCCACCCGCCCGAAAGGGCGGCCGCCCGAATTCTCGGTCGAACCCTCGGGTTTTGTCTTCGGTTCCGCGAGGATGAATTCGATCGCGTCCCCGTTGCGATGCGCTTCAAAAGTAACGGCACCTTCCGCCCGGTCATGCGCGACGGCATTGCAAAAAAGCTCGAGTAAAAGCCTCTTGCAAAAGATGCGGGTCGATTTCGAAAGTCTCTTCGCCTAACGACGTCTTCCACTCCACCTGCGCGGCCAGCTCCGGTTGCTCGCTGCCTATTTTGGCTTGCAAATCCTCGACAAACTCCGCCGCCTGGTAACGCATCGTGGTCGGCTGGATGCGGGCAAGCGACGCGGAAAGGCGCTGCAAATGCACGCACATTTCGCCCGTCATTTCGCGCAGCCGGGCGATCTCACTTTTCGCCCCGGCGTAATCGGCCACGATCTCGTTCAGGAAAGCAGCCTGCAGTTCGACCGCGTTGAGATGATTGCGCAGATCGTGATTCAATTGGCTGACGAATTTCGTCAGCTCGCTCCAACCAACATTTGGCTCAGTCTGTACCATGGGAGAGGCCCGCGTTCCATCCCCTGCGCGGGCGGAGCGAATCTAGGCGCTGAGACGGCACGCGCTACTTGATCCGCCAAAATTTTTCGTTCCCGGGTTCGTCACCGCTGCTTTGAATCGCCGAATCGTTTGCCGCCAGGCGCCGGAGAACGTGGTAAACATCCTCCGGGTCGGCGTCGATCGCGTGTGCGATTGCTTCCGCGGTTTTGCCCGAATTGGAAAGTTGTTCCAGCGCTTTGGGCTGCAATTGCAGGATGCGGGTTGCCGCCTTCTTGCCCGCCTCTACACCGGGCTGATGATAGGCATTTACGTTCACCAGCGAACCGTAAAACCCGACCGCGCGTTCGTAAAGCGCGATCAACCCGCCGACGTGAAACGCATCCGCTTCCGGAATGCTAAGCGTGATCGAATCGCGTTCGCCTTCGTAAAGGGCGGCACGCGTCCCGCGCAACAAACCCCGCAAATAGTCGCCGCTCGTCACGCCTTCTTCGACTTCAAAACGATCCGTCGCCCCATCTTTTCGCACTTCGATAAAGGTCGCGAAAAAGTTTGGCACACCATCGCGCAGTTGCTGCACGTAAGCGTGCTGGTCGGTCGAACCTTTGTTGCCATAAACCGCGATTCCCTGATCCCTACCTTGCCGTCGAGGTCCTTTGCTTTGCCTAACGATTCCATGACGAGCTGTTGCAGGTATTTGCTGAAAAGCGCGAGCCGGTCCTTGTAGGGAAGGATGACCATGTCTTTTCTTCCCTGGCTGTTGCCGCGTAAAACCACATCAGGGCGAGAAGCATGGCCGCGTTCTGGTCGCGTTCCGGGACACGGGTGTGTGCGTCCATTGCTGCCGCGCCGGCGAGGAAAGCGGTGATGTCGATGCCTTGCAGCGCTGCCGGCAAAAGGCCAACCGCGCTCATGACCGAAGTGCGGCCGCCGATCCAGTCGAACATCGGAAAACGCGCCAGCCAGCCGTTCTGCTCCGCAAACTTGTCCAGTTCGCTTCCGGCGCCCGTCACTGCCACCGCTTGTTTCCCGAAATCCAGACCCGCTTTTTCGACCTGTGCTTTTGCCTCCAGCATGCCGTTCCGCGTTTCCTTCGTCCCGCCGGATTTCGAAATCACGACGACGAGCGTCTCTTCCAGCCCCTCCCCGAGCTTCTCGAATACGCGGTCGAAGCCATCCGGATCGGTGTTGTCGAAAAAGAAAACCTTCATCTGGTCGTGCGCCGAGCCCAGGGCGTCAGCGATGAACTGCGGCCCGAGCGCCGAGCCGCCGATCCCGATCAGCAAGACGCGCTCAAATGGTTTCCCGGTCTGCGCCGCGATCCGGCCGACGTGGACGTCCGAAGCAAATTTCTGGATGTGTGCGTCCGATCCTCCAACCACATCGCCGCGCAGCTCGTCGTTAGGCGCGAGCGCTGGATTGCGCAGCCAGTAATGGCCGACCATCCGGTTCTGATCCGGGTTGGCGATTGCTCCGGCTTCGAGTTCGCGCATCGCGGCAAAGGCTTTCGCGATCTTCGGCTCCATCTTTTCGAAAAAGCCGTCCGGAAAACGCATTCGGCTGATATCGATTGAAAATCCGAGATCGTCGTAGCGCAGGTAACAACGCTGGAACCGTTGCCAAAGTGATTGCGTAGCCATGACAGCAGCTAACCAGCAATCAATTGCAGGGCAAGCGCCTGCTCAAACGTCGCGCTTCGCGTGCGCTCTCTGGAGCAGAACTCACCGCGTCAGGTCCCCGCGATATTGTTCTCAGTGGCGGTCTTTTTTCTTCCTTCTCGTCCGCCTCTTTGTCTTGGTCCCAGCCTATCTTGCGGCCTTTGTTTTGCTCCTGCAACCAGGCCATGAGCGGTTGGAAATAATCGACCATCGCGCGGGTCGAAATGTCCTCGCCGGTTGCGTCTTTCAGCACCTTCCGCCAGTCTTCCGTGCCGCCTTTTTTGAGAATCTTTTCGTAGAGCCATTTCCCGACTTCTTTGTTCCCGGCGTAGTTACACGATTGCGGCGGCTGATGCAGAATCTGGCGCGCGATGTAGTCATGCAGTTGAAACTTCAGGACAGTCGCGAAGGCGTAATTGTAATAATAGGCGGGCGCGTCGTTGACGTGCGTTTTGGTCGCGTAGTCGGCCCATTTTTCGCCCCGCTTTTCTGGCGGCTCGACCCCCTGAAATTCGCTCACGTATTTCCACCAGCGCTCGTTCCATTCATCCGGCGGGAGCTGGTGGGCGTAGATGTCGGCTTCCCAATGGGTCATTGTGCCGGAAGCGAAAAAAATGAATGGAATGGAGCGGGCAAGCGCGTCGTCGAGCAGAAAAGCGGTCTTGTCAGCTTTGAAGTCGTTAGGCAAAATGCCCTTCACCTGCAGGTAGGGCACCTGGCTGGAGGCAAGTGCGGCCAGTTCCCCGATCCCTTCATGAAAACCGGGGTTCGCTCCGAGGCGCAGAAGCATCGGCACTTCCGGCCGGGTGTAGGAGAGGTAATAATGCCCGTGTCCCAATTCATGGTGCGCGGTGAAGAACCATTCCGCGTTCGGCTCGATGCTTTGCAGCGAGCGAATGTCGTATTCGAGATCGATGTGGAACGCCCAGGGACGGCGCGTTCTTCTTGCGCGGATTACCTTTCGGCACCGGGTATAAATCTGATTTCACCCAGAAACTTCCCGGGAGCGCTTGCATCCCGAGGCTGAGATAGAATTCTTCCGCCGTCTTCGCGACCCATTCCGCGGTCTTGCCTTTAAAATACGGATCGAGATCGGCCGACGTCGACCAGTCCGGTCCAATCTGCGCCCAACGATTGTTCAACCAATGCGCTGGAATCTTGTTCGGAACCGGCTGATGAAATTTTTCCGCCAGCTTGTATTTTGCCCAGGCGCGTAAAGTTGCAGATAGAGCGGGCGGAGATCTTTCATGAACTGCTCGTTCATCTTCAGCATCTCGTCGGTCGTCATTCCGTAGGACGCGACTTCAAGACCGAAGTAATCGGGATAATTCAGCTCGCCTGTGACTCTCGTTGCGCAAGTCGCGCAAGACCATGAGATTTTCTTTCAGCGCCGGCCCGATTTCTTTCGAGGCTTCCCAGACCGCTTTGCGTTCGGCCAGATCGCTGCTCGAAGAGAGCATATTGTCGATCTCGTTCGCGGTGATCGGTTTTCCGTTGAGCTTGAACTGGAAGCTGTTCAGGAGCGAGGCCTGCCGCGTCTCGGATTGGATGCTGGCGCTCGATGAGGAACGGATTCGTCATCGGCCCTTCCGCAGCATTGAGAAGAATCCTGCTCGAGCTCGCGCACCGTGAGCGGGTTCAGATCGCCTTTGTGGGTGAGTAGCTCGCGCGCTTCCTTGATCACGGCCGGGTTGCCATTGAACGCGGCATAGGCGCGGCTGGCAGCTTCCGCGGCGGCGTCGTGCTCCGGAGTCACGTCACGCATCGCGTCCCACTGCGCCAGACTGTTCACCTTGTAGAGCGCCTGGTAGCTCGCATTCATGAGCATGAGAAAACGATCCGCCCGATCCTGGAATTCGCCGACTTGTTCTTGGTCGCGCCAGCAGCCGCCGGAGAAGGCGAAGGCGCCGCGAGCAGCGGGAGTGGCAGAATCGTTAGGGCGAAGGCGACGGCAAAATGTCGGAAGCAATGCATGGGCGGAGACTTAATCCGCATGCAGTTGGAGGGCAAGCGCGCGCCTCGCGTGCGCTCCCGAGGCGAGGGCGCGGCGCGCCCTACATGTGCTCGATCACGTTATCCCCAAACGCCGAACACTTGATCTCGGTCGCGCCTTCCATCTGGCGCGCGAAATCGTATGTCACTCGCTTGCTCGCGATCGCACCGTTCAGGCCTTTCACGATCAAATCGGCCGCTTCCGTCCAGCCCATGTAGCGGAACATCATCTCACCCGACAAAATCACCGAACCCGGATTCACCTTGTCTTGGTCGGCATACTTCGGCGCCGTGCCGTGAGTCGCTTCAAAGACGGCGTGCCCGGTGATGTAATTAACGTTCCCGCCCGGCGCGATACCGATGCCGCCGACCTGCGCGGCAAGCGCGTCGCTCAGATAATCGCCATTCAGATTCAGCGTCGCAATGACATCGAAGTCTTCCGGGCGCGTCAGCACCTGCTGCAGGGTGATATCCGCGATCGCGTCCTTGATCACGAGCCCGGCGCCCGGCTTGCCTTCCGGGATTTTGCACCATGGGCCGCCATCGAGTTCCTCCGCACCGAAAAACGATTTCGCGACTTCGTAGCCCCAATCGCGAAAAGCGCCTTCGGTGAACTTCATGATGTTCCCCTTATGCACGAGGGTCACGCTCTTGCGCTTGTTTTGGATCGCGTAGCTGATCGCGCTGTGGATCAGACGCACGCTGCCGGAGTAACTAACCGGTTTGATTCCAATGCCGACGCGCACGTCGGTCGGGAAGTCCTTTGCGCCGACGGCCTGCCAGAATTCTTTTGCTTTCGCTTCCGTCGCGAAGCGGATCTTGCCGAACTGCTTCGGGAATTCTTTCTCGAGGAAATCGAGCATCTTCTTCGCTTCCGGAGTGCCGCCAGCCCACTCGATCCCGGCATAAATGTCCTCCGTATTCTCGCGGAAGATCACCATGTTCACCTTCTCCGGGCGCTTGACAGGCGAGGGGACGCCCTCGAACCATTGGACCGGCCGGAGACAGACGTAGAGATCGAGCATCTGGCGAAGTGCGACGTTCAGCGAGCTGATCCTCGCCGCCGACAGGTGTCGTCAGGGGGCCTTTGATCCCGACGAAGGTATTCACGGAACGCCGTTACCGTATCGTCCGGCAACCAGTCATCGAATTTATCCTTCGCGGCCTGGCCAGCGAAGACTTCGAACCACGAAATTTTCTTCTTTCCGCCGTAGGCTTTCTCGACGGCGGCATCCATCACCCGCACACTTGCCGCCCAGATATCGGGTCCGGTGCCATCGCCGCGAATGAAGGGAATCACCGGATGATCCGGCACGCTCAGTTTATCGGTCCTGTAAATCTCGTTGCTGGGAGGTGGAGTGAGGTCTGTGTAAGGCATGGCCGAATGTAAGTAGAAAGTGAAAAGTGGAAAGTAGAAAGGCTAGCGGCGGCTGTGTCAGCCGCAGGAAGGACACCACCGGCAGGGATAATGCCTTCTGGAATCTGGAAGCCAGGAGCAAAGCCGCGCAAGTGCCGAGAAGCTGATCCCTGAAAAATTGCAGGGCGGACGCTCCGCTTGCCTCTGGAGAAAAAGGGGCGGCCAAGCAGAGCACTTGCCCTACAGAGGGGGAGACGACGAACCTGTCGTCGCGGATTCGGCACGCGGAGCGCTTGCCCGCAGAGCCATCCTGCTCCCCCTGGCTCCCAGATTTGGATCCAGCTCTATCCGAGCCGGTAAACGATGCGAGCTTTGTCCACATCGTAGGGCGACATCTGCAAGCGCACCCGGTCGCCGGTCGTCAGGCGGATAAACCGTTTCCGCATTTTGCCCGAGATATGGGCGAGAACGATGTGCTCATTTGCCAATTGCACGCGGAACATGGTGCCGGCCAGGACAGTCATGACCTTGCCTTCGATTTCGATCGCTTTCTTGGGATCTACAGCCATTAGATTTTGGGACTCTGATGTGCAAAACCGGCGCCCGAAAGCCGGGCGCCGGTCTGCAAGATCAAAAGCGATCGAATTATCGGCGATTGCCGCCGGCGAATTGACGGGGACGTTCTTCACGCGCACGCGCTTCGTTCACGGTTAGGGCACGGCCGCCGATTTCCTTGCCGTTGAGGGCGGCGATGGCGGCGTTGGCGCCGGTTGCATCGGTGAATGTGACAAAGCCGAAGCCCGGCGCGAGCGGCCGGTTTCGCGGTCGCTGAAAATGGCAACGTCAGTCACTTTGCCGTGTTCGGAGAAGAGATCGTTAAGATCGTTTTCAGTGGTCTCAAAGAGAGATTTCCTACGTATAGTTTCATTTGTGATTTTTGGAGGAGGAGCTGCGAGCTACAGAGCCGTTCCCGGGAATCGGTTTTCAGAATCACCAATGAGGAAACTCACCTGACGATCTACCGCACTACGAACAGAACAGAACTTATCCAAGAGCCGCCACGTTCGTTGGCTTTTGGGAATAAGCAATCGAAAACTAAGAAGGACAACTGAAGTCAGCTTCAGCCCAACAGGCGCTGAACGATTTCAGAAAGACGGTTGGGGTTCAGCAACATGGCGAGCCCTTGTCCTCGGTGCGACGGGTCGAAGTGTGCGCGCCGGGAATATCTTTGACCGCACCAAACAAGCAGCTCGCGCTACTTTGCGGCGTCAGTCAAATTACAAACAACTCAATCGCGGTTCACGCGACTAACCGAAAGCGTCTTACCGCTTAACGAACGCCGCAAGATCTCCAGGATAACCAGGCCGTGCCGAGCAACGCCACCGTTGCACCACCATCGGGAACATTGGACCCCGGAGTAAGGAGTGTCCATCCCGAGAGTCCGGATTTGCCGACAGTTGAGGGAATTCTTAAGTACCGGTCATCCCCGAGATGTTCGAAACTTCAGAACCGGAGTTCGATCCATCGTACTTGGCGAAAATGTAATCAAAGCCACCGTTGCAAGATCGATCGTTGTCCCATACCGTTCTGACTCCAAGCCGCCGTAGCCAGACTTCCGAAATCATTGATCGACCGTGTATAGATCTGTCCGCTTCCTCCCGACCCCGTGTCGTTAAAGGTCGTGCCGAGGTTCATGCCAATCAGGAAGTTGACATACCCGGTTCTGTCAGCGTCGCCCGAAGAGGGGGCGAGGTCATGAAACCGAGCTCGTTTGAGTCATGAAGACTGAGGGCGACGGCGCCGGCGGTCTGGACCAATCCGACGAACAAGGCGCAACTAATTTGTAAAATATGATTTTCTTTTTCATGGGGATTCCGTTCGCCAAAGAGATTAGCTAAAACGTGCCAGCCGCTTCTGGTGGATAAAATTCGCGGTTGATGTCATTCTTAAATATCGCATTATTAGTGATATATAAATTGTATATTTTTCCGCTGCGAGTTGAATTTTATCCTCTCCCGTTGCGATTTAGTAAAGTTTTCCGACGTTTTTGACGAACAATTGACAATTCGATGCGAAGCGGGCCCTGTCGGCAAAACGATGTGCACCGTGTCATTTACAGCGCCCGTCGCCACCACGCTGCGTCAATGACGTTTCTGGGAAACCGCCAGCGATCCTCCGCCGATCCGGCGTCGCAGGGCCTCGAGAACGATCAACGCCAATCCGAGCATTGCCACTGTCGCGCCGCGTTCATTAGTCGCCATCGCTCCGTCGGCAAACAAGCGGATTGACGAAATGCCGCCGAAGCCATTCGGCCCGGAACCTGTGCTGGCAAAAGTGAAATCTCCGGTCATTCCGTTGAGAAAATAGAAAACGATTCCTCCACCTTTGCCGGCACCACCGGGTCCCTTGCCATAATGGACCACCGCATAATCAAAACCGGTTAATGACACCGCCTGGTTGCCGTTGAGATTCTCGTAGTTTGCGAAGCCGTCGAAAACCGGTGCCGAGAGATCGGACCCGGCGAAGCTGTTGTAGAGATCGACATCCGAGGCCAGGAAATTGAAGTTCGTCGTGGGGCTGTTGTTACCCAGGAGACCAAAATTAATATCGTTGGACGCGAGACCGGTCGCGGGGTTGATCGTGATATTGATCAGCGTCGCGCCGGCCGTCGCGGCCCACGCAAGGCAGGAAACAGCAATCGAAGTAATTAGAGCGAACCGCAGGGAGTTCCAAGTTCTCATTCGAGCACGCCCCTTAGCACTCTTGATGCCACTGTGTTGCAGAGCTCTCCGAATTAAATTCTAACTGCGCGGTAAGCTGCTGAAAAACAACTCGTTATTAGATAACTTTTTTGTCTTTAAACTATTAGAACAGAAAAATTGAGGATGTTGGAACTGTAAAGAATGCCGACTCTTGCTGATCGGGTGATTGTAGGGTCGTGCGGCAAGCCGGTTTTCAAGGTTTTTCTACGTGGGCGATCCCCCGTGACCGGTTCTGGAATTGCATATATCCAATCGCAGCAAAGCTACCAGGAAGTACGAATATCCGGGGAAAAACCGGCGCCTTGGCGGCTTTTATGATGCGCGATGCCATGCTCGCACGTCCTTCGCCCTTGGCCGGATAGGCGCGCCTACGGAGGGCGTGGGCGATGCGAATCCGCTGCTGCGCAGAAAGTGAAATATTCTGCAGCACATCCCAGCGGTCGACTTGCCGAAAGCTCTGGCTTTTCCTTACGACGCGCTCCATGAAATGAATTCTGGCGACCGGCGAGGAATTACCAAGTGCAAGATTTTATTTATCAGTGGCCGTTGGTGATGAGAACGGCCACGTGCACCGCGAGCGCGGATGGCGAGGCGGTATTAGGCGGGACGTTCAGGCCTGAATAGACTTCCAGGGCCTTGTCCGGTTTGCCGAGTTTCAGCCGCGCCAGCGCGAGCAGGGTGCGATGGGGTAGGCTGGTGGGCTCGAGTCGAACAAGTTGCTCGGCGAGTTGTTCGACGGTTATCAGTTCCTGGTTGTTGGTTATCTGAGAGGGCCCGACTTCATCCTTCGCGCCCGCCAGGAGCAGGCGCGTATGCGCTTCATCGTTCTGGGCAGCGCACACTACAATTTTCGCGCATTTCAGCGTTTCAGTTTTCAGCATTTCAGCTTTTGATCTTGCCATGCTTTTCACCTCTTTCGCTGTTTTGCTTCCGGTTCTCTTTGTCATGGGCCTGGGCTATTGGGCTGGGCTCAGAAAACAATTTGATGCCGACCAGGTGCAGGGCATCAATTCAGTCGTTCTCGATTACGCGCTGCCGGCGTTAATGTTCGTCGGCATCGCCCAAACCTCCCGCAGAGAAATGCTGGCCGAGGTTCCTTTCCTGATCGCGGTCTTTTTCAGTTTCGTCGGCCTTTTTATCCTCGTCCTGTTAGTCAGCCTCTACCTGGGTCGTCATTCCCTGGGCGCTGCGGCGTTGCAGGCCAATCTGGTCAGCTTCCCGTCCGTGGCTTTTATCGGGATTTCGATTTTTCGCGGTCTCTTCGGCGAGTCGGGACTGGTTTCCATCACTTTCGCGAACGTGCTCGCTCTGGTGACGATCGTTCCGCTGACGATCGTCCTGCTCGAGATTCACGCTCAACATGCGACTGGCGACAGGTCCGTCCCCATGACCAAATTGATTGGCAAGGCGCTGGTCTCGAGTTTCAAGAAACCGCTGGTCTGGGGTCCACTTGCGGGAGCCCTTTCCGCTTTCCTTAACGTCCCCACGCCAAAAGCAGTCGACGACATGCTTGGGCTGATCGGCTCTGCCACGGCGGGGCTTTCGATTTTTCTCGCGGGACTGATCATCGCGTCCTACAAAGTCAGACTAAGCGGCGAGGTGATCGGAAACGTCGTGCTGAAAATGGCCGTGCAGCCCGTCCTCATGGCGTTTCTGGTTTCGACCCTGGCAGTCGCCGAACCGCTGAACCGCGAAGCGATTTTGATCTGCACGATTCCGACGGCAGTCCTCGGGCCTTTGCTCGCGCCGCGCTATCATGTTTACGAAACTGAATCGGCCTCCACGCTCGTCCTGACCACTCTCGCGATGATCCCGATCTTACCGCTCGCAATTCTTCTCACCGGCAGGTAAGAGGATTCGCCGCGACGAGGAGTGCGGGATCGATCCCGGCCTAACGAACGGCGAGCGCGAGTCCAAAGCCGCCACGCGCTTTGGCGCTCCAGACGCTCTCTATCTGCGCAACCCTCAGGGCGTGTTTCGCTCTCCGGAATAGATGTAGGCCCGGCCTGTGTCATTCTCGACATAGGCGCCGATGACAAAGTCGCCATTCCCGTCTCCGTTGACGTCATCCAATCCCGCGACCGACCAGCCGAAGACATCGCCATCTTCCTCATTCGGGGAGGAAATCTCATACTGGAGAGCCCCGTTCACCGTGTTATAGACGTAGCACCGTCCGGCGCTGAAGAAGTCGTCGTTCGGATTCTCCGAGGGAGCACCCACGAGCAGGTCGTCGCGGCCATCACCGTTCATATCCTGGAGACGCGCAATACTGAATCCGAACCACCCATAGCGCTCGGCGTTTGGCGAGACCAATGTGTGCAGCACCTTGCCGGTCGCACTGGAGAAAATGTAGACCCGCCCGGCATGAGTCTCTCCGGCGCCCGTGGTTTCATAAGGCGCTCCGACGGCGATGTCGCCTTTCAGATCTCCGTCGATGTCATGCAGGCCTGCAATCGAATAGCCGAAGCCGCCGCCCCGGTTTCGATTGGGCGATGCCAGCTCGAGAAGGAGCGCACCGGTAGCTCCGTTGTAGACGTAGACCCGACCGGCGCCCTTTCGACCGATGTTTTCGTTAAAGGCCCCGATAGCGTATTCGTTCACGCCGTCGCCATCCATGTCCGGCACCGCCGCGACGTCCCAGCCATAATAGCCTCCCGGCTGTTTGTTCGGAGATGCCAGCGTGCCGAGCGGTGAAGTGCTCGCTCCGTCAAAAAGATAAGCCCGCCCGACCAAGCTACCCCGTCCGATGTCCTCGCCCGGTGCGCCGATCAGGATCTCGCTCGCGCCGTCGCCGTTCAGGTCGCCAACTCCCGCCATCCTCAGTCCGAAATCCCCGAGCGGGTCATTGGGCGACTGCAACGCATCGAGCAACATGCCGGTCGTTCCGCTGTAGACGAGAACCGATTGCTGGGCAGTGGTCCGTGTCTGGGCAGCGAAGTCTCCCATTCCGTCCCCATCGATGTCCGCGAATCCGGCCACGTAAAAGCCAAACAAGCTGCCGCTCGGGTCGCCCGGGATGCTGTAGATTTCCGCCCCGGTGGCTCCGTTAAAGACATGTGTCCTCCCGCCACCGCTCTCCCTCGGTGCGCCCACGATCACGTCCTGGACGCCGTCCCCACTCAAGTCCGGCACGCCTGCAACGGCAAAACCGAACTGGCCGAACTGGACCGCGTTGGGCGAGTCGAGCTCGTGGAGAAGAATCTGGCCGCGAACCGGGCTGGAGAGAAGAGCAACCGTGGCAACGATCACGGATTTGGTGAAGAAGGAGAGAGTTTTCATAAGCCTTTCGATTTGGTTAAAAGAACGAAATGTGATCGTACCGGGCCGGAACCCGGAATGGCAAGCCTAAAGGGAAGTGTAGAGGCGGCCGTGTCGGCCGCAGAACGCGAGCAACGGTCACGATTGCGGCCGACACGGCCGCCTCTACACACCGATAAACGCACCGTTTTCCGGCGCCGCGATTTTCCACTTCCTAATTCTTCCTTCCTCCTTCTTACTTCTCTTCCATGGAAGTCCGGAGCGTCGAAACGATTGTCCGCGCCTTGAACGACGCGCAGGTGCAATACCTCATCGTCGGCGGTCTGGCGGTCAACGCGCACGGCTATGTCCGGCTCACCCGCGATATCGATATCGTCCTTGCCCTTAGCCCGGAGAACGCGGCCCTTGGACTCCACACCTTGCTCGAGGTCGGTTATCGTCTGGGAATTCCAGCAAAACCGGAAGAGTTCGCGGATCCCGCGACGCGAGAAGACTGGCGACGCAACAAGGAAATGATCGTGCTCAAGCTATGGAGTGACGAACATCGCCGCACCCCGATTGATGTGTTTGTTTACGAGCCCTTTGATTTCGGAGCCGAAATGGCAGTGTCGGAAGCGATGGAAGTTTGCCCCGGAGTGCGGGCTCCGGTAGTCTCGCTGCAAACGTTGCTCGAAATGAAACAGCGCGCTGGACGTCCGCAGGATCTGATCGATATCGAGGAGCTGAAAAGAGGACGATGAACGACGCCATTCAACCCGATTGGAAATGGGGAACTCCAGAAGGGAGCCGCGAGCTGGACCGACTTCTCGACCGGCGCCTCACCTTTCGTGAAAAGCTCGAATGGCTGGAGGAAGCCGAAGATCTCACCCTGCAAATGCGCACCGCGCGCGAAGAGCAAAAATCGCTCAGGAAAGCAGGAACGCAGGAAAAGGACGCTTTGTAGGGCGGGCGACCTGCTTGCTGCTAGAAGGGCGGCCGCCGTGTCGTCCAGTTTTCTACTTTTCACTTTGCCTTTGCCGCCGCCCACCCATCGCATCCTCGGCATCGATTTCTTCGGCGGCACCTCGCGTGAAGCGGTCGAGGAAATCACCGGCCGCGGCGGCCTGCTCGTCGCGCCGGCCGCGCCCTCGATGATCAACTTGTGCCGGGACGAGGATTATCGGCGCGCGCTGCTCAGCGCCGGCCTCGCGATCGCCGACAGCGGCTTCATGGTGTTGCTCTGGAAATTCTTCACCGGCGAGCGCGTCCCGCGCATCTCGGGGCTCGAACACGTCAAGCGCCTCCTCGAGCACGAATCCGTCAGGCTACCGGGCGCGGTCTTGTGGGTCGTCGCAACCGAAACGTCGCGCACGAGGTTGGTGGAGTTCCTCAAGACAAAGGCAGAAGGCAGAAGGAAAAAGGAAGAAGTTCGAGATGAGACTCACGTCGCGCCGAAGTACGGGCGTCCGGTGGAAGACCAGGCTCTCCTCGACCTCGTTAGGCAAAGGCGCCCGAAACACATCGTGATCGCGATCGGCGGCGGCATCCAGGATAAGCTCGGCCAATATCTCTTGGAGCATCTCGACTACCGTCCGGCGATCCATTGCATCGGCGCGGCGCTTGGCTTTCTCACCGGCGACCAGGTCCGCATCCCCGATTGGGCCGACAAATATTACGTCGGCTGGTTTTTCCGCTCCGTCGCCCAGCCGCGCGTCTTCATCCCGCGCTTCTGGAGCGCGCGGCGACTACCGTGGCTAATCGCGAAATATCGCGATCGGCTTCCGCCGATGGAAAAAACTGAAACACTGAAAAGCTGAGATATCGAAATACTGAAACCTGGAAATTGCTCGTTAGCCAATCTGGCGTCTCGTCTTTTGGACGATCGTAACGAAGATCGCGATGAGTTCGCCGGTTTCGATCAGCAACTTCTCGAGGCTGGGCGTCGAAATCGAGCAGTCGTCTCGCAGAAGTTCGAGCCACAATTGCGACTCATCTGCCTCTTGGAGAGCGTCCTCAATTTTGGAACAGAATTCCGCGTCTGATCTGGCCCTTGAGGCCACGCGCACATGAGCCGCGACCGAAGTGCCCTACCGCAAGAGTTGGTGTCCCAATACCTCAACTTCCTTTGCTGACCGCGGCAAGGCGACATAGAAGCGGATGATCCCTGAAGCGAATCGTTTCGTCCGTTCCCGCAACTCGTTAGTGACGCGCATAGGAGGAACTCAGGGTGTTGAAATTTTGGCTTTTCAGCATCTCAGTGTTTCAGCTTTTTACCTCCCGCGGATTCACCGGAAAGACCCGGTCCCGCTCGATCTCCACCTCGCGGGAAGTCCCGAGCAGCTCCAGCAGGATCGCGACCCGCTGCCGGGCCGGCATCACGCGCGTCACGAGCGCGCGCAGGCCACGCATCGGGCCGCCGACTACGACAACTTCCGAACCCGGCTGCGGGTCGGCGTTCACCTCCACCGTTTCATTATCCTGCACGAGGGCGCGCAGGTCGGCCATGATCGCATCGTCGATTGGCGTGGGTCGATCGCCGAAATGCACCACCCGGGTGACGCCGGGGAGCGCGTTCACCTGCCTGCGGCGCTCGAAATAATCGAAGCGGGCAAAGAGGTAACCGGGGAAAAGCGCCTCCGTGGTCCAGAGCGGGCGCCCCGCCCGCATCCGGCGAAAACGGATCCGCGGGGAGAAGACCTCGAGGTCAAATTCCCGCTGCAGTATGCGCGAGACCTTATCCTCCTGGCGAGGTTCGGTGTGGAGGCAGAACCAATTCATGAGAAGGAAGAAGTCAGAAGGACGAAGGAAGAAGTGGAGACGACCGAATCAATGGAGGCGGTGGGAACCGCGTGACATAGACGAAGCCCCGAACGGGTGAGGGAGCCGGCGGCGACCGAATCAAAGCGAATTGGGAGCGAAGCGGACATGGACCCTTCGGGGCGAGAAGGGCGGGCGAACTTTGTCATTCATTTCCATACGCGATAACGACGGACCGACAAATACCGGCCTGCCGTCCCGTTCTCTTTCCCCAACAACCAACCCGCAATAACAAATAACGGCTGAGCCCCGCTCAGCTCCAATAACCGCTAAGCCCGTATAGTATCGTTGACGGAAAAACCCGGTTCGATAATCCTCGACGCCCTCGTTAAGCATGTTGTTTCTCCTCTAAACCGTCTCCGATCCGCTCGTTGCGCGACCGCCGAAAATTCAAACATCGCCCGATGTTGCCCGGATGCCGCATCAAGGGCGGCAGAATCTCTTCGGACGGCGCGAAGAAATGCTGAAGTCGGCGCCATGATGCAAATCCGGATCCGTTCCTAATCAACCAAAACCCCGTCCGACCGCTGACATCCGATCTCTGACTCTCTGGTTTCCGTGTTAATCCTCGGTCTTAACGCCTATCACGGCGACTCTGCGGCCTGCGTCTTTCTAAACGGCCAGTTGATCGCGGCTGCGGAGGAGGAGCGCTTCCGGCGGATCAAAGAAGAGAAGCGGTCCCTGCTCCCGGCCGTATGCCATGTCGACGGCTCCGGTCGGCTGCAAACGGTTCACCGCAAGATAAACCCTCTTTACCATCAACTGATCTCCGCCTTCCGTTCTCTGACCTCAGTTTCCCTGATCCTGAATACCTCCTTCAACGAAAACGAACCGGTCGTCTGCCGTCCGAAAGAAGCGCTCGCCTGCTTTCTCAGAACCCGCATGGACGTTTTAGTTATGGGCAGCTTCTATGTCGAGCGTGCACAGAACGCGTCGGATATCCCAGATTCTGTCGCCCCTTCAACTTTCAACTTTCAACCTTCCACTTTTTCGAAATGATGAATGTGTTGTTTCTTGCGGGCTTCCTCGGCCAGCAAGACCTCGAATCGAGGACTGGAAGGTATCATCCAGCGAATGTGTTTCGGGTTGCGCAATTCGCCCAAATGAGGACGAATCGAAAGTCATCGGAAGATCGGCTTTACCCTTGTCGCCTGAAGCCGATGCGGTAGGCTTTGTTTCCATGAGTTTGAACGAAATCCAACAAGCGGTTGAAAAACTGCCCCGTGATGAGCGTTTTCGGCTCACCGCCTGGATGGTGTCACGGTATCCTCTTCTCAAAGTCGAGGGACTAATTGCCCGTGCCACCAAACTTGTTGAAAGCGGCCAATGGGTTCCGGTCGCACCGTCGGAAGACAATCGGCCGAAAGGTAAAATGCTCGATCGCGCCTTACGCATCGCCGAGGAGCACGATCTGGACAAATAAGGGGTGGCTCAGCCCAGGCAGTTGGTTCATTCGGCCTGGTTCGACCATTCGCTGCAGCGACTCGGCAATCTACGCGACGTGGAGACTGTCCTGGCGAAGGAGTTTTATCGTATCGCATGTTACGCTGATCTCGTTGCTCTCTTACCCGGCTGATCGACTCTGCGTGTCTATCAAAGTTCGCCCTTGCTTCGCGACGACGGCGCAATCGTCCGTGTTCTGACCTACTTTGTCCTCCGGGAAGATGGCGCGGTCGAACTGCAGCATGTGGAAGCCGTGGAAGAAGATACTTTGTGACCGAGCGTAGCGCTGCGAAATCAACCATCTTTATCAGCAGTTAATCTCCGCCTTCCGTTCTCTGACCTCACTCCCTTTGGTTCTGAATACTTCCTTCAACGAGAACGAACCGGTGGTCTGCCGTCCGGAGGAAGCGCTGTCTTGTTTCCTCCGCACGAAAATGGACGTGCTCGTCCTCGGCGGTTTTTTCGTGGAGCGAAAAGCCGAGGCGAGGAGTGAGAACGTGGGAAAGTTGGAGAGTTAGAAGGCAAGAAGGTCGCACGATGAGAACGAGCCACAGGGTTCTGGTTTACAGGATTGGCCAGCTCGGTGACACCTTGATCGCGCTGCCCGCAATGCGAGCGATCAGAAACCATTTTCTTGACGCGCACATTGAGTTGCTTTGCGGCCGCCACGACGACGGCAATTACGCTTTAGCAGCCGAATTCTCCAACCGACAGTTCTTTTCGACGGCTTCATCACCTACGATGTGAAGCACGATAAAGGGCGTCGGCGCTGAAAGCTTGCGCAGCTCGCGCCCACTCTCCGAAGCAAACGATTCGACACGCTGATTTATCTCGCGCCTTCGCAAAGAACGAAGCGGCAGATTGTTCGCGACTGGCTTTTCTTCCGGTATCTCGGTATCCGACGTCTCTACGGATTCCACAACTTTCCCGTCCTTCCCCGAAAACAGCCGGGCAGAGTTCGTCCAATGCGCTTCGCTGCCAATCCTGCGGTCAATGCTGCCGCTGCGTTACGACCAGGTATTTTGAGCTGCTCGGAATGCCGTTGGTAAAGACGGTAATGAGAGCCGGACCGATTGGGAGATTTCTCACGCGCCCTGACGTGAAGCTGGTATCTGACCAGCCTCTGCGTGGGTCAACCGATAGGATTGCGAGCTGGCCGCTGTCGATATTGCGCAGTTGGACAACCGGGTAGTTACTCGATGAATCCTGAGTGTTTCCGCCGGAGGCCTGTGAGATACCTTGGAAGAGCGAACCGCTCAGCCGCAGGCTCCTGCTGAAACGCGCGCTCGCGATCTGCGGCCGCCACGACTCGTCGAAGTCGAGACCGACGTGATAGAGCTCCGCGGTCGGCGTAAAACCACCCGAAGAACCGGAGGCGAAAAGCACGTCGCCGCTGGGTAAGAACGTGGACGTGTGATCGTATCGCGCGAAAGAAAGAGCCTGGGTCAAAGTCCAGGTTCCACTCGCCGGATCATAGAGATCCCCATGAAGATCTTGAGTGTTACCGCCCGCTATCAGCACTTTGCCGCTCGGCAACAAATCGGCGGTGTGATGCGTGCGTATGATATTCAGGTGGCCGGTCGGCGCCCAGGTGCTAGTTGCAGGATTGTATAGTTCCGCGCTCTGGAGAGCATTGTCGCCGCCTGCCACCAGCACCTTGCCGTTAGGCAGCAAGGTTGCCGTATGAGACTCTCTTGCCGTAATGAGGCTGCCGGTTGCGGTCCACGTTCCGCTCGCGGAATCATAAAGTTCGCAACTCGCGACGAGACCGTGTTCGTTATAACCGCCTGCTACCAGAACCTTCCCGCTGGGCAGCAACGTCGCCGTGTGTCCGAAACGATCGGTAACCATGCTGCCTGTCGCCGTCCAGGTTCCGGTCCCCGGATCGTAGAGTTCACAACTCGCAAGGGTGACGCCGCTACTGTTTCCTCCAGTGACAATTACCATACCGTTGGGCAGAAGCGTGGCGGTGTGAAATGTGCGGCCGGTGGCGAGACTGCCGGTCACTGTCCAGGTCCCAGTCGCCGGGTCGTAGAGTTCGGAGTTCGGGATCAACGCCACCATGGTCGCACCCCCTGCGACCAGCACCTTGCCACTGGCCAGCAAGGCGGCGGTGTGCTCAAAGCGGGCGAAGTTCAAGCTGCCGGTGACAGTCCAGGTGCCGGCCGCGGGGTCATAGAGTTCCGCTTCCGCGAGATAGCTGCCGTTGGAGCCTGCCGCGACCAGGACCTTGCCGTCAGGCAGCAGCGTCGAGGTGTGGTTATAGCGCGCAGTGGCGAGGCTGCCGGTTACTGTAAAGCTCCCGTTTGCCGGGTCGAATTCTTCGGTCGTGAAAACAGGGGGGCCAACCGCGATCACACCGCCGGCAATCACCACTTTGCCGTTAGGCAGCAAGGTGGCGGTGTGAAGTTCGCGCCCAACGAAGAGACTACCCGTGGCGGTCCAGGTTCCATTCGCCGGGTCGTAGAGTTCCGCGCTCGCGAGTTCACCGGAACCGTTAAAACCGCCTGCGACGAGGACCTGGCCGTTCGGCAATAGAGTTGCGGTGTGTTGGCTGCGTGCGTTGGCCAGACCCCCGGTCACCGTCCAGGTCCCAGTCGCCGGATCGTAGAGCTCGGCGCCCGCGGTCGCGCCGCCGGATTCTCCGGCGGCGGCAAGTACTTTCCCGTCAGGCAGAAGAGTGGCCGTGAAATCACTGCGCCTGATGGCGAGGTCGCCGGTCGTCGTCCAAGTCCCGCTGACCGGATCATAAAGCTCGGCGCTGGTGAGATTCATGGTGACGTTATTGCCTCCCGCGACGAGCACTCTGCCGTCGGGCAACAAAGTCGCCGTATGCTCACGGCGCGCGGTGGCAAGGCTGCCGGTTGGCGTCCAGGTTCCGGTGGCCGGGTCATAGAGCTCGGCGCTCGTGAGTGTGCTGCCGTTTTCTCCTCCTGCCACCAGCACCTTGCCGTTTGGCAGCAAGGTCGCGGTATGATGTTGGCGCGCGGTTCCGAGGCTGCCAGTGGGGGCCCAAGTCCCCCGTGCTGGATCGTAGAGCTCCGCGCTCGTCAGAATGCCAGTGCTGAAATCCCGTCCCCCCGCAACGAGCACCTTGCCGCTGGGGAGCAACGTCGCGGTGTGATCCGTGCGTGCAGTGACGAGGCTGCCGGTGGCGGTCCAGGTTCCGATCGCCGGATCATAGAGTTCCGCGCTCGCATAGGTCTGAAAGAGGTCCGTTCCTCCGGCAACGAGTACCTTGCCATTGGGCAGCAAGGTTGCGGTATGCTGGAGGCGCGCTGTTATGAGGTTGCCGGTGGTCTGAAACTGGAAGGGAGCGGCTCCGCGCGGTTGCGCAAACATCAGCCCGGCAGTGAAAAGAAGGAGTGGGAATGCAATCCGACCGACTTTGTTCCCACGAGAGCATCGGGGATTAACTGCGCCTTTTGGCGGAATCCCGAGCCCCGGAAAGATGGCTACCGCTCTGTTGTGAATTTCGATTTTCATGGGTGAACCCCAAAACGCAGTTCGGGGCAATGCTGCTGCGCATTTTTACGGAGTTGGATCTATCAATGTCAAGCAAACGGCGCGAGAGGCAGGGCGAGCCGGCTCTAAGTTCGGATGCGCAAAGCGCGCGCAGAGAGGCCCGCCGATGCTAGAATGCGGCATGAAAATTTGCGCTCTCGCCCTTCTTTTCCTACCGCTCGTCGCCGGGGCCGCGGAAGACCCGACCTTTGACGCGCGCGCCGCGGAGCGCTTCGCACGGCTCGCCCTCGCCTGTGCGCACAAGGAGTATCCAAACAAGATCAGCCACGTTTTGAATAGTGACGCCGATGTCGCGCCGCCCCGGAAATTGACCCCTGCTTTCTGCGGCTGTTACGACTGGCATTCCTCAGTCCACGGGCATTGGCTGCTGGCGCGACTCGCGCGCACTTTCCCGGACGCGCCATTCAGCAAGGAAGCGCGCGCGGCGCTCCAGGAAAGCCTAACGACTGAGAATATCAAAGCGGAGGTTGCCTATCTGAACGGCAAAGGCCGGGCCAGCTTCGAGCGGCCCTACGGACTCGCCTGGCTGCTTCAACTGGCGGCCGAGTTGCGCGAGTGGGACGACCCGCTGGCCCGCGAACTCTCGGCCAACCTGCGCCCGCTCGAGGAAGTGTCGGTGCAACACTTATCGACCTGGCTGCCGAAGCTTTCCCATCCGGTCCGGATCGGTGAACACAATCAGACTGCTTTCGCGCTCGGGCTTATGATCGACTACGCACGGATCACCGGCGACAAGGCTTTTGGTAAGTTGGCGACTGATTCGGCGAAGAAGTTCTTTCTCGCGGACAAGAATTGCCCGCTTGCCTACGAACCTTCGGGCGAAGATTTTCTCTCGTCCAGTTTGGGCGAAGCCGATGTCATGCGGCGAGTTCTCTCGCCTGACGAGTTTGCGAAATGGCTGACTGATTTCATGCCACAGATCCCGGCCAAGGGCTCGACGGACTGGCTCCCGGTGGCGGTTTCGCCGGACCCGAGCGATCCGAAACTGGCGCATCTCGATGGCTTAAACCTGAGCCGCGCCTGGATGCTGGAGGGAATTACTTCGGATTTGCCCCCTGAGGATCCGCGCCGGGCCGCGCTTTCCGCCGCAGCTGAGGCGCATCGAGCGGCGGGTTTGGCCGCGGTGACGGGCGAGCATTATGAAGGTGGCCACTGGCTCGGTAGCTTCGCGGTTTATCTCACGACCCGGCGCGGGATCGAGATAAAGAAATCCCACTCTCGTTAGGCGATGAGGTTGCTGGCTCCGAAAGAACGTGCCAGTTCTAGAGGCATGTTCGAAACCAGAACAACCGTCCGTTTGTGGTTCGCCTTCTGGCTGCTCGCGGCGACGCTGGGCTCGTTAAACGCGAAGGAAGTGCAGCCCGGTTCCAAACCCGCTTCGCCGCCGGCTGCGGTCGGGTCGTGGGCGATGTTGTTCCAGATGATGGACCGGCTCCGCGCCTCCGTGACGCAGCGCGACCTTACCCTCATCCACCTCGAGGACCCGGTTGCGAGCACGGCCGTGTGGACACTTCTCGGTCACCTCGAGAGTTCGTCGGCGCCCAACGCCGCCGCGCAGAAAATCGCCTGGACTGTCTTCGTCCGTGACATCTCCGCGTTGCACACCGCGGCCGATGCCGCGCAGGCGGGGGCTTGCGTCGAGTTGCTCAAGCGAGTGGAGGACGAGTTCCAAGAGCTCGAAAAGAAGGCGGACCCGACGGTTCTGAAGGCGGCGCATCAATATGCAGAGCGCTACACCTGCCCGATGCATGCCGACGTGATCGGCGCGAAGGACGATACCTGCGGGAAGTGCGGAATGACGCTCGATCAGCTCGTCGTGCTCGTCCCTTCCGATGCTGCCATGCAACACGCGGTGAGAGCCACGATCACGACAGACGCTCCACTCGAGCCTGGGAAACCCGCGCACGCCGTGCTCCATCTGCGCCGCGGGGACAACGAACCAGTGACGCCGGCGGAACTGATCGAGACTCACGCGCGCAAAATTCATCTCCTCATCGTGGATGGCAGCCTGACGGATTATCATCACGAGCATCCGGAGCCGACCGGAACCCCGGGAGATTACGTCTTTGATTTCACGCCATCCAAGCCCGGACCCTATCTCGCCTGGGCGGACCTGCGGCCACTGCCGATGGGTCTGCAGGAATATGAGAAAGCTATCATTGCGGGAGTGGGAAATTCAGAAGCGGTCGCGAACAAGGAAACGCGTCTGAGCGGCGACGCCGATGGGTTGCACTTCGAACTGATGCTGGCTCAGCCCAGGATCGGAGTCGGCGAACCGGCCCGCGCCAAACTTCGGATCACGAAGCCGGATGGAAGCGGATTTGATCAGTTGGAACCGGTCATGGCGGCATACGCTCATCTCGTCGGTTTCAACGAAGACAAGGAAACGGTGCTTCACATGCACCCGACTGGCGCCCCGGTCACCAACCCGGACGAGCGGGGCGGACCAGAACTCGATTTCAAAATTTACGCGACCAAGCCCGGATTCGTTAGGCTATTTTGCCAGGTGCAGGTCAATGGCCGGCAAGTCTTCGTTCCGTTTAACCTCAGCGTCGCGCCCTGACGAGTTGGAGCGTGACAACACGAGGCCTGACCGCGATTCGTCATGTTGGGACGTTTGCGAGCACTGCCGGCGGGTGATTAATCGCCTTATTTGTCGGAGCGGAGCAGTTGTCTGGCGACATCGCGTTGAAGTCGGCTCAGGCTCTCGACCGATTCCTTTTTCAAGTCTTTGTGAATGGCCTCCCGCCGATCGTCAAAGGCTTGCCGGGCACCATCCATATCGTCTGAGCGAGGGAGCGTCGAAATCACCAACTCGGCGAGGGCCGTTACGGCCGCCATAATGCTTCGCTGTTGGTTCGTTAATTCCAGCAACAATGCATGCTGCGCTGCGATTTCACCAACGATCTCTGCATCAGTCATATACGCGGTTTACACCCCGCCTGATCGCGAATGGCAAGGAAAAATTCTTCATCGCGGGGGGGCGAACGGGGACACCGTGCCGGTCGGATGCGCTTTCTGGCCGTGTAAGCAGAAATCAGTAGCGGCTGCAGAAGTACCGCCGTCCGGTGTTTAAGCGGCCTAACATCTGAGTGTCGCCCTAACGAATAAGGCGTCGGTAGATCGGCCACCGCTTACACAGTCTGCGTAGTGAAGGCGCCGCGGCCTTCGCCGATGAGGACATTGAGAATGTCCCATCGGCCCGAATTCGTGATCGCCAAGTCCAGATGAATCGGTGCGCGAGGCGATTTTGATTGATTTTGACTGGCAATTTTGTAGACGATGGCAACTTCATGGAAACACACCATCATTCCAAGCTCGGGCCGTTACGGCGTATCACTGGTCTTCTTTTCATTGCCGCCGCGGTAGCGGCCGCGCTTGGGGCGGTCGCTTCGTCGCGCGCCGTCAATCGGTCGAACCCTGGGCAAGCCGCCGCGCTGCGCAAAATCGCCCCGTGGGTAACTGAACACACCGAGGGTGGCAAACAGGCCGAGTTCATGGTTGTCCTGGCTGACCAGGCCGATCTGGGCGGCGCCGCAGCGCTCAGCACGAAAGTCGAAAAAGGCCGCTTCGTGCGTGATGCACTGTGGAATAAAAGCCAGGCGACGCAGGCCCCGATCCTGCAATGGCTGCGGGAACGTGGCATCGAGTATCGCTCTTTCTACATTGTGAATGCAATTCTCGTGAAGGGCAGTCGGGAAATTGCGGAGACGCTGGCTGCTCGCCCGGACGTGGCACGGGTCGAAGGCAACCCGCAAATCAAAAACGACCTTCCTCAACCGGAGTCGACCCAGGAAGGACCGTGGCGACCGGATGCGCCGGCGACGGTCGAGCCGGGAATCGTTTACACCAATGCGCCTTCCGTTTGGGCAGAAGGTTTTACGGGACAGAACATCGTCATTGCGAGCGCCGATACCGGTGTTCGATGGACGCATAACGCACTGAAGCCTCATTACCGCGGCTGGAACGGCGTCACGGCGGACCATAATTACAACTGGCATGACAGCATCCATACGGGCGGCGGCGTTTGCGGCCCAAACTCTCTCGTGCCTTGCGATGATTTCTTCCATGGCAGCCACACCACTGGCACCGCGATCGGTGACGATGGCGCTGGCAACCAGATCGGGATGGCGCCGGGCGCAAAGTGGATTGCCTGCCGTAACATGGATCAGGGCACGGGCACACCGGCCAGATACATCGAGTGCATGGAATTTTTCCTCGCGCCGACCCCGGTGGGCGGCGGAACGGGCGACCCGACCAAAGCTCCCGACATTACAATTAACTCCTGGGGTTGCCCGACTTCGGAAGGTTGTTCGGTGACGACTCTCCAAGCCGCCGTCGAAGCGCAAGCCGCTGCCGGCATTATGATGGTGGTCTCGGCAGGTAATGCGGGTCCCTCCTGTTCCACCACCGTCGACCCCCCGTCGTTTTATGAGGCGTCTTATTCAGTCGGAGCTCTGAATACCAGCACGGATACGATCGCCTCCTTTAGCAGCCGCGGACCAGTCACCGTCGATGGCAGCAACCGGACGAAGCCGGATATCACTGCTCCCGGCACAAACACACGCTCGGCCAGCAACAGTTCCGACACCGCCTATACTTTTGCCAGTGGGACGTCGATGGCGGGTCCGCATATCGCCGGAGCAATGGCCCTGCTCTGGTCGGCGCATCCCGAGCTGCAGCATCAAATCGATGCAAGCCGCACGCTCTTGAATGACACAAGTCATTTCATCTCGTCCACGCAGTGTGGCGTTGCCGGGCCGCCAAACAACGTTTTTGGATGGGGACGGGTCGATATTCTGGCCGCGGTTGACGCAGGCGGTGGTGGAGACATCACGCTTTCAGCGCGCGCGCGTAAACGGCAAGGTTCGACAACCATCTCGCTGAGCTGGGATCCGGCCGACGGCGGCGATGTTAACGTCCTGCGGGACGGAGTCATCGTGCAGACGACACCAGACGATGGGAGCACCCGGGACAACCTGGGGACGATGAGCGGGACATTCACCTACCAGGTATGTGAGACTGACTCCGGCGACTGCTCGAACGAAGTCAACGTCAGAGTCAGAGCTCAGTAATCACTGGCTGGCTCCGCTCGCCGACCGGAGCGGGCGGGGCAGGCCGGGAATTGGATTTTAGAATTCACGCGACCAAACCTGGAGTCGTTAGGTTGTTGGCGGACTCCGGTTAGGGAGAGCGGCAGATTGGTCGTTCAGCGGGCGCAGGTCACGTCGCGCACCAGTTGGTTCTTGACCGTCCAAACGGGCTTCCTGTAAACTGGCTATCCTGTTGGATAGGATAGCTCTCTTATGAAACATCTGACCGCAAGCCTGGCTGCCGCTTTAGTGGCTCTCACGATTCTGCACGCCGCAGACGGGGAGACGATTTATGAGCCCTACGCGATCAGCACAATCGCCGGCTGGGGCAACAATTCCAAGACGGTCGATGGCCCGCCGGATGAAGCTCAGTTTAACGATCCTCACGGACTGGCGGTCGACCAGGAGGGAAATATCTACGTCGCGGAACTCTTTGGACACACCATTCGCAAGGTCAACAAGGACGGAGTGGCTTCTACTTTCGCGGGTAAGGCTGGGGAATTCGGGAGCGTTGACGGCCGCGGCGAGGAGGCGCGTTTCTCGGTTCCCTCGGGCGTAGCGGTGGGGCCGGGCGGGACGATCTATGTGGCCGATTATTATAACCAGACCATTCGCAAGATCTCGCGGCGCGGCGTGGTGACGACTCTGGCTGGTCTGCCCGGCATCGCCGGGTTTGTCGATGGCGTGGGGAGCGAGGCGCGGTTCGACGGGCCCAGGGCTTTGGCGGTTAGCCAAGCAGGCGAGGTCTTTGTGAGCGACAGATTCAACTACGCAGTTCGCAAAATTTCGCCCGATGGGACAGTCATCACGTTTGCCGGCGGGACGCGCGGTTCTCAGGATGGTACCGGGACAGAGGCCTCCTTTGACACGCCGACGGACATCGCGATCGACAAACTCGGGAATCTCTACGTGGTCGAGGACGCTTCCAATTTCGACCTGCGCAAGATTACGCCTGATGCGGTGGTCACGACGATGGCGAGTTACCTGGGGTTTCCTAGCGGTGTGGCGGTTGATCGACAGCTCAATGTTTTTATCACGAACGGGACGGGGATCACGAAAGTGACGCCGGAAGGGATGAAGAGCGATTTTGTCGGCGCGTTTTTTACCGGCAGTGAGGATGGAAGCGGCCGTGACGCCGAGTTTTCCTGGTCGATGCGGATCGCTTTCGACCGGTCAGGGAATCTGTTCGTAACCGACGCGCATGAGTTTTGGATTCTTTGGCCTAACAATACGATCCGCAAGATCACGCCTAACCGGGTTGTCACGACCTTCTGCGGGGTGGCTGATCGCGGCAGTCGGGATGGAGTTGGCACCGAGGCGCGATTTTTTTGGCCGCGCGGAGTGGCATCGGATGGTGCGGGAACGCTTTTCGTGGCCGATAGCTATAACAATACCATTCGCAAAATCACACCTGATGGCACCGTCACGACGATCGCAGGCAAGGTGCGCATGCCCGGATATGTGGACGGCAAGGGGAGCAACGCTCGTTTTAATGATCCTTCAGCCCTCGCTCTCGACCCGAGTGGCAATCTCTTAGTCGCAGACACAGGGAACAACGTTATCCGCCTGGTTACGCCAGGTGGTGAAGTGAGCACCCTGGCCGATGGCTATGATTTCAGTCAGCCGGCCGGCGTCGCGGTCGATGCGACGGGTAACATCTATGTGGCTGCGACCGAGAACCAAACGATCGACAAGATCGACCCCGCGGGAGAGGTGACTGTTCTTGCCGGATTTCCGGGCCATCACGGATTTGCCGACGGCACCGGTAAGGCTGCCCTTTTCGGCGATCCTTCCGGCGTGGCACTGGATAGTGGAGGGAACATATATGTCGCCGACAAGGATAACAACGCAATTCGGAAGGTCACTCCGGGAGGGGCCGTGAGCACGCTGGCCGGCCAGAAGCGGCCCGGGAGCAACGACGGAGCGGGCAGTGAAGCGACATTTGCCGACCCAGTGGGCGTAGTCGTCGATTCGGCAGGGAATGTCTATGTGGCGGACAGTGCCAACGCAACGCTCCGCAAGGTGACGCCGGCAGGTTACACAACGACCCTCGCGGGCGCCCCCGAAGAAGGCGGATGGGTCGACAAAACCGGCCGCGCGGCCCGATTCAGTTATCCCTTCGGGATCACGCTTGACGCGGACGGCAAGCTTTACGTAGCGGACGTTTACAATCAAACCATCCGCAAGGGAGTGCTCGCCCCCTGACGAGAATGCGCAGCGCGTACGGGGATCGAACCCGTGCACCAGCCTTGAGAGGGCTGTGTCCTAACCACTAGACGAACGCGCCGATTGCGCCGCCCATTTTAGCTGCGCTCCGGCACGGCGGCAACCGGTCGATTTTATTTGAGATCAGGGACGCACGACCGCGCCGGCACGAGCCTGCACGGGGGTGGGAAGCGCCAGTGCCGCGCCCCGGCTTGCTTTCGCGAGGGCGGCCGCCTCCGCTTCATCCGACTCATGCCGGACGCGCGGTTGCAGGAGAGTCAATTGGTGAGCCGCTTTCTGGGCGTCGAGGTAGGCTTTCAAATCCGGGGTTGTGGCGAGCGACCGCAACTTGCCATAATATTGCTCGTAATAGGCCTTCAGCCGATGGCGCCGCTCGAGATCGGTTGGAGCGCGCAATGCCGACGCCTTGAGCGCGTGCAAGTCTGCATCGTTCCGAATTCGCGCTTCCAACGCGACCATTTGCAGGTGGAGCCGGTGTTCATCGGCTGCTTTGCCGAGGGAAGTTGATTTGAAATAGGAATTCAGGAGTTCCAGCGCGGGTGCATCCGGAATTTTCGGGAGAGTCTCGGGCGCGGGGAGAATGTTTGGCGGAATGAGCGAGGGCGGCTCAACCGGCACGGTCGCCGAAGGCGAGGGAGCCGCGGCCGGAGTGATCGCCTCGGCATCGGCTGCCTGGACCGAGGGGTTGGCGGGACTGGGCGAGGATTGAGCGCGGACGGCTCCGCTGAGGGCGATCATCAATGCGACAACCAGAGCTGGCAGAAATCTCATCGCGTAAAATATTAGCATCGGGGTGACAGGATTCGAACCTGCGACCTCCTGGTCCCAAACCAGGCGCTCTACCAAGCTAAGCTACACCCCGGGGAATGCGCTGCCCTTATAACACGCGAAGTGGGAGGATGCATGCGAACTTTTGAATCACTTGTCGCTGCGGCGAGCCTCGGTAGGAATGACGAAATGTGAAGATGAAGCTCATTTGTTATTCGACATCAGGAATTGATTGGGAATTTGTCCTCTGGATTTCATCATTTCCCATCCCTCTAGGATTCGATCCGATACCAACATCGGATAAAAACGGCTTGCTCCGAACCCGCTTCCCGGCGACAGTGCGACTTCTTTTTTCGGCAGACCTCTCCTGCCAATCTCGCCGTTATGTTCAAGAACGAAAAATTTAATATCGCCATTTTCACGATCCTCGTTTTGCTGCAGGGCCTCGGGGTCGCCGCGGTCTGGACGCGCTTTCATCTTTTCTATCTGCCGATCATGTTCGGCATCTATTTGTGGATCGGACTCGGCACTACTCTTTATCTCCATCGTTATCTCACTCACCGCGGGTTTGAGATGCCGGGCTGGTTGAAATTTATTTTCGCCACCGGCTCGGCCATCGGGCTCTCGGGCGACCCGGTCACCTGGGTGGGCGATCATCGTTATCACCACCTCAAATCCGACACCGAGGAAGACATCCACAGCCCGCGGCACGGCTTTCCCTACGCCCACATGATGTGGCTCATTCGCAAGCCGCCGTCTTTCCGCGAGCGTTCCCTGCGTTATGCGGCCGACGTGCGAAAAATCTGGTACTGCAAACTGTGGGAGAACTCCGCTCTCTACGTCCTCCCCCATCTCGCCGTTGCCATCCTTCTCTACAGCACGCTCGGGCTCGCCGGGATGCTCTGGTGCCTCTACGTCCCGATCCTGATCGTTTACAACTGCACCTGGGCGGTGAACTCGATCTGCCACATGAAACAATTTGGCTACCGCACCTTTGAGACTTCGGACGAAAGCAAAAACAACTTCTGGGTCGGCCTCGGCGCGCTCGGCGAAGGCTACCACAACAATCATCACGCCAAGCCGCGCTGCGCGGCTCATGGTTTAAAGTGGTGGGAATTCGATCTCACCCGCTACACCATCTGGGCGCTGGAAAAAATGCACCTCGCCTGGAACGTCGTCTGGCCTGAGCCCACGTCGGCCGAGACAAGCGAGGAAGAGATTTCCGCCGATGACGCGGGCACGATGCTGATCACCAGCGCCGACCCAAACTCGGTCGGGTAATCCGGCCGGGTCGGCCGCCTGGATGTCGATCGGCGGAATTGCGTTCGCAAGCGCCGCGGTGCTTCCGATCCCGGTTCCTGATGGCGGTGGCTATTTCCGGGCGATGAGCGCCCCGATTTTATAGAAATTATGGCTTGAGCACCGGAATTGCTCATATTTGTGGCTTGTGCATCTGAATGCAAAAGCTAGTTCAGCCGGTTTCAGCCTGGTCGAGTCCGCGATCGCGGTCGCGATTTCCGTGCTCTTCCTGAGCAGCGTCTTTACGATGAACATCGCTGCGCTGGATAGCATCCGCGGCTCAAAGGAGTCTGTTGCCGCCAGCCAGGTGCTCCAACAGCGCATCGAATCGCTTCGGATCGCCAACTGGCAGCAAATAACGAGCGCAACCTGGCTGGCAGCCAACTCCCTGAATACCAGCGCCGCGGGCGCCGACGTCCTGAAAAATCTTAGTGAAACGCTCACCTTGGTGCCCTACGGGAGTGGAAACGTCGGCAACACACAATTGGTCCGTAATTCTGCGGGCACCACCATCGTCAACCAAAATGCCGGCTTACTCACGGAGAACGCCGTCAAGGCTATTTGGACGGCCAACTATACCGGAGCGCCGAACAATCGCCCGATCTCGCGTCAGATCGTCGCCATTCTGGCCAAGGGAGGCGTGGCAAAATGATCCAACCAAAAAACATAACCATTCGGGCATTCACTTTGCCCGAAGTGATGATCGCAAGTCTTATCTTCAGCGCCGTCAGCCTGGGGCTGTTGATGGGTTTTACCAGTCTTGAGCGCTGCTTTGCCGCGACAACGGACTTTGCAACCAACCACTCGGACGAGATGCGGATCTCCGATTATCTCGCTCTCGACCTGCGCCGTGCGCTCAGCGTGCAGGCGGCCCAAAACAACACGACTATTTTCGTCCCCCGCTACTACGACAACGCCGGCGCGCCGCAAACACCCACGCTCGATGGCCATGGGGGCGTTACCTACGGGACTGCCGGAAACTCGGTTCGGGTGCGTTATTATCTTTCGGGCGGCGCTATTTACCGCGAGCAGGTAGACTGGCCGATCGGTGCGTCCTCAGTCGCTTCAACGATCCCGGTCGCGGAAAACGTGAAGGATTTCATTTTCGACGTGACCGATCTGGGAAAAGTGGTCACGACCAAGATTACCTTCAACCCGATTTACCGCTCGGGCGGCGCGACCGCGGCGGCCACCGCAGCCACGGGGTTCTATAACACCACACTCTTGCGGAATACTCGGACAGACACAGGCAGCGGCGTCTATTAGGCACCGCGACCACGCTTGGCCGGACCAAAATTATGAAACTCAACCTTCAAGCAAAGGAGCAGGGAAGCATTCTGATCTGGACGGTGCTTACCATGCTGATTCTATCGCTGCTAGGCACGGAAGTGTTACGGGCTGTGACCGGGCGCTACCAGTTGGGCATCCAGTCCGCGAAATGGCAGGAATCGCTGATTGCCGCCGAATCAGGAGTCGATCTTGCGGTGGTCGAGCTGCGCAAATCGCTTTATCCGGCGCCCAACGGAGCTTGGAGCGGCTGGGCCAATACTCCCAGCAACGGTGTGGTCAGTCACGGGTTGACCACCGTGCCAACCCAGGGGCTGGCGGCCACGCCGATGACCATCGAAGTCGCCGTCGACGCGCCCGCCCAGTTGGTTGATCCCTCCAATGGCTGGCAGTACTACCGAATCCGAACCCTCGGGTCGGTACCATTGCCGGGAGCGCCCCGGGTCGCTTTCAACAAACAGGATAATCGCCTGCGAAAGCTCACTCTGCGAACGACGCGGGTCATCGACAACCTTTTCGCCAGCGAAACCACAGCTCCCCATGCCGCCCGACGAATCGAAGCGATCGTCAAACCTCTCTCGTCATTTAATATGGCCATCCTGGCGGTTAATACGCTCGATCTGAACAACCACAATATCGTCATCGACAGCTACGACTCCCGGGATTCCACCAAATCCACCAACGGTCTATATGATGTTAACAAACGGCAGGAAAACGGAAACATCGCGACAGATGGCGCTCTCCTCGAGGCGGGCGGCGCCTACATCTATGGCAGCGTTTCGACCAATAACGGCACCGCTACTGGAGTTCAGAACGTGACCGGAGAGCAGCGCACGGATTTCTATCAGGACCCCATCCCAATCGGGTCGCCCACATGGCCTTCGATCAATCCAACTCCTTCAGTCGTAAATGGGAATGCAACTATGACCGCTAGCTCGACAAAGGGATCCGCATCTTCCCGTTACCTCCTGAGTGGGATTAGTCTCAACAACAAAACGCTCACCCTGGCCGGCAATTCGGATGGAAGCCCGAGCTACATCGAAATCCACGTTACCGGTAATATTTCCGTTGCGGGCAGCGGCCAGATAGTTCTCGGGAACGGTGTTCAGGCAACGATCTATTTCGACCAGAACCTCGATATCAAGGGCAATGGAATCGTGAATCCAAATAATCAGCCAGGCGATCTCCTCCTTTATGGTGTGCAACCGGCTCCGAACCAGAATTTTTCCGCCGTCCTGGGGGGTAATGGCACCATCACTGCGGCGCTCTACGCTCCCGGCCACGCCGTTACAGTAAACGGTGGCGGAACCAACGGGCATGTCTTTGGGTCGGTCGTCGGTAAGACCGTCAACATGACCGGTGTGACCAACTTGCATTACGACGAGGCGCTCAGCTCGGGCGGGCTGATCAACAACTACCAAATCGTCAGCTGGGTCGAGGACACTCGTTAGGCGAGCGCTTCCGCCGGAGGTGTTTCCCGCTCCGGCCTGTGTTTCCTTCCGAAAACTCCGTGCCAAAACCGGATCATCGGGTTTAGTGGCAGGGCACCGTGTCTTTTTTCGCCCGGCAATTTCAACGTCTTCCGGAAGGTAGCCGGTCGATTCTCCTCACCGCCATCTACGGGCTGACGGGCGGACTCGCTGCCGTCCTTTTCGAGCTCGGGATCAACTGGGTTTACCTTTCGACTTTCGTTGCGCTCTCACATCGCACGCTGACCGTCTTTCTTCTCGGCTCACTCGCGGTGGTTGTCGCCTGCTCGTTAGGCGGTGGATTTCTCATGTTTCGGGTTGACCAGGGCGCAGCCGGGAGCGGCATCCCGCAGCTCAAGTTCGCTTTCTGGCAGGATTTCGGCCTCGTTAGGCTACGGACCATCGTGGTCAAGTTTTTCGCCGGCCTGCTCCACGTCGGGGGTGGAATGAGCCTGGGACGCGAAGGTCCTTCCGTCCACATCGCCGGCGGTGTCGCTTCCCAACTGAGTGGTGTGCTCGGCATTCCGAAGCAGCGGCGTCGCCGCCCCGCCGCGGCTGGTGCGGCCGCCGGACTGGCAGCCGCTTTTAATACCCCGCTCGCCGCCATCACCTTCGTGCTCGAAGAAATCGTTCAGGATCTGAACAGCCCGCTCGTCGGCAGTGTCATCCTCGCCTCGGTTTTGGGCGCCTTCGCTGTCCACGCCATTATCGGGAAGAATCCGGCCTTTGTCCTCCCGCAGATCGAGGGCGCCACCTGGCGCGCATATATCGGCGTGCCGCTCGCCTCCGCTTTTGCTTCTCTCATCGGAATCGGTTTTCAGCGTGCCACTTTGCGCCTGCGCGGGTTTTCCAGGAACTGGAGCCAGTTTCCTCGCTGGATGCATCCGCTCCTCGGCGGACTCACGGTCTGGGTTCTGGGCGTTGGGATTTTTATTTGGTCGGGCCGACTCGGGGTTTTCGGCCTCGGCTACGCCGATCTTTCGGCGATGCTCCACGGTCAAATCCCGTGGCTTGTGATCGCCGCACTGTTGGTCGCGAAATGGATCTCGACTGTCGCCTGTTATGGTTGGGGCGGCTGCGGCGGTATCTTTGCGCCTCTCCTTTTCCTCGGTGCCGCCACCGGGGGCACGGTTGCCGGCCTTTTCGGCTACATCCTACCACTTACCCCGGACGGCCGGACTCTTCTCGAGATTATCGGGATGAGCGCCTGCCTCAGCGCAGTCGTTAGGGCGCCGTTCACTTCCATCCTGATCGTCTTCGAAATGACCCACCAATTTTCGCTCGTCCCCGCGCTCATGCTCGGCGCGCTCGTGAGCGAGGCGATCTCACGCGCACTGGCGACGCATAATTTTTACGACGAAGTCCTCGCTCAGGACGGCACCGTCCTGGTCCACGTCATTCCGCCGCGCGATTTGCGCAGTTGGCAGGCTTACCCAATCTCAGCGATCGCTAATTTTCGGCCGGTGGTGATCGATGACCTTTCGCCAGGAAACCTGCGCTCCGTCCTGGAGAAAAATCAATTCAAGCGGTTCCCGGTTGTGGAAGGAGAAAAACTAGTCGGCTGCCTGATGCGGCAGGAGGCGGATGCGGCGATCGCAGAAGACCGCTTGCCCGTTCTCGAGCCGGCGACGATTTGCAGACGGAGCCACACTATCAGCGAAGTCGCGCGCCTTTTGATCGAAGCTCCCGGTGGTTTTGCCGTTTTGCAGGCGGGCGATAAACCAGCGGGCATCATCACGCTGCACGACCTCCTTCGCGCGCAGGAGACGCTGGCCGCGCGGAGCAGCCACTAGGACCCGGCGCCTAACCGAAAGACTCCTTTAGGCGCGGTCTTTGTCCTTGTCCGGCTCGTAATTCAGATTGGGCGCGAGCCATTTTTCTACTTCGCCTAACGAGATCCCTTTGCGGGCCGCGTAATCCTTCGCCTGATCGGGCTCGAATTTTCCGACAGCGAAATAGCGCGAGTCCGGATGGGAGAAATAAAGCCCGCTCACGCTCGCTCCGGGATGCATGGCAAAGGATTCGGTGAGTGTGATGCCGGTCTGCTTCTCCGCCTCGAGGAGGGAGAAGAGCGTGCCTTTTTCCACATGATCTGGCGAAGCGGGATAGCCGGGAGCCGGCCGAATCCCGCGGTAACGTTCCCGGATTAGATCTTGCTTTGTCAGGCTTTCCAGCTCGCCAAAGCCCCATGCTTGGCGCGCTTTCTCATGCAGAAATTCGGCGAAGGCTTCGGCAAGGCGGTCGGCCAGGGCCTTGGTCAGGATCGCGTTGTAATCGTCGTGCTCGGCCTGGAATTTTTTCGCCAGCTCGTCTGCACCAATCCCGGCCGTGACGGCAAAACCGCCGAGATAATCGCGTTTCCCGGAACTTTTCGGCGCAACGAGATCGGCCAGGCAATAATTCGATTGTCCGGCCGGTTTTTGCATTTGTTGACGCAGAAAATGAAACCGCGCCACGACCTCGTCGCGCTCTTCGTCGCGATAAACTTCGACATCGTCGCCTAACGAATTAGCAGGCCAGAAGCCGTAAACGCCGCGCGCGCTCAGGAGTTTTTCCGAGACAATCCGTTGCAGGAGTTGTTGCGCGTCCGCGAAAAGCTCGCGCGCCTGTTTTCCAACCACTTCATCATCGAGAATTGCAGGGTAACGCCCGCGCAACTCCCAAGTATGAAAGAAGGGCGACCAGTCGATATACTCCACGAGCTTCTCGAGTGCATCTGGAGACGCCCGCAGACCAAGAAACTTCGGCACCGGTGGTTCATAACTGTTCCAATCAATTTGGATCCGGTTCGCGCGCGCCTGCTGCAGCGTGAGCATTCTTTTCTCACGCCTACGTTCGCTGTGTTCGCTCCGCAGCCGCTCGTAGTCGGCTCGTGTCGTCGCGTCGAATTTCACTTTCGCGTCCGAATTCAGCAGTACGCTTACCACCCCGACCGCGCGTGACGCATCGAGCACGTGAACCACACTCTGGTGGTAATGCTGCTCAATCTTGACCGCGGTATGCGCGCGGCTGGTCGTCGCGCCGCCGATCAGGAGCGGGAGTTGAAACTGTTGCCGCTCCATCTCCTGCGCGACGTGCACCATTTCGTCGAGGGATGGAGTAATCAGTCCGCTCAGGCCAATGATGTCGGCCTTTTTCTCGCGTGCAGTCTCGAGAATTTTCTCCGCCGGCACCATCACCCCGAGATCGATTACCTCGTAGTTGTTACATTGCAGGACGACGCCAACGATGTTCTTCCCGATGTCGTGCACATCGCCTTTTACGGTCGCCATCACGATCCGGCCCTGCGGTTTGGAGCCGGCTTGTTTCTCCGCTTCCATGAACGGCATCAAATAGGCGACCGCCTTTTTCATGACCCGCGCGCTCTTCACCACTTGCGGGAGAAACATTTTGCCGGAGCCGAAAAGATCGCCCACGACGCTCATGCCCGCCATGAGCGGACCTTCGATAACGTCGAGCGGGCGAGTCGCTTTCTGACGTGCTTCCTCGGTATCCGTTTCGATGTGCTCGACGATGCCTTTGACAAGCGCGTGCGAGAGTCGCTCTGCAACAGGGGCGCTGCGCCAGGCTTCATCTTTGGCGGAGACTTTTCCCTTCGATTTCACCCGCTCGGCGTAATCGACCAGGCGCTCGGTCGCGTCTTGGCGCCGGTTGAAAAGCACGTCCTCCACCAACTCGCGCAGCGACGGCTCGATCTCCTCGTAAACCGCAAGCTGTCCGGCGTTAACGATCGCCATGTCGAGCCCGGCCCGGATAGCATGATACAAAAACGCCGAGTGCATCGCTTCGCGCACGGCGTTGTTGCCGCGGAAGGAAAAGGAAATGTTGCTCACCCCTCCGCTTACGCGCGTGCCCGGCAGGTTGGCTTTGATCCAGCGGGTCGCCTCGATGAAGGCGACTGCGTAATTGTTATGCTCCTCGATCCCGGTCGCGATCGTCAGGATGTTGGGATCGAAAATGATGTCGTTAGGCGGAAAACCGATCTCCTCTGTGAGGAGGCGATAGGCTCGGGCGCAGATTTCGGTTTTGCGTTCCAGGGTATCGGCCTGCCCTTTTTCGTCGAACGCCATGACGATGACTGCTGCGCCATGGCGCCTAACGAGTCGCGCCTGGCGAAGAAATTCCTCTTCCCCTGCCTTGAGCGAGATGGAATTGACGACTCCTTTGCCCTGAACGCATTTCAGGCCGGCCTCGATTACGCTCCATTTCGAGGAATCGATCATGATCGGGATGCGCGAGATGTCGGGTTCGCTTCCGATGAGGCGGAGGAAACGAGTCATGGCCGCTTCGGAATCGATCATTCCTTCATCCATATTGACGTCGAGGATGTTGGCGCCGCCTTCGACCTGCTGCCTTGCGACTACGAGCGCACCTTCGAAATCGCCCGCCAGGATGAGCTTCGAGAATTTCGGCGAGCCGGTGATATTGGTCCGCTCACCCACGACGACGAAGCCGAAATCATGCGTAACATCGAGCGCTTCGAGGCCGGAGAGGTGAAGGACCTCGCTGCCGTCTTTGTGTGGCGTCATCGCTAGGTGGCTGGTGCGAGTTCGTTGTCGATGACGGCCGCGGTTTCGGTCGGAACGATGCGCGGAGGAAACTCGCGCACGGCAGCCGCGATCGCGCGGATGTGCTCCGGGGTTGTGCCGCAACAACCGCCGACCAGGTTGAGCCACCCATTCTGCGCCCACTCGCGCAATTGCGGCGCCATCGATTCAGGTGTCTCGGGAAAACCAGTTGCCGAGAGCGGATCAGGCAACCCGGCATTCGGATAGGCGCTCGTGAAACAGGGCGCGAGCCGCGCCATCTCCTCGACGTGTGGCCGCATTTCAGCGGGGCCGAGCGCGCAGTTTAATCCGACCACGAGTGGTTCGGCATGGAGGATTGAAGTGAGAAAGGCGCCGACGGTTTGTCCGGTTAGCGTGCGGCCGGAGAGATCGGTGATCGTGCCCGAAATCAGGACCGGGAGTTTCTTGCCTAACGACTCGAACACTTCCGCGATGGCGAAGATCGCGGCCTTGGCGTTAAGGGTGTCGAAAATGGTCTCGACCATCAGGACATCGACGCCGCCTTCGATCAACGCGCGCACCTGTTCGCGATAAGCGCGGCGGATCTGATCGAAAGTCACGGCGCGGAAACTGGGGTCGTTTACGTCTGGCGAGAGGGAAGCGGTAACGGGAAGTGGCCCCAGCGCGCCCGCGACAAAACGCGGCGAACCGGTCTGGTTCGCGACCCGGTCAGCCGCGCAGAGCGCAATCTTTGCGGCGGCCACATTCATCTCGTGCGCGAGCGCAACGAGTTCGGGATCTTCGACCACGCGCTCGAAGAAGGCGTCATCCTTCCGCCCACTTTCCGATTCGCCTGCAAAGAGAAAATCGTGCTGGCCGATGGTGGTCGCACTGAAGGTGTTCGTTTCGATCAGGTCCGCGCCCGCTTCGAGGTATTGGGTATGGATCTCCTCAATCACCTCGGGGTGGGTGAGTTGAAGCAACTCGAGATCGCCTTTCAGGCTCTTCGCGGGGTGCTGGGCGAAGCGCGCGCCGCGGAATTGTTCCTCCGAAAATTTATGCTGCTGCACCATCGTACCCATCGCGCCGTCGAGGATGACGATGCGTTGGCGAAGAAGCGCAGTGAGCGGATGGATAGATTCAGCGGGCACGTCGAAGGAAGTAATTAACGATAATCGTCCATCTTCGGCAACTAACAAATTGACGCATCATGATACGTCAATGCGTTATCTTATTAGCGGTGTGGAAGCGCATTGAGACTTCCCTTCGCGCCGCAGTGGAGATAAACCACCTGCGGTGGAAGCAATCCGCATCTATCGCTCCCTCAACCAAGTCCAGCGGAAAACTTTTCTCGCCTGCTTTCTCGGCTGGACGCTCGACGCGCTCGATTTCTTCCTCCTCACTTTCGTGGTCAAGGATGTCGCGGCCGAGTTCTCGGTCTCGATCGTGGAGGTGACCTTCGCGATCACTCTCACCCTGATGATGCGTCCGCTCGGCGCACTTATTTTTGGAATGCTAGCGGATCGTTTCGGACGGCGGGTGCCGCTGATGGTCGACATCATCTTTTACTCGCTGATGGAATTACTAACCGCTTTTTCGCCGAGCTACATCGTCTTCCTCATCTTCCGCGCTCTTTACGGAATCGGGATGGGCGGGGAGTGGGGCCTGGGTGCCTCGCTCGCGATGGAAAGTCTGCCGGCGAAGGCGCGCGGGTTGGCTTCAGGCGTTCTCCAGCAGGGTTATTCGTGCGGTTTTCTGCTTGCCGCGGTCGTCTACTGGGTCGTCTTCCCGCATTTCGGCTGGCGCGCGCTCTTTATTGTCGGTGCGCTCCCGGCGCTCCTCGTCATTTACATTCGGGCGCACGTTCCCGAGTCGCCGGTCTGGGAGCGGCAGCGACGGAGTGCGAAGGACACGTCGTTAGCGGTGGGTCGCATGATCCGGGAAAACTGGCGGCTCCTCATCTACGCCGTCCTCCTGATGACGGCTTTCAATTACATGTCGCACGGGACACAGGATCTTTACCCGACCTTTTTGAAGGAGCAGCGCGGCTTTTCCGTCAATCAGATCGCGCCGATCGCGATCATCTACAACCTGGGCGCGATCTGCGGCGGCACGATCCTCGGCTTCTACTCGCAACGCTGGGGCCGGCGCCGCACGATCATGATTGCGGCCGGCCTCGGGATTTTGCTCATTCCGGCCTGGATTTTTTCGCCAGCCTTCCCGCTCCTGATTGCGGGTGGGTTTTTCATGCAATTCATGGTTCAGGGCGCCTGGGGCGTGGTGCCGGTGCACCTGAACGAACTCTCGCCGCCGGCCTGGCGAGGGACTTTTCCGGGCGTGGTCTACCAGGTGGGCAATTTCCTTTCCGCCACTGCCGCCATGCTCCAAGCCAAGCTGGCCGAGTATTTCGTTAGGCCAAACGGCCAGCCGGATTATGCCCTCACGATGGCCTGCGTGACTCTGGCCGTTTTCGTCGCTCTCATCGTGCTCGCGGCCATCGGTCGCGAGAATCGCGGGATCGAGTTCTAGCGGAAGCTCGGCAAAAACGAGGCCCCGCCGCTGCCCGCTCGCGCGACGACGGTCGCCTGGCGACGATAAACGCCGTCGCCGTAGCGGTAGTCGACGATCGCCTCGGCGATTTTGTCGGCCAATTGTTCCCGGTACGTCGCGTCGGCCGCCTTCTGCCTCTCGGAGCGATTACTCAGGTAGCCGCATTCCACGAGCACAGAGGGATAGTGCGCGTTGCGCAAAACACGAAAGCGCGCCGTGTGCACGCCATGATTCACTGACCCGGGCAGGGTGGAAAGGCTTCGCTCGATCGACGTCGCCAGGTCGTAGGCGTAGGGGGAATAATAATAGGTTTCGATTCCTGCGACGCTCCGCCGGCGCGAGTCGTTGAAGTGGATGCTGACGAAGATCGAATTCTTTTGCTGATTCCCGAACGCGACGCGGCTGTCGAGCGGAATGAAAGTGTCGTTAGCGCGGGTCATGACGGTGTTCAGTTGCGACTCGCGCAGTTTGCGATTGACCCGCAGGGCGACGTCGAGCGCGACCGCTTTTTCGGGCGGGCCGTTTCGGCGCCATGCGCCACTGTCCTTGCCGCCGTGGCCGGCATCGACCACCACGGTATCAAAGGTGTGGCTGGTGTTGGTCGCGACCGTGGCACAGCCGCCGAGCAGGAAAATGGCCGCCAGGGAAAGCGCGGCGATGGAGCTGGGCAAACGCTTCATACCAACCAGTAAAGCGGATCGCGTGCCGGGCCAAGCGAAAGGGCGAGAACTTCCGGTAATCGAGCGAAAAATCGCTTGTGTTTTCGGTGCTCCCACTGGATGGCTACGATTCGATCTATGCGCACTTATTTGACGATTATTTTGCTGCTTTGCGGGCTCATTTTGGGCGGCTGCAAAAAGGGAAGCAAGCCAGCCAACGCCAAGGCTTCCACGCCGACGCCCGCGCCAACTGTCGCGGTCGCGGCCGCGCCGACACCGGTCCCGACGCCGAGCAAGCCGGCTATCGACCAGAGTGCAGAGGTGATCGTGTTTGGTTATCACCGGTTCGAGAACAAAGTCCGCCGGCCCGACACCGAGATCACGCCGGAGGCATTCGAGGCGCAGATGCAGGAGCTTAAAGACAAAGGCATCGCCGTCATCAAAATGCAGGATTTTCTGGCTTGGAAGCGGGGCGAAAAAACCATCCCGCCCAAATCGGCCATTATCACGATCGATGACGGATGGAAGACCACTTACGAGGTGGCCTGGCCGATCCTGAAAAAATTCGGCTATCCCTTCACTCTCTTCATTTACACCGAGGGCATCAAAGGCGGAAAATACGGCGGCGGCGCGGCCATGAGCTGGGACCAGCTCGCCGAGATGCGCGATGCAGGCGTTGATATCGAGGCGCACAGCGCGACCCACCAGGATTTGCGCAAGCCATACGACAAGGTGACAAAGCGCAAACTCAATCCGGAGGAGTACAACGAGTGGCTCAACGCGGAAGTGGGCGGCTCGAAGGAGACTCTCGAGCAAAAGCTCGGCATCCGGGTCAGCGCGTTCGCGGTGCCGTTCGGTTATTACAATGAGCGCGTCAAGAAGGCGACGGAAGACGCCCGCTTCGAGGCGGTCTTCACCGTTTACGGGCAAAAGATCGGCTACAATTCGTCCAACGACTCGTTAGGCCGCTACATGATCGAGGCGAACAAGCCGAAGGTTTTCGAGACCGCGATTACTTTTGGCGGATCGTCGAGCGGTGGCGGCTCCGGAGCGGAGGAAATCCCGGTCGGAAGCATTAACCCGCAGCCGGCAGACGGCTCGACCGCCAGCAACAAGCCGCTGATCAAGGCGAATCTCGGCGCGATCGGCGGGATCGAACCGGGCTCGGTCAAAATGCGGGTCAGCGGCCTCGGCCTCGTCCCGGCGAAGTACGATCCGGCGACAAAGATGATTTCCTATCAGGTGACTCAGCCGCTGCACGGGGATTCCTGTGCCGTTATCATCGAGGCGAAAATGGGCGAGAAGAAAGCGGAAGTGCATTGGACATTCAGCCTGAAGGAAGAAGCCGTGAAAGCGAAGGACGCGCCCGCCGGCGCGGGCTCCCCGGCCGCGAAGCCAAAAAAATAAGCGACCTTATCGTTAGGTCGAGCTTCGCAAAACTCGGGATTCCAATCGCGTGAACTTTGCATGTAGAGTGGCCGCATGAGCCTGAATCTCGAAGTCCTTTCCCATGCCGCCAACCAAGCCCGCGGTCTTGCCATCGACGGCGTTCACGCCTCGCAATCCGGCCACCTCGGTCTTCCGTTAGGCTGTGCCGAGATGGGCGCGGTCCTCTACGGTTACGCGCTTAGATACAACCCCCACCAACCACGCTGGATCAATCGCGACTATTTTGTTCTCTCTGCCGGACACGGCAGCATGTTCCTTTACGCCTGGCTCCACCTGAGTGGCTACGATTTGCCGATGTCGGAGATCAAGCGCTTCCGTCAACTGCACAGCAAAACACCGGGACATCCGGAATTTTTGGAAACGCCCGGGGTCGAATGCACGACCGGCCCGTTAGGCCAGGGCGTGGGCAACGCGGTCGGGATCGCGATGGCAGCGAAAATGGCGGCGGCTCATTTCAACACCGACGAACACCGGATCTTCGATCAGCACATTTTCTGTCTCGCAGGCGACGGCTGCTTGCAGGAGGGCGTCTCCGCGGAAGCGAGCGCTTTCGCCGGGCATTTCGGGCTCGATAATTTGATCCTGATCTACGACTCCAACGCCGTCACGCTTGATGCGATGGCGAAGGAAACGCAGAGCGAAGACACCGGCATGCGCTACCGCGCCTATGGCTTTGACGTGCAGGAAATCGACGGCCAGGACATGCAGGCATTTCTCGATGCGGTGCACGTTGCGAAGGATTCCGACAACGGGAAACCGAAACTGATTATCGCGCACACTCTGATCGGCAAAGGCATCCCCGAAGTGGCTGGGACCTCAAAGGCGCATGGCGAAGGCGGAGCCAAATTCGCTGCCGAGGCGCGCAAGGGTCTGGGTTTGGCGGAGGAGCTTTATTTCGTCTCGGAGGACGTGCGCGACTATTTCGCAGAGCATAAAACGAAACTTCTCGAGGACTACCATCGCTGGGAAAAAAGCTATCAGGAATGGCGAAAGAAAAACGCCGAGAAAGCGCAGATGCTGGACGACACGATCGACAAAAAAGTCCCGGCCGATCTCTTCGCCAGGATCCCAAATTTCCCTAACGACGCCAAGCTCGCGACGCGCAAAGCGGGCAGCGAAGTGCTCCAGCCGATCGCTCAGGCGATGCCGTTCCTGATCAGCGGCAGCGCCGATCTCCACGGCTCGACCCTCAACTACATCAAGGACGGCGGCGACTTCACCCGCACGACCCCGGCCGGTCGCAACATCCACTTCGGGATTCGCGAACACGGCATGTGCGCGATCATGAACGGCGTTTCATACCACGGCATCTTCCGCGCCTCCGGTGCCACCTTCCTCGTCTTCACCGATTATTGCCGCGCTTCCATCCGGCTCGCCGCGCTCTCGCGTTTGCCTAACATTTACATTTTCACTCACGACTCGATCGCGGTCGGCGAAGACGGGCCGACCCACGAACCGGTCGAGACCGTCGCGAGCGTCCGGGTCATGCCGCAACTCGATGTCATTCGACCTGCCGATCCCGAGGAGACCGCCGGCGCGTTCGTCGCCGCTGCCGAGCGGATCGACGGCCCGACCCTTCTGGCCCTGACCCGCCAGGCGGTTCCGATCTTGAACGAGATCGACGTGAAGCTCCGGCGCGAAGGCGTGCTCCGCGGCGGTTACATCGCGAAAAAGGAAACCGGCAAGCTCGACCTCATCCTCCTTTCCTGCGGAAGCGAATTGCAGCACGCGCTCGCCGCCGCAAAAGAGTTGGGCGAGGGGACCCGCGTCGTCTCCATGCCCTGCTTCGAGCGCTTCGAACGCCAGCCGGACAGCTATCGCGCGGAAGTCCTGCCTAACGAGTGCCGCCGCCGCGTTGCGATTGAAGCCGGCATTCCCGAAATCTGGTCGCAATACGTCGGGCTCGACGGCAAGATCATCGGCCTCCACCGCTTCGGCCTGAGCGCCCCGGGCAACGAAGTAATGAAAGAACTCGGAATCGACGCCCAGCACGTGATCGACGCCGCGCGCTCGCTTTAGGCGTTCGAATAGGAAGCGATTTTGTCTCGATCCATCCCTGCGCGAAACGTTAGCCCATCGGACGCAAAGGGGCCTCCCACATCGTGGTTGCGAAGTATTAGAGCGGCTCGCGCTCTTCCCGCGCACGGTCTTCGAAGCGGGTGAATTCTTTGCGGAAGGTGAGGGGGACGTCGCCGGTCGGGCCGTTGCGCTGCTTGGCGATGATGAGGTCCGCTTTGCCCTCGGTCTCGTCTTTTTCCTCCTCGGTGTCGGCGTAATATTCCTGCCTGACGAGAAGACCGACGACGTCCGCGTCCTGCTCGATGCTGCCGGATTCGCGCAGATCGCTCAGGCGCGGGCGGCCTTTGCTGTCGCCGGTGCGGTTTTCCGGGTTTCGATTGAGCTGGGCCGCAACAATGATCGGGATCTTGAGTTCCTTGGCGAGTCCCTTGATTCCGGCGGAGATTTCCGAGATTTCGATCTGGCGATTTTCCTGTCCGCGGCGCGAAGTGGAGCGGAGCAATTGCAGGTAGTCGATTACGATCAGCTCGATGTCGTGCTGCGCTTTCAAGCGTCGCGCCTTGGCGCGCAGCTCGAGAATGTTCAGGCCCGGGCTGTCATCGATGAAGAACCTGGCTTCCGCCAGTTTCGAGGCGGCGGCCGTGAGCTTTGGGAAATCGCGATCGGCGAGGAAGGTGCCGTCGCGGACTTTTTGTGAGTTCACGCCGGCACGGGAGCAAAGAAGCCGTTGCACCAACTGCTGCGCGCTCATTTCCAGGCTGAAGACGGCGACCGCGCGATTTTCGTTCACGGCCACGTGTTCGGCGATGTTCATAGCGAGCGCTGTTTTGCCCATGCTCGGGCGAGCGGCGATCACGATCATCTCTGCGGGATGCAGCCCGCTCGTCAGGCGATCGAGATCCTTGAACCCGGTGGAGAGTCCGGTGATGCCCCCATGCTGCTGGTAAAGTCTTTCGATCGCCTCGATCGCGTCCATGACCTGGTCTTTCATGGAAAGCGCCTTGTCCTTGAACCGGTCTTCGCCGACCGCGTAGATCTTTTGTTCCACTTCGTCGAGCAGGTTGTCGACCTGATCCTGCTCTTCGTAGGAACGCCGCGCGCCCTCGGTGCAGGCGCTGATGATCTCGCGCAAAATGTATTTGTCGCGTACGATCTCGAGATAGTAGCCGACGTTCGCTGCCGTCGGGACGAAGGTGAACAGGCTGGTTACGAAAGGCGCGCCGCCGATCGTGTCGAGCAGGTTCCGGTCGCGCAAGATTTGGGTGAACGTAATCAGGTCGATGCCCTGGCCGGCGTTCCAAAGATCGACCAGGACCGTGTAAACGGTCTGGTGCGCGGGAATGTAGAAATAGTTCTCGTTAATTTTCTCCACCACCTCCGCGATCGCGTCACGTGGCGAGATGAGCATGGAGCCGAGAACCCCCTGCTCCGCTTCCACGCTGTGAGGGAGTGCGCGGTGAATATCTACGGGAGAACCTTGGGATAACTCGCCGTTTGTCCGCCCCCCGTTTCGTGCCGCCGGGCCTCGGCCAGCGCCATTCGGTGCTGTCTTGCGAGGCCCCCCAGGTTCATTCCCTTGGGGACTTCTCGGCATTAGTTACTTGGTGTGTTTGCGCGGACCGCGGGACTTGTCAGCCGATTCTTCGACCGGTGCTTCCGTTTTCGGTTCTTCGGAAGACTTCACGTTGAACTTGAAAGCTGCTTTCACATCGGGGTGCAACTTGAGCGGCACCTCGTGTTCGCCGGTCGTCTTGATCGGGTGCTCCATGACGAAGAGATGCCGATCGATCTCACGACCGATTTCGTTCTTCAGCCGCTCCGCCAAATCGTTCGCGGTGATGGAGCCGAATGCTTTGCCAGTTTCGCCGGTGTGGAGAACGAAGGTGACCTTGAGTTTCGCGATGCGGCGGGACAATTCTTCGGCTTCGTTCAATTCGCGCGCCTCGCGCTCGGCCCGTTTTGCTTTCAGCGCATCAAGCTGACGCATGGCGCGCGGCGTCACTTCATGAGCTTTGCCGGTCGGCAGAAGAAAATTGCGCGCGTAACCGCGGCGCACCTTCACGATATCGGCCTCGGCGCCAAGACCGGGGACGTTTTCAGTCAGGATAATTTGAGTCGAAGGCATGAGAATTTTAGCAGATGAATTGGACGCGCGCCTTTTTTGAGGGAAGGCACCGGGGACGTGATTATAGGACGGGTCGCGCGTGTGTCAACGCGCGACGCACCACGGTCGCTCGACGTTGTTCAATCCGCGCCAGACGTTCTCTACCAAAGATCGAACATCTCAACCAGACCAACACCGGTTTCCCCGTTCGCCCCGGCGACAATCGTCGTGTAAGCGCCGGCCGGGAGGTGGAGAATGGTAGCCGATTCCGCGGGATCGTCCGGTGCGAACCCACGTTGCGCGATGTCCATCGCGCTCAAGTCGTCCTGCCAGTTGTCGTTGCCCGCAATCGCGACACCGTTGCCGTCATTGACCGTCAGCATTGGATCCGAGAGCGGGTCGCTGATTCCGGCCGAACTCAACGAGGGTCCGATGGCGCGGATGACAACGGTATTGCTGGCCACGTCGCCGATAATAAATCCGCTGATAAGCACTGCTTCACCCGTACCGACTGCTCCCCGGGTACTGATGTTTGCCAGCCGCGCGCTGGCGAGCGGCGAGAAGTCATAAGCCTCCACCAAACCGATCCCCTCGGTCGCGTCTTTCCCGGTTACAACAAAGGTATAGCTGCCCGGCGCCAGTGTTTGGATGGTCGCTGCTTCGGCCGAATCCGAGGGAGCCAGGCCGCTTGCGGTAATTTGCGACGCGTTTGGATCGCTCTCCCAGTCGTCGTTCGTCGCAATCACAGCGCCGAACGAATCGTAGAGAGTGAGAACCGGATCGGGGACGACGTCCTCCAGCCCGGAGTCGTGAAGCGATGGTCCCAGGGCACGCAACAGGACCGTTTCAGACTCGGCGCCGTTGATGATGAAGCCGCCGATCAACGAATTTCCGGCGGTTCCGACGATCCCGCGGGTGGAGAGATTGCGCGCCTTGGGCCCGATGGTCGGGAAAGAAGTGCTTTCCAAGTGGAGTGGGAGACAGTTGAAGGCAGTGTTACAGGCAGTGGTGGGGTATTGGTAATGGAAGATCTTTTCACCAGCCGAGTTCAAACCAAGTATTTCGGCATACTGCGTCTCCGCGGCGGGACCGCCCACGTCCGCGTAATCGACGATGTAGTTATAAGGCGCATCCTCGTAAATGCTGCCGCAGATCGGGCTATAGATGCTTTGGTTCCTTTCGTAGTTCCACACTTCCGTCGCGAGCCCGGCCTCGAGGTTGAGTTGATACTTGCGCGGGCTGGCGTAACCGCGTTCTACCCCGGGAGGGTTTTGGAAGGCGCTCGCAAAGCCATTGTCAAACAGCAAGAGGTGCTGATCATAGGCAATGGATATTCCATGTTGACCGATCGGAGGCAGAGTGTCGGGAGAAAGCGCGAGTGCGTACTGCTGGAGGGAGTGGAATTGATACCACTTTTTCGTCGGGTCTCCGAGGATCCACTTGATTGTTCCCGTCTCATAGTCCAAAGCGATAACGAAGTTCTCTCGACTTGAGACAATCAAAGAATCACTGGCGCGGTCATAGGTCGCAGCATTTAAGTGAAACCAGTCAACCGGTTGCTCGTAAACGAACTGAGAGGGATCGTCCCCTCCCGCGAGCATGGCTTCACTGATGATGTCGGCCATGCTCCAGGTCTTTAGAATGTTGCCGGCCGGATCAATCTCCATCAGGATTGATCCCTTTTGGGAGGCCGTCGCTGTTTCCAAAATCAAACCGGTCTTGCCGCCTTCGATCGTGTGGTGCAGGTCAGTCAGACCGTTGTCGCTGTAGTCATGCAACTGAGTCACCGTCCCGTCAAACTCAATCCGATAGAGAATCACATCGAGGACTTGGTAGAAGGCATTATCGAAAAATCCGGCGGTCGAATCCAGCGCACCCGCCGTGCCTACCCAGCGTAGCGCTCCATCGGTATCGATCACAGCCGGCGAGAAGGTGCTACACCGATCTCGCACCATGATGTAGTCGTAGCTCAGGCTGGTGTCGTCCGTTCGTGCCTGAAGCTCGGTCCGGGATTCGTAGTTGCACGGATCATCGAAACTATCGGTGCTGATTGTGACGCTGTCTTTCTTCGAGGAGCCGTCGAGGAATTCGTAGGTCAAGGCGACCGTGTTGGTGTAACCGGCGTAAAGTCCGTAGACCGGAAGGAAGATTTCGCCAGTCTCGGACACGAGGTAGCCTCGCTGCACTAAATATTCATTGGAGTAAGTGGCCCCTAACGGACGAACGACTGAGTCTGGCTTGGAAGCGACGGCGAATTTGATATTCTTGATCACGCTCGTATCGCTCGCCAGGAGGGCTATCTGCTTAATGAAAGGAGTCGTCCCGGGGTTCTGGGCGATAATTGTAATGATCGTGTCGTCCGCTTGGGTGGCCGAAGCGATCCGGCAGCTGAGAAAAACCACTAGGAAGACTAGGAGCGAGTAACATGTTTTCATGCGGGCGTGTAGTTGGGATATTTTGCGTGCATTTGCTAAACGGAGGAGTGGAACCAAGATCTTTTGCGCCGAATCGGGCTCGATCGCAATCAAAATCGCGTAGATATTTCTCCTGCTAAAGCCACGCTGGGATCGAGACGCGAGGCGGAGGTGTCAAGGCGCGAACATCGGGCTCGCGGTACGTTTACCCGATTAACCGCCGAATACGGCACTCAGAGATCGAACATCTCAACCAGACCAACACCGGTTTCCCCGTTCGCCCCGGCGACAATCGTCGTGTAAGCGCCGGCCGGGAGGTGGAGAATGGTTGCAGCTTCCGCCGGATCGTCCGGTGCGAATCCACGTTGCTCGATGTTCATCGCGCTCAAGTCGTCCTGCCAATTGTCGTTGCTCGCGATTGCGACACCGTTTCTGTCATAAACCGTCAGCATTGGATCCGAGAGCGGGTCGCTGATTCCGGCCGAACTCAACGAGGGTCCGATGGCGCGGATGACAACGGTATTGCTGGCCACGTCGCCGATAATAAATCCGCTGATAAGCACTGCTTCACCCGTACCGACTGCTCCCCGGGTACTGATGTTTGCCAGCCGCGCGCTGGCGAGCGGCGAGAAGTCATAAGCCTCCACCAAACCGATCCCCTCGGTCGTGTCTTTCCCGGTTACAACAAAGGTATAGCCGCCCGGCGCCAGTGTTTGGATGGTCGCTGCTTCGGCCGAATCCGAGGGAGCCAGGCCGCTTGCGGTAATTTGCGACGCGTTTGGATCGCTCTCCCAGTCGTCGTTCGTCGCAATCACAGCGCCGAACGAATCGTAGAGAGTGAGAACCGGATCGGGGACGACGTCCTCCAGCCCGGAGTCGTGAAGCGATGGTCCCAGGGCACGCAACAGGACCGTTTCAGACTCGGCGCCGTTGATGATGAAGCCGCCGATCAACGAATTTCCGGCGGTTCCGACGATCCCGCGGGTGGAGAGATTGCGCGCCTTGGGCCCGATGGTCGGGAAGTTGGTATTTTCCAGATGAACGGGCAGAGAGTTATAAGCGGTGTAACAGGAGACAGTCGGGTATTGGTAATAGAAAACCTTATCCCCCGCAGCATTTAGGCCGAGGAGTTGGGCAGTCAAGCTACCGACATATGCATAATCAATTAGATAGTTAAGCGGCGCATCCTCATAAACGCTGCCGCAAATACGGCTAAGGATGCTCTGGTCCATCTCGAAATTCCAAGTTTCGGTAGCCAGATTGGCGCCCAAATCCAGCTGATACTTTCGGGGACTGGCATATGAGCGGGTCTCTCCTGGCGGTTGCTGAAAGAGGCTGCCCAATCCGTTGTCGAACGCGAGGATGTTCTGGTCGAACGTGATCGACGGAGAATGCTGCCCGATCGGCGCCAGGCTGCCCGGCGCGGCGTCGAGCGCATATTGCGCCAGAGATGGAAACTGGTGCCACTTCTTTGTTGGATCACCTAGAATCCACTTGATGGCAAGGGTTTCGTAATCGAGGCAAATCAGAAAATTTTCCCGGCTCGAAATGATCAACGAGTCATCGGCCCGGTTGTACGTAGCGCCGTTGTTATGAAACCAATCGTTCGGGGATGGTTCGAGCGGAAAGACGAACTCGCTCGGGTCATCGCCACCCGCGACCATGGCCGCGCTGATGATGTCGGCAAGGTTCCACGTCCTCATGATATTGCCGATCGCGTCGACTTCGATATTAATCGATTCCACGAAATCAGCGGTATCAACTTCCAGCATCAGGCCATTCTTGCCGCGCTCGATATTGTGATGAAAATCTGTGACGCCAATGTCGCTATAATCATGTAGGGGATTGATTGTTCCGTCCAACTCGATGCGATATAGAATCGTTCCTTCACCGATGTAAAAAGCATTATCAAAGAAGATGGCGGTAAAGCTAGAAATACCCCCGGGACCGACCCACCGCAGGGCACCGTCTGTGTCGATTATCGCAGGCGAGAACTCGCTGCACTGTCCCTTAACAAACATGTAGTCATAGCTTAGGGATGTGGTGTCCGTTCTCGTTTGTAGGACAGTGGGATTTGTGTAGCCGCAAGGGTCGTCAAACGCCGTGGTCGTGACTGTTGCGTTATCCTGTTTCAAGGAACCGTCCCTGAAGTGATACGTCAGGACGACTGTGTTTACAAAACTGGCGTAAAGGCCGTAAACGGGGATGAATATCTCCCCAGTATCTGCGTTCAGATAGCCGTGCTCGACAAGGTATTCATTGGAATATGTTGCGGAAATGGGGCGGGTCACGGAATTGGGTTTCGGGTTGATGGCGAACTGGACGCTTTTCAACACGCTCGTTTGGCTCGCCAGCAAGCTCAACTGGGCGATGAACGGTGTAGCGCCAGCACTTTGTCCCGTGATACTTATCGTCGTATCGTCGGCTTGCGTGGCTCTTCCGATCCGGCAAGTGATCAAGATGACAACGAGAACTAACGGAACGAGTTGTTTGCGTTGAAGGAGTTTCATGGCTGCAACCTTTCTATGCAAAGGTAGGTGGATGCACCAACTATTTTTTTGCAAAAGCAGCGGTCGAATTTGATTTCGGCCGCGCGGGCGGAAATCGAGGAGCCGAAGAGAAGCGCTACACCATCCCGAGTTTCATCCGCCCGGCTTCGCTGATCATGTTCTGATTCCAAGGTGGATCCCAGACGAGTTGGACGTCGGCTTCTTCCACTCCGTCAATGCTGAGAATCTTGCTCTGGGCGTCATGCGCGATAGCGGGCCCCATCCCGCAGCCAGGTGCGGTCAGGGTCATTTTCACTTCGACTTTGGTGCCGCCTTCCGGCTTTTGGACAAGGCTGCAGTCGTAAACCAGACCGAGGTCGACGATGTTGACCGGAATCTCCGGATCATAACACTGTCGCAGTTGATCCCAGACCGCCTTTTCATCGACCGGACCACCTGGCTCTGCGGTCGCAGGTTTCTCGGCGTTCGCTGACGCGGGCTTTTCCAAGCCGAGCGCATCGAGATCCTTTTCCGCAACCCGCGCCAGGCCCTGATAGGTGGCGATGGTGTAGCTGCCGCCAAGGGTTTGGGTCACAACGCCGGGCGTTCCCGCCGGGATTGTCGTCTTGGTGCCGCTCGGAATTTGAATTGCTTCGAGGTCGCGGGATGTAGTGAATTCAGTGTTCTCGTGCATGGGAAATTTCGTTAGGCTAGGAATCGAGGACGATTTTTAGTTTTTTCTGTGGGGCAGCGGGCGTGAATGAATCTGCCAGGCTCGGGCCATGAGCAACCTGCGGAACAGGAGCGGCGTCGCCACTCAGGGCGGAACGCAGCGCGCCCTCGACCAGTTGCGCGCAATGAATCTTCACCGGCGGCAACGCGCCCAGCGGCGCGGCCAGCTCTTCGCCCGACATCGACATCGCTTCATCGACGGTTTTGCCGGCGAGCATTTCGGTCGCGACACTCGCGACTGCAATCGCGGTCTGGCAGCCGAAGGTTTGAAAGGTGGCTCGATCGATCACTTTGCGCCCATCTTCTTCCTTGAACTTGACCCACATCCGCAGCATGTCGCCGCAATCCGCGCTCCCGACCGTGCCGATGGCATCGGCGTTTTCCATCTCGCCGAGGTTCTGTGGATCCTTGATCGCCGCTTCGATGCGTTTTTCGAGATCGTCACTCATCGTTAGGCGTTTCCAAATGATAGCGCGGCAGTTTCGGATCGACTTCCGCGCTCCAGGCGTCGATCCCGCCACGCAGACTCTTGATCTGCTCAAAGCCGTGACCTTGAAAATAAGCCGCCGCATCCATGCTCCGAGCGCCCTGGTGATCGTAAATCACGAGCAGATCGGTGCGGGACCAGTTGGCCATCATCTCCTGCATAAACTCCTGAGTAAAAAGGTGCGCACCGGGGAGATTGACCGCATCGAATTCTTCTCGGGTGCGAATGTCGAGGAGGTGCACTTCCTCGCCCGCTGCGAGTTTTTCGGAAAGCGTCTGCGGCTCGATCTGCATCGCGCGATCGGCCGCGTCGCTCGCGAGGATGTGCTCGGTCACTTCGTCCGTATCGAGTTTCTCGTTCCGCGCGCAGACGCCGGCGAGCGTCTCCTCCGGGCTAAAGCCGCAGCTCGCGCAACCACCGATATGATAACGGCGAAAAAGAGCGCGCTGCGCGCCGGGGAACTGCTCAAGCAGTTCACGCATGGTGATCTGGGGATCGATTGCGGCGGTGGAATTCATGGGCGGAGCAAACTTAAAGGCGGGCGGCTCTTTCGCAAGACGCGTGGCAGACCGCCGGAGGGTCTCGCACGAAAAGGCTAGAGCTTGTCGGGCGCGCCTAAAAGTTCGACGACGCGCTGGAGCAGGCGGCCGGCACCGCCCCCGTCCAGACTGCGATGATCGAAGCTGAGAGTCAGTTCGGCCTGCGTGGTAGGCACGAATTGTTTTTTCTTCTCGTCCCAGGTCGGCGCTTTCTTGCCGGCGCCGAGTCCGAGCAGGAGTGTCTGATCGGGGAGGGGAATGGGCGTGCCCCAGTCCAGTCCAAAGGTGCCGAAGTTTGAAACCGAGGCGATCCCGCCGGCGGTCATTTCGCTCGTCACCCGGCGGCGCCGCGCGAGGTCGACCAGTTCGGTGTATTTGCTCATTAGGTCAGCGAGCGATGTCTTGTCTGCCTGGCGAATGACCGGCACCATGATGCCGTCCTGCGCCTCGACCGCGACGCCGATGTCGATCGATTCCGAGCGCAACGCTCGACCGCCGATGAAGCGAGCCGCGGCGCCCGGCGTTTCCGCCAGGGCCAAAGCCAGCGCGCGCAAAGCATACAAGGCCGGGCCCGGTTTTGGATCGCGTTTCTTGCGATCTTGCAGCACCGGATCGAGACAAACCGAAACGCCTACCGTGGCGAGAGGGCGCGTCCAACTGCGCCGCATCGCGTCGGCGACCCCGGTGCGGATCGCACTCGCGTCTTCCGCGGTTTGTTTTTCCAAGCCGCTAAGGAACAATTCCAGATCCTTGATCGTGACGCGGCCCGCGTTGCCGCTGCCTTGGATGGCGGCGAGATCGGCCTGCGTGAGTTGTAACTCGGCCATGCGCGCTTTCACGCGGGGGGAAAAATAACCTGCGCCTTTCGCGCCCGCCGGCACGGGTAAGACGCCCGTCTTGTCGACTTGGAAATGCGAACCGGTCGGGACGGGCGCGAGTTCCGTCTCATCCACTTGGAAATGCGAGCCGCTGCCGTTTTGCGCCTTACCCTCTTCTTCGCGACTTGACGCTTTTTCTCCAACATCCTCATCCGATGGCTCTGCCGTCTTCGTGAAACGCGTCGCGTCCGCCTCACTTGCTTCGACATAACCGAGCACTGCACCGACCGCGTAAACCTTCTTCACTTCCGCCTCAATACCCGCGATTTCACCCGCGCACGGCGTCGTCACGCCCATGACCGCCTTGTCGGTTTCGACCTCGATGATTTCCTGATCGACCGCGACCTTTTCGCCGGGTTTCACTTTGATCGCGACGATCGTGGCCTCGGCCATCGATTCGCCGAGCTGCGGCATGGTAATTGGAACTTTCGGCATTTAGAAAAGTTGAGAGTTGATGGTTGAGAGACGGCTATTCGGCGAGCACCTGTCGCGCTTTAGCGGCGATCGACTTTGCGTTCGGCCGATGCTCGCTCCAAAGGTTTGGGTGATATGGAATCGGAGTGTCTTTGGCGTTGAGTCGGGCGGGCGCTGCGTCAAGGAGGTGGAAACCCTCCGTAGCGACTCGCGCAATCACTTCGGCCGTCACGCCGCCCCACGGAAAAGTCTCTCCGACGCAAAGCAAACGTCCGGTCCGCGCCACCGATGCAAGGACAGTCTCAGTATCGAGGGGCTTCACCGTGCGCAGATCGACCACCTCGATCTCGACTCCTTCACTGCTCATTTGGTTTGCGACGGCGAGCGCCTCGTGCACCATCGCGCTGTTCGTCACGATGCTGAGGTCGCGACCGGGCCGCACGATTCGAGCGCGGCCGACTGGCAACGAGCCTTTCGGTAAAGCATCGGCTTTGAGGTGGTAATAAAGGTATTTATGTTCGCAATAGATAACCGGATCATCGATCGTGACTGCGTCGATGAGCATCGTGTAGGCGTCTTCCACCGTTGCGGGCGTCATCACGACCAGCCCGGGATAGTGCGAGTAGATCGCCTCCATGCTCTGGCTGTGGAATGGTCCGCTCCCCTTCGTGCCGCCGCTCGGCAGGCGCACCGTGATCGGGCAGGGCTGCTGCGTGCGCCAATACTGCGTGCCGGCGTTATTCAGGATCTGGTTCAGCGCCACGCTGGAAAAGTCAGCAAATTGCATCTCGACAATCGGCCGCATCCCTTCCATCGCCGCGCCGATCGCGGTCCCGACCATGGCGTCTTCACTGATCGGCGTGTTCAAGACCCGACCGGGGAATTTTTCGGCCAATCCCTTTGTCGCCTTGAACGCTCCGCCAAATTTTCCGGCGATATCCTGACCGTAGAGGTAGACGCGCTCGTCCTCGCGCAACAGACGTGCCTGTGCCTCACGGATCGCTTCGAGATACGTAACGCTCACGAGATTGTGTCCTCCAATTGGCGCGTCGATATTGCGCACCAGTCCTCTTCTTTCCCGACCGGAGCCGCCTCACGCTGCGCGGTCTCGACCGCTTTCTCCACTTCGGCGGAAATCTCGGCGCGCCATTCCTTCAGCTTCTCCGCGCTCAGCCAGCCGTTCTCCACGATCAATTTCTCTGTCGCGGGCACGCAATCCTGCGCCCACGGCTCTTTCTTCATCTCGGCCGGAACATAGCTGGCATCATCGTGTTCGCCGTGACCCGCGAGCCGGAGCAACGAAGCGACCACCAGCTGCGGCGGACCGCCGACGCGAGCGCGCTTCACCGCCCCGCCGATCACATCGAGACAGGCCGCGAGATTGGTTCCATCCACCGCGTGACCCTCGTAGCCATAGCCCTGCGCTCGGTCGACCAACTGCGCGCAGGCAAATTGGCGATCGTTAGGCGTGGAATAGGCAAAGTGGTTATTCGACGCTACGAGCACGAACGGCACCTTTTCCACCGCCGCGATATTCATCCCCTCGTGCGTCGCGCCGGTCTGCATTCCGCCTTCGCCGATTGTCGTTAGGCCGATGAAATCCTTTTCGCCCTTCATCCGTTTCCCCATCAGCTTTCCGACCACGACCGAGATGAGGGAGCCGAGATGCGAGATCATGGCGAGCTGTCCGGTTTCGGGCCAACCCCGATGGATGTTTCCGTCACGGCCCCGCATCGATCCCTGCCGTGAACCGAGATAAGTGCGCGTGACATTGAGGAGGGGCTCGCCTGCAGCGGCCCGGCCCGCCTGGTCCCGGATGAGCGGGCCAAAGACATCGCCTCTTTGCAAAAACAAACCGCACGCTGTGCTGACCGCTTCCTGTCCCCGCCCAACGTAAACGCCACCCGTGATCAAGCCGCCGCGATAGAGACTGGTCAGCTTCTCTTCAAAAATCCGCGTCTGCAGCATCCAGCGAAACGCCTCGAGATAACGCTCGTGCGGCGGCGCACCGGAAGTCATGGTTGCGCCGCGTTCCGCCGTTTTGAGCATCGGAGGATTTAAACCAGCAACGCCCGGCACGCCAAAATTTTTTCCTTTTTGAGTTGCGTCGGTTCGATCCCCACCCTGCGGGGAGCGGAGTTTTTGGAGCTTGAACTCACAGTCGATGACAGAATTAAATGGCCTTCATCCATGTAAGCGACAACCTAAACTCGGAGGATTCACCATGCCTTTGCTCAAGCCTGATCCAACGTTCTACCCTTCTCCACGTCTTGCCGCGGAAGCTCCGCCGGAAAAACTGGCGTTCGTCGCGGCGCTCAATCCGCCCGGTGGCAAAATAAACGACGCGATTTTCGTCGTCGATGTCGATCCCGATTCGCCGCAGTTCGGCCAGGAGGTCGGGCGCTGTACGCTCCCCGAGTTCGGCGACGAACTGCATCACTTCGGATGGAACGCCTGCAGTTCCGCTCTCTGCCCGTATGCGCCTCATCCGCATGTGGAACGGCGTTACCTCATCGTGCCCGGCATTCGTTCGTCGCGCATTTACGTCATCGATACCAAACCCGACCCGCGCCACCCGAAAGTCGTGCGCACGATCACCGCGGAGGAGATCGCGCGGCGCACCGGCTACTCGCGCCCGCACACCGTGCATTGCGGGCCGGAGGGAATTTATGTGAGCGCGCTTGGGTCGCCTGAGGGCGATGGGCCGGGCGGGATTTTTCTCCTCGATCACTTCACTTTCGACGTCACGGAAAAATGGGAAGTCGATCGGGGCGACCAAAATCTGCACTACGACTTCTGGTGGCATCTGCTCCACGACACGCTCCTCAGCTCGGAATGGGGGACACCGAAGATGATCGAGAACGGATTGCAGCCGGATCTCCTGATGAAGTCGGAGTACGGCCACCGCATCAACGTCTGGAATTTGCGAACGCGGAAACGGACCGAGACGCTCGATCTCGGAAAAGAAAACCAAATGGTGCTGGAGCTGCGCCCAGCCCATGACCCGAGCAAGACCTACGGCTTTGCCGGCGTTGTCATTTCGACCAAGGATCTCTCCGCCTCCGTTTGGCTCTGGCATCGGCCTAACGGAAAGTGGGGCGTGCAAAAAGTGATCGAGATCCCGGCCGAGCCGGCTGACCCCGATCTCCTCCCGCCGGCCCTGAAACCGTTCAAGGCCGTTCCGCCGCTCGTGACCGACATCGATCTCTCCGTCGACGATCGCTTCCTTTACGTCTCCTGCTGGGGCACGGGCGAGATGCAGCAATTCGATGTCTCCGATCCGTTTCATCCGAAAAAGGTTGGCTCCATCCACCTTGGCGGCATCGTTAGGCAAACGCCCCATCCGAAAGATCCCGAGCGCAAATTGCGCGGCGGACCGCAAATGGTGGAGGTGAGCCGCGACGGCAAACGCGTCTATTTCACGAACTCGCTTTACGCCTCGTGGGACGAACAGTTCTACCCCGACGGCGTCGGCAACTGGATGGTGAAACTCGACATTGGGCCGGAGGGCGGGATGCAATTCGATCCGAAGTTCTTCTTCGAGACGAAGGACTACCGGCTACACCAGGTTCGGCTCGAAGGCGGCGACGCTTCTTCGGATTCGTATTGCTTTAGCTAAAGCGGCGGCGTTTCTGGCCTAACGATGTCCCATCTCTGGCCATGGCTCGTGCTGCTTGGGTTGGGCGCATTGCACGGGATCAATCCCGGGATGGGCTGGCTTTTTGCCCTCTGCCTTGGGCTCCAGGAAAAGCGGCGCGCCGCGGTGATTTGGGCGCTGCCGCCGATCGCTCTCGGACACGCTCTCTCAGTTGGGCTGGTCGTTTTTCTTTTCGCTGCGCTCCGCGCCAATCTGCAACCGCACCTGCTTAAGTACGCTTCGGCTGCGCTGCTGATTGGCTACGGCAGTTATCGCGCGATCCGCTCGCGTCACCCGCGGTGGGTCGGGATGCGAGTCGGGTTTCGCGACCTAACGATGTGGTCGTTCCTGATGGCGTCGGCGCACGGCGCGGGCTTGATGCTGGTGCCGGTGTTTCTCGCTACATGGTCGTCCGATGACGCGGTGATGGGACACAACCACGATATGGCCGGCCATCATGCCTCGCATTTGCCTCTGCTCGCCGGCCCCGGCGTTCTTACTGCCGCGGTGCTTGTCCACACGTTAGGCCACCTCATCGTGGCGGGCCTGGTTGCGCTGCTTTTTTATGAAAAGCTTGGCTTGTCGGTCCTGAAGAAGGCGTGGTTTAACATCGATTTCGCCTGGGCCCTGGCGCTCGTCGCTACCGGCGTGATTCTTCTTTTCATGTAAGACACTTGGGCGCGGTCGTACAGCTTCCCCGTGAAGTTGCGGAGGTTTCCGCTTTAGGATCGCGCAAAACGGGCGGTTGGCGCACCTTCGACGCACTACGACGATGCTCGAACATCTCAACGAACTGATCCTTCGCCTCGATAACTGGGGTTATGTGATCGTTTTCCTCATTGTGATGCTGGAGTGCCAGGCTTTCCTCGGCTTTTTCATGCCGGGGGAGAGCATGGTGATGATCGCCGGTTTTCTTGCCGGGCAGGAGGTGCTCGATGTGCGGGTGTTGATCGCAGTCGTGGCGGTGGCCGCGATCGTGGGGGACAGCATTGGCTATGAATTTGGTCGTCGGCTGGGTCGCGACTGGCTCTGGCGGCACGGGAAGAAATTTTGGCTCCGGCCGGAACGACTGGAAAAGATGGACGTTTTTTTTACCGGCTACGGAGGCTGGAGTGTGCTCTTCGCGCACTTCCTCCATGTCGGCCGCGCGCTGATGCCGTTCATGGCAGGCGCGGCGCGGTTGCCGTATCTGCGTTTTCTCGTTTTCAATGCGATCGGCTGTGTCCTGTGGGCGACGATCTTTTCGCTTGTGGGTTACGTCTTCGGCCAGAGCTGGCACCTGGTCGATCGCTGGATCGGAAGGGCGGGGATCATCGGGGCGATTCTTTCCGCGATGGTCGTGATCACGATCGTGGTCTGGCGCGGGATCGCGAGCCGCGAGCTGGAGATTCGCGAGTGGTGGCGGCAATTCTTTGCCCGGCCTGGGGTGATCGCTTTTCGGCGGCGCTTCGCCCGGCAGATCGACTGGCTCGAGCAGCGATTCTCGCCCCGCGGTTTTCTCGGAATTCATCTCACCATCGGCATCTTTTTGGTCCTCGCCGCCACAGCGATTTTTAGCGGGCTCTTTCAACGGATCGAGACGCGCGATTGGTTCTCGGCAGCGGACATTCAGATCGCGACCTGGTTTGCCAATCATTCTGGTGGGGTGGTGAGCCACGCCATGTTTTTCCTCGCCAATCTTGCCTCCGTCTACTGGTTGGCGGCGCTGTTTTTGCTCGCAGTCTTCCTCTTTCGCAAGCAACGGCATCGGCTTCGTCTGCTTCTCGTCGCCGTTCCGGGCGGAGTATTGCTTGATCTGCTCCTGAAATACCTTTTTAAGCAGGACGTGCCGCGCTTCGGACGTGCTCTCGGACATGGCGCTTCGTTTGGTCCGCTGGATGGCGACCTGATGACCGCGACGATAATCTATGGGGCACTCGCCTACGTCCTTGTGCGCAGCCTGCGGCGCTGGAGCGGGCGAGCGCTGGTCATCGTGGCGACGATCCTGGTCATCTTCATTGTTGCCTTGAGCAGTCTTTACCTGCGTGCTTCGGAATTCAGCGAAGTGCTGGCCGCGATGATCGAAGGTGCGGTCTGGGTGCTCTTTTGCATCAGCGGCGTGGAGATCGTGCGCTGGCGGGAAAACGCGCAGCGTGAAATCACGCTGTCGTCGCGGACCGAAGGCGAGTTCTAGCCGGCGGCGTTACTCGCCTACGCCTTTGCGCAAACTCGCGATCGCATATTCGCGATTCATCTTGGCGATGAAACTGGCGCTGATCTCGGCCGGGCAAACCGCTTCGCACTCGTAGGTGTTAGTGCAATTGCCGAAGCCTTCCTGGTCCATTTGCCTGACCATGCGCAGAACGCGACGCGAGCGCTCCGGCTGGCCCTGCGGCAGCAGTGCGAGATGCGAAATCTTGGCCGAGGTGAAGAGCATGGCGGAAGCATTTGGACAGGCCGCTGCGCAGGCGCCGCAACCGATGCAGGCGGCCGCTTCCATCGCGATATCGGCGTTGTGTTTCGGAACCGGAATCGAGTTCGCTTCCGGCGCGGAACCGGTGCGGGCACTAACGAATCCACCCGCCTGCACGATGCGATCGAGCGCGGAACGATTGATCACGAGATCCTTCACGATCGGGAAAGAGCGGGCGCGGAACGGCTCGACGGTGATTGTCTCGCCATCCTTGAACTGGCGCATGTAAAGCTGGCAAGCGGCGGCTGGATGCGAGGGGCCGTGGGCTTCGCCATTAATCGACAGGCTGCAGGTGCCGCAAATTCCTTCGCGACAATCGGAATCAAACGCGACCGGTTCCTCGCCCTTGGTCGTGAGCTGCTCGTTGAGGATGTCGAGCATCTCGAGGAAGGAGGTCGCAGGCGAGATGTCCTTGATCTCGTAATCCTTGAGCCCGCCTTTGGCCTCGCGCGCCGGCTGGCGCCAGATTTTTAGCCGAAAGTTCATAGTTGAGAGTTGAGAGTTGAGAGAAAGCGACTCTCAACCAAAGGCCGGCGCAGCGCGGCCGTTCTATCAACAAAAGCGAAGCGTTCTATCATGAAAAGTTGAGAGTTGAGAGAGAGGCGCGCACCACTTCACTATTTGCAAGGAGCGATTTCCGGAGGCCGCTCAACATCCTACTCTGTTCTTCAGCTGCTGCGTAAAGAGCCTTGAACTGAGCGTCATCGACAAAATTCTGACGGCGGCCAATTAAAGCCTGCGATACCACCTCAAACACGGAGCCTGTGGCGATTTCGATGAAGCGCGCGAAATCGGTCTTGGAAGAGCGCGAGGAACCCTCCGCGATATTTGATGAGATGGAAATCGCAGCGCGGCGCATCTGATTTGTAAGGCCGAACCGTTCCTCAGAGGGAAACTTTCGCGTCGTCGCGTAAACCAGATCAGCAAACTCAATCGCCTTCTGCCAACCCTCTAACTTCTCAAAATTAAACATGGTTCGCGGCCTCCGCCCTCTCTCAACTCTCAACTAAAAACTCTGAACTTCACTTATAGCTCCTCGTCGCGAGGTGGACCGACTCAAAGACGAGCGGCTCAGCGTGAAGTTTCGGTTCCGCCGTCGCATCGCCCTGATATTCCCAGGCAAAAACGTCCGCGAAATTCTTGTCGTCGCGCAACGCCTCACCCTCGGCTGTCTGATGTTCTTCGCGGAAATGCCCGCCGCACGATTCATCGCGAGCGAGGGCGTCTCGGCACATCAGTTCCCCGAATTCGAGAAAATCAGCGACACGACCGGCGCGCTCGAGGGATTGATTAAAGGTCTCGCCGTAGCCAGGGACATTCACATTCTGCCAAAACTCCTCGCGCAGTTGCGGGATGCGCGCGATCGCTTCCTGCAGCCCGGCGGCGTTGCGCGCCATGCCGCATTTATCCCAGAGCAGAAGACCGAGTTCGCGATGGAAGGAGTCGACCGAGCGTTTGCCATCGACATCGAGCATCCGTTTGGTTCGTTCGCGCACGTCGCCCTCGGCTTTGATGAACTCGGGATGATCGGTCGAAGGCCGTTTGCCGATCTGGCCGGCGAGATAGTTTGGCAAGGTGTAGGGGAGGACGAAGTAACCATCGGCCAATCCCTGCATCAGGGCGCTGGCACCGAGGCGATTTGCGCCGTGATCGGAAAAATTGGCTTCGCCGATGACGTGCAGGCCGGGGATGTTGCTCATCAAATCATAGTCCACCCAAAGACCGCCCATCGTGTAATGGACCGCGGGATAAATCCGCATCGGCGCCTGATAGGCATTGTCGCCGGTGATCTTCTCGTAGATGTCGAAGAGGTTGCCGTAACGCTCGCGGATCGTCTCTTCGCCGAGACGCGCGATTGCGTCCTTGAAATCAAGGTAAACGCCGCGCCCGCCGGGGCCGACGCCGCGACCCTCGTCGCAGACTTCCTTCGCGCTGCGTGAGGAGATGTCGCGTGGCGCGAGGTTGCCGTAGCTCGGATATTTGCGCTCGAGATAATAATCGCGATCGGCTTCCGCGATTTCGTTAGGCGGCTTGCCGCAGTCTTCCTTCCGCTTTGGCACCCAGACGCGGCCGTCGTTGCGGAGCGACTCGGACATGAGGGTGAGCTTCGATTGGTGCTCGCCGCTGACCGGGATGCAGGTGGGGTGAATCTGGGTGTAGCAGGGATTGGCGAAGAGCGCGCCCTTTTTGTAGGCGCGATAGGTGGCGGTGACGTTGCAGCCCCGGGCGTTGGTCGAGAGGTAAAAGACATTCCCGTAGCCGCCGGTGGCGAGGACGACCGCATCGGCCGCGTGCCTAACGATTTCGCCCGTGATGAGATTGCGCGTAATGATCCCCTTGGCGTGACCGTCGACGATAACCAGGTCGAGCATTTCGGTCTGGGGGAACATCGTGACCGTGCCGGCCGCGATCTGGCGGGAAAGGGCCTGGTAGGCGCCTAACAAGAGCTGCTGGCCGGTCTGCCCGCGGGCATAAAAGGTGCGCGAAACCTGCGCGCCGCCGAAAGAGCGATTGGCGAGCAGTCCGCCGTACTCGCGCGCGAACGGGACGCCCTGCTCGACGCACTGGTCGATGATGGAATTGGCGACTTCCGCGAGCCGGTAAACGTTCGCTTCGCGGGAGCGGAAATCGCCACCCTTGATCGTGTCGTAGAAAAGCCGAAAAACGCTGTCGCCGTCGTTAGGGTAATTTTTCGCGGCATTGATGCCACCCTGCGCGGCGATACTGTGGGCGCGGCGCGGGCTGTCCTGGTAGCAAAAGGATTTTACGTTGTAGCCCTGCTCGCCCAAGGTGGCGGCGGCCGAGCCGCCGGCCAGCCCGGTGCCCACAATGATGATCTCGAATTTTCGGCGATTATTCGGCGCGACGAGCTTGGAATTATTCTGATGGCGCCGCCATTTTTCCGGCAATGGGCCATGCGGAACCTTGGAATCGAGCGTCCCGATCATGAATGAGTATGCAATTTCACCCAGCCGAGGAGAACCGCGGCCGGGATGGAGCTGTAACCGACGAAAAGGAGCCAGGCAAAAATTTGTCCCGCCCGGGCGAGTCGCGGCGCGAGCTTCTGGTTATTCAACCCGAGAGATTGAAAGAAACTCGAGGAACCGTGGCTCAAATGGAGCGCGAGGAGCAACATCGCCAGGATGTAGAAACCGGAGACGAGCGGACTCTGGAAACCAAGCACCATCATGGAATATACGTCGTAATGACCGAGTGGGTCCTTCGGTAGCGCAGCAAAACGCGGATCGGTGGCGCGGACAGTGAATTGGAGAAGGTGATAGATGATGAAGGCGAGCAGAACGAGTCCGCTCAAGGCCATGCTGCGGGAAGCGAAGGTCGCCTTAACCGCATCTTTCCGCCGGTAACGTTCCGGACGCGCGCGCCGATTTTCGATCGCGAGACGGATCGTGTAGTAGATGTGCAGCAGGACGACGACGAGCAAAACGCCTCGGATCACCCAGAGAAAAGGTCCCAGTTCGCGAAGGTGCTCGGCGTAGCCATTGATCCAATCGGGTCCGAGGAATATTTGCAGGTTGCCGAGGAGATGCCCAATCACGAAGAGGATCAGGATCACTCCGGTCACTGCCACGATCATTTTCCGGCCGACAGATGAGCGATGAAAAGCGGCGATATTGTTCACGGGACGGATGCCAGCGGCACCGGACGCCGGATAGGCCACGGAATCAGTCCAAGGCCAGATCCCATTTAATTAATCCCGCCCGCCGGAGCAGCCTTCACCTTGATGCTCTTAATCAGATAGACGCCCGGCTCCATTCCAGGGTCGAGTCGCAGGACGCCTGTCCAGGAAGGGTCCGGGAGCTCAAAGTAAGCAATGTTATGACCGGCTTTAAGCGCCCGCTTTTCGCTCTGCGGTTGCGCAAAAGATCTTTGTCCAGGGAGCAAATAAAACAATTGCATCTCGGTAGTCGCCGGGCTTTCGACCGAGACTTCGACGATGTCGTGACCGCCGGAAAATTTCGGAAGATGGACTGAGGGATCATTGTTCGTCGCCTCGATCTTGAGAGCATCGGGGAGCGCTGTCAGCACCACATTGTGAATCGGCTTGATCTGCTTGAAGCCTTCCTGATTTTCAATCGTCAAGACGGTTTCGCCACCGGCCTTGAACGTGCGCTCCAGCAGAGCTTCCGACTTGCGGGCGGTAGACTTTTCATTCGCCGTTTTGTCGTCTCGGCGGCCGCATCCGGTCACCAACAAGACGCTAACGAGGAGCATCGCGATCAAGCCTTTGAGATCGCGGTTCGAGCAGGACCGGTCTCGAGCTGGCCGCCCCGACGTTGTTGGATGCATGTCGGAATTCATGCTATCCCTGCTCGCTTGTCAATTTTCCCGAATTCGACCCGACCACTCATGGATGCGCGGAGATGTTTCAGTTGGAATTCCACGCACATTTGTGAAGGCTGAGAAGATAAAAAGGGTGGCGAAAATTGCGATCTGGCCAGCGGTATCTGCCGCTTTGTCGACAGCACCTTGGCGCACATGCTCTGCGTAGTCATTGACCTACTCGGTTCCGAAAAGATCTGGAGATTGCCGATGACGAAGAGGACCAAGACGAGCCCGGTCACCGCCACGAATATTTTTCCGGCCGACCGAAGAGCGATGAAAGGCGGCGATGTTGGTCACAAGGTTGTGCCGCGACGTCCGCGGTCGGTCTACCCTATGAGTCGACCTAACGGTGTCAAGCAGCCGCGGGTTTGGTGGTCAGCCGTCCGCCAATCTCGGCAATTGCAATTTTTTTTGATGCGGGGTAAGGCAACCCTGGTCAAAGGCGCCGGGTTCTCCAACTTGCAAACCACCACACCGAGTGATCTCAGTTGCGCCGAGCTCTCCAGCGTTTGACGATGCGAAAATATTTTTACACGAAGCTCCGCGAGTACCTCGACCTGTACGTCCGGCCGGACGATCGAATTTTTCAGATTGATGCCAAAGGAACTGGAGAACGTTTGAACTTCCAGAACCACCTGGTGCGTCCTTCGCCGACTTCCATCCAGGGCAGGGATTTTAAGGAGTTGGCTGCCTTTCGACCCGACTACGTTTTGCTCAACGGCAACATCCACCACGAGACGGACATTCAGGAATTCATGGAAGATCTGCGCAAAGCGTTGACGCCGGCGGCGCGGGTCATCATCACGTTTTACAGCAATCTTTGGAAACCGTTCCTCCGCCTGGCCACCGCCTTGGGCTTGCGGAGTGAGACCGCGGAAGAAAACTGGATCGCGCCGGAGGATCTTCGCAACCTTCTTCTTTTGGCCGGTTACGAGCTGGTCCGGGAGGAGAGTAAGCTGCTCATTCCTGTCTACATCCCGGGGCTCAGTTACCTGGTTAACCGCTTCCTGGCTCCTCTGCCCGGGTTTGGCCTGTTTAACCTGCTCAACATCGCCGTCGCGCGCCCGATTGCGCTGGAGGCTGCAGACTACGCTTCGGCTCCGTCAGTTTCGGTGATCGTTCCCGCGCGCAACGAAGCGGGCAACATCGAGGCGGCGATTCTGCGCACGCCGGCGATGGGGCCGGACGACGAATTGATTTTTATCGAAGGCAACTCGACCGACGACACGTGGGAAGTTGTTTGCCAGTTGCAGCAAAAGTATGACGGCATTCGCACTATTCGGATCGGTCGGCAGGATGGAAAAGGAAAAGGCGATGCGGTGCGCAAGGGCTTCGCTCTTGCGCAAAAGGATATTCTGATGATTCTCGACGCCGACTTGACCGTGCCGCCGGAAGAATTGCCGCGTTTCTACGATGCGCTGGTGAGCCAAAAGGGAGAATTCATCAACGGCAGTCGACTGGTCTATCCGATGGAAAAACAAGCGATGCGTTTCCTCAACCTCCTTGGTAACAAATTTTTTGCCGGCATGTTTTCTTTCGTGCTCGGTCAACGCTTCAAGGACACACTGTGTGGGACGAAGGTGTTGACCCGCAAGAACTACGAGAAACTGGCTGCGCACCGGAAATACTTTGGTGAATTCGATCCTTTTGGAGACTTCGATCTTATCTTTGGAGCGGCGCGCATGGCCCTGCGCATCGTCGAGGTGCCAGTCCACTACCGGGAGCGCACCTACGGCGAAACCAACATCAGTCGTTGGCGGCATGGAATGATTCTGCTCCGCATGCTCCAGTTTGCCGCCGCACGGATCAAATTCATCTGAGCTTGCGCGATCACCCGAACGTTTGAAAAGCAGCACCGCCATAGCCGATCAATATGCGCAGGACCGGGCGGCGACATTCCGCAATCGCGACCGGCTCGCCCGCAATCGCAATCTCCTCTTTTGGTACCGTCAGCTATATCGCGATCAATTTCGCAATTTGAGAGATGTCACCCAATTGAACGTTTTGGAGATTGGGAGTGGAGTCTCGCCCTTGACGAATTTTTATCCGGGAGTTCGGACGAGCGATGTTCTCGAGTTGGATTATCTTGATTTCGTTTTCGATTGTCATCGTCTCGACCGCTTTGATCCGATTCCCGAACACTCCCTCGACGTCATCACTCTCACCAACGTGCTGCATCATTTGCAAAGCCCGATCGAATTCCTCACCAACGCTGCCGGGAAACTAAAACCGGGTGGACTTGTGATTGCGACCGAGCCCTATTTCTCCGTGCTCTCGACCCTCATCTACAAGCACCTCCATCATGAGCCAGTCGATTTTTCGATCGAAAAGCCGGAGCTGGCCGAGGTGCGCGGCCCCCTTGCTTCGGCCAACGAAGCGTTGCCGTGGCTGATCTTTACTCGCGCCGCCTGGCGCAAGGAGATCGAACGCCTTTACTCCTTCGAGACGCGCCCCTTCCGGACTTTCACCGCCCTGGCCTACTTTGCGACCGGTGGAATCTCCCATCGTATTCCCATACCTTTCTGGATCTACCGGGGCTTCTTTGCCTTCGACCTTGGCCTAAGTCGTCTCTTTCCAAGGGCATTTGCGGCATTCTTTACCATTACGCTCAGGCGCAAATAATGTCTCCGGCCATGGTCGCCCGCCGATTGGGCAATCACCTTTACAAGTTCGCGTTCCCGATTTATCGGCCCGTTTACAGCGGCTTCAAAAGCTATTTCGACCGGGCTGAGCGCAAGCTTCTGATGCGTAACGTCGCCAAGGGATCCGTCGTCGTCGACGCCGGAGCCAATATTGGTATCTACTCGGAGTTTCTCGCGAAGTGCGTCGGACCGAGCGGCGTCGTACATGGCTTCGAACCGGACCCAGGAAATTTTGGGCGATTGCGCGCGGCGCTCTCGGACTTTCCGAATGTGCAGGCGAACGAACTCGCGTTGAGCGACCGAACGGGAGAATCCCTCCTCTACATCTCGGATGGCCTGAATGTGGATCATCGTTCCTACCAGACGGCTGGAGAGTCGCGAAGGACGATCTCAATCCGATCCACGAGACTGGATGATTACTTCGAGCCAGGGAGCCGCGTCGATTTTATCAAAATGGATATTCAAGGCTTCGAACTGCGCGCCTTGCACGGAGCGGAGCGGCTGCTAAGTGAAAATCCGCAGATAAGAATGTTGTTGGAATTTTGGCCCTATGGCCTTGAGCAGGCGGGGGATTCTGCGGAGGCTCTAATGCTGTTTTTGAAGCATCACCGGCTAGTGCCTCGCTCTGCTGTTGAAACTGACGGTTTGGTGGAAGCAAGTCTTCGGGCGAATCTCGCCGATCCCGCCATTTACTGGAACCTATTTATTGAACCAGCGAGCAAGCAATCGTAGTCTGGCGCACTCTCGGAGCAGGAGGGCTGACTCAATGCAAATCCTGGCTCTAGGCATCCGCGGGTCGGGGAGAGCAACAGTCGATCAATTGTTCAATAAGATGGGTGTCCATTACGTTTCGGAACGCGCTTCGAAGGAAGCGAGTCAGGATCAGACAAAGAGCTTTTTGGAACGCCGCGATCTGCGTGACTCCTCGTCAAGGGTTTCAGCCGAGCACTATTATTAGAGGTAGTTCGAATGACAATCACTCACCCAGTTAATGTGTTACGACGCTTTGTCAGAGAGCATGCCGGGGCTATCTCTTTATGGATCTGTGGCGTAGCATTTCTTGGCCACTTTTATGCATCCGATTTCAAAGGTATTTGGACCGACGAAGCACACCGTCTTGCCATAGCGAACGGTGGATCCTTTAAAAGCGACTTGTTTCACCGCCACCCCGGCACGCCCGCGGCTGTTCTTAAAGCCTCTAAAGGCTACTCTCACCAGCCGCTTTATTACTTGTTACTCAATGCAATCCTCCGGTTCACGCGCTCTTATTCAACGACTCTTCTATATTTAACGAATACCTTTCTGTTTGTCCTGTCAGCGGTCGCCCTTTTTGAAATCGCGCGGACACTTGTTCCTCCCCGAGGTCAGCTCTTTGCACTTTTATTATATGCCTTCAGCGGCCACGCGATGGCGTTTGCTCTGCAGATCCGCGAATACTGCCTTATTCTTTTCCTTCTTACTTGGAATATCTTTTTCTTCCTGAGGCTGATCCGTCGCGGCATCTCGGCGAATCGAGTCTCTTTCGCGGCTCTCGCCCTCGGCCACATCGTAACCGCGACCCTGGGTTTTTATGCCAGCCTGTGGACAGTCTTTTTCTTTGCGCCACAGGCGGTTCTGGCTTTTTGGCAAGCACGGCGCGGCTCAAAACGCCCGCTGATCATCCCTGCGAGCCATCTCATTGCCGGCCTCGCAGTGCTTCCCTGGTTACTTCATGATTGGCGCGCAAAGCTGACCACGGCCATCTATGACAAAACGCCCCCCACAATGTCATACTTGGCTAGTCGAGCAAGCAACGGCTTTGAATTTGTACTCACCGGTAACTATGTCCACCGCTGGGCGCCACAGATCTTTCACCTAATATTCATTTTGTCAGGCACCGTTGTCGCAGCGTATGTGGTGTTATTACTTATCCGCTTCGGCAAGATCAGTGTTGCCTGGCGGTATATAGTGCTTTGCATCTGCTCGTTTCTCGGGTTTCAAATTACATACTTCTTCTTCAAAGAGCCGCTTTCTGTTAACCCGCGGTATTTCATACTCTATTTGCCATTCACGACGCTCGTGCTGGCAGGAGCGTTTGTGCAGCTCGAGAGATCGTTTCGTCACCGCAAGCTGTTCGACGGTCTCTATGAAGTCGGCGGAATAATTGTTGCTTTTTTGATCGGTGCGCTGCAGATCGGCCAGTATTATCACGACCCTGATGTTGATCACCGGGATGATTTCCGCGCGATCTATACCTATCTTGACGCGCGCGCCGGGCGCGAAGCTGATGTTGTTGTTGATGAGCGTCTAAATCTTCTCGCGCTTCAGTTTTACTCCAACCGGCCAGACCGCCTCTTGCCTTTAAGCAACTACAAGGTAGCGGCTACATCCGCGAAGGAGATATGGATGGTAACTAACCGACCGGAACCACAAATTCGAGCCCAGGTTCTGGCTTTACAACGCAGACTGAACGAGATCGGTTACCAGCTTCAAGAGGAGAAAAAAATCGAACTAACACAGCTGAGGAAGTATTCCTTGCCGAATGACGTTAGGCAATCCGATCTTTCTCGGCGGCCTGCCTCGCGATGAAGCCAACCGCACCCGCTTGGACGGAACCGCTTCTTTGCGCGACTTATGGAGTCTCCTGCCTGACTGGGTGATCCGACCAGTGTTGCGGCGACGAGAACCGGCTGGACGAGACGAAGAGCGTTCGCCTTTGTGCAACCCGTCGCGTGGCGCCGCGATGCGCTATACCATCTCAACATTCTCTCTTGGCGTCTAACTATACCTCTTCGGACTCGAGAGTTTTTGTGGCTGGAATCATTATGAGGTTTGGCAGGCGGGAGGGGTTGCGTCCCGAGCGGGTCGACCGTGGCTCACCGCAAGCGACCTGCCGTAGGCTTGTTCGAGACGCGTTCCTGTGCAACTTGCGCAATTGTGGCTATTAAGTCGCCTTTATTTGTTTTCGTTTTTCGCCGCGGTGAGCGAAAAAGTTCGCAACGCAGCCTGGATGGATCGCGGGTTGTGGGCTCGACATGGAAAGGCGACTGTTTGAGTCGCATGTGCAGGAGAACGATTGAGAATTGATCAGCCGCTAGTTAGCATGTCGAACCTCCGTCAAATTGCGCTTGTTCTTGGAATGCATCGGAGCGGGACCTCTGCGCTCGGGGCCTTGATCTCGCGCCTCGGTTTCGACCTTGGGAAAAACCTGCTGCCCGCGAATGAATTCAACGCAGGAGGCTACTACGAAAACGAGAAGGTGGTTCAGTTCCACGGTGAAGTCCTGGAGCGGCTGAGCTCTTCCTGGCACGATTTGCGGTTCCTGCCCGCGAGCGCGTTCGAGGGCGGATGGATTGATGATGCCGTCAAGAAGCTCGCTGGGATTCTGCAGAAGGAATTTGGCGATGCCAGCCGGATCGTGGTAAAAGATCCGCGCGCCTCCCGGCTCTTGCCGGTCTGGCTTCGCCTCGCCGAGGAACGCGCTCTGGATTTACGCTTCATTTTGATCGGCCGCCATCCGTTGCAAGTGTCCTACTCGCTGGCCCGTCGCGACGGATTTTCCCGGCAGAAATCGTTGCTCCTCTGGCTGCAATACAACCTCGCCGCTGAGCGCGAAACCAGATCCGGGCAGCGCCTGATTTTGCGTTATCAGGATCTAATGACGCGGCCGGATGACAAGGTGCGCGAAGTGGCGTCGTTCCTTGAGATTGCAAACCCGGTTAAATCCCAGGAAGCGGTCGCAGTGATCGATCCTGCTTTTGCGCACCATGTGGCTGAGACGGAGACGTTTTGCGAACAACTCGACATCGAGCGCTGGACGTCGAAAGTCTGGCGGACGCTCTTCCTTCAAAATCAACTCACCGAGGCCGCGCAAAGACGTTTGGATCATGTGGCGGAGGAGATTCGGGAGCGGCTTTCGATTTTCCCGGAAGAGGCGAGCGGGCGGGGCGATTACGAAGCGGCGACGACGAAGCGCGCCAATGCCGCGTTACGGGACCGACTCGAAGCGAAAGACCGGGACCTGAAGGAGGCCCGCAAGCAGGTCGAGACGACGCGGCAGGATCACAAATTTCTCAAGGAACGCTATCAGGAGCGCGATGAATTGCTGCAAGCGATCATTCTCCATCGGGACGAGGCCCGAAAACTAACGGAAGCCTTGATCGCGGCGAAGGCCCTTTTAGAGAGAGAGCTACAAATGCTCAAGGAACGCTACCAGGAGCAGACGCAATCGCTCCGCGATATTATGGCGCAGCGCGACGAAATTCGCCGGAAGGTCGAAGCGGCCGCAGAAACGATCGCGTTGGAACAAAAGCGCGCGCGGGAAGCGCTCGAGGAACGTTATCAGGGGCAGAAACAAACGCTGCGCGAGGTCATGCAACAGCGCGATGACAGTCGGAGGCAGGCCGAACAATTCCAGAAAGCGGAAGAAAAGCTGCGACACGATCTCGAGCAGGTGGAATCGAAACTGCGACAGGCGGAAGCGCGGACCCAGACGCTCGATTTGGTCGAACGACAGCAGAAGTTTTTTCAGGAAATGTGGCAGCGGACGGCGGGCGAGATTGCGGAACGAGAGGCGCGGCGCGCGGCGCTTGATCGGCAGTTGGAGACTTTACGTCATGGTTGGACGGCTCTGCCTCTCCGCCGCGAGCTGAAGAAATTGGTCGGACCGTTTGCCGGCAGCGCGCCGGATATTGTCCAGCTCAACGGAGCCGTTCCGAACGTTTGGAATAAATCCAAGAAAGGCTTTCGCTTCGGGGTTGCAATCTATCCGGAGCTCGAGCGTCCCGATGGCGCCCTGATCGAGGGTTGGATCCTGCCGAAGGAGAAGGACACTTCGCAACCTGCGCTTCGTCTGGTGAGCGAGTCTGGAGCACGCCGCGGAGCCAAGGGCGCGCAGCCGCGGCTCGATATCCCGCTTCTTTTTCCGGGCGACTCGCGTGCCGCCCAATGCGGGTTTGCCTTCCATGATTTGAAAAAATTCGACGGCGCCAGATGCCGATTGGAAGTCAGAACGCCGCCCGGGAAATGGGTGCCGCTGGCGTTGATCGATTTGAGTGGAATCGGCGGCCTTCACCTCAGCGAGATCGGTGCGATCGCTGGTTCGAACCTCTTCGACTCCGCCTGGTATGGGCGGCGCTATCGATTGACCGAGCTGGGTGATCTAGCGCTCATCAGTCATTACCTGCGGAAAGGCGCCCCGCGCGGGTTTTTCCCGAATCCACTCTTCGACACCGCTTATTATCTTAACTCCAATCCCGAAATCAGCGCGACTGGTGAGAACCCGCTCCTACATTATTTGCGCAACGTTCGAGCGGGGAAAGCGCTCTCGCCTAACAAATACTTCGATCCGATCTGGTATCTGCAGCAGCACAAGGATGTAGCCGCGGCTCGCCTCGATCCGTTGGCGCATTATCTCCGCTTTGGCGCGCGCGAGAAACGCAATCCGAGCGCGCATTTTGATGCCGTCTCCTATCTGCGTTCCAATCCCGACGTCGAACGCTCGCCGCTGGACGCGCTTTCGCATTTTCTGCACTACGGCTCGGCCGAAGGACGCGAGGCGACGCGACCGGACGACGCCGTCCGGTGGATCTACGAGGCCGAAGAAGTCTCCGGTAACGGCAAGGTCAACGTGCTTCTGGTCGGGCATGTGCTGGGCGAAAAAGTCTTCGGGAGCGAACGCAGCCTGCTGGAGTTGATTCAGTCGATCGACCGCGACCGCTTCAACATCTATTGCTCGTTTCCGCAAGCGGGCGGAGCGATGTTCGAAATGATCAAGTCTTTTGTCGCGGGCGTCGCAGTCTTCCCCTACAAGTGGTGGCTCGGGTCTGAGCGCGGCAACGATGGTTTCGAGCGCCAGTTTGAAACCCTGATGCGCACTCGTCACATCGGGCTGGTGCACGTGAATTCGATTGTCCTGCGCGATCCGTTGCTGGCCGCAAAGCGGCTCGGCATTCCCTCCGTCCTGCATCTGCGGGAGGTCATCACTTTCGATCCCGATCTCGCGGAACGAATTGGGTTGCCGGCGGAGCAAATCGCTTCCGAGGTCAACGGGCGCTGCGATTTCGTTATCGCCAATTCACAGTTCACCCAGGAGCAACAAGGCAAGGTCGGCCGATCGTTTGTCCTATACAACACGGCGGATGAAGTGGCCTTCGACCTGCCGCCGCGAAGGCGCGACGGACCGTTGCGGGTCGCAATGCTGAGCAGCAACCTGCCGAAAAAAGGTGTGGAGGATTTCTTCGCAATCGCCGGCTCCGCCTGCGAGCAAAACGACCCGCTAGAGTTCTGGCTCGTGGGACCGGAGACCGAAGCGGTGAAGCGGCACTTCGAGATGAACGGCGGCTGCCCCGCAAATGTGAGGTGCGTCGGTTACGTCGACAATCCGCCGGACATTTTGCGCGAGATCGACGTCGTCGTTAATCTCTCGATCTTCGCGGAATCCTTCGGAAGGAGCGTGGCGGAAGGGATGTTGGCGCGGCGGCCTGCGGTGGTTTACGCGCGCGGTGCGCTGCCGGAATTGATCCGCGATGGAGTGGATGGCTTTGTCGTGCCCTTCCGCGATGCCGAAAGCGCGCGCGAACGTTTGAATCGACTCGCCCACGATCCGGATCTGCTTGCGCAAATGGGCGAATCAGCCCGCTTGCGCGCGGTGGAAAACTTCTCCCGGGTGGTCGGAGCGAAAACCTTGAACCGCATCTACGATACCGTCCTGCGCTCCGCCTCTCCTGCCGGCGCCAATTGCAGCCAAACGCAGGCGGCGAGTCGCGCACCCGCAGTGGTGTCGGAAGCTAAGCGGATGCGGATCGGTTACTTCATGTGGCATTTCCCGGTCCCGTCCGAGACATTCGTTCTTAACGAACTGCGCGATTTCGTTAGGCTTGGGCACGACGTCTTGGTTTTCTGCAAGGAGAGCCCGCACAAGGATTTCGAGCCGGATTTTCCGATCGAATGGCAACGGGTGAAATCGCCCGAAGAGCTGGCCGCGAAAATGCAGGAAAGCGGCCGCGAAATCATGCATTCGCATTTCGTTTTTCCGACCGTGACACAATTCCTCTGGCTAGCCTGCGAACTGGCGGGCGTGCCGTTCACCTTCATCGCGCATGCCGTCGATATTTTCCGTCACGACAACGCGGTGAAGAATCGCCTCGGCGAGGTGGCGCGCTCGCCGATGTGCCGGAGAGTTTTCGCGCCCGGCACTTTCCATCGCGACTTCTTCATCCAGAACGGCGTCCCGGCGGAGAAAATCATTATTAGCCCACAGGGCATTCTGTTCGATGCCTACGAGGCGCAGCCGATCGCGCCGCGTCTCGAACGACCGCGGATGAGCATCTGTGCCATTCACCGTTTCATCGAAAAGAAGGGCCTGCACGATGCCATCCGCGCCGCGCAGAAATTGGCGACAGACGGGATCTCGCTCCACCTCTACGGTTACGGTCCGCTGGAGGAATCGTATCGCGCACTCGTGGCCGAGCTTGGGCTCGACAATGTTTTTTTCCCGGGACCAGTGGAGGATCGCAAGCACATGATCTCGGTTTTTCGCGAGCACGATCTCTTCCTTTGTCCGTCGGTTCGTGCGGCCGACGGCGACATGGATGGAATCCCCACCATCCTGATCGAAGCAATGGCCAGCCATGTGCCGGTCGTGGCCTCGAGCGTCTCGAGCATACCCGATCTCGTGATTGACGGCGTTACCGGGTATCTCTGCGCACCGGGCGACGTCGATTCGTTAACCGAATCGATCCTGCGTTTCTATCACGCGCCGGTAGCGCAGGTGCGGGCCATGATCGAGAACGGGCGCGAGCATGTGCGGAAACATTTCGACGTCATGAAATCGAACCGCACCCTTGTGCGCACGTGGTCCGATGAAGGGCTCGACGTCGTCCTTGTCACCTTCAACGGGACCGCGCAAGTGCGCGAGGTCGTTGAGCGGCTCTATCGTTTCACCAAGACTCCCTTCCAGCTATATATCGTCGATAACGCGAGCGAGCCGGAAACGTTAGAATACCTCCGCTCGGTCGAGGCTGCGCATGACAATGTGCGCTTGCTTCCACAGTCGGAAAACTTGTTCGTCGGCCCCGGCACGAACAGAGGAGTCGAAGCGGGCCGGGCGCCGATCGCGGTTTATCTTTGTAGCCGCGAAGGCTACGTCATCGCGGAAGGTTGGGACCAGGCCATACTCGATTACATGGACGATCATCCCTCGGTCGGGCTGGCCGGAACCTTAGGCTACTCGCCCTCGTACTTCACCGGTGCTGATTACCTCGAACAACTAGAGCCGTTCCCGCAATTTCGAAATCTGGAGTTCGCGAAGGAAAATCGCGATCGCCCTTTTCGGCATGTGCAGGGCGGGATGTTCGCCATCCGCCGCGCGATGTTCGACTCGATCGGCGGCTTCAGCGAAGCGGTGCCGCACAATCACACCGACGTCGAATACAGCTACTATGTCGAGAGCTGCGGATGGCAGCTCGGAGAGATTACTGATTTTGTCATCATCTACCAAAAAAGCCGCCCGCTCCTCACGACGCGGCTGGACGAATCGGTCTATGCCGTCCATCCCGGTTCGATAACACTCGCCCCCTTGCTCGATCAGGTCGTCAGGCGAGAAACAAATTTCTGTAACGTCTGTAGCAGTGCCGTGACCTACGCGGCGCCTTCGGCGCTCTGTTCGGTCTGCGGCGCCACCCCGTTTCATCGCAGCCTCTATCGCTACCTCGCAGAATCGAATCTCACTTTTCGGCGACTGGTTGCCTTGCAGACCGGCGAATCCGACTGGCTTTTGCCGGATTGGAAAAAAATGTTCCGGGGCCGCTCGATCAATTATGCCGGGCTGATGGCGGAGATGGATGAGAATGGTCGGATCGATCACCCGGACGACCGCCTTGATCTGGTCGTGCTCCGATTACCCGACGAGGTGCAGACTCCGCCAGAAAATCTCCTCCCGGAAATCGCGCGAGTGCTTAAGCCCGATGGCCTTTTGCTCTATTTCCAGGTTTACGGCCGAGGATCAATTCTTGATTCCGCTCCGAGCGGGCCTTCCAACCCCGGTCAAATCGCCACCATGCTGGAATCGCACAACTTTCAGATCCAGGGACGTGTCCGCTACGCCAGCGCCGCGGCCTGCTTTAGCGACCACGAGATCTTTGTCTGTCGCCAGCCGCCTCCGGCATGAGCGTGCTCATTTTGGGCGGCTCCGGTTTTCTCGGCAGCGCCGCCGCCAATCAATTAGGCGCTGCAGGTTTGGAGGTAAAGATTCTCTGCCGACGAATTCCCGATGCGGCGCTTTTCAGTGCGGCGTCGGTAGAAATTCGGACGGGTGATTTCACTGCCCTCACCGCGAGGGACCCTCTTTTCGACGGCGTCGACACGGTGCTGCACTTCATTTCCAGCACGACCCCGGCTTCATCTATGGACGACATGGCATTCGATGTCTCTTCCAATTTACTGCCCACTTTGAACTTGCTTCGAATCATTCAGGAGCGAGGGATCAAACGTCTTGTCTATGCCTCCAGCGGCGGCACGGTCTATGGAGTGCCATCTAGGTTGCCCGCGGCCGAGGATGACCCGACCAATCCGATCAGCGCGCACGGAATCACCAAGCTAGCGATTGAAAAATTCATCGCGCTGTATGCGCGATCTTCCGGCTTGAATGCGATCGTCCTGCGCGTTGGAAATCCATTCGGACCTTATCAGCTTCGTGGGGTTGTCATCGGCAGCATCGCGCGCTTTGTGCAATTGCACGCGGCCGGTGAGCAGCTTCACATTTGGGGCGACGGCGGCGTGGTGCGGGATTATCTCCATATCGACGACTTCACCAGCGCGCTCGCTGCCATCATGCGGGACACGAATTTTTCCTCCGGCGTTTACAACCTCGCATCGGGATCCGGTCACACCTTGCGCGATATCCTGGAGGAAATTGGACGCGTCTCGGGACGAGCGCCTGCTGCTTCTTTCGAAGCGCGACGAGTCATGGACGTGCCGGCGATCGTGCTCGACATCTCCCGCCTGCGTCGGGCACTGCCTTCGTGGCAGCCGCGCATTTCGTTTTCGGACGGTATCGAAAAGATGTGGCAATCCGCTTCAAACTCGTGAGTCCGCATGATCCTAAAGGGGCCGAAAACGAAAACCGCGCGCTGAAAGAACAGTTGCGCGCGCTCGACGCCCTGCTTCTGCGCGCTCGCCAGAAGTTGCGCTTCGCCCAACGCAAAGAAGCCGATGCAAAATACTACCGTTCCATTCTTCACGATCTGCGTTCGCGCTGGTATTTGCGCCCGTTCATCCCGGGCCACAAGCTGCGCCCTCCAAAACAAGACATCGCGGATTGCTGGGTTTATCGCGGAGCGCGCTTCGATCAACCGTCCCCCGGCCGCCGTCGCGTGCTCGTCGTGGGGCATCTCCTGAGCAGCACCCTTTTTGGCAGCGAGAAAAGCCTGCTCGAAATCATTACTGCGATTGATCCGGACAAATTCGATGTTTTCGCCGTCTTCCCGGAAAGAAACGAAAAGGTCTTTGCTGCGCTGCGCTCGCAGGTGCAGGGGATTGCGGTCTTTGACTATTTCTGGTGGCGGAAAGATCGGCCATTCGATGAAGAGACTGTCTCCATCTTTGAGGAGATTTGCCGGCGGCGCGCGATTGATCTCGTCCACGTCAACACCATCATGCTGAGCGAACCGCAGATCGCTGCACGCCGGGCGGGTATTCCGGCGATCACCAACGCGCGTGAATTGATTTCGCAGGACGACGAGTTGATCGCCCGTCTCGGCGGCGAGGCGAAAGAGATCGCGCGCATTGTCTGTGAAAATGCGAGCTATCTGCTGGCGAATTCCGCGGCGACGCTGGCCGATTATCCCTGCGCGGCGCACGGCGCGTTTCTTTACAATAGCGTCGATGGTATCGCCTTCGATCTTCCGTTGCGCGTCGGCTCGAGCCAGATCCACGTCGGACTGGTCAGCAGCAACATTTTGAAGAAAGGGGTGCTCGACTTTCTCGAACTTGCCCGCCTGGCGGAAACGCGCTTGCCGGCTCTGCAGTTCCACCTGATCGGGCCTGAGAGTCCCCTAACGAGAGACTTGTGCGAGAGCGGGCAACAGCTTCCGGCCAACTTCCATTTTCGAGGCTACGTGATCGATCCGCCGGACGCATACCGAGACCTGGATGTGGTCGTTAATCTTTCTCGCTTTGCGGAATCGTTCGGTCGCACGGTGGCAGAAGCGATGGTCGCGCGACGGCCCGTCATTGCCTACCGGCACGGCGCACTTCCGGAATTGATCGACGACGGAGAAACCGGTTTTATCGTGCCCTATCTCGACTTGCCGGCGGTCCTCGATCGACTGCGGTTTTTTGTCGAGCGCCCCGGAAAGATCGCAGAGTTCGGCGAGCTCGCCCGGCAAAGAAGCCTCGCGCGCTTTTCCCGTGATGTTTTCGCGCGTCGGATCAACGCGCTCTACGAGCGATTAATCGCGGAAAAGAGCCGGCGCCCATGACTAAATCCCGGCAAGCTGCCTTGGATTTTGACTTAACTTGCCCAGTCCGAAGCGTATCCTTTGGGAATAATGCGTCCTGAGTTGAGCGTCGTCATCCCTTTCCTCAACGAGGAGACTGTTCTTCCTCTTCTGCAGAAACGTTTGCAGCAGCTTCAGTCCCATCCGGATTGGGAACTTGTCTTCGTCAGCGACGGGTCGACTGACTCGAGCGTCGACATTCTCACCCAGTGGGCTGCTCGGGACCCAAGCGTCAAGCTCGTCGAACTGACCCGAACCTTCGGACACCAGGCGGCCGTGTCGGCGGGGCTATCGGTGGCATCTGGTCAATACGTGGGAGTGATGGACGCCGATTTGCAGGATGAACCCGAGATTTTACTGCAGATGTACCAGCAGGCTGTGGCGGGAGGTTACGACGTCGTGTATGCCGTTCGCGAAGGCCGGAGCGAGGGAGCGATCAAAAGGTTTTGCTATCACGCGTTTTACAGGTTGTTCTCATTTTTTGCCGACAGCCCGGTGCAGGTCGATAGCGGCGATTTTTGCGTGATGAACCGACGCGCGGTCGATCTGCTGCTTGCGCTGCCGGAACGAAGCCGGTTTGTCCGCGGGCTTCGGGCTTGGCTGGGGTTGCGCGGCAAAGCCTTTAAAGTCGTTCGTTCACGGCGGGCGGCCGGCCAGCCGCAGTATTCGCTCTCCAAGTTGATCCAGCTCGCCAGCCACGGGATCACATCGTTTTCGATCAAGCCGCTCCGACTCGGGTTCGTCTGTGGTGCCCTCTTATGCTTGATTGCAACTCTTGCCGCGGTCGGATATGTGGCGCTCGCTCTTTTCACGGAGATTCCGATCCGCGCGCCAGGTTTCACCACCCTGGTCGTGCTGCTTCTTTTCTTTAACGGACTGATTTTTCTCTACATCGGAATTCTCGGCGAATACATCGGACAGATTTTCATGGAGGTGAAAGGACGGCCAACGTTCATCATTGATCGGCTCCATAATTTTCCTGAAGGCCAAGGCGGACAGCTGCCGCTGGAAAAGAGTGAATCTTCATGACCAGCGTCGAGATTCTTTCGCCGGCAGAACCCGTCTCCATGGCGGATGAATGGTTCGAGATTGCGGACCGGGACCACTTTTGGATGCGGTGGCGTTTCGAGGTTCTCCTTCGGGAGATGCGGCGGCTCGCGATTGCGCCGGGTAAGACGCTGGAAATTGGCTGCGGACACGGAGTGCTGCGGCAACAGATGGAGGAGGCTTTTCAGGTGCAGGTCGATGGCTGCGACTTAAATGCTCATGCGCTCCAGTTAGCGCCTGAGGGCCGGGGACGGCTCCTGGTTTATAATATCTTTGACCGGCTTCCGGCAATGTGCGGAGCCTACGACATGATCCTACTCATGGACGTGATCGAGCATCTGGAGGATGACCTCGGCTTCCTGCAAACGTCACTGCAACATTTGAAACCGGGTGGCATTGTGGCCATCAACGTTCCGGCGCACATGGCGCTCTATAGTAAATACGACAAGGTGGCCGGTCATAAGAGGCGCTATAACTGTGCGAGGCTTTCTTCGCTGTTCGAGATGTCCAACGTCACAAAGCTGGCCATGACAAACTGGGGATTCTCATTGGTTCCACTCCTGGCGGTGCGCAAACTGGTGTTGAGATTTGTTTCGGAGGAACGCACGATCGGTGTCGGCTTTAAGCCGCCTGGCCAGATTATGAAAGCTGGTTTGGATTTCTTGAAAAGCCTCGAGATGAGCCTGCCGATCGGTATGCCTGTCGGCAGTTCGATTATGGCTTTGGGCCGGCTGAGCGAGTCGGTTTCCCCTGCATCATGAAGTTCGTTCCCGCGAAGGCTGGATCGCACCTGCGGGAGGAGCGGGCGAACCTGAATGAGAACTGTCGCGCCGTAAGTTGGGCCGCGCCCTCGGCCTGGGTGCCACCGCTGGTGCTGGCATTGCTCATGGCGCTGGTGGTGAGGATGTGCGGAGTGAATATCCCGTTTAACGACGATTTTAATAGTCCTGGAAGGATGCTTTTTGACTGGCTGCACGGCAACCTCAGTTGGGACAGTTTTTGGCAACAGCATGTCGACAGCAGGCTCGTTGTTCCACGCATCATCTGGTTGGTCGAGGCCTTTACTGTAGGTTGGTCCACCAAGCACTGGATGTACGCATCGGTAGCAATGTGTGCGATCGAAGCCTATCTGCTTGTGCTGTTGTTCCAGAAGGTTGCCTGGAATAGCGCGTTACGATGGGCGGTTGCGGTCTGCACCTCGTTACTTTTGCTGCACCCGCGCTTTGGCCCGGAAATGTTTCTCCGGGGCAGCCAGGGGATCATTCTGGTGCCAAGCCTCTTCATTCTCGTGGGGCTGTTTCTTTACTCTCTCCAGATCTCGTTTCGGGCGAAACTGGTTGTCTACGTCATTCTGGCGGAGATCAGCACACTAACTTTCGCCAGCGGGATGATCGTTTGGGTTCTTATGTTCCCTGTCTTTCCGCTTCTTCACGAACTCCGCGATCCCTCCAAGGATCGGAAAAGCATTCTTGTTCCCACCGTGCTTGCCTTTTTTTGCGCCGCCGCCGGCATTGGTAGCTATTTTGTGGATTACCACGGGACGCCAATCACTTTGCCGACTGGTGGTGTGGCGGGCTTTGGGAAGTATTTTTTTAGTTGGACCGGAGCCAGTATGGCTAGCATCGGGGACTCGTCCGCGGCCTATGTATTTGGCGTTTGCCTGTCTTTCGCCGGAGCGGCCTGTCTGGCGGTGGCAACGGTAGAGGCTGTAAAGGATCGAAGTCTGGTCCGCCTGGAATGGGCCTGGCCCTGGCTTGCGTTGCTTGCCTACGTCTTTGTCTCGGGGTTGGTAAATACTCTTACCCGCTCTCCGTTTGGAATAAGCAACGCACTTACCCGCAGGTATTTTCTGGTTACCATGCAGATGACAATCGGCCTCACCGGCCTGCTCCCCATTTTGCTTTGCTACCGCGCGGATGGGAGCGCGCGGGGGAATCAGCAAGTGCGACGCGCTGCTGCAATGGCAGTCCTTCTCGGCGGAAGTCTATACGCTCTGGCTGGCTGGCAAAGCGGGGTTCAGGTGAGTTGGGGACACCATCGAGCGCTCTTGCGACGGAAGATTGCCCTCTCCCTCTGGCGGGAGGCGCCTTTCATTTCGCCGTTGCCCATTTCGCAGGTCGTGCCGCCACCGGATCGTCGCGTTCATTACCTGGCGCTCGTTCAGGCAGGAATATGTCCGGACTACAGTGGCGGCTGGTGGCTTACGGAGGCACTCAAGAAGGCACGGTCGCGGGCGCCAGTCGGGGAGGTGCAGGTGAGGGGCGTCGGCGAAAAACTAAAGGCTTTCGGATGGGCGATGCGCCCTGTCGCCAGAACACCATTCCCCGCGGTGCTGACCGTGGTCGAGGAGGAAGACTCAGAGCTCACGCCTATTTCGGTTGATTTGATGAACCAAAAGGGACCACCTCTGCCGGGTCGACTGGACACCGGTGAGAGCTCCTTTTGGATGGGCTTTAGCACCTACCCGTTAACCGGCCGCTACGCCTCTGCGCCAGCTGACCGGCTACTATTTTTCGCGATCGACCCGGAGAAACACGAGGCCTATCCTCTGCGACGTGTGCCCTGACCCCGGCTGGACCGCCTTATTTGCTCCCAGGTTTGATCGCGGGAATCGCTTGCAAATCGGGTGGTATTTGATCAGGCGGGAAAGTCTCAACCTGCATCTCGATGAGACTAATAAACGGACAGCCAAAGTCGGCTCGTTTCCCGCTGCTGCGATCGACCAGGACGCCGACCCCGACTACCTGGCCGCCCCGCTCCCGCACGATATCGATCGTCTCCTGGACGCGGCCGCCGCGCGTCACGACGTCCTCCGCGACGATGAAACGCTCGTTAGGAGAGATGACGAACCCGCGGCGCAGGACAAGCCCGCCCGCTTCTTTCTCGGCAAAGATGTGGCGTTTGCCTAACGACCGTCCAACTTCCTGCCCAACGACGATTCCCCCGAGGGCGGGCGAGATGACGGCATCGCATTCCAGATCGCGCAGCTTGTCCGCCAACTGTCCGCATACCCGGGCCGCGATCTCGGTGTGCTGAAGCAGGATCGCGCACTGGAAAAATTGCCGGCTATGCAAGCCGGACCGGAGCACAAAATGCCCGTCGAGCAACGCCCCGGTCTGGCGGAATAACGCCAGCAGATCTTCAGCTACCACGTCTGGTTCGCTCCTAGCCGGAGGTATCGCTGGCCGTTTTGCCTCCGCCGGCCGGCTGGTCGCTGACAGCGGCGATCGCTTCGATCTCCACCTTGGCACCTTTCGGCAGGGCGGAGACGGCGACGGTCGAGCGGGCGGGCGGATTTTCCCGGAAATAAGTTGCGTAAATTTCATTCACTGTCTGGAAATCGTTCATGCTCGTGAGGAAAATGGTCGTCTTCACAACGTGGTCGAAACAGAGGTGCTCCGCCTTCAGGATGGCCGAGATGTTTTCCAGGACGCGCTTGGTCTGTTCGCCGATATCGTCCGAACTGATCTGACCTGTCTTCGGGTCGAGTGGGATCTGGCCGGCGCAAAAAAGCAGGGAGCCGCTCCGGATGCCCTGCGAATACGGGCCGATCGCCGCCGGCGCGTCACTAGTGGAGACAATTTTCTTCATGGCCCCGAGCTTAGCCGGAAAAACTTGCGGCACAACGGCGACAAAGGCCAGGTCCGGACCACAGAGATTGCTCGCCCGCGATTCTCGTCGATATTGTTGCCCTCATGGTCAGTTGGATTTTAAAGAAGATACTTGGCTCGAAGAATCAGCGCGAGATTCGGCGGTTGCAGCCCGTCGTGCGCTCGATCGATGCCTTCGACGAGCAGTTCAAGGCCCTCTCGGACGAAGAGTTGCGCGCCAAGACTGCGGTCTGGAATGCGGAGCTTTCCACGATGGAAGACCCCGGTGCGCTCGCGCAGCGGCTCGAGGAGATTCTCCCTGAAGCTTTCGCGGTTGTGAAAAATGCCGCGCGTCGCCTCACGGAACGCCAGGAGACCTTCAGCGTTTGCGATCAGCCGATGACGTGGAACATGGTGCACTTCGATGTGCAGCTCATCGGCGGCATCGTCCTGCATCGGGGTCGGATCGCGGAAATGGCGACCGGCGAAGGCAAGACTCTCGTCGCCACGCTTCCGCTTTATCTGAATGCGCTCGCGGGCCGTGGTGCGCACCTCGTGACGGTGAATGATTACCTCGCTCGCCGCGACGCCGAATGGATGGGCCAGCTCTACGGTTTTCTCGGGCTCACCGTCGGCGTGATTCAACACGATCAACCGCCCGATCTTCGTCGCGAGCAGTATGCCTGCGACATTACCTACGGCACGAACTCGGAGTTCGGTTTTGATTACCTGCGCGACAACGGCATGGCCACGACGCGTGAACAGCAGGTGCAGCGAGGTTATCACTACGCGATCGTCGACGAAGTCGATTCCATCCTGATCGACGAAGCGCGCACTCCGCTCATCATCAGCGGACCCGCGACGGTTTCGACCCATCAATACGATCGACTCAAGCCGCTCGTCGATCAGCTGGTGAAAAAGCAAAACATGCTTTGCAATCGGCTCGCGAGCGAAGCGAAGGAAGCGTTCGATGCCGGCGAGAACGAAGAAGGCGGCCGCCTCATGTTCAAGGTGAAGCTCGGCCAGCCGCGCAACAAGCAGCTCCTGCGCATGATGGAAGATCCGGAAAAGCGCCGCGCGATCGACAAAGCCGAGCTCTCGTTTTTCCAGGACACGCGCAAAGAGGAACTTTTCGCGCTCAAGGAGGAACTCTTCTACACGATGGACGAGAAATCGCATGAGGCTGATCTCTCTGAGCAAGGCCGCGCGTTCTTAAATCCAGACGATCCCGATTCCTTCGTCCTCCCGGATTTGATCAGCGAATTTACCGACATTGATCTCAACCGCACTCTCTCCGACGAGGAGAAGGACCGGATGAAAACCGAGCGGCAGGAACAATGCGACAAGCAGGCCGAGCAGATTCACAACATCTCGCAGTTGCTACGCGCCTACTGCCTCTTCGAAAAGGACGTCGCTTACGTCGTTGAGGAAAACAAAGTCGTCATCGTCGACGAATATACGGGCCGTAAAATGCCGGGCCGGCGCTGGAGCGATGGACTCCACCAGGCGGTCGAAGCAAAGGAAGGCGTCCAGATCGATCGCGAGACGCAGACCCTGGCCACAATCACGATTCAGAATTATTTCCGGCTCTATCAAAAGCTCGCCGGCATGACCGGCACCGCCGAGACCGAGGCGAACGAATTCCACGACATCTACAAACTGGATGTCGCTGTTATCCCGACCAACCGCCCGGTCGCGCGGGCTGATGCGAACGACCGCATCTACAAGACGCGCCGTGAAAAATACAACGCCGTCATCAACGAAATTCGCGAACGCCACGCGGCCTCGCAGCCGGTCCTCGTCGGCACGGTCAGTGTGGAAGCGTCTGAGTTACTCAGCCGGATGTTGAAGCGGGAAAAAATTCCGCACAACGTTCTGAACGCAAAATATCACCGGCAGGAAGCCGAGATCGTGAGCCGCGCCGGCCAGGCCGGCACCGTCACCATCTCGACCAATATGGCCGGCCGCGGGACTGACATTAAACTCGGGCCCGGCGTGCAGGACAAAGGCGGCCTCTATGTCATCGGCACCGAGCGCCACGAATCGCGCCGGATCGATCGGCAGCTGCGCGGACGTTGCGCGCGACAGGGTGATCCCGGCGCGACGCGTTTCTATGTCAGCTTCGAAGACGATCTCATGCGCAACTTCGGCGCGGCCGATCGCATGACAAAAATCATGGAGCGTTTCGGTCTCGAAGAAGGCCAGGAACTCGAGCATCGCTGGCTCAATCGCTCCGTCGAAACCGCCCAAAAACGGGTTGAACAGCGCAACTATCTGGCGCGCAAACGCACCCTCGATTTCGACGACGTCATGAACAACCAGCGCGAGGTGGTCTACACCTACCGCAACGAAGTCATCGACACCGAAGATCCGCACAAACTTGTCTACGAAGTGATTGACGAAGCCGTGCCGGGGAAAGTGCAGGAATACCTCGGGACCGGTGCGCCGAGCGACGAGCCGAACTACCCCGGCCTCTTGCATTGGATCAACACCACTTTCCCGCTTGGCCTAACGAAAGAAAAGGCGGAGTTCGAGACCCGCTCGCCCGAGCAGAATACGCAGTTCCTGATCGAGAAAATCAAGGAAGCCTACGAGCGCAAGTCGAGCCACGAAGAGCCGGCTGCGGTCAAGAGTCTTGAGCGGTACATCATCCTGAACGCGATCGATCGCCTTTGGCAGGAGCATCTCTACGCGATGGACGCGCTCCGCGAAGGCGTCTACCTGCGCGGCTACGCGCAGAAGGATCCCCTCGTCGAGTACAAGACCGAAGCCTACGAAATGTTCGTCGACCTGATGTCGAACATTAAGAACGAAGTGCTGCACAACCTTTTCCGCAGCACCTCGAACCTGCAGGCGTTCGAGACTTTCCTCTCCACCCTGCCGCAATTTCTCATGCGCGAGCACGGTCCTGCCACCGCGACCTCAAACCCGACCCAAGCTGGTCCTTTGCCTGGTCGCCGTCCGGAGCGAATCGGAGCGCCAGTCGGCGGGAACGGCGACGCCGACGACAATGGCGAAGTGAAATTGGAGCTCGCGCCGGTGCGGCGCGAGATGCCGAAGGTAGGCCGGAATGATCCCTGTCCGTGCGGGAGCGGAAAGAAATACAAGAACTGCTGCGGCCGCGTCGCCTAACGACCGGCGCTCGAAAGCTCTTTCCCGTCCCTGGCTTTGGCCTCAATCAAATTTGCTGATTGCTCACGCGCTCGCGGGTGGCAAGATGCCGGTCGATTTTGAAGTTCATCAATCTGACGCGCCGGACTGAGATTGGCGCCAACTGCTATTATCTCGGGACCGGCGGGCAGGGGGTCGTGCTCGATTGCGGCATGCATCCCAAGGAAGAGGGCGAGATGGCGCTACCTCTCCTCGCGAACTTGAACGGTCTGCCGGTTGACGCGCTTCTCCTTTCGCACGCGCATCTCGACCACATCGGGTCGCTCCCCGTGCTCATGCGCCAGCAGCCGCAGGCGCGCATTTTCATGACGGAAGGGACCGCCGCGATCGGCGAAGCGCTCCTCCACAATTCGGTCAATGTCATGACGCGAGAGCGGGAGGAGGTCGGAGTGATCTATCCGCTCTTCACCCATCGCGAAACGGACCGGGCGACCAACCGCTGGCAGCACTGCCGGCTCGGCCAGCCCTTCACGGTCGACGGGGAGCGCAGTCCCGCTTGGCCTAACGATGAGTTGAGTTTTGAATATTGCGATGCCGGTCATGTCCTCGGCGCCGCCGGTATTCTGCTCCGTGCGGAAGGTCGGACGGTTTTCTATACCGGCGATGTGAATTTTGATGATCAAACCCTGACCAAGGGCGCCGACTTTCCGGAATCGGGGATCGACGTCCTGATCATCGAAGCGACGCGCGGCGATTCGCCACTACCCGGAGGATTCTCGCGCGAATCGGAGGAGCGGCGTTTCGCGGAAGCGCTCGGGCAGGCCTTTGATCGCGGCGGGTGCGTCCTGGTGCCGGTCTTTGCCCTCGGCAAGACCCAGGAAATCCTGACCATGCTCTACAAATTCAAGCGCAGCAAAATGATCGCTGACGTGCCGATCTATATCGGCGGGCTGAGCTCCAAGATGACCGAGATTTACGATCGCCGGGCGAACCAGACGGCGCGCGTCCTGCCGCGTCTGCAATTATTTCCCGAGGTCGGACCGTTTGTTCTCAACGGCAAAACCATCGCGGACGCACCGGCGCGGCCCGGGCGTATTTACGCGCTCTCGAGCGGCATGATGACGCCGAAGACGCTCTCCAATATTTTCGCACGCCGCCTGCTTGACCGACCGGAACACTCAATCTTTTTCGTCGGCTACTCCGATCCTCAATCGCCCGCCGGGGTTCTACGCAATTCGCAGCCTAACGAGTTGGTTTCCCTTGATGAAGACGAGCCCGCCCAGCCGCTGCGTTGTCAGCTTGATCAATTTCAATTCAGTGCGCACGCCTCGCGCGAGTCGCTTCTCGAATACATTAAGAAGGTCGCTCCGAAGAAGCTGGTTCTGGTTCACGGCGACGTCCCGGCGATTGAATGGATGCGGGCTGCGGCCGCGGCGGCGCTTCCGGAGAGCGAGATTTTCGTTCCGCCGCCCGGGGTGGAGATCGAGTTGTAGCGCACGGAAGCATGAAGATCGCGTCTTGGAACATCAACTCCTTGCGCAAACGGGAAGAACGCCTGCTGCTTTGGCTGCGCGAGACGAGTCCGGACGTTGTTTGCCTCCAGGAAACGAAATGCACCGACGAACAATTCCCGGGTGCGACTCTGCGCGACGCGGGCTACACGGCGGTTTTCCACGGCCAGAAGTCGTATAACGGGGTCGCGATCCTGGCGAAGGAGGAGCCACGCGAAGTGCGGATCGGATTCTGCGATGAAGTTGAAGACCCTCAGGCGCGCATCATCGCGGCGACCGTGGGCGAGACGCGAGTCATCTCCATCTACGCTCCCAACGGACAGGCAGTCGGCTCGACCGCATACCGGTACAAATTGGAATGGTATCGCCGCCTAACGAGTTGCCTGCGGGAGAAGGAAACTGCGCTCGAGCGGGTCGTGGTCTGCGGCGATTTCAACGTCGCGCCTAACGACGGTGACGTGCACGATCCGGCACTCTGGAGTGGCGCGATCATGTGTTCGGAGGAGGAACGGACAGCCTTTCGCGTGCTCGAGGCGCTGGGACTGGCAGATACACTCCGGTTACATCATCCGGAACCGGGGATTTTCAGTTGGTGGGATTATCGGATGCTGGCCTTCCCAAAAAATCGCGGGCTGCGGATCGATGCGATCCTCGCCGGGAGCGAGCTGGCGGGGAAGTGCCGCGATGCGGGTGTGGACCGGGAAATGCGCAAAGGGAACGAACCGTCGGATCATGCGCCGGTCTGGGCCGAGTTTGGCGGTTGAGAAGAAAACGTTCAACGCTCAATGCTTAACGTCCAACGTCTCAAATCGTGCAGCTTCTTTCCCAATTGAACGTTAAAGGTTGAGCGTTGAACGTTGGACGTTGAAACCGCGCCCCGGCTTGACCCTTCAGGTTGCCAATCCACCCGCGAAGCCGCTTCTGGTTTACGACGGCGATTGCGGCTTCTGCAAACTTTGGATCGCGCGCTGGCGGGAGGAGACGGGCGACGCGGTCGAATACGAGCCACTGCAGGAAGCCGCCGCGCGTTTTCCCGAGGTGCCGCGCGAGGAATTCGCGCGCGCGGTCAGGTTGATCGAACCAGATGGCTCGGTCAGAAGCGGGGCGGCGGCGGTTTATCGTTCGTTAGGGATGGGCGGGCGGCCGTTTAATCGCTGGAGTTACGAACATTTTCCCGGTTTTGCCGCGGCCTCGGAATTTGCCTATCGATTTATCGCCGGGCATCGCGAACTGGCGCATCGCGTTACTTGGCTGTTCTGGGGAAACGATGTCCGGCGGCCGACTTATTTTCGGGCCCGCAGTTGGTTTCTCCGCGCGCTCGGGGCGATTTACCTGGTCGCGTTTTTGTCTTTCTGGTTGCAGGCCGATGGATTGATCGGGGCGCGCGGCGTTTTGCCGCTCCCCCAATTTCTCGAAGCGGCACGAACACAACTTGGCGAGCGGGCCTGGTTCGTTCTGCCGACACTCTGCTGGCTCAACTCGAGCGACGCCTTTCTCCATTTCATGTGCGGGGCAGGCGCAGTGCTCTCCGTGCTCCTCGTCGTCGAGATCGCGCCGGCCGTCTGCCTTTTGCTGCTGGGCGCGCTTTATCTCTCGCTCACGATCGCGGGTCAGACGTTCTTTAGTTTCCAATGGGATATCCTGCTTCTTGAAACGGGGTTCCTCGCCATCTTCTGCGCCCCCTGGCGTTGGTGGCCGCGGCGCGATCGGTCCGCGCCGCTTTCCCGACTCGGGCTTTTCCTTCTCCAGTTTCTCCTTTTCAAACTGATGTTCATGTCGGGCGTGGTGAAGCTGACGAGCGGCGATGCTTCCTGGTGGAACCTGAGCGCGCTCGATTACCACTATTGGACGCAGCCGCTCCCGACGGTGCTCGGTTGGTGGGCCGACAAATCGCCGGAATGGGTGAAGCAGTTCTCGACCGCCGCTGTCCTCACGATCGAAATCGTCGCGCCGTTTTTGATCTGGTGTCCGCGGCGTTTACGTCTCCTTGGGTGCGGACTGCTTGTCTTGCTTCAGGTCGTGATCGGTCTGACTGGGAACTACGCGTTCTTCAATCTCCTGACCCTCGCGCTTTGCCTCCTGTTGATTGACGACTTCGCCTGGCCCGGCCGTCCGCGCCTAACGAATCCTGAGCCGGCCGGACGACGCTGGCGCGAATCGGTTTCGGCGCTCGTCATTCTCCTTACGATGCCGCTGAATGCCCTCCTGATCTTCAACGGCTTCAAGCCGGAAGCAGCCTGGCCCCGGACGTTTGAGTCGCTCTACAATGCAGTCGCGCCTTTTCGCATCGTGAACGGCTATGGACTCTTTCGCGTCATGACCAAGGAACGGCCCGAAATCATCATCGAAGGAAGCGAGAACGGAATCGAATGGAAAGCGTATGAGTTCAAATGGAAACCAGGCGCTCTCGACCGAATGCCGGCCTTCGTCGAACCGTACCAGCCGCGGCTCGATTGGCAGATGTGGTTTGCGGCCCTCGGCGATGTGCGGCAAAACCCGTGGTTCATCGGGCTTGCCCTCCGTCTGCTCGAAAATTCGCCCGATGTCGTGGCATTGTTAGGCAAGAACCCTTTTCCGGAAAAACCGCCGCGTTACCTCCGGGCGAACAGCTATCGCTACCAATTCAGCAGTCGCACGGAGCTCGAGAAGACCGGCGCCTGGTGGCGACGCGAGGACGAGCGTGTTTACCTTCCAGTGGTCTCGACACGTGGTCCGTGAGAGGCGCATCACTTGAGAAGTCGCCGTTAGGCATTATACTCCGCCATGCCGAAGGAAGAGCAGATCGTGACGGAGGGCACGGTGACGCAGGTCTTGCCAGGGACCATGTTTCGCGTCGATCTTGCCGGGCAGCGCAACGTCCTCGCCCATATCTCCGGCAAGATGAGAAAACATTTCATCCGCATCGTGCCGGGCGACAAAGTGGAGGTCGAGTTGTCGCCATATGACCTGACCAAGGCGCGAATCATTTTCCGCGCGAAATAATCCCGTGGCTCAGAGCAGCGGCGATCGCGAAAATCGTAAGCGCAAGGCGCCTTCCAGTTCCGTATCCCCAGAGAAACAAAATCCACCGTTGAAGAAACGGAAAACCACCAGCCGGAAATCGCCGGTCCCAACCAAGGAGAAGAATATGGCAGACGAAAACAAAACAGAAGGCGCAGCCATCCCGCCCGAGGCAGAAGAGAAATTGGAAAGCGGCGCCTCGTATGCGCGCCGGGCGGCGGAAGAATTTAAATCTGCGGCGGGCGCGGTCGCCGACCAGTATCGCGGCCGGGCGGAGGAAGTGTGGAACGATGCCACTGGCCGGGTCCGCACTTTTCAGGATGACACCGAACAGTATGTCAAGGACAACCCGACGAAGGCGGTCGCTACCGCGCTTGGCATTGGCTTTGTGCTCGGCTTGATTTTCCGTCGTTAGGCGCGAGTCGATGGCGGAAGGCTCCATCCGGTTCCGTAATCCCGCCGGGCACATGGGATTGCGGCAAAACCTGAGGTCGCTCATTGCGTCCTTCACCCAGTTTGTCGAGAGCCGGCTGAAGCTGGCAGCCCGGGAATCCAAGTCGGCCCTCCGGCATCTGGTGACGATGCTGGCCTGCGGGGTCGCGGCCCTCGTTCTTTCGCTGCTCGGCTTTGTTTATTTAATCGTTTTTGCAATCGTCGGGATCGCACACCTGCTCGGAGTTTCCTGGATCTGGGTCACCCTGGTCGTGGCCCTCCTCCATTTCGCGATCGCGTTGGTCTGCCTCGTTATTGTGCGAGCGACCCTGAAGCATCCCATCCTGCGTGACACGACGAGCGTTTTGAAAGAGGACACCGAATGGCTGAAAAATCTGGATCAGAAGAAACGCCCGTAGAATTGCGCCAAAAGATCGTCCGCTCGCGCGAGTTGGTTGCGCGCGACATGGATGGGTTGCGCTACGAGCTGAATTTTCCGCTTAAGTTTAGGAAGGCTTTCCAGCGGCACACCGTCTTATGGGTCGGAGCGGCCATCGCCGTCGGCCTTGGCCTTGCCCTCCTGCGGGCGCGCACTCAGAAAATCTACGTTGGCGTAGGCGGCAAAAAAGAACGTTCGCGGAATAAGAGTTTGTTCGAATCGAGCGCGCTGATCGGGTTGCTGAAACTCGGGATGACGCTCGTGCAACCGATGGTGGTTAGCTATGTCGCGAAAAAGGCGGCGAAAAATGGCGGCGCGCAGGGACGCACGCAGCGTAACTGGTAATCGAATTTCCGTTTACGCCTGGGGAGCGGTTGCCTATTCTCGGGGGCCCGCTTCTTCATGCTTGTTGAAACTTCACCCGTCGCCGCGCCCACCGCGCCGCACGTCGATCAATATCTGGAGATTGGGCAGCAGAGCGGCGCCTCCGATATTCACCTTGGGATCAATTCGCAACCGATCTGGCGCCTCTACGGCATTCTCCAGCCGATCTGTCCGGACGCGCCAAAGCTGACCGCCGATGATACCGCTGCGCTCGCGGCCGGTTTTCTAAACGAACTCCAGCGCGAGCAACTGGCGGAGCGCGGTGACGTCGATTTTGCCTACGTGACCGAGTTCGGGCGCTTCCGTACCAGCGTCGTCAGGCAACGGCTCGGGATCGACATCGTTTTCCGAATCATCAGCACCAAAGTGCGGACGATGGACGACCTCGGCCTGCCCGAGAGCCTTAAGTTACTGACCCGTTTTCACAACGGGCTTATCCTCGTTACCGGCTCTGTCGGAAGCGGCAAATCGACCACCCTGGCATCGCTCGTCGAGCAGGTGAACATCGAGCGGAAGGAACACATCATCACTCTCGAAGATCCAATCGAATACGTTTTCCAGCCGAAAGGTTGCCACATCACCCAGCGCGAAGTGCACACCCACACCAAATCTTTCGGCGCCGCCCTGCGTGGCTCACTCCGAGAAGATCCCGACGTCATCATGGTGGGAGAAATGCGCGATCTCGAGACTATCTCGCTCGCCATCACCGCTTCGGAAACCGGCCACCTTGTTCTCGGCACCCTCCACACCAGCAACGCCTCCCGCACCCTCGACCGGCTGCTTGATGTTTTCCCGGTCGATCAACAGGATCAGATCCGCGTCATGGTGAGCGAATCGTTGCGCGGTGTGATTAGCCAGCAGCTCGTCCCGCGGATCGATGGCAAGGGCCGCGTCCTCGCGCTCGAAGTGCTGACGAATTCGCCGGCGGTCGCGAACGTGATTCGCGAAGCGAAGACCTTCATGCTTCCCGGCATTATTCAGACCGGCCGCAAACAAGGAATGCGCCTGATGGACGACTCGCTCGCCCAACTTTTCGACCAGGGCTTGATCAGCGCCGAAGAAGCCACCAGCCGCGCCGACCAAAAACAGGCGATGCGACAGCATGTCGGCGAAAATCCGAAATCCTAATTTCGAAACTCCGTGCCTTCCATAGACAAATTTTTTGACATCCTCGTCAACGAGGGTGCATCGGATCTTCATATCGGCGAGGGGCAGCCGCCGAAAATCCGGCGGCACGGCGATGTCATGCCGATTCGTCCCGAGCCGGTTACGCGCGCCGAGGCGGTCACGATGTTGAGCGAGATCGCGGGTCCGAAGGGCTGGGAAATTTTCGAAGAACGCGGCGATTTCGATTTTGCCTACGAGATGGACGAGAAATCGCGTTTTCGCTGCAACTTCCTCAAGCAAACCAACGGCTACGGCGCGGTTTTCCGCCTCATCCCAACCCGCATCGCTTCCCTCGAGGAGCTTGGCATTCCGCCCATCGTTAGGCAATTTGGCGATCTGCGTGGCGGTCTCGTTCTCGTCACCGGTCCGACCGGTTCGGGCAAGTCGACGACCCTGGCGGCGCTGATCGATTACATCAACACGAACTACGCGCGGCACATCGTCACGATCGAAGAGCCGATCGAGTTTGTGCACAGCAACAAGCTCAGCATTATCACGCAGCGCGAAGTGCCGGAACACTCCTCGACCTTTCCGGCGGGACTGAAAGCAGCGCTGCGCGAAGATTGCGACATCGTCCTCGTCGGGGAAATGCGCGATCTCGAAACCGTCTCGCTCGCCTTGACCGCGGCCGAGACCGGCCTCCTTGTCTTCGGCACCCTGCACACAAACAACGCCCGCAAAACGATCGACCGTATGATCGATGTTTTCCCGGCCGACAAACAACCGCAGGCGCGCACCATGCTGGCCAATTCGCTACGGGGCGTTCTCGCGCAGCTTCTCCTCAAGCGAGCCGACAGCAGCGGACGGATCGCGGTCAATGAGATCCTCATTTCGAGCAACGCCGTTTCTTCCATTATCCGGGAAGGCGCGACTCAGAAATTGCAGGACGTGATCGTGAGCGGGAAAGGGCAGGGGATGCAATTCATGGACGACGCGATTTGGGCGCTCCTCCAGCAGGGAGTTGTATCGCCGCACGAAGCGTTCATGAAAGCGATCGATAAGAATCTCTTCAAAAAATTTCTTCCCGCCGAGGAAGCCGGTCTCGCAAACTCTGCCGGTTCGGCGCCCGACGACCAGCAGCGGCCGCCCGGGGATTTCGTCAAAGCCCGGGCCCGCAAAGCCTAGCAGGCGCGCGTCAGGCAGATGAGTTGATCTCGCCGCCGCGATTAACCGTGACGGCTCCGGCCACTTCCGGTTGGACACCAGCTTCGTGTGGACAACTGCGATGCCGGTCGGCTCCAGAGAGGCTTAGGGGCAGAATTTGAGCAATGATTCGCAAGAGGTGGTTAGCGTCAGGCCACTCATAAGACCTAATGAGAGCTCATGAAACGTTCGGCTCAGTAGTGCGCAGAATTCAAACAATCGGGAGAAGAAGGGAGAAAATCGTCATGAAACAGCCTATTGATTCAACGAAAATCCAGCGGACCCGCCGTTGCAAAATCACCTCAGTCGAACATCAGCGCTGGGCCGCCTATGCGACGGCGGCTCTGGCCACCAGTTTCAGCTTCAACCTGGCGAACTCGGCTGAGGCCAAGATCCATTATAGCGGTCTTATTAATGAGGAACTCGACGGTGATTCGTCGGTTTCATTCCCGCTTGGCGACGCCGGTGTGATCAAATTTGAGCATGTTAAACATTATTTCGGCACGATCATCTGCACCACGTCCCCGTGCTCGTCCCGGCCGCAGAATCGGATGGCTCCGCGAGGGATCCAAACGATCACGTGGTACTATGATGGCGGGAGCGCTTTTGTTGGAATTTCGGCCCCGTCAGGAGCTGTCAGGGGGGCAGTAACCCCCGACGGCGAGGTTTCGGCCTCACGGCTGGTTAATCGCGACGTGATATCGGCGGGGCCATTCGTCCCGGGTGGTGGTTTTCTTGTCGAGCGCAGTGCTAACCAATGGGGCGGATCCGGCTACCCGCGAGGCAAATTTCAGGCGGCCGGACCGGGGGCCATAGCTTTCAAGTTCAATACCGGGGCCGGCGACCAGTACGGGTGGGCTCGTGTGCGGATGGATGGTTTTCCCTATTTTACGTTCCGGGTAGTGGATTATGCTTACGGCGACCCTGGTGACGTCGTGTCGGTCGGGCGGCCAAGCAGCAATGACTCCGCTCCTACGATGGAGTCTCTCGGCGGACTGGCGCTCGGGGCAGCAGGACTTTTGGTCTGGCGGCGGTGGCGCGCCAATAAGCGCGCGGCTGTGTGAGTCCAGGTTCCCATTTTCAGTTCGACACCGATCCACTTCAAGGGCGTCGTCATTTCCTCCCGTAATCCGGCATTTTCTTGAATCCAAAGAGGCAACATGGCGCATCCTACCAGTATGCAAGGTCGCGTCTTTCGATCGATCGTGTTGTTTGTCGCCTTTACCGCCGGTTTGTTGGTCCCTTTCCCGGCCCGCGCGCTGACGCCGGAACAATGGAAAAAGGACCTGACGACGCTGCGCGGTGCGATCGCCGCGCATCCGGACCCCTTTCGCAAAACGAGCAAGGCGGCGTTTGACCAGGCGGCGGACGCTCTAGCGGCCGAGCTGCCGACCTTACAAGAATATGCCGTGGTAACACGCATGGCCGCTCTCGTGGCGATGCTGGAGGACGGTCACAGTCGATTGCGGCTGCCGATCGCAGAAGGAGCTGAACTTTTCGGCCATCATACCAAGACGAAGGAGGCGAAGATTGGACCATTTGGATATTTCTCCATTCGCCTCCTGCACACCACTGATGGTGTGGTCGTGATGCGCGCGTCTCGGGAACACAAGGACCTGCTCGGGGCGCAACTCATCGGGATCGGAGACAAATCGCTTCCGGAGGTGGAAGCGGCGCTGCGCCCAATCGTGGCGGCGGACAACGTCGGGGCCCAGGATTACTTGCTGCCGAGTTTTATGGTCGTTCCGGAGTTGCTGAGAGCGGTCGGGATCGCTCCCGAGAGCGACCGCCTCACGTGGCGGGTCCGGTTAGCGAACGGGAAGGAAATTTCGGCGGAGCTGGCCGCAGTCCATGATGATGCGCCGTTGGAGTGGAGCGCGCTCGACGAGATCGCAAAACCAATGCCCGACAGCCGTCACTGGATCACGAAGCTGCCGCACGGACTCATCCATGCGCGCCTCACGGATATCCTGGCCGACCGGAACGAAACGATCGCGCAGTTCGCGGACAAGCTCTTCGGGGAGGTGGAAGCTACCCCGGACGCGACCCTGGTGCTTGACCTGCGGGATAACCCGGGAGGGGACAACACTTTCGACGATGCCCTTGTGCGCGGAGCGATTCGGGCAAAGCGATTGTGGGAACCGGGGCGGTTCTTTGTCCTCATCAACCCGGGAACTTTCTCTGCCGCCAGTAACCTCGTCACGCTGCTCGAGCGCTGGACGCCCGCGATTTTTGTCGGTGAACCGACCGGCGGGGCTCCTAATTGCTACGGCGACCCGAAGAAGACCGTTCTGCCGAATAGCGGCCTGACGGCGCAGATCTCCACTCTCTACTGGCAGGTCTCTAACCCGAAGGATACGCGGGACGCGACCGCGCCACTTATCCCAGCGGCGCCTACGGTCGCCTCGGTGCGCTCCCGGCGCGATGTGGCGATCGAGGTTGTGAAGTCATTGCTCAAGGAACCGATTTCTACCATCGGCACATTCGCCGGGAAATGCGATATCGAGGGGCACATGCTTACGATTAGCTTTGAGATGACGAAGGACCAGGCGCGCCTCAGCGTACCTGACCTGAAGCTTACAAATCAACCGCTGCAAGACTTGAAACGCCATGACGGAACGATGACTGGAAAAGTGATGCTGGGCGACCAAGCTCTTCTTCTTCATGGGCGAATGGCCGGCGACAGCCTTGTGGGCTGGATCGACTTTGGCGGGCGACCGTTTTCGTTTGCCGCTGAAGTGGCATCACCCAACTCGTAAGAGCTAGCGGCTGGTGGTGGTCGTTGCCCGCCTCGCGGTGAGGTCAACGGAGCAATCATTGTTGCCGCAACAACGTCCGGCCATAATTCAAGGGTCGAAATACACTTCCACCAGCGCCACACCGAGTGAGAGTCCCGTCCCGCGTACAATTACAGTGTAGGGGTTCGAGAGAACGAATTCATAAATAGCCGACTCGCGGTCGTCGCTCGGTGCGAGTCCAGTGGCCTCGATTTCCGTCTGTTGAGAATCTTTCCAGTTATCGTTGAAGGCAATCATTGTCCCATCCTCATCGTGAATTTCCAGAGTGGGATCCTGTAAAGGAGTCGTCGCGCCGAGATCCAAAGACGGACCAATTGCCCGCACGAGCACGCGACTAACAACCGTGCCTGTTCCAAGCTGGTGCGGGCCGATGATAAATCCTGCAATCATCACGTTGTCGCCGGAATCAACGAAACCGCGAGTGCTGATATTATCCAGTTGCGAACCAGTCGGCTGATCGAGGTCGTAGGCTTCCAGCAAACCAATTCCAGTAGTGCCATCCTTCCCTTGCAGAACCGCGGTGTAAGTGCCGGGGTCCAGCGACTCTACAATGGCCGACTCCGGGTCACTTGTTGGCATCAATCCTGTCGCTTCGATCTCCGCCTCTTGGGTATCTTTCCAGTTGTCGTTGCTGTTGATCACGGAGCCGTCTGCTGCGTGCAGCTCCAGGGTAGGATCGGCTAAGGCACCGGGCACTCCGAAGTCGGCGAGCGATGGACCAATCGCGCGCACGATCACCTTCTTCGGACCATACCCTGTGACGATGAATCCGCCGATCGGCACGCTTTCACCTGTCAGCACCTGCAATCGTGTCGAGATATTGAGCAGCTTGGTCCTGAACGCCGCCGAGAATTCCGAGGTGTTGCCCGCCGGATCTGTCGCAGTAGCTGTGAATGAACTCTGTCGCGGGTGTGCCCGGGACTCGAAGCGTCACATTGTAAGAGGCATCGCCGTTCGCGTCGGTCGTCACATCGGTTGAGCCCAGGTAAAACTCGCCCAATGCCAAAGAATTCGATCCGAAAGACAGTATTCGGCGTGCTGTTGAGCGATCCGGAAAACGTGGCCGAGGAAGAGTTGACCTGGACGGTGCTAATGCCCGGAAAATTTTGCAGATGGTTAAATCCCTCATCGCTATCGACGATATCATTCAGATTCGGACCTTCAGGGAGCCAATCGATTCCCAGAGCTCCGTTGCCGAAAATCGAGTTACCCAGAATGGCGTTCCCAGCCCCCGCGCCGGCTTCCCCCAGCACACCCTGAAGATCGTTCCAGGCAATGACATTGCCCGCGCCCGGGACAGTTCCGCCGACGAGATTGTTGTTCGCGTCACCGACGCCGACGAAGGCGATCCCCTGGTGGTTGGCCAACCCAGTTCTACCATCGCGCTGCGTGCCGATAAAGTTGCCTTGAATAGTGTTGCCGCTTGTCGCAACAGACAACGCCACTTGATCGTTGCCGGAGATCACGTTCCGAGCCGACGGAGCGCTTCCACCGATGTGGTTGTCGTTTGAACCGTTTCCGATATAAATCGCTTCTGCTGCGTTACCCAGATCGTGCCGCTGGCGTCGGTGCCCAGGAAATTGCCTTCGACGACGTTATTGCCGTTCCCGGTTAATACGATCGCATTACCACTGTTCCCGGTGGCGCCTGCAAACCGATTGATTACCAATCCGCGGATCGTGCTGCCGCCGGCTGTGATCGTGAAGCCATTCGCATCGTCGACATTGGCTCCGTTGAGTTCGATCAGCGGCGCGGCGTCATCGCCGTCGGTCTGCGTGTTCGCCGCGCTCCCCGGCTGAGTGTAGCCATCGATCGTCGCCGGGTCGGTGATTGTTGGCAGAGGTATTCCTCCCGCAGAGTAACGAATCCATCTACCGCGATCGCGTCTCCCGCGTCGGTAACCGTAATGGTCGCCGCCTGGGCTGCGTGCCCTATTAAGGCGAGCGCCACGACATACTTGGGGAGATTGGCCACCTTGGCGTCCTTTGATCTCAGACTCCTCCCCGGTCAAGACAATTCGCCACCATCCCCTCGCGCCTTTGGGTCAGCAATTTCTGCTCAGGACGCGGACGCTAGAGGCGCTCGTGCGCGGGCCTGTCCCTAATCGCGATTCCCCGATCCGCGCTGCATTTGAAAAAGGATTGACCGACGTGCGCCCGTGCTGGCCGATCTCGCCGCTAACGTCCGGTCGCTGATGTCATGAACCGGAATACCGAAGCTACGTTTAACGATTCTACGCGTGCCGAAACGGGCCGACTGCCCGAGGCGAGCGACCCTGATCGCCAAGGCATGGCCTGAAGACGTCGGCAAGCTCATGACGCAAACGGAGATTGCTTCCGGGACCAAAAAGCAGTAGCCTCGGCCAGGTGAAAACCATTGCTACGCGATCTCTAATTGCCGTCGTTTTTTGTGCGTCCGCAGTCTTTGCTTTCGCCGGATCCTTCCAAAGCGCGACGATCGCGCCGGGAGGCTCTCTGACGATCGCGGTTGGGGACAGTCGTTTCCTGGTAATCCGCAACTTTACGCAGGAAGACGGAACAAGCCGCGGGGTCGTCACGGTGACAACTGACGCCGGGACGGCGAATGTCCTCGCGGCAGCCATCATCGACTCAGGTACCTCATCCACTGAGGTCCCGTTGGAAGTGATTAGTAATGTGGTTATAGCTGGCCCTGCAACGGTTACCGTGACCTGTCCTGCGGACGCGACGGACTGTTTCATCACTTACCGAAAAGAGAGCAACTAGAGACAGCGCCCGTGGATCCATGGGAGCGAGCCGAAGGATGAGATAAGGATGAAGAGGCAGACGGTAAAACTCGTCATTGGCTTGCTTTGCGCGGTTGCATCTTCCGTTATCGCTGGTGATTTCAAGAGTGTAATGATTGCGTCGACGAGTGAATCTCTGACACTCGAAGTGCCCGACGGGCAATTCCTGACCATCCGGAATTTTTCGCAGGAAGGCAGCAGTCAGCGCGGTGTGGTGACGGTGACGGCTGATGGTCAAACGAACAATGTGCTGGTGGCTTCTCTCGTTGACCAGGAGCCATCTGTTCCACCGGAGTTTATGAAGAAAGTAGTGATTCCCGGCCCAGCTCAAATAACGGTGGCGCCTGTGCCCGGAGCGACGCTATTTGTAACCTACAGAAGAGGACTCGAACCGGGAAGCCCAACGCCTACGCCCACACCCGTTCCCACTGCGACGGTGACTCCGACAGTCACTCCGACACCGACGCCGTGATGAACAGGGAGTCGGGGTCGATTCGTTTGATCTTGCGCCGCCCATCGGTGCTGTCTTAGTTTCGCCGCAACTTTCGAGACAGACCAACCACCACAACGAGGCATACCTATGGCAATCAGATTAGGCGATATCGCGCCCAACTTCACCGCGCAAACGACAGAGGGCACCGTCGATTTCCACCAATGGTTGGGAGATGGCTGGGGCGTGCTCTTCTCGCACCCGGCCGATTTTACTCCGGTTTGCACGACCGAGTTGGGCACGGTGGCCAGGATTAAGGACGAGTTTGCCAGGCGCAACACGAAGGTCATGGCGATCAGCGTTGATCCTCTCGCTTCGCACCACGAGTGGATCAAAGACATCAACGAAACCCAAGCCTGCATGATGAATTTCCCGATCATCGCCGATCCGGAGCGCAAGGTGGCGATGGCTTACGACATGATCCATCCCAACGCGGACGACCAGGCGACCGTCCGGTCGGTCTTCATCATCGCGCCGGACAAGAAGGTGAAGCTCACCATCACCTATCCGGCCAGCACTGGTCGCAACTTCCTCGAGATCCTGCGCGTCATTGACTCGCTCCAGCTCACCGCCAAACACAGGGTAGCGACGCCGGCTGATTGGAAGGATGGCCAGGATTGCATCGTGGTGCCAGCGGTCTCCGATGAGGATGCGGCAAAGCTATTCCCGAAAGGGATGCGGAAGATAAAGCCCTACCTCCGTTACACGCCTCAGCCCAACCGGTAAGCGAGAATCGATAGCGACCGATCGCCAGGTCCAATGCATTCATGCGCACAAAGCCGTCGTAAATTTTAACCGCCTGCGGAAGGGCGGAATAGGTATCGGTCCTTGATAATGGCTGTTTCCGCTCGGATTCCCTCTCGCGATTGAGCAAGTGATTGAGGTAGCCCCGGCTGCCCATGCCGAGGCGTTGTGCGCGCGTCGGGGAACTGTAATGGATTCGGGTTTTCGTGGCGATCTGCGCATTTTTCCGGAAGGAGTTCCGCAACTTATACTGAAGGCTTGAGGACGACACGTCTCCCCGTTATGGCTGCCGAGGAGAAAAGATGCCCGAGAAGAATTTCCCGCACGGATCGGAGCTGCTGCACGATCCGATTCTGAATAAAGGGAGCGCCTTCACCGCCGCCGAACGCGATGCGCTTGGCTTGCGCGGGCTGTTGCCGCCGCGCGCGCAAACGCAGGCCGAACAGGTCGAGCGCGTGCTCGGTCATCTGGCGCGCAAGTCGACCGATTTGGAACGCTACATCTCGCTCATCGCGCTCGCCGGACGAAACCAGACGCTCTTATACCGCGTCCTGATCGATCATATCGAGCAGCTGATGCCGATCGTCTACACGCCCACGGTGGGCGAGGCGTGCCAGCAGTATGATAGAATTTTCCGGCGCCCGGGCGGGCTTTACATTTCCGCGGAAGATCGAGGCCGCGTAGCGGAGGTCTTGCGCAACTGGCCGGCGCGCGATGTGCGCGTGATCGTGGTGACGGATGGCGAGCGTATCCTCGGTCTCGGCGACCTCGGCAGCGACGGCATGGGGATCCCGGTCGGCAAACTCATGCTCTACACGGCCTGTGCCGGCGTGCATCCGTCGCAGTGCCTGCCGGTGACGATCGATGCGGGTACGAACAACGCCGAGCTGCTGGTGGATCCACTTTATTTCGGTCTGCGCCAGCGGCGTCTGCGCGGCCCGGAATACGACGCGCTGATCGACGAGTTCGTCGTCGCCGCGAACGAACGCTTTCCGCGGCTGCTGATTCAGTTCGAGGACTTCGGAAACGAGAATGCCTTTCGCCTCCTGGAAAGATATCAGGAGCGAATCTGCACGTTTAACGACGACATCCAGGGTACGGCGGCGGTCGCGCTTGCGGGTCTCTACGGCGCACTGCGCATCACAGGTGAGAGTCTGCGTGACCAGCGAGTATTATTTTTTGGTGCGGGTGAAGCAGGCCTCGGGATCGCAAATCTTTTCGTTAGGGCGCTGATCGAAGCCGGGGTGCCGCCGGACGAGGCCCGCGCGCGCTGCTGGTTTGTCGATTCCAAGGGTCTGGTAGTGCGGAGCCGAAACAATCTTTCCAGTCACAAGGTCGTCTTCGCGCAGGATCACGCGCCGCTCACCGACACGGTGGCAATCGTCGAAAGCGTGCGGCCGAGCGTGTTGATCGGAGTTTCCGGAAAGCCGGGAGTCTTCTCGCGCGCCGTGCTCGAAGCTGTCGGCCGCCAGGTGGCGCGACCGATCGTCTTTGCCTTGTCGAATCCCACTTCCCTTGTCGAATGCACCGCTGAGGAAGCGTATCGCTGGACCGAAGGTCGGGCGATCTTCGCCAGCGGAAGCCCGTTCGATGCGGTCTCGTTATTCGGCCGCCGCTTCGTGCCGGGCCAGGGGAACAATGCCTACATCTTTCCCGGGGTCGGCCTGGGCGTGATCGCCTGCGCGAGCCGGCTCGTGACCGATGAAATGTTCCTCGCGGCGGCGCGCGCGCTGGCGCACCAGGTTTCGCCGGCGGAATTGGAAGAGGGCAGGGTGTATCCACGTCTCACCCACATTCGTGAAGTTTCTCGCGTCGTCGCCGTAGCAGTGATCCGGGTTGCGTTTGAAAACGGATTGGCCGGGGTGTCCGTGCCGGCGGATCTCGACGCCTACATCCGGTCGCTCATGTACGAACCGGAATACCGCAGCTACGTCTGACGTTTCTGCCTGCGCCGATCTGGCAGGAAATTTGGATTCCCGGCGTCCTCTTTTGTATGTGGACCGGGGTCGATCCGCGGGTTTGGCCGAGTCACGTTTGGGATTGAGCCGCAGGATCGAAGGGTGCTGCAACACCGCCGGGTCGAGGAGAATCACGTAGACGTTGTGATGAAATGTTCCCGCTTCCGGCAGGATCGCATCCTAAACCGGCGCGCAACTCCGGCCGGATGCATGGCAGAGAGCCGAGCGCCGACAAATTGACAGGCGGAAGACTTGGCGGCGCTTGACCGAAACCCATTCTGTCGCGCAGAGTGCATCTCCAATTAATCAGATGGAAAAACTTACCAAAGTAGATTTCGCGGTCGGCATCGGCGGCGAGAACGGCCAGGGCATCGCCTCCACCGGCGACATTCTCGCCCGCATCTTTGCCCGGCGCGGGCTCCACCTCAACGCCTACAATGCCTACCAGTCGATCATCCGCGGCGGACACACTTTCCTGACCATTCGCGCGAGCGACGCGCCTGTCAGCAACATGGGAGACAAGATCGACGTCTTCATCCCGCTTAATCAGGACACGATGGATCGCCATCTGCGTTTGTTGAAAGCGGGCGCCTGCGCGATTTACGACGCCGAAAAAGTCACGCCCGGTCAGGCGGCCGACGGCGTGCAGCTTTGCCCGATGCCGATGAAGGAACTGACCAAGGGCAACAAGCTCGCGGTCAACACCGCCGCGCTCGGCGCCGCGCTTCAGTTGCTCGGGATTGAATCGGAGCCGCTCGAATCGGTCGTCGCCCGGCAGTTCAAGAAGAAGGGCGACGAGGTTGTGGCCGGAAACATCGCCGTCGCCCGGGCCGGCTACGAATATGCGGCGCAGAATTTCAAGGCGTTCTCGTGGAAGGCGCCGATGGGCGCGAAGCCGTTAGGCATCGTCACCGGCAATCAGGCGACCGCCATGGGCGGCGCGGCAGCGGGCGTAAAATTTTATGCGGCTTACCCGATGAGCCCGTCCACCGGCGTGCTCATGTGGATGGCGGCCCATGCGCGCCAGCTCGGCATCATGGTTCGGCAGGTCGAGGACGAGATCGGCGTCATGAACATGATCATCGGCGCGGCCCACGCCGGTTGCCGGGCGATGTGCGCGACCAGCGGCGGCGGGTTTGCTCTCATGACCGAAGCCGTCGGCATGGCCGGCATGATCGAGACGCCGATCGTCTGCGTCGATGTGCAACGGGCCGGCCCGGCCACCGGTGTGCCGACCAAGACCGAACAGGGCGACCTCTGGCAGGCGCTCGGCGCCGGGCAGGGCGATTACCCGCGCCTGATCGTGGCCCCGACCAGCCAGCTCGATTTGTTCCAGACGATCCCGGAGCTGTTCAACCTTTGCGACAAATACCAGTGCCCCGGCCTCGTCCTGGCCGACCTTCTCATCTCCGAAGGCACCACGAGCATTGATCCCGACGACCTCGACTTCAACGTCACGATCGATCGCGGCGAATTGATCTTGCCTAACGGAAACGGAGAGGCCGCAAGTCCCGGCAGCGGCTACGGCGACAAGTCCTACCTGCGTTTCAAAAACACCGAGAGCGGCATCTCCCCGCGCGCCGTTCCCGGCGTTCCCGGTCACATCTTCACCGCCGCGACCGACGAGCACGACGAAGACGGCACGCTCGTCAGCGACGAGTTCACCAACCCGAACATCCGCCGCATGATGGTCGAGAAACGCGGACGCAAAATAAAAGCGGCGATCAACGACATCGCCCCGCCCAAACTCTTCGGCCCCGAAAACGCCGCCGTCACCCTGGTCGGCTGGGGGTCAACCGAAGGCGTGATTCGCGAAGCCGTCGAAAAACTCGCGGGCGAAGAGGGGATCGTGGCCAATCATCTCCACATCAAGTGGATCGTCCCATTCCACGCCGCCGAGGTCAGCCGCATTCTCTCGAGCAGCAAGCAAGTCATCATCGTCGAGAACAGCTACAGCGGCCAGTTCGCCCGTTACCTCCGGAGCGAGACCGGCTTCGACGCCCACGGCCACATCCGAAAATACGACGGCGAACCCTTCATGCCCCATCATATCGTCGAAGCGGTGAAGGAACAATTGGCCGGCAAAACAAAACTCTCCGTCCCAATCCACGAAGTGCTGGCGTGACCTGTGAAAAAGCTGAAAACTGAAAAGCTGAAAAGCTGAAATCTGATCTCCGACTTCCGACCTCTGACTTCTAACTAAAATGAGCGCTACTGTAGAAACACCCGCGACCACCGAGAAGCCCGGCCAACTCACAAAGGACACGTACAAGGGCCGCATCCACCCCGACTGGTGCCCCGGCTGCGGCGATTTCTCCGTCCTCGCCGCGCTCCACACCGCCGTGTTCGAGCTCGGCCTCCAGCCGGCTCAGGTTTGCGTCATCAGCGGGATCGGCTGCTCCTCGAATCTGCCGGGTTACATGAACACCTACGGCATGCATACCCTTCATGGCCGCTCCCTCGCCGTGGCTACCGGCGTCAAGCTCGGCAACCACGAACTCAAAGTCATCTGCACCGGCGGCGACGGCGACGGCTACGGGATCGGCGGCAACCATTTCGTCCACACCATGCGTCGCAACGTCGACCTCACCTACATCGTGATGGACAACCAGATTTATGGCCTCACCACCGGCCAGGTCTCGCCCACCAGCGTCAAGGGGATGAAGACCAAGAGCACGCCTTACGGGAGCGTGGAGAACCCGATTAACCCGATCCCGATGGCGATTGTCGGCGGCGCGACCTACGTGGCGCGCGCCTTCAGCGGCAAACAGAAACACATGGTCGAGATGATCAAGGGCGCGATCCAGCACAAAGGCTTCGCGCTCGTCGACGTCTTCAGTCCCTGCGTCACCTACAACAAGGACAACACCTACCAGTGGTTCAACCCGCGGATAAAAATGCTGGAAGACCAGGGCCACGACCCGACCGACCTGCACGCGGCGATCGACCGCGGCTACCAGTGGGGCGACGAGATCCCGATCGGCCTCTTCTGGCGCCGCACCGACCTGCCGGCGCTGGAAGACCTCGAGCCCGTCCTCCACACCGGCGAAGGCCCGCTTGGCTTCCGCAACCTCGGCATCCCCGCAGACCAGGCGAAAGCGCTGGTGAGCGAGTTACTGTAATTGAACTCGCAACAGAAGGATCTGTAGCGATCAGACATGCGCTTGCGATTCGGTAACAGCGGCAATCAACGCTAGAAGAGAGCGGAGCGGCGGCTCTGTTCTGCCGTAAGAAGGAACGCCTCAACTAAAAGCTAAATCAAACTTACTGCCAAGACAGTAATTGTATCTCGTTTTCCGTATATCCAGTTGGTAAAATCCATTGAAATCCAAATGGTTTACTGCTGTAGCGGTAATTTCTTCAACTTCGGATCGATTTTAACTGGACATCCATGGAAAACGGTAAAATATTACCGCTATGACAGTAAACCACTCGGATAAGCTAGCCGAAATCGTTCGTCGCCACCGACGACTGAGCGGATTATCCCAAAGCGAGCTTGCCAGGCTCGCTGGAGTGGGGAAGACCGCCGTATTCGACTTGGAACATGGGAAAGGGTCGATGCAATTGGACACGGTCATCAAGATCTTGGCCGTCCTAAACATTAATATGTTGTTTGAGTCACCGGTCGTGCACAAGGCGAAGAACAATTTCACATCATCGAAAGATACTGCGACAGGAGCCCAAGAGTGAGGAAGGCACATGTCTACCAGCAACGCCAGCTGGCCGGTTTGCTTGAGGAGCTGGGCAACGATCAGTGGAAATTTACTTACGCGGATGGTTATGCAGGACGACCCATATCTCTGACCATGCCGGTAACGAGAAAGGTGTATGAATTCAATAAATTTCCGCCGGTATTTGAGGGCCTCTTACCAGAAGGGATCCAACTCGATACAATGTTACGGCGATACAAGCTGGATCGCTCGGATCTCCTGGGACAATTACTCTTGGTTGGAGCCGATGTCGTCGGATCTCTCACGATTCAACCTGCCGAATGAAACGCTGCCCGATTACCTACGAGCCGGTGACGGATCAAGACTATTCTGTCAACGGCTTAAAGCTTTTGAATCGGAAACTAACATCCCTCAAACTGCTTGCCTACACCGCAGAGCAGCAGCGGGAGGAGGCGCTTCGGCGCATTGGCAAAATGTCGATACAGGGCCTGCAGCTCAAGCTAAGCGCGGTGCTGAGCTTGAGTTCTTTCCAGTTCCAAATTGTCGACCGCAACGGTCGATTCATTTTGAAGCCGCCAAGTATTGATTTCCCTGAGCTACCCGCTAATGAGGATTTAACAATGCGCCTTGCGTCGATCGTGAAGATCAAAGTGCCGCTCCATGGGATGATCTACGCGATCGATCGCTCCCTCACCTATTTTGTTCGACGCTTCGACCGGCTCGGAAGCCGTCGACTTCCGGTTGAAGACTTTGCCCAGCTCTCGGGAGCTGATCGCAGCACAAAGTACGACTCTTCGATGGAACAAGTGGCCGAGGTGATTAATCGATACTCTACCTTTCCGGCGATCGAACGAATCAAGCTTCTGAAACGAACCGTCTTCAGTTTCCTGGTCGGGAACGAAGATATGCACTTAAAAAACTTCTCCCTGATAACCAATGAGAATGGTCGCGTTGATCTCTCCCCAGCCTACGATTTTTTGAATTCCACGATCGCGATAAAAGACGCAAAGGAGGAAATGGCCTTACCCATTAAGGGCAAGAAATCGAAACTCACCCGGGCAGACTTGCTGGATTATTACGGACACACCCGACTTGAGCTCAGGCCGTCGATAATAGACGAAATGGTTTCAGAATTTCAGACGGTTCTGCCGAAGTGGCGGGATTTGATTCGGAGAAGCTTCCTTTCGGCGGATCAGCAAAACGCTTTCGAGCGCTTGGTGGCAGAACGCGCTGCCAGACTTGGTTTGGAATGAAACAGGGCCACGACCCGACCGACCTGCACGCGGCGATCGACCGCGGCTACCAGTGGGGCGACGAAATCCCGATCGGCCTCTTCTGGTGCCGCACCGACCTGCCGTCATTGGAAGACCTCGAACCCGTCCTGCACACCGGCGAAGGCCCGCTCGCCTTCCGCAAAACCGGCATCCCCGCAGACCAGGCGAAAGCGCTGGTGACCGAGTTGCTTTAATTCACAGTCGACAACGCGAACTCCACTTCCGTACGCTTCTGTCAAGATTTGCACACTGACCCCGAATTTCCCCATGCGGCGCAACGTCGACCTCACCTACATCGTGATGGACAACCAGATTTACGGCCTCACCACCGGCCAGGTCTCGCCCACCAGCGTCAAAGGGATGAAGACCAAGAGCACGCCTTACGGGAGCGTCGAGAACCCAATCAACCCGATCCCAATGGCGATTGTCGGGGGGGCGACCTACGTGGCGCGCGCCTTCAGCGGCAAACAGAAACACATGGTCGAGATGATCAAGGGCGCGATCCAGCACAAAGGCTTCGCGCTCGTCGACGTCTTCAGTCCCTGCGTCACCTACAACAAGGACAACACCTACCAGTGGTTTAACCCGCGCATCAAGATGCTGGAGGAACAGGGCCACGACCCGACCGACCTGCACGCGGCGATCGACTGCGGCTACCAATGGGGCGACGAGATCCCGATCGGCCTCTTCTGGCGCCGCACCGGCCTGCCGGCGCTGGAAGACCTGGAGCCCGTCCTCCACACCGGCGAAGGCCCGCTTGGCTATCGTCACCTCGGCATACCGTCAGACCAGGCGAAGGCGCTGGTGAACGAGTTGCTGTGAAGCTGACTGAAAAACCGCTAAACGAGTCAAAATTGTGTCGATAGTAAGCTCTGGCCCCATCTGACCCCCGGAAGATCGCCACCGGCTGCCCTGCCTGGGCAATTCGGGGATTGGCCTCCTCTTCGAAAACCGTGGGGCCCGTCATCCGACTCTCGCGAAGTGATTCTGCCTCGTCGCCGCGCTTTGCGCCGAAAGGGGCCCGATTCTTCTTCTCGACCTCCCGCACGGCACCGTTTACTTAGTGGTGTCGCGAGCAGTGCCAATGTCTGTCGAAGTTAAAAAAGAAATTGAGCTAGAGCTGGCGCATGTCCTCTTCCTCGACATTGTCGGCTACTCGACGCTGCTGATTAACGAGCAGCATTCGTTGCTCGAGAGGCTCAACCAGATCGTTCGCGCTACGGAACAGGCTAAAAAAGCGGAAGCGAGCGGACGTTTCATAAAAATCCCGACGGGCGACGGGATGGCGCTGGTTTTTTACGGAAGCCCGGAAGAGCCGGTGAAATGCGCGCTGGAGATCGCGCGTGCGGATATCGCGCATCCCGAGCTGCAATTGCGCATGGGGGTGCACAGCGGCCCTGTCAGTGGCGTGGTCGATGTGAACGAGCGCGCGAATGTGGCCGGAGCCGGAATCAACATCGCCCAGCGGGTGATGGATTGCGGCGACGCCGGGCACATTTTGCTCTCGAAACGCATCGCCGAAGACCTGGCGCAATACGGCCAATGGCAACCGCACCTGCACGAGCTGGGCGGAATCGAAGTGAAACACGGCGTCCGTTTGCAGGTCGTTAATCTCTACACCGATGAGCTGGGCAATCCGGTGCTCCCGGAAAAATTCAAGCCGCCAAGACGGTCGCCTTGGATCACGCCAGCGCGAATGGCCTGGGCGCTGGCCGTCATTCTCGTCGCGACTCTCGCTGCTCTCTATTTTACCAATTTCGGGAAGAGATGGCGGCCAGGGTCTTCTGTGGCCATTTTGCAAACGCAGCAGCGCCTGGTTTCGACCTTCTCCGGTTCTCATACTCAGGCCAGTTTCTCCCCCGACGGCAAGCGGATCGCGTTCCTCAACCAGATTGATGGCTCGACGCAAATTTGGGTTCGAGACCTGCTGGGGGGCGAATCGAGCCAACTCACTTCGGGCGAGGAACGGGTCGGACGTCCAAGTTGGTCGCCGCTGGGGGATGAAATTATTTTCACGCGTTACGCGCGCGACGGGCCGAGTATTTTTTCCATTTCAGCGAAGGGTGGGGCTCCGCGCAAAGTTATCGAAGGGGGCCGCAACGCGAACTGGAGTTGGGACGGCGGCAGACTGGTCTTCGAGCGCCGCTATGAAGTGTGGACCGCAAAGAGCGACGGCAGCGACCAGCGGCGGGTGGAAGGAATTCCGCCCACGGATTTGTTGCTGGCCGACCGGATGCCTGCGTTTTCGCCGGATGGTTCCTTGATCGCCTTCTTTCAAGGTGAACAGGGTCCGATGGGCGACTATTGGGTGATTCCGGCTATCGGCGGAGAAGCGCGGCGTCTCACTTTCGACGTGATATTCGGCGGAGCGCCGGTTTGGATGCCCGATGGGAAACAACTGGTTTTCCCCTCGCAGCGCGCGGGGAGTCTGACCCTCTGGCGGATCGCGCGCGACGGCGGCGAGCCCGAGCCTGTCTTGCGAGGGGCTGGCGAGGACAGCGAGCCGGCGATCGCACGCGACGGCAGCAAGTTGATCTACAGCAACACGCGCAAGGACCACGCCTTGATGCTGACCGACGCCAACACCGGTGAGTCGCGGGCGATAAAGGAAGGCCGGCTCGAGATGCTCAATCCCTCGTTCTCACCGGATGGGCGCCAGGTGGCATTCTTTAGCGTGACGGCGACGGGCGACCTTCATCTCTTCACCATGGGCGTGGACGGCAAGAACCTGGCCCAGGTCACTGAAGGGGAGGACGAGCAGAACATTAGTCCACAGTGGTCAGCCGATGGGCAGACGATCTACTTTTATCAGACTCGGCCGACCATTTCCTTTCGCAGGATTCCCGCCATCGGCGGCAAAAGCTTCGAAGTAGTGTCCGGATGGGAATGGGGAGCGCAGAACCACGCGCGCGTCGATCCAGCGGGGAAGCGCATCGTCTATACGCGCATGGATCACGGCCGACCGGCCGCCACGATGATGCGGGACATCGCGAGCGGAAAGGAAACGGCGTTCACCTTGCCCCTGTGGAATTGCCGCTGGTCGCATGACGGAAATTTTATCGCGGGAACCGTGATCCCGGGAGGGCAATGGCAGCGCGCCGAGATTCACGTTTGTGCGGCCGAGGGCAACGCGTGCGAAAAAATTGCCGACGGCTATGGAGCGGAGTGGTCTGACGACGATTCGCATCTCTTTTACGCGGCTCACCCCGATTTCGCCGGCCAGGACGCGTGGGCGGTTTCCCGCCATGGCAACGATGCGAAGAAGGTGGCCGATTTGCGGCCGATCAGTTGGCTCAACGACTTTTTCGCCGTCTCCCAGGAGAGGATTGTCTGGGTAAAATTCGCGCAGAGCAAAAGCGAGTTGTGGCTGGCGGATTTGTAGCGCCGGACCGATGCCGCGCTGGTTTGAAAATGAAGCCGTCGTGCGTGATAATGGCTACTTGCGGTCGGATTTCCTCTGGGCAAAACAGCAAGGGTCGGCGGCACCGGGCCTGGGGCCGAGTATTTGGAGACCGTTACAAGGCGGTGGCCGTGGAGGGGCGAGCGCCCTTCTATTACGAGACGCTGCTGGATTATATCCATCTCAATCCGGTGCGCGCGGGGCTCGTCCGGGTGAAAAAGCGAGAGAGCGTTTTGGATTATCCATGGAGCAGCCTGAGCACGGGCTACGCGGTGCCGCCGAGTCGGCGACCGGAGTGGCTGGCGGCAGCGGAGGGGTTGGCGGTGTTTGGATTGGCGGATACTGCGGCCGGGCGACGCCGGATGGTCGAGCGCCTGGAGCGGCGAGCGGTCGAGGAGGCGGGGAAGCGGTGCGGGACGGTTCCATTGCCAGAAGAGATGGACGCACGTTGCAGCCATTTGCGGCGCGGGTGGTATTGGGGGAGCCAGCGGTTTGGAGAACGAATGCTGAAACTGGCCGAGGGCGCGATCAAGCGGACGAAGTCGCGGGCCTACCGCTCGAGTGCGGTCCGGCAGACGCATGGTCTGAAGCAAGCGGAGCAGTGGCTGCGCGAAGGATTGGCAGCGGCGGGATTGGATCGGGCCGATCTCTCGCGACTAAAGGGGAGCGATCCGCGAAAGGTGGCTCTGGCGGCGCTCTTATGGAAACAGACGACCGTTTCCCAAGAGTGGCTGGCCGAGAGGCTGAAGATGCGAAGCGCGGCGAATGTGAGCCAGCTCTTGCGGCGCGCGGAAGGTCATCGTGGCAAGGTGCCCCGCAGGCTCGGATCGTTTGTGGTTGGGGCGATGCGCGGGGCGGGCTGATTGGGTTATGTCAAGATTTGCACGCTGACTCCGAATGCTGCGTCCGGGTGGATCACCGTGCTGCCTTTCGCGCCGTAGCTTGGCAGAGGCGGGCGATCGCCGGGAGATTACTTGCCCAGGTGATCGGTCGAGTGGATGAACGCCGCCGCGTCGTCGTGGAGTGCTTTGAGCGACTCCTGGTGGGCGTAGACCATGTGGCCAGACTGATAGTAGTGATATTCAATGTGGTCCTGAAGCTGGGGCGGAATAGGCAGGTGATGCATTTCATACCAGCCTTCATAAAACGGCGTAGCCAAATCGAAATAGCCGCCGGCGAGAAGAATTCGCAGATCCGGATTGTATTTCATGGCGCTGGCCAGGTCCGGCATGGTGTTGGTCGCCTGTTGCAGCGGCCGGTGTGCGCCCGGCGGCTGGTGCTGGAAGTTCCAAGTCTTCCACAACTCAATTTCGGGCAGAAATTTTTTGTCAGCCCCATAGTGCAACGTCTTTCTCACGTAATCGTTGAAGGCGGACACATAGGCGGAGCTGATAGCGGCGGATTGCGGATCGTATTCGGCCTCCTTGCTCAGCGGGTCCATGGTGGGGCCCGAGAAGCGGGTGTCGAGCCGGCCGGTGGTGGTGTCGGAATCGTCCTGGAGGTTCTTCGCGAACTCGCCGCCGTCGATGCGCAAGTTGGCCTTCAGAATATAGCTGACAGGAAGGCCGGTGTAAGCGTGTAGTTTTTCGGCGATAGCCTGGCGCTCGGCTTTCGGAAGCGTCGCTCCTTGCGCCAAGGCGTTCGCATAGTCTTTTATGGCGAACTCCTCCACTTCCTTAAGGAAAGATTCGAGCGTGGCGGGAGAATTCGGGCCGGGCAACTTGTGATGATACCAGGCGGTGGCCGCGTAAGTCGGCAGTGCCACGACGTAGGGCGCCTCGATTCCGGGATTGTTTTCCGGTTCATCCACGCTCAGGTCGAAGTTCAGGATCTGCGAGAGCATGATGACGCCGTTCAAGTCGAGGCTGTATTCGTTTTCGAGCAGGTTTACCAGCACAGCGGCGCGAGGCGTGCCGTAGCTTTCACCGAAGAGGTACTTGGGCGAGTTCCAGCGACCATACTTGCTCAGATACGTCACGATGAATTCCGCGAACGCGTGCGCGTCCGGGTCCACGCCGTAAAAGCTTTTTTCCTTATCCTTCCCGGCGATACGACTGAAGCCTGTGCCGGGAGCGTCCACAAACACCAGATCAGTGGCGTCCAGCAGGCTGTAGTCGTTATTAACAATTTGATAGGGCGCGGCCGGGGTATGCGCGTCGTCCGCGGTGATCACCCGCCGGGGTCCAAACGCGCCCATGTGCAGCCAGACCGTCGAAGAGCCGGGCCCGCCGTTGAACAAAAACGTAATGGGCCGTTTGTCCGCTTCAACCTTCTGCTTGGTATAGGCCACGTAAAACATCGAGGCTTCAGCCGTCGGATTCTTTTCGTGGTCGTTTTCGCTCTCCTTGTTTCCCTCGCTTTCCCGGTCTCCAGGCAAGGCCGCGTCATCCCAGCCTTTTGGATGAACGACCAAGGTGCCGGCGACAGCTTGATAATCGACCCGGCCGCCTTCGACGGTTACGTTGCCCGTGCTGCCGGTGGATTCGGGCTTAAAGTCGGGAGTCGGGCTGGGCGTTGTCTTTGACTCACCCTCCGCGTTCTTTTCGGACGCCGCTTTGACCTGAATGGCGAACGTAGCAGTCGTCAGAAGGAGGCTGACGGTGAGACCGAGCAAGTGTCGCCTCTTGGATGCTGCGCGATCGATCGAGGAAAGTCTCTTTATCACGATTACGTTGGGCGATTCTGCTCCGGAACGGTGTTTCGAGCAAACGCTGTTTTCGGTCGAAGCCTTGGCGAAGCTGAAGCCGACGAGTAGGAAGAGTTGATAATCAGCCCTGTGGGGCCAGTCCTAAGTAAAGCATCATTGTGCGGTAGTCGATTCAAGTGTGTCCAGATTCCCAAGTGCAGTTCGGCAACGATCATGTCACTTCAAGGACATCGTCGTTTCCTCTTGCAGCCGTTGGGCGATGGCCATTTTGACGGTGTGCTCCTTGCGTTCCGTGGCCAGTTGCTTCGCCGTCCAGCCAGACCGAGCCAACTCGCTCGCGACCAGACGTCGTGCATGCTCGTGGTCCGTCTGAGAAAGATCGGCGGGGTCCAGCGCTTGAATCTTGCAAGGAAGCGGATGGCCATTTTGACGATGTGTCCTTGCGTTCCGTTGCCAGTTCCTTCGCCGTCCAGCCAGACCGAGCCAACTCGCTCGCGACCAGACGTCGTGCATGCTCGTGGTCGTCTGAGAAAGATCGGCGGGGTCCAGGCTTGAATCTTGCAAGGAAGTGCTCGACCGTTCGAGGCAGAGCCTGATTTCATTGGGTCGAGCCAGCTTTCAAGAGCGGCAGCCGTCACTGACTCGCCGCCGGGCTTCGTTAGGGCGCAACTCCTGCAAGGATGAAGGCCGCTTCCTCCAAAAAGAGAAAGCGGCCCACCCAAGCGGGTAAACGGACGTTACCCAGATTCTTCGATCGGAAGGCGGTGCTTACCTGGCTCTGACTTCCGCGGTGTCGCTGCCGCCCAGGCTGCTCGTGACGGTGATGTTTACGGGATTTGCGATGCCGCTGAACTTCGCCTGGTAAGTTCCGTTGCCCTGATTTCTCATCGTCCCGAGGACCTGACCCGTGCTCGTGACGGAAACCGTCAAGGTCGCGGTCGAGTTGGAATCGGTCGCCTGCACTGTGAGCTGGCTGCGAGAAGTCTTATATTGAGTGCGGGTAATCGTGACCGTGTCGACTTGGACTGAGTCGACTGCGGCCAGGATGTCGATCCGGCCGTTGCCGAAAGTATTGTTCGGCGTTGTGGGAGAGCCGCCGTCGCAAGCGTTGGATAAGATATGGACGGCGGTGCTGTTGAGCACAGTCTCGCTGGCGTCGTCGTTGTTGCGCAGCTCGGGATGTGCCGACCAGAGCAGGGCGACCGCGCCGGCGATATGTGGGGTCGCCATCGACGTGCCGCTGAGGAAGGCATAGGAGGTATCCGAGGTGTTATAGGCCGAGCGGGTGTTGGTGCCCGGGGCGCTAATGTCGGGCTTCAAGCGCATGCTGCCATCGGAGGTGACTGGGCCGCGGCTGCTGAAGGAAGCGATCGTGTCGGTGCTCGTGTTCAGAGCGCCCACCGTGTAGGCAGCGTCGTAAAGGGCGGGCGGATCCGAGATCGTTGAGCAGCTCGGGCCGGAGTTAGCGGCGGCAACCACCATCATGATTCCCGCAGCGCGCTGGGCCTCGACGCCGGCTTGCAGGGTGGTCGGCGAACAACCTTCCGAAGCCGGACAAGTCCAGGAGTTGGTCGTGATATCGGGAGCCTTATCGGGGTTGCCATCGGCGGGAGTGCCACCGATCGGGTAGGGGGCGAGAAACCACTCGAAGCATTCGGTGTAGCTCGCGGGTGTGCCGTTGCCGACATTCATATTGCGGCAACCGATGAACTGTGCTTGCGGCGCCATGCCGACTTGGTTGCCGGCGTTATCGTCACCAACGGCCGTTGCGATTGTGTGAGTGCCGTGGCCGCTGTCGTCGCAGGGTGCCGACGTGTCTGCCCCGCACACGCCTCCGCCGGTGTGGATGCTGTCGTGCCAGTTGTAATTATGATCTGCCGTGGAGCCGTCCCAGCCGCGATAATGCGACTTGAGCGCGTTATGCGTCCAGCGGATGCCTGTATCGGCGCCACCCACTACGATGCCCTGGCCTTGGAAACCTTCCGCCCAGACGGACGGGGCCATTGTGTAAGCGATACCCGGCTCCACCGTGGCCGGAGCATCGGCCCGATCGGGAGCGGGAATGGCGGCATCGGGTTCAGGAATACTTCGAACCTGCGGGTTACCCTCAACCCGGGAGATATCGCCGCGCAAAGCCAGCGCCATCGCATCATCGTAGCGGCCCTTCACCAGGATCGCGTTGACGATGTAAAATGAGCGATACTCGAGATGGCGGGCGTCGAGCCACTTCAGGATCGGCCCTTGCGTGGCCTGGCTCTTCTTCCACAAGGCGTCACGAACGAAACGGCCTTTTTCCTTCTTCGTTTTCAGCAGGGCGGCGCCACGGAGATCGGCTTGGTCGGTCAGGACGACCATGAATTCTGCTTGTTTGCCATCGGCGGTGTGTTCTGTCACCCACGGAGCGATCTTGCGCAGCGCGGCTTTTTGCTCCGGGCTTTTGGCCGGGTTGACGGCCCGCGACGAGGCCGCCGCGGCGAGCACGGCCGCGACTGCCGCAGCGAGAAAAAGAAAACCAGTGATACGCCTGAGCGGCCCGACTTTGAAGTGGCTGTTTATTTCCATGAGTGCGAAGGGTGTAGGGGTTTGGCGCAGGGAGATCAAGCAAAATCGTCCTTCGTCCCCTCTCGCAATACGCAGGCGAGGCCCGCCGCGTGCTCTGAATTCGTGGAGCGTGGGTATGCAAATGAAACAATCTTTTACCACTGCTGCTTTGCCTCGTTTTTGTCGGCCACGCCTCGGCGCACGACGCAGCTGTCAGTGCCATCGCGTCGCTCATCGCCCCCGCAAAGCTCTCCACCTTGCACGGTGATCGGGCGGCGAATCAGCGCGTCTTGAAATGTGTCTACTGGCTGAACGACGCGCGCAGCCGCGGGATCGGACCCGAGACCGTGAGCGACGAGGCGCAGACTCTGAACCAGTCCGCGCAACAGTCACGCGCCCCGCTCGTCGGGGCGGCTTTGCTCCGCAATCTCGACATTGCCGAGAAGCTCGGCTGCCTGACTCCGGAAAATCTCGCCCGGATGCGACATGACCGCTCACCAGGTCATCAGCCGCGGTCCCTCCGCGGGGGAACCGGCGGAGATCGATCACATCGTGCCGCTCGCGATCGAGCCCGCGCTTCGCCACGAGATCGCGAACCTCGAACTGCTCCCGCGCACCCTTGATCGGCGCAAGGGCGCCACGATGGGGGAGCGGCAGCGGGATTATCTCGAGAAATTTCGGGAGGCGGATTTGATTCAGCCAGTAGCTAACGAACCAGAGGAGAGCCATCTCTCTCTCTGAAGTTGGACGTTGGGCGTTTCCTTCCTCGGCTCGACAGATTCACTTTGCGGCCCGCGCTATTGCGGCTTCATACTACCTCCATGAACCGATGGTTTATACTTGCTCCCTTGGCACTGGCTGGTCTCTTTCTCTTCGCTGGCTGCGCGACGGACGACGATCCATTTCCGCAACATTCCTCCGCTGTGTCCGACCAGGCCGTCCCGGGCGCCGCGGCTGCGCCGCGAGAAAGTTCGGACGGAGCTTGGAAGTGGTAGCGAGCCCTCCCTCTAGAAATTGCTTGTTCCGCCCTGGCTCCTCCGCTCCAATCGCGGGGTGAGCCTCGCGAAACTTGTTTCTCTGGGCCCTGGGCTGGTTCCTATCGGACTAACGCACCTGGCTCTCGCTCAGATCTCGGACAGCAGGTGACGAAGAGAGTCGGCTTTCAGAGTCGCGAGATTCTCGATAAGGCGCTCGCGTATTTAGCAAATACCCCTGAGCCCTGATACATCGAAGTCGATCTGATCTGTCCCTACTTCTTCCGACCTTCCTCCACGTCGAATAACTGCCCCAGTGTCTGAATATCGTCGCGATCGGCCAGGCCGGCTTCGGCTTTCGATTTGGCGAGATGACCGGAGGCGAAATCGTTCCACCCCAGTTTTGAAATAAAGCCGTTCCAGATTTCGATGTCGTTCTTGTAGAGCCGGTGGCCGTTGGCGTAGCACCACTCCAGGATTTCGGCGTCCGTGCCCCCTTGCAGGACGCGCTCGCGCAGTTTGTCGTATTCGACCCGGAGAAATTTGATCAATCGCCGGTCGGCGCCCCGTCCTAGATTTTCGTGGTATTCGGGGTCGAGCTTCCCGGAGGCATGGAGCCGGATTTTGTCCAAGAGACGGGGGAAGTAACGCAGTCCGTTTGTCTCGTCTTCCGTGCTTCTCGGTTTCATTGGTGGAAATTTGAAGTCAAAAGAAGCGCGGTGCAAACCGGTGCCGGCCGGAGCGTCGAAGCGACTGCCTGTTGTGTGGAACGGCCGCACTGGCGGAAAGCCATTGCGAATGCCGCAGGCGATCATTAGGTAATCCGATGAAATTTACCTACTACGGTCACGCTTGTTTTGCGATCGAGGCGGGCGGGAAAACACTGCTCTTCGATCCATTCATCACGCCAAATCCACTCGCCGAAAAGATCGATGTGAAAAAAGTCGCAGCCGACTTCATTCTCGTCTCGCACGGACACGGGGATCACATCGCCGATGTGGTCGAGATCGCGAAGCGAACCGGTGCCACAGTCATCGCGCCGTTCGAAGTCGGTTCGTGGTTTGAAGCGAAAGGTCTGGAGAACGTCCAGGCAATGAACCACGGCGGAGCGGCCAAAATGCCGTTCGGGCGGCTGAAGCTGACCGCGGCCATCCACAGCAGCTCCATGCCTGACGGCAGCTACGGCGGAAATCCGGCTGGCTTCGTCGTGCAAACGAGCGACGGCAATTTTTATTACTCAGGCGACACCGCGCTCACCTCCGACATGAAACTCATTGGCGAAGAAACGAAGATTCGATTCGCGGTGCTGCCGATCGGTGACTTCTTCACGATGGGAATCGAGGATGCGGTTCGGGCGGCAGACTTTCTCGGAACGAAAAAAATCGTCGGCGTTCACTACGATACTTTCCCGCCCATCAAGCTCGATCGTGCGGCCGCCCTGGAAGTCGCAGGCGCTGCCGGGAAGGATCTTTTGCTCCCAGGGATCGGAGAGACGATCGAGCTCTGATCCTGCTTCATTTTCTTCCTGTAAAGTTGGCCCTCGACGGACGCGACTTCCTCCGCTAGGACGCTCAATGTGAACTCCGCCACTGCCCCCACAGACGCTCCCACCCCGAGGTTTAAGCGGGAGCGTTGGTTCGCGGGCGTCCCTGGCAGGGATTGGGAAACGATCGGCTGGGTCGTCGCGATCAAGGCGCTTCTCTTCACTTTCGGAGTCCAGGCGGTCGCTGCCTTTAGGCCGAGGCACCGCGGCTGGATTGAGATCTGGAACAACTGGGATGCGACCCACTATCTCAGACTGGCTGAACACGGCTATGCCGCGACGGGCGATAGTCGCGTCTCCCTCGTCTTCTTTCCGCTCTACCCTTGGCTCGTTAGGCTGACCGCTTTCTTCGCCGGCGACTACATGCTGGCCGCTTTCATTGTCTCAGGTCTTGGTTCCGTGGCCGCCGCCCTCCTGCTCCGGCGGCTGGCGCGATGCGATGAATCGGAAGAAGTCTCGCGCAACGCGGTCTGGTTTCTTCTTATCTTCCCGACGAGTTATTTTCTCCACATCGCTTACACCGAGAGTATCTTCCTCGCCTTGACTCTTGGCTGTTTCCTGGCCGCGCGGAAGACACACTGGGCCCTGGCGGGTGTGCTTGGCGCGGGCGCCTGTCTCACCCGGGTAAACGGTCTCATTCTAGTCCCGGCGCTGGCGACGGAAGTGGCCCTGCAATATTGGCAAACCCGCCGCATCAACTTCCGCTGGCTTTGGCTCGGGCTAGTGCCGTTCGGCTTTCTCGGTTATCTCTGGTTAAATTACGAAGTCACGGGTGACTTCTTCGCGTTTACCAAGATCATGCAAGTGCATTGGTATAAAAAGTTCGCGTCGCCCTGGTTTGGCATCCACGACGTTTACCTGCGCGCCCTTGGGTTGAACATCAACGAGGGCTTGAACGAATTGATTGCCATCGGGCTCGTGATCATTTGCGCGATCTGGTCTTGGATTTCTCTGCGATCCTCCTACGCGGTCTGGATCACGCTCAACGTTCTGCTTATCTGCAGCACGTCCTATGTCCTGAGCGTGCCGCGCTACGCGCTCACTCTCTTTCCGATGTTTCTGCTTTTCGCCAAGGCCTGCACCGGCCGACGCTTCCGGTTTGCCATGCTCACGATCTGGTCGCTGCTCTATTTCGCTCTCTACACCGGACGCTTTGCCCAGGGCCTCTGGGCCTTTTGATTGTGGCCAAGCTCAAGCCGGCAAAGCAAACATATCGGCGAATCGAAGTCGGATCTGTGCCGGTTGAATTCTGTGAGTGCGGCTTCCGATCCTATTTGCGCGCAATGATCGCTGTCCACATCGGCGGCAGATCATGACTCTCTACCGCCCCAAATCCGGCGCTCGCCAGCATCTCTTCATACTCCGGCAGGGTGTAGGCATCTCCTTCCGGCGTGCCTGCCAGCATGACAAAGCTGAAGCTCGCCGCCTCGGGCGGCGACACTCGGTCGGCATCCGGCACGAAATCGACAATCGCCATCCGCCCTCCATCGTCCAAGGCCGCGCGCACCTTCTTCAGGAAGCGCACGCAATCCTGGTGGCTAAAATGATGGAGAAAATTTGGGACCAACACGACGTCGTAGCCCGACCCCAAATCTACTGCGAACGCGTCGCCTGCGATCGTGCTGAAACGGTCCTTCAACCCGGCGCGTTCCGCGTTCTCGCGCGTCAATTCCAGCACCGGCGCCCAATCCAGCGCGACCAATTGGGCGTGCGGGTATTTTTCTGCGAAGGCCATTCCCCACATCCCGTGGCTCGCCGAGATATCCAGTATCTTGGGAGCACCCTCCAGCGCTACCATCCCGGCCAGGGCCTGGGCCGGCATGCGCATCATCGGTGCCATCCCGCGCGCGAATTCCAGCCAGATCGGATGCTCGGGTGCGATCGTTCCCAGCTCATCCTGTGCGGTGCCACCCTTGCGCACGGTAGCGGCGATGTCGTCATATTCCCGCCGCAACTCCGGCGAGAGGAGAAACTGCACGACCCCGCCCACGTAGGCGGGCGATTTGCGATTGAGAAAGAGCGCGCTTTCCGGCGTCAGCGCATAACGATCCCCGCTTTTCGTTAGGAAACCCAAAATCGTCAGATAATCGGCCAGGATCCGGGCGCCGCGTTCCGCCGCCCCGCAACGTTGCGCCAGTTCCGCCGCAGTCGCCGGCCCGTCGGCCATCGCCGTAAAAAAATCCAGCTCGACTGCGCCCTTGATCGCTGCGGTTCGTTGGAAACCGTTGAGGGTTTCGAAAAAGAGTTTAGGCGAAGGCATCTCTGACGTTGGATTGCTCATCGGAAAGGGTCACCGGATCGCCACTAAGCGTCAAATTCGTTCGCCTCTCCTCCTCAATTTCCCTTTCGTTCGTATTTTTCTCGATGTGACAATGATGTGAAATCGCGCCCGACCAGAAAACAGGCGCATCCGTGAGAACGCACGGGACGAACGATTTTTTATGGACTACAAGAAAATCGTCTGCTTGCTGGGTCTGTCTCTGTTCATCTCTGCGGAGGCCGGCGCTCAAACCAACAGTTATACCGTCACACCGATCGTTGACGACACACAGGACGAGTTCCTAATCAACCCGTGGGGGCTGTCGCGCCCGGTCGACCCGAATCTGAATGAAAACCAGTGGTGGGTCGCAAATAATGTCACTGGCGTGAGCACTCTGTATGACGTCCGCCGGAGCGGCGGCGATTCCCTTTCTCCTCTTGTTATTACAATCCCAACGGCCAGCGGCACGGGCGTCGGCAGTCCCACCGGCACCGCTTACAACGGCACGGCCGGCCCCGGTCCCGGCATAAATAATTTCACCTTCGCCACTCTCGACGGCACGATCTCGAATTGGAACGCCGGTGAAAAACCGTCGCCGAAAGGCACCGGCTGCTTCGAGTGCCACGTCTCCAGCGCCACGATCAAGGTGGATAACTCACGCCGGCGCGCCTCCTACCTTGGCCTGACGTCGGCCGCCAACGTCACCAGTGGTTTGCCCGCCTATTATGCCTCGAATTTTAACGGCCGCGTAGAAGCCTACGACGCGACCACCTTCGCGCCGCTCACGTTACCCGGCAGATTCTCCGATCGCAGAGTCCCGCGCGACTACAAACCCTACGGCATCCAGGCCATCGGCTCGACCATTTGGGTGACATTCTTTAACGAAGTTTCGGGAGGTTTCGTCGATGGTTTCGACACCAATGGCAATCTTCTCGTACGTCTGGCCAATGGAAACTTTTCCGAGCCGTGGGGAATTGCGCAGGCGCCCGCCGATTTCGGAGCCTTCAGCAACATGCTTCTGGTCGGAAACACGACCAGCGGAACGATCGGCGCCTACAGCCCAACGACCGGCGCTTTCCAGGGGTTCGTGCAGGACTCTACCGGCAATCCGATCGTCATCCCGGGAATCTGGGGAATCAGCTTCGGGAACGGCAGCAAGAAAGGCGGCCCGACGAACGTTCTCTACTACGCGACCGGTGGCGAGGATGAGTTAATCGGCGTCTTCGGCCAAATCACGGCAAACTAAGATCTGGCAGAGACCACGAAAGAGAGACGCCGCTTCGTGCCAGGCGCGGCCGTCCGGAGCAAAAAAACGATATCGGAGGACGCAGCGAGCTTTCTCTCGCCGCCGCCGACTGACTCGCTACTTGATCTCTGCGCTCCAGACTGTTCCGGTATACTTCCCTTCGCGGTAGGTGATCTCGACGTGGTTGCCTGGCTTCAGCTTTTCAAATTGCTTCCGGTCGGCGTGGACATGGATTTTGCGTCCACCAGAAGCCAACTCCACACGCACCAGCCACTGCTCGTGAGTCAGTACGCGCGGATCTTTGCTAGTGCCGCGAACGTCCTTTTCCATCACGTAGCCATCGACCACGATCTCTGTTGGCTTGAGCTCGCGCGTGGTTCCGGCGTTGTCGCTGGCCTCGGATGCCGCGGCCGGCACTGGCGGGGTGACTGAGTTGCCCGGTGCGGCAGACGGCGTGGCGCGAATCTCGGCGGCGGCGATGTACTCCTTCTCGATGACAACCGCCTCGCCGCTTTTTCCCGAGCAGCCTGCCAGCCCGAAGAAAATCATGCCGGAGAGCATGATCCGCACGGACCGAAAGGAGGCTTCGCGAAAGAACATTTGCATATCGCACTCCCTACAGCGTCATGTTCACGGCTGGGGCGAAGGACTTGCTTGCTGGGTCAGAATCATTTGTCTGGCGACTTCAATCCGCGGGCTTTGCGGAAAGCGCGCGATGAAATCGTGCGCGACAGATTGGGCGCGTTCCTGGTCGTGCAGGAGCTGGGCAAAGAGGCTGATCTGATTGAAAAGGCTGTTCTCGTGCTGCGGGTTTTGTTTTTGCGCGATCTGGTATTGCTCGAGCGCCTTTTCTGGTTGCCCAAGAAAGCGGAAGCAATTGCCGAGATCGGTCCGCACATCGGCGTTGTCGGCTCCGCGCGCAATCGCCTCTTCGTAGTGCTCGATCGCGTGCGGCCAGTTTTGCTGGTCGTAGTTCCAGTTGGCCAGTGTCCGGGCGGCGTCGGCTGGGGCGAGTTGCGAAACATCGGGTGGCGTAGCGGCGGCGGGCGGCAGACGGACCGAGGGGAGGGAAGTCGAGGGCCCGCCGCCTGCGGGAAGAAAGCTCTCGATGACGGGTTTGGCGGGCTGGTTTGAGAATCCACGCAGAGCAAGCCAGGTCGCCCCGGCGCCTAAACCGAATGCGAGCAGAAGAAGCAGCGGCACCGGCCAGGCGGATGGCTTTGACGGGGACTTTGGTTTTCCATTTCGCTTTGTCATGGAGTTGAGTTGGCAACTTTACGCACGCTTCTTCTCAATACACCGCCAGCGGCTTGGGCGCGAAGCGTGATCTCCCTTTGGATCTCCAGGAAGATGCAAAACGCTTGCCGGCAAAAGGGATCGAATCCGGCGCGGGTTGCGATTGAGTTGAGATGAAGTTGTCTCTTCGACCGGATCCGCCACTGTGGCCGAAGCTTCTCGGCACTGCCGCGGTGAGCAGTTTCCTGACGCTTTTTATCGCGCGAAATTTCTTCCCGGCGGAGAAAAAGATTCGGCACGCGATCACAGCCGATTACGCTATCGGCGACGAGGTCTTTGTCCGCACCATGGGTCACCTGCTCGGGCCACCGCTGGTGGAGGGGAACAAGATCACGCCGCTCGAGAACGGTGACGAAATATTCCCGGCCATGCTGGCCGGCATCCGTTCAGCGCAGCGCACGATTACATTCGAGAACTTCCTTTGGAAAGAAGGCGAAATCTCGGATGCCTTCGCGGCCGCGTTGGCGGAGCGGGCGCGCGCGGGGGTAAAAGTCCATTTTCTCCAGGACGCGCTTGGAAGCGACTCGGTCCACGGCCCCGTCATGGAAATGATGAAACGCGCCGGGGTCTGTGTGGAGATTTTTCGCTTCGTGCATTTCTCGCGGATCAATTACCGGACGCATCGCAAGATTCTCGTGATCGATGGCAACCTCGGATTCATCGGCGGCGTTGGGATTGCCGATGCCTGGAGAGGCGATGGACGGACCCATGGTCTGTGGCGCGATTCGCATTACAAAGTGAAGGGGCCGGTCGTGGCGCAACTGCAGCAGGCTTTCATGGATAACTGGATGGAAACACGTGCTGAATTGCTGCACGGGGATCCTTATTTCCCGAAACAGGAGAAGGCGGGCAATCAACTCTGCCAGATTTTCAAGAGCTCGGCCGGCGAGGGGAGCGATAGCGCACGGCTCATGCTGCTCGTCTCGATCGCCGCAGCGCGCGAGCGCATCCGGATTGCGAATGCATATTTCATTCCGGGGAACTTGGCGATCCGCACCCTGATTGCGGCGCTCCGGCGCGGGGTGAAGGTGGAAATTATCACCCCGGGTCCGGATATTGACGCGAAGGTTGTGCGCGCGGTCGGCAAGACGCGCTGGAAACCGTTGCTCGAGGCCGGGGCGCGTTTCTACGAATACCAGCCGGCGCGCTTTCATTGCAAGTATCTGCTGGTCGACGATTGCTGGGCCTCGGTCGGCTCGGCCAATCTCGATAATCGCTCCTTGTCGTTGAACGAGGAAACGAACTTGAACGTGCTCGACAAGGATTTCGTGGCGAAGCATGCACGGGTCTTTGATGACGACAAGGAGCACTCGCGTGAGGTCACCCTGGCGGACTGGCATCGGCGACCGTTGGAGGAGAAAATTAAAGGGCGCGCAATGTCGATCTTCCGGTCGCAGATGTGACCGAGTTGATCACAGCCTAACGATGAGCGAAACCTCCACGGAATCGAAGTTGCGCGTCGCAACTTATAACGTGCACGGCTGTGTCGGGATGGATGGAAAACGCTCCGAGGCGCGGATCGCGGAGGTAATAAGCGAGCTTGGGGCGGACGTGGTCGGGCTCCAGGAACTCGACCTCGGCCGGTCGCGATCCAAGGGCCTCGACCAGACGGCCGCGATCGCGGATGAACTGGGCTGGCACTGGCATTTCCATCCCGCGATGCGGCAGGGCGACGAACACTATGGCCACGCGATTCTGAGTCGGCATCAGCTTAGTTTGCGGCGCGCGGAGTGTCTGCCGGGCGCGCCGCCGTTTTTCTGCCGGGAACAGCGGGCTGCGGTCGGGATGGATGTGCTGACGGAGTTGGGACCGGTCCACGTAATCAACACGCACCTTGGGCTCGGCCGAAGTGAACGGCGTTTGCAGGCCGAGTTGCTGACAAGCTCGGACTGGCTTGCGGCGAGTGATACCGGCGGACCGCTTGTTTTGCTGGGCGACTTCAATAGCCTCCCCGGTTCCCGCCCGCACCGGACGCTGAGTCTCCATCTGCGCGACGTCCGGCAACTGGTCCGACCTCGCTGCGCCTGTCGCACCTTTCCGTCTTCTTTTCCCTTCCTGGCGGTCGATCATATCTTCGTGAACACCGCTCTCCATCCGGTCGGTGTTTCGGTCCATCGCACGGCCATTGCGAGGGTGGCGTCCGATCATTATCCACTCGTGGCCGAATTGATCCTGACCGAAACAGCCTCCTAAATGCACCGTTGCCGGACCACAGTCTTCAGGCTTGCTCTCCCGGAGCCGCTCCGGATGGTATGCCTGCCGAATGAAAGGACCTTGGTCTAACCCCACGCTGGGCTAGACGCGCGAGCATGAAACAATCTGTCGGGGCGGGAGCGAGAATTGGCTTTGGTCTGGCCATCCTGGCCCTTCTCGTCGGTGGCTGGCTCTCTTACGACAACCTCGAGCGGATCCGCCGGAACGACCGTCTGGTGATTCACACTCACGAAGTGTTGGATGAGCTGCGCGATGCGCTCAGCACTCTCGCATCGGCAGAATCTAGCCAGCGCAGTTACCTCATAACCGGGGAGGAGAGCTACCTCCAGCCGTATCACGCCAGTTCGGATCTCGTCCAGGGCGAGCTTGATCGAGTCAGGAGCTTGACCGTGGACAACCCCGCCCAACAAGTCCGTCTAACGAAATTGAAACCGATGGTTGAGACCCGGCTTCTCTCGCTGCGTAACGGGATCACGGCCCGCGATACTCAAGGCGTGGAAGGTGCCGCAAAATACGTCCGCGCTGGCGTTGGCAAACGGGAGATGAACTCGATCCGGGCGCTAATGAGCGAAATGGAAAAGGAAGAATTGCGTTTGCTCGCGATTCGGGAAGGAGAATCGCGCATCAGCCATCGCACGGCGGTCGTCACGCTCTGGGGCATGACCTTGCTCGGCCTCGCGATGGTCGGCGCCGCCTATCGGCTCACGTCGCGCGAGCTCGAGACCCGTCGCCGCGGCGCGGAAGAACTGGCGCGAGCGAACGACGAATTGGAAGAGCGGGTTGCAAGGCGCACCGCCGATCTACGCGCGGCTAACGAATCGCTGGAGCGCAGCAATCGCGAGCTGGAACAATTCGCCTCGGTCGCTTCGCACGATTTGCAGGAGCCATTGCGCAAAATCCAGGCCTTCGGTGATCGCCTCAATACGAAGTATTCCCCCGAACTCGGCGAGCAGGGGCGCGATTATCTCTCTCGCATGCTCGCTTCGGCCACTCGCATGCGCAGCCTGATCGACGCGCTCCTTACTTTTTCGCGCGTCACGACCAAGGCGCAACCGTTTGTGCCGGTAGACCTAGGAGCCACGGCCGAGGATGTTGTTTCCGACTTGGAAGATCGGATTCAGCGCAGTGCCGGCCGAGTCGAGGTCGGGACACTTCCCACTCTCGATGCGGATCCTCTTCAGATTCGGCAGTTACTCCAAAATTTGATAGGTAATGGTCTAAAGTTTGCGCGTCCGGGCCACCCGCCGGTGGTAAAGGTGGAAAGCCGGCAGTTAGACCATGCAGATGGGAATGGACAAACGAGTCCGCGATGGGAAATCGCGGTGCGGGATAACGGAATCGGTTTCGAAGAAGTCTATCTGGATCGAATTTTTGAGCTGTTCCAGCGTCTGCATGGCCGGCAAGAATATGAGGGGACCGGCATGGGATTGGCTATTTGCCGGAAAATAGTGGAAAGGCATGGCGGTACGATCACGGCCAGGAGTGCGCCGGAGCGTGGAACCACTTTTATTATAACTCTGCCCGAGTGGCAGGATTGAGGGAAACGAGCGGATGCAAAACGAAATCAAACCAATCACCATTCTGATGGCGGACGACGATGCCGACGATCGCCTTATGACAAAAGAGGCCTTCGAAGAAAGCCGTCTGGCTAACGATCTGCGTTTTGTCGAAGACGGTGTCGAGCTGCTCGATTACCTCAAACGCCGAGGCAAATATGCCGATCCCGCCAGCTCGCCCCGGCCCGGACTCATCCTGCTCGACTTGAACATGCCAAAGAAGGATGGCCGTGAAGCGCTCAAGGAAATCAAGGCCGATCCCAAACTCAAGAAAATCCGGATCGTTATCCTAACGACTTCGAAGGCGGAGGAAGACATCTACCGCACCTACGATCTCTCGGCCGCCTCCTATATTACCAAGCCGGTCACCTTTACCGCGATGGCAGAGGTAGTCAAAGTTCTGGGCAAGTATTGGCTCGAAATCGTCGCCTTGCCGGGCGAAGAAAACGGAGACGACAATGGATAGGGTGAAAGGGCCGTTTCGGGTCCTCTTGGTCGAGGACGACCCAGACGACCACCTCCTGACCAAAGAGTTGCTGGCAGAAATTCCCGGCGTTCAGGTCGCCGTCGATTGGGAGCGGGATTTCGATTCTGGCATGAAGGAAATTGCCCTGTGTCGGCATGACGCGGTTCTGCTCGATTATCGCCTGGGCAAGGGCGACGGCCTTACCCTGCTGCGCGAAGCGCTCCGTCATGGTTGCAAGGCGCCAGTTATTGTTCTCACGGGCGACGGCGATCGCGGCCTGGCCTTAGAAGCGCTGGCTGCGGGTGCGGCGGATTATCTGGTCAAAGGTCAGATCGACGCGATCGACCTCGAGCGCTCGATTCGCTTTGCCCTGCAACAGAAACGCCACGCCGCCGAGCTGGAACAAAAGGTCGCCGAGCGCACGGCCGAGTTGGAGGAGGCAAACAAGGCGCTACGCGACGGCGAGCAAAAAATCCGCGCTCTCTTCGAGGCGGCGGAAGCCGCCCGCGTTACTGCCGAATCGGCCAAAAGCCGAGCCGAGGCTGCCACCCGCGCAAAGGATGATTTCCTGGCCGCGCTTTCCCACGAGCTGCGCACCCCGCTCAATCCCGCCTTGCTCCTCGCAACTTCGTTGGCCGAAGATGCAAGCCTTCCCGCCCAGGCGCGAGGCGACATTGAGGTCATCGCTAAGGGCATCGCGCTGCAGGCGCAGTTGGTCGACGACCTGCTCGACATCACTCGCATCACCGGGGGTAAGCTTCGGCTTGATCTACACCCGATCGACGCCCACGCCGCCCTGAGGCACGCCTACAATATTCTCAAGTCCGACATCAAAACGCGCGAAATCCTAGTTACCTTCGATCTCGACGCGCAACAGCACACGATCAAGGCTGATGCGGTTCGCCTGCAGCAGATTTATTGGAATGTACTTAAGAACGCGGTCAAATTCACCCCTCGCGGTGGAAAGGTCACGGTCTGTACGCGCAACCCTGTCGGCTGCGAAAACACGTTAGTGGTGGAGATCACCGATACCGGCGTCGGCATCGCACCGGACATGGTCAGCAAAGTCTTTAATGCCTTTATTCAGGAGGACAGCAATCGGGGGCACCGCTTCGGCGGGATCGGTCTCGGCCTGGCCATTACGCAGCGCTTGGTGGAATTACAAAACGGAAAGATCAGTGCGGCCAGCGAAGGCCGTGGACGGGGCGCCACCTTCCGTATCGAGATGCCCCTCGAGAAAGGGGCACCGGTGACTGCTGAACAACCGGCCAATCTACCCAAGGCGACTGCCCCCGGACGATGCCGGCACATCTTGCTCGTCGAAGATCACGAGCAGACTCGATCGACCCTCCAGCAGCTATTGGCCCGGCGGGGCCATATCGTCTCCGGCGTCGCCACAATTTTAGCCGCGCGCGAATCTGCCGCGCAGGGAAATTTCGATCTCATCATTTCCGATCTCGGACTGCCCGATGGCGACGGGCATAAGCTTATGTTCGAGATGCATGACAGCCACGGCCTTCCGGGAATCGCGCTGAGCGGTTACGGTATGGATCACGACATCGCGCGCAGTCGGGAGAGCGGTTTTTTTGCTCATCTTACAAAACCGGTCGACATCCATGCCCTCGAATCAGCCATCGCCGCGGCGCCTTATCCCTCACTCGTCAAAGGGGAATAGCGATCGCCGTCCCTGACTTCTTCGTGGGGCGGGAAAGTCGCCGTCGTTTTTTTGCTGCGATGTGCCGAGCTCTCATTTTCTCCGTCCATAACCGACTCGCTTTTCGAATTTAAGAACATGAGGCGCACGCACATCAAATGGCTTCCGATTCTCATTGCGGGCATCTTTTTCGCCTACCAATATTTTAGCTCGGAGAAATTCGTAAACCCGGAGACGGGGCGGGCGAGTCACGTCGGTCTCTCCACTGAGCAGGAGTCGGCCCTCGGCCTGCAGAGCTATAAACAAGTTTTGTCTCAGGCTCAGACGATCGATTCCGGTCCGGCGGCGGAGATGGTCCGGCGCGTCGCGGGCCGATTGGCCGGCGCGACCGGTGAGGCTGGCCGCGACTTTGAATGGCGTGAGTCGCTCATTCGCGATGATCAGGTCAACGCCTTTTGTTTACCTGGCGGCAAAATCGTTGTTTACACCGGCATCCTTCCTGTGGCGCAAAATGAAGCCGGCCTCGCGACCGTCCTCGGCCATGAGATGGCGCACGCGACTTCGCGTCATGGTGCGCAGCGGGTCCTGCAACAGAACCTCGCGCAGACCGCCATGACTGGCATCGCGGTTTCTCTCTCCGACATGGACTACAACAAACAACGCGCCGTCATGGGCGCTCTCGGTGCGGGTGCGCAGTTTGGCATTCTCATGCCCTTCGGGCGGCAGCACGAATCGGAATCAGATCATATCGGATTGATCTATATGGCGCGCGCCGGCTACGACCCGCAGGAGAGCATTCGGTTCTGGGAAAGAATGGAACGCAGCAACTCGGCGCAACCGCCGGAATTTCTTTCCACCCACCCTTCACATGGGCGGCGCATTGAGCAGCTGCAGGCCTGGATGCCGGAGGCGATGGCGGAATACCAGAAGGCGGCGCAACATTAAGTCGCTCTCAGGATTTCGTTAGGCGGGCAAAAGCTCGAATAGGAAAAGTGCCCATCCCTTTCACTTTCACCGGCACGGCGTAAAAGCGCGCCCCGCGGTCGGGCAGCGCTCCGAGTCCGCGCAAGTGTTCGACGATCGGAATATCCGCGCCGAGCAAAGCCGAGTGCACCGGCCGCTCTCCCGTATCGGTGCAATCGATGTTGAACGAATCGATCCCGACGAGCCTCGCACCTGCGTCGACGAGCGTAGCGGCGAGTCGTGCCGTGAGGTAAGGATGGCCCTCAAAATATTGGTCGGTCCGCCAGTGTGCATCCCAACCGGTATGGAAGAGCACGGCCTTTCCCTGTAGCTGCGTGAACGGGCCGGTCCCATTAATCGCCCGCCCGTCGCGATCGGTCACGCGGACGACGACGCAATCAAGGTTGGCCAGGCTTTCCAGCTCCAATTCGGAAAGATCGCGGCCATCCGAATAACGATGAAATGGGCTATCGATGTAGGTGCCCGTGTTGGCCACCATCTCGATCTTCCCGATCTGGAATTCGGTCCCGGGCGCGTAGCGGGTGCGGGATGCTTCCCGGCTCAGGTAGTCGCAGATGATCGGGGCGGGCAGACCCTTATAGGTGACCAGGCCGTCTTCGACGCAATGGCTGAGATCGATCAACTCTGTGGAACGTCTGGTTTCGTCTCTGGTCATAATTCCTGGCGGAAGACGGCAGTTTGCGCCACCTTCGGCGCGAGCGAAAACGATTTTGCTGCACCGCGGCACGATTTGGTGCAGAATAAGCGCCGCCACCGATGAAAACCAAATTCCTTTTCTGCGCGCTTTTTCTTTCTTCCTGCCTAACGAATTGGGCCTCGTCTGCGCCTCAAATCATCACTCAGCCGAATATCAACCAGATCCGGATCGGACAGACGACCGAGTCCGAGTTGGTCCAACTTTTCGGCACGCCGACGACGCGCTCGGTGGACCTGGCCAATTACATCGCGATTGATTGGTTTCGCTCCGTCCCGGCGCCGGCCAAATCCTACATTCCGCTCTTCGGCTCCTGCCTCGGCGGACTCCATGTCGACGCCCAGCAACTCAGCGTCTTTCTCAGCCCGGCGGGACGAGTCGTGAGCTACGAAGTGCACAGCTCGCTGGACACCCTGCACGTAAGCCGAACGGGCTACGCCAAATAGCAACTCTGGCTTGTAGCGGCGGTCTGCAATCGCCGAACCTCCGCCAGCAACGCCCAGTCCCGCCGAGCCGTCTTCGACGCTCGCGGAGCACCGCTACAATGGCGAATCGGCCGCAACCGAGCCAGCGCCTTTCGCAGCTGAGTGCCGCCGCGCGGCCGCGTCCTTCAGAACTTCCTCCAGCCGGGCACGCGTGATCGGCTTCTGCAGCACCGCCTGCGCACCGGAGGATTCCGGCGTCAGTTCCGTGCGCTCGCTCAAGCCGGAAATGAACAGCACGCAGCCCTCGGGATCCTCGCTCAGGATGTTGCGGCAGGCGGTCAAGCCGTTGAGGCGCGCCATCGCAAAATCCATCAGGACCACATCGGGTTTTTGCTGGCGATAGGCGCGAATCGCATCCAGCCCCGAGTGCACGACCGCCACCACTTCGTGCCCACAGGAGCGCACCAGCTCGGTCAGCACGGTCGAAAAGCTCTTCTCATCATCAGCAATCAAAACCCGCACAACTCCAAACATGCAGAAAATTCCGTGCCTTGCGCGAAAAATTTATTTCACGGGCAGACGCTCCTCTTGCGCGCCTGCCCTTTGCCTGCGGATGGTTGAACAGGCAGTAGAGGCACGTCATTCCATCACGTCCCACTTCAAGCTTGACTCCGACTCTCGATTTCCAACAAGATCGGAGTCATGAAAGCATGGCTGACCATCTTTGCGGTGATCTTTTCTCTCTTCGGTATGGCGATTTCCGACGCCGGCCAACTCCTTGGACCGGCAACCAACTATCCTGGTCCGACTCCGTTCATTAGCTTCGTGCAACTGAGTATCCCAGACATCACCAATGTAAGGAACGCCCAGTTCCAGATTGCGCCCAAGGCCGGGTCGGCTACTCGTCCGATCAACGTCAAATACTCGCGCAAATATCTACAAAAGCGAGGCTACCTCAATCGTCGCCTATCTCAGCTGACCGTTCCCATTTTTGGTCTCTACGCGGGCCGGAGCAACACGGTCACGATCACTGTCGGGTTCCGGGATGGCACCACCGAAGTCACAGAGGAGACGATTACGACGGAGGCCTTTGATGGAGGCACTTATTCAAATCCGACCGTAGTGCAGGCGCGTCTCCCGGGAACGACTCTGAGTTACGATTTCATCCTGCTCAAGAGTTATGCGGATCCCACGACACCGATTATCATTGATAGCGACGCCGAAATACGCTGGATCGGGACGGCCAATATTGGCACGCAGGATGTCGCGCTTTTCGATAACGCCTTCTATCTGGGTGCAGGCAGCTTCTTGTATCGGACCGAATTCGACGGCGCTACGACGGTGGTGGCGGATTACAGCAGCATCGGCGTCACCGGATTTCACCATAACTTGGACCCGGGAAAAACCGGACTTATTCTCGACGTGGACACTGGGAATGACACCGAATGCGTCAACCTCGAAGTCGATAAGGATGGTAATGTGCTCAAGACGTGGAATCTGGCCGACATCATCAGCGCGGCCATGATTGCCGGGGGCGATGATCCCAACGGGTTCGTGAAGCGAGCGCCCATCGACTGGTTCCATAACAATGCGACGGCTTATCGTCCTTCAGATAACTCGTTGATCGTCTCGAGCCGTGAGAATTTTGTCGTCGCGATTGATTATGACTCGGGGGCGATTAAGTGGATTTTGGGGGACGCTACCAAGAAGTGGCACGAATTTGCCTCTCTCCGTGCTTTCGAGCTCTCTCTTGGTCCCGACAGTCTGCCTCCGATCGGACAGCACGCTATCTCCATGCCCGGCGATCAGCTTCTGCTCTTCGACGACGGTGCCGGGAGTAACTATCAGATGCCTCCGGGCCAAACTCGTGATTACAGCGCACCGCGCCGGTATCAGATCGACCTGGCTAACTCCACCGCGACCGAAGTCTGGCATTATCTGCCAGAGCCAAGTATCTACAGTCCTTTTTGCAGCAGCGTCTACGAAGATGCGACCGATAACTACCTGATCGATTACACTCTTGGCGGACCTTACGTTTTTACCGGAATCGTCGGGCTGGACGGACAGGGGAACAAAGCTTTCGACTACCGCTATCAGGAGCTTGATTTCTGCGGGACCGCCTGGAATGCGGCGATTATCCATTGGGAAAACTTGCAGCTAAGATAGGGGCAAACTGCTCCGTCTAGCGTGCGGTTGTTCTATCGAGGGAATAAAGCGTTACTGGGAGGCTCTTGTTTTACACCGGTGAAGGCATTCGTTTTCTTTTGCGTCCTTATTTTCCCGCTGACCACGCTGATCGCCGAACAGCCTGGAACGGGGGCTGAGGAGAAACCGCTCTCGCGCGTCGCGTTTGCGCAATACTGCTTCTGGACCGGAGAAATGAAACTCGGCCAGATCGAAGGAGTCATCCGCACCGAAGCCGGTTTCTTCCAGGGCCATGAGGTCACGCTGGTCGAATTCGATCCGAGTCGCATTTCCCTGGGACAACTGGCGCGGCAGGCGCAGCGAGCAGGTGTAGGCGAGCGGCTCCATTTGCCCGCTGGATCTCGTTTTTCGGGGACCTCTATCGGCGGCGTACCGCTTGGCGTAGAGCTGGATTCGAGCTATCAACCGGCACCTGCCAGCGACCAGAAGAAACAAATGCAAGGTACTGCCTTTGCCGGGCTTGATTTGACGCCGGAAGAGGCCACGAAAGTCAATGCCTTCGTTCGTTCCGACTCACGCAAGGCGCTCGAGTCGGTAACTCCTGCCCAGCGCGAAAAGCTGTCGGCGGCGCGATAGCCCTACGGCGCCAAGGCGTCCCGCCGTTTTCTGGCAATGAGCGGGCAACTAATGGGAGGCGCGCTTCCAGAGCGTGGCACCCGACCAAAATAGGCCAGCGAAAGGCAGCACCACCAGCCAAAGGATGAACGAGCCGAGAATCAGCAAAGGCTCGAGGAAAAACGCCTTCGGTCCGATATGGTGGACCGAACGCAATCCAGGGATCGTGATCGCAGGAGGATAAGATTTCGTCTTCACGAGAAGACAATCCAATGGTAAGAGCGCTCTTCAACGCCGAAATGGCTTTCTGACAGCATCGTAATCGTACCGTCATAGGCGCTCTCCACGGCGCGATCGGAGCACTCGAGATCTTGGGTGGGCGACTACGGCCCAAGGCAAGGCGCCGTTTTCGCCGAAATAGCGGCCACCCGGCGTGCTTGCGGCGGGCTCATCTTCTCGGCGGATTGCTGTAGCTTGGCGCCTATGTCTTGAAAGTTTTTGCGGGCGACGATGAGAAGAACGGTGATACTCACATCGCCGGTCGTGAGTTTCTTCGAGAGCCGAAGGCATTCATTCGAGACCTTTTCGTAGTCGTTGATCGTGGCGTCGAGCTCGCTGACGGGTGCAGGCGCCGCGTTTTCCGTCGACCCGCCAACGCCACAGCCGCTGAGTTCGATGGCAATTGCAAGGAAAAGAATAAGCGGCGCAAGAATGGCTGGTTTCACAATTTGTTGCTCTTTTGGAAGGGAAAGCCTACCGCAGAGGTTAGCCTTGATGCAACAAATTTACGTTTGGCGTCCGGGATTTGGTCTGAAATTGTCGGCAACAAGTCTGAAAACGCCTGAAGCGGAGGAACCGCGTTCGCACAATGCTCAGGCTGACTCTCTCGTCATTCGTGAGAGCAGTTTGCCTCGAATTTTAGCTCACTCCGCGAGGCTTACTCCTTTATCGTAGCAAGGCCTGGTTGTTGTGTCTTTCCCTCCCTCTGGCAGGGTCCTCATCAGAGTGAGATTCCGGCTATCGCGGATCTACAATTGCCCAAACGCTTCCTTGTTCACCACGTAGGGCATCTCAGCCGGGTCCCCGCCGTAGTTGCCTTCCAGCACATCGATTACTCCCTGGACCGTGCGCCCGGCCATGCCTTTCTCGGGATCGACCGAGAGCCGCGTGATCTGCCCTCCGCTGGCGAAGTGATGAAACAAGCGCGTGCGATCGGCGATCGCGGGATCGAGAAGCGGCGAATCCGCTGGCAAGGGCTCCTTGGCAAAAACATCGAGTGCCGCCCCGGCAATCACATTCTCTTTCAACGCCTGGGCGAGAGCGCCCTCGTCCACCACCGGCCCGCGTGAGCTATTCACCAGGTATGCCGTCGGTCTCATCAGTTTCAACGTCTTCTCGTTAATCAAGTGGTAAGTCGGTTTATCCGATTCGCCCTCGCGCAGGAGCGGCACATGAATGCTTACAAAGTCAGCGCCGCGCAGCGCCTCCTCAAAATCGACATACTTGATCCAGGTTTTCTCTTTCTGGATTCCCTTTGTATAACGCAGATCCATCAATTCTTGGATTGAGGCAACGTAAGTCTCGTTCTGGTAAGCCGGGTCGTAACAGAGGATGTTCATGTCGAACCCCGAGCACTTCTTGATCATGGCCAGCCCAATGCGTCCGGTTCCGACAACGGCAATTGTCTTACCCGTCACTTCGTCGCCAAGGAAAGGCAGGAAGGGATGCCAAGAAGGCCACTTCTGCTCGCGAACAAGACGTTCACTCTCATACATTTTGCGCGCCACCATGCCCATCATGAAAAAGGCAAACTCCGCCGTCGCCTCGGTCAGGACATCAGCTGTGTTGGTGAAAGGAATCCTGTATTTGTTAGCGTCGGCTCGATTGATGTTGTCAAAGCCGACCGCGATCTGGGCCACCACTTTGAGCGATTCTTTCCCCGCCTCGAAAATTTCGGCGTCGATCTGGTCACGCAATGTGGTGATCAGAGCATCGATGCCGCTCTTCACTTTCTCGATGATCAGTTTTTTCGGCGGGGCCTCGGGCCCCTGGAAAACTTCGAGCTCGTAGCCGCGCTCACGCAGCCGGTTCTCGGCCGGATCACCGATGCGGGAAGTGGCGAAGACACGGAAATGTTTCTTATCGGTCATGCTTTCAACAATGGAACGAAATCCGATCGCTCACCAGTGCCCGCTGCAAAATTACTTTGTCGGGGAATTGGGCTCTGGCATAGTCTTTCGCCCAGGAACACCCGATGATTTGCCAGCCGTCTGCCGACTTGTGCGGGGCTACGGTAAAGATCGAGCCGACCTCGGTGACCGGCTTCCCCTTTTCCTTATAGGCGCAATTGGCCGGATCCACGACGGAGGGGCGATCTCCGGCGATATCGACGTGCGTGGGCTTGCTCAGCGTGACGACACCATCAGTGATCCTGTCTTTCCGCGCGTCGGACTCGTAATCACTGGCCCAGTGGCCGCACGACCCCTTGCCGTGCCATTCGTAGGGCGCAAGCTCATCGATGATCGACAACTCGTCGGCGCATGATGGGGTGAGCATTTTAATATCCACCCTATTATAACCTTCGATGAACTGATTCACGGCCGCGATGACTTCGGCCTTTTCGGACGCGAAGGCTGTTTCGCCTGTGATGAGGGCGAAGGCGATGGCAAGGGCGGTAATAATTTTGTGCATGAGTTTACTTCTCTGTGAATTCGCAGAGGCGAACCTCCGTCGCTAACGACGCTGCCACGGAGTATCGGAGGCGCGTTCTAGCGGAGGCAAGAAATAATCCGCGGCCACCGAAGCCGTTGCCTTACAGATTCTTCGTTGCCCAGGCGCCAACGCGGTCGAGCGCTTTCTCGATGTTTTCGATTGAATTCGCCACGCTGAAGCGGAGATAACCTTCGCCAAAATCGCCGAAGGCCGTGCCCGACAGGGCCGCCACGCCAGCGTCCTCGAGCAGTGTGTCGGCCAACTTCTTTGAGGGCCACCCCGTTTCCTTGATATTCGGGAAAACGTAGAACGCGCCCTTTGGCAGACGACAGGAAAACCCCTTGATGTTGTTCAAGCCCGCCACCATGACGTCACGGCGCTTTTTGAACTCGGCGCACATCGACTCGACCGAGGCCTGCGGCCCGCGTAGCGCTTCGATTCCGGCCATCTGGGTAAAGCTGGCCGTGCACGAGTTAGAATTAGTCATGAGGCGGGCGATGTGCGTTGCCAGATCGGGGCGCATCACGCCGTAACCCATTCGCCAACCCGTCATGGCGTAAGTCTTGGAAAAGCCGTCGAGCAAAATGCAACGCTCCTGCATCCCGGGAAGTGACATGATGGAGTGATGTTCGCCCTCGAAAATAAGTCGGCTGTAGATTTCGTCCGTCAGCACCATGATATTACGATCGCCGATTGCGCGTGCCACGCCCTCCAAGTCCTTTTGCTCCAGCACGCCGCCAGTCGGGTTCTGGGGCGAGTTCAGAATAATGAGTTTCGTGCGATCATTGATCATTCCCGGGAGTTCGTTGACGTCGAGCCGGAAATCCATCTCCTCGCGCAACTGGATCGGCACCGCTTTTGCGCCGAGAAAATCGATCATTGATTCATAAATCGGGAAACCAGGGTTGGGATAGATGACCTCATCGCCTTCTTCCACCAGCGCCATGATGGTGAAAAAAATGATCGGCTTCCCGCCCGGAACCACGACGACTTCCTCGGGTTGCGTCGTGATGCCGCGCGTCTCGCTCACATATTGCGCGATTGTCTCGCGCAGTTCCGGCATCCCGGCGGAAGGCCCGTAATGGGTGAAACTGTTGTGCAGCGCGTTGCAGGCCGCTTCGATGATATTCTCCGGGGTATCGAAATCGGGTTCGCCGATCTCGAGATGGACAATGTCGCGCCCTTTCGCTTCGAGCGCGCGTGCCTTCACCAATACTTCGAAGGCGGTTTCAGTTCCGAGCCGCGCCATGCGTTTGGCGAGGCGGAGTTCGCGCGGTGCAACAGTGCTCATGACGCAAGAGCCTGCGCAAACTCATCGCTTTGTCCATTTCAAAATCCGAGCGCACCGGTAGCGGGCACTCTGCGGAACAACGGGCGCTACTCCTCGAGGTTGTAAACCTCGACCAACCCAATTCCAGTTCTTCCGTCGGTCCCGGCGGTGACGGCGGTGTAGGCTCCGACCGGCAAATGCAGGATCGTTGCGGCCTCCGCATCATCCGACGGCGCGAGCCGATTTTGTTCCAGTTCAAGGGCGCTGGGATCGCTCCGCCAGTTGTCGTTCCCGGCCAGAACAGAGCCATTCTGGTTATAGACGTTGAAGCTTGGGTCCTGCAAGGGGTTGCTTATCCCCGCTGCACTGAGCGACGGTCCGAGCGTGCGCAGCACGACCGTTGAGTTGTCGACAGCGCCAACAATAAAACCACTGATGAGCAGATCATCCGGACCCGTGCCAACGATTCCGCGTGTGCTCATGTTCGCGAGACTTGATTCACTCGCCGTCGAAACGTCATAAACTTCCACTAAACCAATCGCGGGCGTGGCATCTTTCCCCGAAACTACCGCGGTGTAAGCACCCGGTTGCAGTGTTACCCAGAGCGCAGCTTCAGCGGGATCGCTCGGCGCCAGCCCGTCGGCCGCGACTTTTGCGGCGTTGCTGTCTGAGCCCCAATTGTCATTCGTCGCCAGCATTTGGCCGGAGGCGTCAAACAAAGTCATAACGGGATCGGTCAACGTGCCTGAAATTCCGGCGTCCGCCAGCGAAGGACCGAGGCCACGAAGCACGACGCTCTTTGACTCGCTCCCGGCGATAATGAATCCGGCGATCAGGGCGCCTTCCCCGGGAGCGACGAGGCCGCGCGTGGAAAGGTTCAGCGACCGAGGGCCGACCGCCGGAAAGGCAGTGCTTTCGAGATGGAGCGGCGCGGCATTGAAGATCTTCGTGCAGCCAGCGGTCACGTATTCATAATCGAAGACCTTGGAGCCAGCCGCATCGAGGCCGACGAGGCGAGCATGGAGCGCCTCTCCCTGCGCTCCGATCACATAGGCGTAATCAATCAGATAGTTATGCGGAAGGTCTTCGTAGACACTGCCGCAGTAGGGGCTATTGAGGCTTTCTTCCATCGGATAGTTCCAGACTTCGGTCGCGGTTCTGGCGGTCAAGTCGAGCTGATACTTGCGCGGAGCGGCGTAAGTGCGAAGTGTGCCGGCTGGCTCGTGGAAAAGGCTGTTAAGTCCGTTATCCAAAACGAGGATGCCTTGATCGTAAGTGATCGATACCGCGTGCTGGCCGACCGGCGGCAGGCTCCCATCCGCGAGAGTCAGGCCATATTGGCGGAGGGAAGGAAATTGGTACCACTTCTTCTCCGGATCGCCCAAAATCCATTTAATCGCGCCGCTCGTGTAGTCGATGCAAATAAGAAAGTTTTCCCGGCTCGAGACAATCAGGGAGTCATCCGCGCGATTGTAGGTTACGGCATTACTATGAAACCAATCGTTCGGGTCAGGGAAAACAAACTCTGCCGGATCATCGCCGCCTGCGGTCATGGCGGCGGAAATGATGTCGGCCATGTTCCACGTCTTTAGCAGATTGCCAGCCGTATCGATCTCCATGATGATCGATTCCAGGTAGTCGTTTGTGTCGGCCTCGAAAAGAAGCCCGTTTTTACCGCGATCGACATTGTGATGAAAGTTTTTCACTCCGACATTGGCGAAATTGCCGATCAGCGCCACCGTGCCATCGAGGTCGTTTCGGTAAACGAGCGCCCCGTCCGCGGTGTAAATAGCGTTCTCGAAGAAAGCGAGCGTGAAAAACTTCGCGTTCGCCGTCCCGGTCCAGCGCAGGGCACCATCCGTGTCGATTATCGCCGGGGAGTAGATGCTGCAGGAGCCTTTTAAGAGCACGTAATCGTAACTCAGCGTGTTTCCTTCCGTTTTAGCCTGCATGATGGTCGGATTCTTATAGTCGCAAGGGTCGGCAAATTCAGCCGTTGCGATTGTCGTGTTTTCCTGTCTCGAGGAGCCGTCGTTAAAGGAGTAAGTGAGCGTGACGGTATTCGCATAGTTATCGTAGAGACCGTAAACGGGCAGAAAAATCTTTCCGTTTAGCAGGTCGCCGCGTTCCGCCAGGTAGCCGTTCGAGTAAGTCGCAGATAACGGTCGGGTTGTGGAGCCAGGCTTGGGCGCGATCGCGAATCGGACACTTTTGATCGCAGCCGTGTCGCTGACCGAGAGAGTGACCTGGCTCAGAAATGGAGTCGCGCCGGCGATGGAGCCGTCAATCGTGATAACAACGTCGTCCGCCTGAGTGGCGAAGGCCGTGGGGGACAAACCAAGGAGAAGGATGGAAAGGAGCAGGTTCTTCATCCACCGTCCGCGTTCAGTGCTTTACCCCGCGCTTTCGCGCGAGATGGAGCCCGTCCGCAATTGGGAGAAGGACCGACTCGACCCGCGGATCATTCGCCAGTTTGTTATTCAGCCGATCGATCGCTACACCATCGGGATCGGTCAGCGGTTCTTCGATCACCCGCCCGCCCCAGACCATATTATCGAAAATAAACAGTCCGTCCGGTTTCATCCTGGGCAGGAGAAGCTCGTAATAAGTGTCGTAACCCGGCTTATCCGCGTCGATGAAGGCGAGGTCGAGCGGCGCGCGCGGTTCCCAATCCTTTAAGAGATCTTTCGCGTCGCCGAGTTGGAGCTCGATCCGGTGCGGAAGACCTTCTTCTTCCCAATAGCGCCGGGCGATCGCGGTCCACTCGGTATTGATATCGAAACAATAAAGCCGACCGCCCCCAGAAAGGCCGCGCGCCAGGCAGATGGAGCTATAACCGGTAAAAGTGCCCACCTCGATCGCGTTGCGCACATCGAGAAGCCTGGTGAGCAAGGTGAGGAAATTGCCCTGCTCAGGGCTGATCAGCATTTTTGCGACATCGCCCAGCGCCTCCGTCTCAGCGCGAAGGGCATCGAGCACCGGATCGTCCCTCTGCGAGCGATGCCGCGCGATGTAGTCATAGAGCGAATCCGTCAAGGCGACGTATTTCGCAGATGAGCTTGGCTGGGAATTTGGCGCGTCCATATCTCCGGAATTCTCGACGCATTCCCTCGCGCATCAATCGAAAACAATTCAGCCGCTGCGCTCGCAGAGTCGATCTGCGATCCCGGAAATTGCCGGCGTTGCGCCAACTCAGTCGCCAATGCTCCGGCGCCGTAGCACCTGTCGGTCACCAGATTTTCACAATGAAAAGATCGCGACACCCGCCGGAAGCAGCGTAGTAGTCCAGCAATGAAATCCCGCTCTCCAACGGTCTGCTCGCCTTGCTTCATGGGAAGTCGCGTAGTCAGGCACCTGCTTCCGTTAGTCCTGGGGCTCATGGCGAGTGCCCCTCTTTTCGCGAACAGCCTGCACGACATGGAGAGGGCGACCTCCAACGAGACGACCACGGCATGGAAAAGAGTGCTGGAGAGAGGCGGAGTCGTGATTTGCAGCCGGCGCCGGGCCGACTCGCCCCTCCCGGAATTCCGGGGCGAGGGCGAGATCGCTGCGAGCCCCGGGAGCGTCTTTGCCGTCGTAAACGATCCCGAGGCCTACCCTGGATTCATGCCTTACACAAAGGAGTGCCGCATCCTGCAGCGGATGACGAACGGCCTGATCACTTACCAGCGCCTTGATCTGCCTTTAGTGAGCGACCGCGACTACACTCTGCGCTCGGTCCATTCGAAAAGCGCGGGACCTGCCGGGACCACATATCGCATCCGCTGGGAACAGGCAAACGGCGAGGGACCCGCGCCCAAGCCGGGGGTGCAGCGGATCGAAGTCTGCGAAGGAAGCTGGCTGATCGAGCCGGCTCCGGCTGGCAAAACCCGTGTGACTTACATGGTCCGGAGCGGCACCGGGGGCAGCATTCCGGCCTTTCTCGCGGAGAGCGGGAGGCAGCGGGCGATCTGGAATATTTTCGACGCCATTCGGAAAGAAGTGCGAGAACCGAAATACGCAAACGCCGAGGAGTAGGAGCGATAGCGGAGCGATCGGATTTATTAGTTAATGGTTGTTGTTGGGGACGGCGGCCCCAGCAAGCTTCGATCACGATCACGAGCACGAGGAAGGCAGCGGAAATCCACTAACTCGCCCCGCTCACCGTCCCGAGAAACTCAATCGCTCGCCCTTCAAACCAGGGCCGGAGACCAGCGCCCGCGAATTCCAAAAATCCGAGATGACCGCCGGACTCCGGTGTTTCGAGAAACAACCACGGATTCCTTTCCGCCTCTAGAAACGGAAAACACTCCGGCGCAAGGAAAGGATCGTTCTTTGCATTGAGCAACAAAGCGGGTCGCGTGACCCGGAGGAGAAATCGACGGGCGCTCGCCTGCGTCCAGTAGTCAGCGGCATCGCGAAACCCGTGCAGACGCGAAGTGTAGCGATCGTCAAACGCCTGAAAGGTGCGCAACTCCCGACTTCCGCGCGCGTCGATCTGGTCGGGGAATCGCAGGGCCTTCGCCTCCACTTTAGCGACCAGACTATCGATGAAGCGGCGCAGATAGAAGCGATTACTCCAACGCTGGTCCAGCATGCGAGCGCTCGCCGCCAGATCGACTGGCGCAGAGATAGCGACCGCGGCCGTGACCGAGTGATGCGGCGGCGCTTCACCCATATACTTAAGAGTCAGATTACCGCCGAGACTGAACCCGATGAGTGCGATTTGGGGATAACTCCCGGCCGCACGATCGACGACCGCACTGAGATCCTCCGTTGCTCCGCTATGGTAAAGGCGGACCAGCCGGTTCGGCTCCCCCCCGCATCCGCGAAAATTCCAAGCCAGCACATCCCAGCCGGCGACCGCCAGAGCCGTGGCCATCCCCCTCATGTAGCCCTCATCGGCCGAGCCCTCGAGCCCGTGCGACAAAATCGCCACCCGCTCGCGACCGGTGCGCAGCCAGCGGAGATCGAGGAAATCACCATCGGCCAATTCCAAACGTTCCCGTTCGAAACTTGCTCCACATCCCCGCCTCAGCAGCGCCCCCAGGATCGTCTGGAGATGGCCGTTGCCGAGCAAAGCCGGCGCTTGGAAGGTCGAGGTAACGATCGGCATGCGATGGCGAGGAAGCTCACCTTACACCGGAAGCGTTCTTTGTAGAGGCAAGCGTTACCTCCGCAACTTGAATCCTCCGAACCGGGCAGGCCGTTCGCGAAGATATTTGTAGATATTTTTGAGCTTGTCGTCCCCTTAATCCATGGCCACTTTCGGGCCGATGAAACTCGAAGTGATAATCGAAGAGGTATCTCTTCATTTTCCGGACCGGACTTCAACTTCGGCCGCCTCTTAAAGGGAATTTCATCGACATGTTCGCTTATCTGCATCTCATCGCCGCCGCGCTCATCGGGATTTGGCTTCTCCGGCGCCTTTTGGGCCGGTGCTTGGAGTTGCCGGAACAGGTGCTGGGCGGCGTTGCCGTCGGTTGGATGCTGGCAGCATGGGGCGCCTACCTGGTCGCAACCCTGCAAAAGAAGCTGGCCTACGGCTCAATGGTCGGGATGACTGTGGTGCTCTGCCTCGTGGCGGTCATCCTCTGGGCACCGGTCTTCCGTCACGGAGGCATGCGATTGCGCTCGGTCCTGCGGCCCGGACCGCACTTGCCTCTTCTCTTGCTCCTCGCTTTCACCGGCTGCTTTTACACTTACTCCTTCGCGACGCAGAGTTTTCCGCTCAGGAAGGATGGACTTTACACTGGCGGGGCGATGTTCGGCGACATGCCGTTTCATCTTTCGGTCATAACTTCTTTCCTTTTCGGTGACAATTTTCCTCCTACTTATCGCATCTTTCCGCCGGAACCGTTGACCTATCCTTTTATCCCGGATTTTCAGGCAGCCGTCCTCATGAAGCTCGGACTAAGTATCAACGCCGCGCTCACGACGTCCGGAGTCTCCCTGGCCCTGGTCTTGACCGGCCTCCTCTACTGTCTGGCAAAGCGTTTACTTGTGCATTGGCAGGCCGCTGTTCTGGCCACTTTCCTTTTTCTGCTCGGCGGAGGCATTGGCCTTTTCTATTTCCTGGAAGACGCGCGCACTACGGAGCAGGGGCTCTGGCAAATTCTCTGCCACCAGCCAATGAACTATGCGCATGAGGGCAACCTGGCTCTTTACTGGGACAATGTCATTGTGGGCCAGATTCTCCCCCAGCGCCCCAGCCTCTACGGAATGGCGATCGCTTTTCTAGTTTGCATTCTCTTTGCCGGTGTCTGGCGCCGCTGGGCAGAGGGGCTACCGCGAGCCCGATGGGATGGCTGGGACGCGTTGCTTGCGGCGGGCCTCATGGCCGGGCTGCTCCCGCGTGTCCATTCGTTCACTTTTATCGCCCTTGGCCTGATCAGCATCGGGTTCTTCCTCGTGCGTCCGCGCCTTGTCTGGATTTTCTTCTGGCTGCCGGCGGTACTGCTGGCACTCCCCCAGGTCATTGACGTGAATCAGCACATCGCCTCGCGACATTTCTTTTACCTTCAGGCGGGCTGGCTCGGGAATTACGAGAAGAACTGGCCGCTCTTCTGGCTGCGCAACTTTGGGCTGCCCTTGCTCTTGATCTTCCCTGCCTGGTTTGCGACGCCGCGACCGTGGCGCTCCTTCTATCTGCCTTTCGTCCTCGTGTTTGTCTTTTGCTTCTTCGTCTCCATCTCACCCGATCCCTATAACAACACCAAACTATTCTATTACTGGTATGCCCTGACCACGATCCTGATCGCGGGCTGGCTTTACCGGCTGGCGGCCGAGCGGCACGAGCGTTTTCTTGCCTCGATCCTATTCCTGGCTTGCACCGCGACCGGCTTTGTCACGTTTTGCCACGGCGGGTTTCACTCCTGGCTCATGTTTGATCGCGACACGATGGCCGCGGCCGGATTCGCGCGGGAAAAGACCTCGCCGCACGCAGTCATCCTGGCCGCTCCCACCTTTACCCAGCCGATAGTCTGCATGGCAGGCCGGTCGACCGTTCTCGGTTTCGTCCCTTGGCTTTGGAGTCACGGTTACACCGACGCAGAGATAGATCCCAGGCTGGCAGATATCAAAGCGGTCTACCAAGGGAGTCCTCGCACCCCGCAGATACTGGAAAAATATGGCGTTTCCTATATCTACTTTAGCGCCGCTGAACGGAAAGAGTTTCAGGTCCGGGCGCTCCCGATAGAGTGGCCGTTCCCCGTGGCATTCCACCAGGGAGATATTACTATCTATAAGGCACGATGATCCGGATTCGGCTCCCGCCACACCGGCCGGTCGCAAGTAGGAGCGTTTCCGATATCTCACTCAACATTACAAAAGCATCCATTACAACATCATGAATCAACCTCTATGAAAAGCGTTAAGACAAGAAGGGAATTGTCACGAGATCAGCGTGAACAACTGCTCAAAACATTGAAAGTCCGTTTCGAGAAAAACATGGAACGCCACAAAGATCTCGAATGGGTCAAGCTAAAAGGAAAGCTGGAAGCTAATCCCGAAAAACTTTGGTCACTCGGTGAAATGGAAAGAACCGGTGGCGAGCCGGATGTTGTCGGTTGTGACAAAAAATCCGGCGAATACGTCTTTTTCGATTGTTCGGCGGAGAGTCCTGCCGGCCGCAGAAGTGTTTGTTACGACCGTGAGGGGCTGGATTCCCGGAAGGAACATAGACCAGCAAACAACGCCATGGATATGGCCGCAGCCATGGGCATTGAGCTATTGACGGAAGAAGAATGCCAGGTGCTGCAAAAGCTGGGAGATTTCGACACGAAAACATCGAGCTGGGTGGAAACACCTGCTAAGATTAGAAGGCTCGGCGGCGCGCTCTATTGTGAGCGTCGCTACGGCCGCGTCTTCGTAGGGCACAACGGTGCGCAGTCTTACTATAGTGCACGGGCGTTCCGTGGCTCGCTAAGGGTCTAAATTTGGACTGTGAGTTTGTGCGCTATAATTCCAGTCACGAGGCGCGGCGGCGGGGCGGGACCCAGCCGGCTGCGCCGCGGTGGCTGCGCGAGGCGCCGAGAGCGAGACCTTCGAGCACGGGGTCGTTTTCACGCTTTTTTGTCCAGAGTTTGAGGTCGTCGCGGAAAAGCGCGGTTTCGCAGTCGTAACAGGATGGGATTTCATCCGCATAACCCGAGTAGGTGACGACGCGAGTGCCAAGGGGGCGCGCGTTGAGCTGGGCGGCGACGTAGCGGGTGTATCGCTCGAATAGCTCCGCGGAGAGCGGGACCTCGGAGTCGATCCGGTGGCCGCGAAACATGTTTTCTTCAAAAGGATTGTAGAGATAGAAGGCGTCGTACTCGGTAAAAGGGATGTCGATGATGTTGCCCTGGATGATTTCGACATTGGCGAGGTGCATGGCGGTGGCGGCCTCGCGCGCGGCGGCGGCAAGGTCGGCGCGTTGCTCGACTCCGGTAAAATGGGCGTCGCTCAAGGCGGCAGCGACGAGGCAGAACTTGCCCGGGCCGCAGCCGATATCGAGGACGCGCATGCGCGGCGCGGTAACGAGAAGTTTCGCCGCCACGGCGGCGATCCGCACCGGAGTCCACTGGATAGAAGAGAGCTGCCGGAGGCGGGCGGGGTAGATCTGGTCGAACTTCTCGTCCTCGATGCTGCGAAGGTTCTCGACGGCGAAGTCTTGATAGAAATCCTCCATTCTCCGTGGCCGGTTGGTTGAATGCTATGGGTCGGGGCGGCGGGTGCAAGGATTTTTGTTGTCCGGGCGGGGGTGCCTCCGTAGGCTCCAATCGAATCGGCTCGCGCCTGGCGAAGTTCCCTGCCCGAGCGAGCGCAACCAACAGCGAAAGGATATCATCATGAACGAAACTTATGTTCCAACTATCAGTTCCGGCACGGCCGGACCACTCGGCGTGCTGCATCTGCCGCGGCTCTGGCAAAAGGTGTCTCTCGAGTCGCAGGGGAAATTGGCGGAAGGCTATCCCGGGATCGGCCACGGCTATGACGCGATGACCTGCGCCGCGCTCGGTCTCGATGAAGAGGCGGTGAAGAGTTACATTAAAAATGAGAAGCCGACTTACACGCAGTTTGAGGCCTGGGTGAAGCAGAACGCCAAGTCACTCAACAAAGAGGCGATCGATAAGCATAACGCGGCGGTTCGTGGTTACATCCACGACGATGAGACGCGGAAGGAGATTCTTAGCACGTGCGGGTTGCCGGATGACGCTTCGGCGGCGCAGGATGCGGTGAATCTAAATAATCTCGACGACTGGCATGGCTTTCACCAGGCGGTCTTGAAGTAGAACTGCATGGCGGTAACACAAGCGGCTGCGTTCCGTAAAACGGTTGAGACATTCACCGCCGGGGCGCGGACTTTGCCGCAGCGCTACCTTGTTTCGCCGGAGATCTTCGCCGAGGAAAAGGTGAAGATCTTCGGCCGGCAATGGATCTGTGTCGGCCATCAGAGTCAGCTGGGCAAGGCAGGGGATTACTTCGTGCAGGAAGTCGCGGGGGAAAGCCTCATCTTGGTGCGCGATCAAAAGGGCGCGGTGCAGGGCTTTTACAATGTCTGCCGCCATCGCGGAACTCGCCTGTGCGAGGTGGCGAGTGGACACGCTCCGGCCATTCAATGTCCCTATCATGCCTGGACTTATGCGCTCGATGGGCGATTGATCGGCGCGCCGTACATGGATGATGCGCCGGATTTTGAGAAGAGCGATTACTCGCTGCGCACCGTTAGGCTGGCGCTCTGGGAGGGATTTCTATTCGTTAATCTGAGCGATATTGCGCCGTCGCTGGACAAGGTGTTCGCGCCCTTGGCGGAGAAATTCACGCACTGGAATCTGCCGTTGCTTCGTTCCGCCCGACGGATCGAATACGACGTCCATGCCAACTGGAAACTGATCTTCGAGAATTACTCCGAGTGTTATCACTGCCCCGGCGTCCATCCGATGCTCTCCAAGGTTTCACCGTCTGACTCGGCGGAGAACGATCTGACAGAAGGGCCGTTTCTCGGCGGGTTCATGTCGATCAAGGAAGGCAAGAGCCTGACGATGAGCGGCGAGGCCTGTGCGCGGGCCGTGGGTGATATCAAGGCCGGGGATCATGCTCGGGTTTTCTATTACTCGATCTTTCCGAACATGCTGCTGAGCATGCACCCGGATTATGTGATGGTGCATCAGCTTTGGCCGCGAGCGCCGGAGCGGACATTCATTCAATGTGACTGGTTCTTTCATCCGGACGCGGACGGATCCCGTGCGCCTGGCTATAACCCGGAGGATGCGATCGCGTTCTGGGATATGACTAACAAGCAGGATTGGCACGTCTGCGAGCTAAGTCAGCAGGGGATCGCATCGCGGGCTTATCAGCCTGGCCCTTATTCGCCGCGCGAAAGTATCCCGGCGGCCTGGGATCGGGAATATTTGCGGCAGCTTGGCTAGCCTCCCGCCATTGCGCCAACGATGAAAAACGGCTCGGTGCCGTTGGCAATTGGGTCGGGCAACGGCCTGTCTGGCGATTCGTGCGAGAAGTCGTCGCTGCAACAGAAGAACCTGACGAGCGGCCGGCGCTTTTGCGTGCCCTGATCGCGGACTGTGCCGCGCAAGACCGGGTAGGCGGCTTCGAGCGCGTCGAGGATGCGGCGTTGTGTGACTGGTGCCGCGACTTCGAGCTGCACCTCGTCCTCGACCCGCGCAAGGGTGCGCAGGTGGACCGGGAGGACGATTCGGATCATGGCAAAGTCTGGACTTCTACAGAGCAAACCGCGGGCAGATCGCGCACGACAGCGTTCCAGGTATCGCCGGCGTCGGCCGAGGCATACACCTGACCGCCGGTGGTCCCGAAGTAGATGCCGCACTTGTCGAGCGCGTCGACCGCCATCGCGTCGCGCAACACGTTCACGTAGCAATCGCTCTGCGGCAGCCCTTTCGTTAGGGCTTCCCATTCGTTGCCGCCCGTCCGGCTGCGATAGACGCGCAACTTCCCATCGGGCGGGAAATGTTCGGAGTCGCTCTTGATCGGCACGACGTAGATCGTCTCGGGTTCATGGGCGTGGACGTCGATCGGGAAACCGAAATCGGAGGGGAGGTTGCCACTCACTTCGCTCCACATATCGCCGGCGTTATCGCTCCGCATGACGTCCCAATGTTTCTGCATGAAGAGGACGCCGGGCCGCGAGGAGTGCATCGCGATCCGATGCACGCAATGGCCCACTTCCGCGGTCGGATCGGGCAGCTCATATTGCGATTTCAGTCCCTTGTTTATCGGGCTCCAACTCTTCCCGCTGTCGTCGCTGCGGAAAGCACCGGCGGCCGAGATCGCGACGAAGATCCGTTCGGGATTCGTCGGGTCGAGCAGGATCGTATGCAGGCACATGCCGCCGGCGCCGGGCTGCCAGAGTTTGCCCTTGGCTTCGCGCAATCCCGGAAGCTCCTGCCAGGTCGTGCCGCCGTCGGCACTGCGGAACAGGGCCGCGTCTTCCACTCCGGCATAGACAGTATCGGCTTCGCCTAACGATGGCTCGAAATGCCAGACGCGCTTGAATTCCCAAGGATGCTGCGTCCCATCGTACCATTGATGGGTGCCGGGCGTGCCGTCGTAGACGAAGTCCTTGCCGACCGGTTCCCAGGTCTTTCCGCCATCATCCGAACGCTGCACTTGTTGCCCAAACCAGCCGCTGGTTTGCGATGCGTAAAGCCGGTCCGGGTTCACCGGCGAGCCTTTGAGATGATAAATTTCCCAGCCTGCAAAATGCGGGCCGTCCACTTTCCAATTCGCGCGCTTCCCGTCCGAGGTGAGGACGAAGGCGCCTTTTCGTGTCCCGACGAGTAATCGAACTGCGCTCATGCTTTTTCTTTAATAACTCCCCGGCCCGTTCCGGTTCAATCCGGAATTTGCGCTTCGACCAGTTTTCCGAGAAGAATGAGCGATTCCTGCCAGCCGAGATAACAAGCCTCCGCCGGGATCGCGCTCGGCACGCCTGCCTGCTTGATCTGCACCTCCGTGCCGCAGGAGACTTCCTTCAAGTCGATCGTCACCTCGGCCACGCCCGGGAGGTTGGGATCGTCAAACTTATCCGTATAGCGAATGCGCGAGTGCGGCACCAGCTCCAGGTATTCGCCGCCAAAGGAGTGACTGCTTCCGGTGGTGAAATTCGTAAACGCCATCTTGAAAGTGCCCCCGACCTTGGCCTCCATCCGGTCCACCTTGCAGGTGAATCCGTTAGGCGGCAGCCATTTTGCCGTGGCGTCGGCATCGAGGAGGGCGCGATAGACGCGCTCGGCTGGAGCGCGCAGCACGCGATGAAGTTGAATGGTGTGTGTGTTCGATGTGGTCATGGTCTATTGAAAATTCCTGGCTGGTTGTGGATCGTCGAAAATTGTTGTTCGTTCAATCTCTCCACGAACAACAACCCCCGCGGCGGACACTCGGTGGCGATTTATTTCCCAAATGACTGTCCGGCACGAGAAGACCGCTTCGTCGAGATATTGACGGACGCAAACAGAGCCGCAATCTGAGACACAACCATGGAAACAAATCAGACGCCCTACATCCTCTTCTTTCGCAATTCCGGCCCGGAAACGCACGAACACCTCTCGGCCGACGATCGCCAGCTCCTCATGACCCGCTGGAATGCCTGGTATGACGACCTCGCGGCCGAGGGCAAAGCCATTGGCGGCACGCCGCTCGAGCTCGAAACCCGGATCGTGGCCGGCCCGCGCGGTGAGCGAGTCGTCGATGGCCCATTCGCCGAGGCCAAGGAAGCGATCGGCGGCTATGTCATGCTGATGGTCGCAGACCTCGACGAGGCGACCGCGATCGCGCAAAGGCATCCCGGTCTGCCGTACGGACTCGAGATCGAAGTGCGCCGATTGGCCGATAGCTGCCATCTTGGAGTCGGTCATCGCGAAGCCGCAACCCCGCGGGCCTGACGTGCTCCGGCCGCTGAGCATTTTGCCTAACGACGACGACACCGGGCGAAAGATAGAAACCGCCGCCGGCGTCGCGGCTGCGCCGGCGCAGTTGGTCGAGAATTTCTTCCGGCACGAAACCGGCCGCCTCCACGGCGCCTTGATCCGCCTGCTCGGCACGCAAAACCTCACCCTCGCCGAAGACGTCGCCCAGGAGGCCATGCTCCGCGCCCTGCGCACCTGGTCGATGGGCGGCATCCCGCAGAATCCATCCGCCTGGATCATGCGCGTCGCGATGAATCTCGCGAAGGACGCCCTCCGCCACCAGCGCATGGCGACGACGAAAGAGCCCGCCATCATCGCACACCTCGACCAGACGCTGGCCGATTCGACCCTCGGGAAAACAAGCGAATACGAAATCCGCGACGACGCGCTCCGGCTCATGTTCGTCTGCTGCCATCCCGCGATGGCGACCGATGCCCAGGTCGTGCTCGCGCTCAAGGTGCTGTGCGGCTTCAGCACCGCGGAAATCGCGCGCGCCTTCCTCAGCAGCGAGGCCGCGATCGAGAAACAGCTCACCCGCACCCGGGGCCGCATCCAGGAAGCAGGCATCGGGTTCGATATCCCCGACGGCGAAGACCTCACCCCGCGCCTCGATGGCGTCCTCGCCGCACTCTATCTTTTGTTCAACGAAGGCTACAAAGCTTCCGCCGGTGAGACCCTCCTGCGCGAGGAGCTATGCCGCGAAGCCATTCGGTTCGTCCAGCTTCTCGTTAGGCATCCCGCCGGCAACACTCCCCGCAGCCACGCCCTGCTCGCCCTCATGCTCCTGAGCAGTGCCCGCTTTCCCGCCCGGCTGAGCGAGGAGGGGAACCTGTTGCGGCTCGATGACCAGGATCGGTCGCGCTGGAACCAGAGCTTCATCGACGAAGGCCTCATGCACCTCGCCGCCGCCGCCCAGGGCGAGACGATCAGCGACTACCATTTGCAGGCCGGCATCGCCGCTTGTCATTGCACGGCGCGAGACGCCGCATCGACCGACTGGGCTCGCATTCTCCGGCACTACGATCAACTGCACCAGCGCAATCCCTCACCCATCATTGCCCTCAATCGCGCCGTCGCCGTCGCCCACGTCCACGGGCCGCAGGCCGGACTCGATGCCCTCGAGGAAATGCCCCGGCGCGAACTCATCGAGACCCATCACCTTTACCACGCCGTCTCCGGCGAGCTGCAGCAACAGCTCGGCCGGCACGAAGAAGCAGCGGCCAGCTTCCGGCGCGCGTTACAACTGGCCGAGGTCGGCCCCGAGCAAAAACACCTCGCCCGCCTGCTGGAGGACGCTGGCGCCTGCTGAGCCGTGGCAATTGTAAAGCAGTCGCCCCGCATTGTCCTCACCACACGGCACGCCAATGGGCCAAAAGCAGCATCCAGTTTGCCACCAGTCGCTTTTCTGTAACTCTGCCCCCTCGAAGCAAGAGATTGATTACGCTCGGCGGCTCAATCCTCGTTAGATGAATTGGCCATCAATGCAGATTGTCGACATTTTTTCCGTCGAAGCCCGGCCTTGCATTGTATCGTATTACGATATAACGCGATGGGGTGAAGAAGATCGAGTACGAGACCTTGGCCGCCTTCCGCTCCGCGGTGCGGAAGTTTCTTTCCTTTAGTGAGGAGGCGGCGCGGGCGCAAGGGCTCACGCCTCAGCAATATCAGGCCATCCTCGCGATCGAGGGCACTCCGGGTCGCCGCGAGATCACGGTAGGCGAGTTGGCGGAGCAGCTCCACATCACCGCGCACAGCGCGGTCGGCCTGGCTGACCGGCTGGAAAAAGCGGAGCTGATCGAGCGTCATGCCTCGGCGGAGGATCGACGCCAGGTCTTTGTGAAGTTAACGCCCCTGGGGCGGAGGCTGCTGGGCAAGGTGGCAGCTGCGCATCGCAAGGAACTGCGAACGGCCGGACCGCTCCTCGTCGATCTGCTCGAAAGGGTGAAACGCCTCTAACCGTGTCGCGCCTCACTGACACGAGCCGGCTCGTCTGGCTTTCGATTCTCGCCATCGGCTTGGGTGCGATCATGGCGCCGGTTGCCCAGTTCCTTCTCTGGTTGATCGGCGTCATCACCTCCTTCGCCTTCTTCGGCAGATTTACGCACGAGACGCTGACGCCGATTGGTTATCATCTTGGGCTCTGGGTCGTTCTGGTGCCGGTGGTGGGCGGACTGCTTGTCGGCATGATGGCGCGCTACGGTTCCGCTGCCATTCGTGGTCACGGCATTCCCGAGGCAATGGAGCAGGTGCTCGAGAATGCGAGCCGGATACCCGCGCGGCTTACCTGGCTGAAGCCGCTCTCGGCCGCCATCTCCATCGGCACAGGCGGCCCGTTCGGGGCCGAAGGGCCGATTATCGCCACCGGCGGCGCGAGCGGTTCGGTCCTCGGCCAGCTGCTACCGACTTCGGCCAGCGATCGCAAGACGCTCCTCGCCGCGGGCGCCGCAGCTGGGATGGCGGCGACGTTTGGCAGCCCGCTCTCGGCAGTGCTGCTCGCGATCGAGTTGTTGCTCTTTGAATTCAAGGCGCGCTCTCTTATTCCGGTGGCTCTCGCAGTCACGGTGGCGACGGTTCTGCGCACCTCCTGGCTGGGCAGCAAACCGGTCTTCGCCATGCCCGAGGTTTTGTCGGCGCCGACTGTTTCAGCTTTTTTGCCCTCCTCGCCATCGGGGCGGTCATGGGTGTCTTTGCTTTCGCCATCAGCAAGGCGGTTTACCTGGTGGAGGAGGTCTTCGAGAAGCTCCCCATCCATTGGATGTGGTGGCCTGCGCTCGGAGGCATCGTCGTCGGCGCCATCGGCTACTTCGAGCCGAGAACGCTCGGGGTTGGCTACAGTAACATCACTCTCAATCTCGCCGGGGCCTTGCCCGCGCTTGCGGTCGTGGCGTTATGCTCGCTTAAGTTCCTCTCCTGGAGCGTCGCGCTTGGCAGCGGCACCTCCGGCGGCACGCTCGCGCCGCTCATGACCATCGGGAGCGGCCTCGGGCTGATCGCCGGACTCGTCGTTCAAGCTCTTGTGCCGAGCCTGGATGTTCACCTGGCCGCCCTCGTCGGGATGGCGTGCGTCTTTGGCGGAGCGTCGCAAGCCATCCTGGCCTCGGCAGTTTTTGCCTACGAGACCACTGGGCAGGCGGCGGCGTTGTTTCCGTTGCTCGCTTCCTGCGCCGTCGCGCTGCTCGTTGTGCGCGCTTTGGGACGGACGTCCATCATGACCGAGAAAATCGAGCGCCGCGGAGTACGCGTGCCGGCAGAATTTGGCGCCGACATCTTCGAGCATACCTTGGTCAGCAAGGTAATGGAAACCTCCGTTACCACCATCCCCGCCGCGATGCCCCGCGCGGAACTGGCCCGGCGCGTCGCCGCTCACGATGATCTGTATGCGCGAAAGCACGCGCACCCGGTAGTCGACGAAGCGGGTCGCTTGCTCGGGATCATTACGCGCGGGGACCTTATCCGCGCCTCGGAGACTGCGGCCCAGGCGATGACGGTGCTCGACGCCGCTTCAAAAAGCCTCGTCGTCACTTATCCGGCAGAAACGTTGCACAACGCCGTACACAAACTTCTGCTGCACGATGTCGGAGGATTGCCCGTCGTCGACCCGCAGGATAGCACTCGCATGGTGGGATACCTAAGTCGCGCCGCGATCCTATCAGCCCGCTGGAAATCGCACCAGGAAGAAACCTCTAGAGATCGCGCATGGATCCCATGGAAACGACAGCTACCAACCGAGCGCGCTCAGTGATGGCAAAGGGGATCGGGTGAGCGCGGCCGTATCTCTACATTTGACGTTTGAACTTTGCGCGGAAAGATCGCGTGATCGCTCGACCAACGCGGCTAGAGTTTGAGGACGCGATTTATATCAAGGCGGCGATTATGAGCTTGTTCGCAGTTCAACCCGCGGCCTGCAAACTGTGGCGCCCCTTCAGTGGGCCGTTTTTTGCACCTCGGCACAACCAGGCAAAGCAAAACCGGCGTGCCCATTGCTGGACACGCCGGTTTGCTGAGTGGAGCGAGATAATCGCCGCGCTTAGGGTGCCATCTGCTGCACTGGGCTGCTCCAAGGTCCCGGCTCCGCGTTACCACAAGCCCGGATGCGGAAGGCATATCTCGTCTCGCTGACGAGGCCATCCCACGTTGAGCCGAGTCTTGCCCGGCATGCTGGGTGCATTCACCCAACCCGACGCGCCGGTGAGGTCAGTCGTCGACTGACCTCATAGTTACGCGCGCCCAGCTGGCCGTTCCAAGCTAAGGATGACGCGGCCCGGTGTGCCATTGATGCGGGCGATGCTTCTTGATCGGCAATGTGAACGGAGACGGGCACGTCGGTAACGGAGATATCAGCACCTCGTTCGCTTCCGCCGGCACCGTTCAGTTAGTCGTGCCGACCTACGATTACACGCCCGAACATTTGGCGGGATCAGCGCTTGAATCTTGCACGAACTGCTAGGCGGGGGATAGGTTCGGGACGGTCCGTGCATACTACCTCCTTGACCAAGGAAACATCCGGGAGGGCGATGAGTTCTGAGCCACTTAGTCAGGCCAACCCGAGAAATTCGCGCGCGCTCCCGCTCAGGAGGCGCGTCTTATCTTCCTGTGAGAGCAACTCAATTGCTGATCAACTCAGAGCAAGGAATTCGCGGGCCGTTCCGCTCAGGAGGCGCGTCTGTTCGTCCACCGAAAAATCGGCCATCGATTCGATCATTTCGCCCGGGTGCGCTTCGCCCAATGGAAAGGGGTAATCGGAGCCGAGCGCGATTCGCTGGGTTCCGAAAAGTTTGCAAAGCAAACGAAGCGCGTCGGGATCGTGGACTAACGAATCGACGTAGAAACGGGCCGGAGTCTGCTCGCCCCGTTCATCGAGGCGCGCGAGGTAATGGCGTGGATTGATCTGGTTGTCGATCGCCACCAGGTCGGGCCGGACATTAAAGCCGTGCTCGATGCGGCCGATCGTGATCGGAAAAGCGCCGCCGCCATGGGCGAAAGCGACTCGCAGATAAGGGAAGCGTTCGAAGACTCCGCCGAAAATCATCGAGCAAATCGCGAGGGAAGTTTCCGCCGGCATCCCGACGAGCCAGGGCAGCCAGTATTTGGGCATCCGGTTTTTTCCCACCATGTCCCACGGGTGGATGAAGACCGCGGCGCCAACTTCCTCGGCCGCGCCCCAGACCGCATCGAGCGAGCGATCGTCGAGGTTGCGACAATCTTTTTGGTCACAGTATTCGTTCGCGTCGACGTGCGAGCCGATCTCGACTCCACGTAACCCCAACTCGCGCACACACCGCACCAACTCGCCTGCGGCCAGCTCCGGGTCCTGCAACGGAATCGTGCCCAGACCAGCGAACCGGGCAGGATGCGCCCTAACGACTTCGGCGATGTGATCGTTGAGTTGGCGAGAAAGATCGAGCCCATCGGCCGGTTTCGCCCAATAGCTGAACATGACCGGGACTGTGGAAAGGACCTGCACCGCGACTCCGGTGCGATCGCATTCCTCGATCCGGCGTTTCGGATCCCACGCGTTATCCCCGATCTCGCGAAAGAAGCGGTCGCCGATCATCATCCGCGCGCAGCAGGGTCGGTGATGTTCCATCCTAACGAACCCGGGATAGCCGTACCTGGCGTCGAGGTCGGGCCATTCGCGCGGCAGGATGTGGGTGTGGAGATCGATCTTCACCGTGGATGGCGCGGGCGTGCGTCCGGTAGCCGAGCGGGTGCGGCTGACACAGCCGCCTCTCCATCGGGCGATTTATCCATCAAAACGGCTTGGTCGGACCGGGCTGTTCGACTTTCTGGCCGCACTTCTTGCAGGTGCGCCGTTCATCGTCGTTCCAGAAATCGAGCATCGCCTGGCTGAAATGCTCCACGATGTCGGCGCAATCGAAGTCGATGTCCTCGACCAGCGCGCCGCAATTCTCGCAGTAGAAGATGACGTGCTCGTGTTCACCGGACGGGCGGCGCCGTTCGACCACCACCCCGATCGTGTCGGGTGGGCGAACCGGAGCATGCGGGACGTTAGGCGGGATGAAGAAGGTTTCGCCCTCGCGCACAAGGTTGTCGACGATCTTATCGCCTTCACGGGTGCGCACCTTGATGTCGCCCTTGAGCTGGTAGAAATATTCCTCCGAATCAACGAGGTGAAAATCGTTTCGCGCGTTCGGACCCTTGATCACCATGACAAAAAAGTCGCGCCCATCGTAAAGGTATTGGTTGCTGACTGGCGGTTTGAACTTGTCTTTGTGCTCTTCAATCCAGTTCGTTAGGTCAATCGCGGGTTGTACTTTTGTTTCCATAGGCCAGAGTTCTACTTTTCTCTAAGCTTCGACGCCCGCCGACTCAACCGGCAATTCGTCAAATGGCCGGGCGTTCGCGTTTCCCGTCGTACCAGACCGCCAGTTTGTCGCGCGTCCGCAGTGCGCGCGGCCCGCGCAACAAGATGAAGAACGTCTGCGCGAGCAGAACGCCCGGGCGATGCATCCGCAGCTTGCGCGCCGAGGTAATGACCGGCTCGCGCAGGATCTTGAATCGCCCCCGCCTTCGGAGTGCAAGGCTGAAATAGACTTCTTCGCCGGCGAAGTATTGCTCGTCGAAGCCGCCCACATCTTCGAAAACCGCGCGCCGGACGAAGAGAAATGCGCCCGCTCCAAATCCTGTTCCGAAGTAGACGACGCAGAAAACGCGCAGCAACACACGTGTGAAGAGTGAGAGGCGTCCTTCCATGTCGACCCGCGCACCGCCGCCGACACAACCTTGAGCAAGGGCATCGAGCGCTCCCTTTGTATGGCTCGGCGCGATGTGCGTGTCGGCATCGACGAAAAACAGAATCTCGCCCCAGGCGGCACACGCGCCGGCATTACGTGAGGCTGCGATCTGCCGGCGTTCGATTGAGATGACGCGTGCGGCAAAATTCCGGGCAATCTTGGCCGTCGCATCGGTCGAAGCGTCGTCGACCACGATCACCTCGTACGTTTCTCCAGCCGCGTCAGCAGCGGAGCGCAGTGCGCGCAGCGTCTCCGGCAATTCGTGCTCTTCGTTATGCGCCGGGATGACGAACGAAATCTTTGGCGCGCCGCCAGGAGCGGCTTGCCCAAGAACGATCGTGAGCGTCTCCCGTGCAAAGTCGTAGCCCTGCGGCCATTCGCTGGCGCGTGGACCGGCCACGTTCAGTGTCGCTATCTGATTCTTCCGCACGAACTCCGCGACGCGCGTTGCCGCATCGTTAGGCGCAATCGCACTCGCGTCGATGAGAAGCGATGCCTTCTTCATTTCGCAGCAGAAGTCTGCCGTCGCCTTCGTTCCGCCCTGGAGTAGACCAAGATGGATGATCACGGTACCATCCCCGTCCCGCACGTTACGCGCGGTGCGCTCGACGTAGCCGCTGCCGGGCAATTCCTCGACCGGATACTGCGGCGGGATGATGCCGTCCTCCGCCAGCCGCCCGGCCGGACAAAACCCGCCAGAGGACACGCCTAACGACATGGCAGCGTCGAGCGCGGCGCGATCGACGCCGGTTTGGCCGCCGGAAATGATTTTCATTCCGTGGCGCGGCGCGCCTCTTCGTCGAGCGCGAGATAGTCATCGCGCGGTGGACTAAAAGTGTCGATCACGGTCGTGTCCTCGATTGTTTCGACGCGGTGCGGCACGTTGCTCGCGAGGTAAATCGCGTCGCCCGCCGCCATCTCGTGCGGCACGCCGGCGACGAACATTTTCATCCGGCCCTTAACGACATGGGCGATCTGTTCCTGTGGATGCGCGTGCTCGGGCAACCGGCTGCCGGCGGCGAGTTCCGCGCGCATCTGATACATCGTCGCCCCGGCCGCGATCGTGCGCCGCTTGATGCCGGGTGCGATGTCGATCCAGGGATTCTCTTGTTCGCTCACAGGTCAAAGCATGCCGGAGATTTCAAAAGTTTCCAAGTCGCACTGCCAATCAACTTTATTTGCCTAAAACGGCCGCCCCGTTCAATCTCCCACCATGCCCGAATTGCAGCCGCCGCCCCCGTTGCCGCGCTCGCCTTCTTTTCTGCGGCGCAATAGCACCCTTTTCAAACTTTTCGGCGTCGGCGCGCTCATTCTCGTCATGCTGATTCCGCTCGCCATGATCCGCGGCGTTCTGAGTGATCGGCTCGAGCGGCGCAACGAGGCCGTCAGCGAGATCACCGATTCGTGGGGCAAAACGCAAAACATCATCGGCCCCGTGCTCGGCGTTCCCTTCCAATACAAATTTAAGTCGATGAAAGACACCACGATGCCCGACGGGCATGTGGAGCGGCGCGAGGTGGAGGAAATGTTGGTCGCCACTGCCTTTTTTCTCCCCGAATCACTCCAGGTTGTGAGCGATGCGCAGACCCAGACTTTGCACCGCGGGATTTACGATGCGGCGGTCTTCCGAGCACAGCTCAAAATCTCCGGGAAATTTGCCACGCCGGATTTCGGCGCCCTCAAGATCGACCTCAAAGACGTGCAGTGGCGCGATGCCTTCGTCACGATCGCGGTCAGCGATCTGCGCGGGACACGTGAAGGGCTGGTGCTTGATTGGAACGCGAACAAGCTCTCGCTCCAACCCGGGTCGCAACTCCCCGGCTACACGACCGGCGCGACGGCGTTGCTCACCCTCAATCAACCGCTCGCCACGGCCACCGACTTTTCGATTGCCCTCGATGTGAACGGAAGCGGCGGAGTTTACTTTGCGCCGTTCGGTGTCCGGAACGACGTGGAGCTGAAATCGAACTGGCCGGATCCCGGTTTTCGCGGTGCGTTCCTGCCGGCCGAGCGATCCGTCCGGCCCGATGGCTTCGAGGCGAAGTGGAAGGTCTCCTACTACGGCCGCGATTATCCGCAGATGTGGACGAGCCTGAACGGGAACGAGCGCTTCAATGAGAAGACGGTCTCGGCCTCACTTTTCGGTGCGGACTTTCTTTCCATTCTCGACGCCTATCGCTTCGTCGAGCGATCGATCAAATATGGCGTGCTTTTTCTCGTCCTTGTCTTCACCACATTTTTCCTTTTTGAAGTGACGGCCCGGCAGCGGATCCATCCGTTTCAATATCTGATGGTCGGCGCAGCGCTTTGCCTATTCTATCTCCTGCTCCTCTCAATCTCGGAGTTCATCGGCTTCGGGTTCGCCTATCTCGTCGCGGCGATTGCCTCGACCGTGCTCATCACCTGGTACTGCAATTTTTTCCTCGGCGGCGGGATGCGGACTCTGATGATCGGCGCTGGGCTGGCGGGCGTTTACACTTTTCTCTACATCACTTTGAGGCAGCAGGACTATGCGCTCCTGATGGGTTCGACGGCGCTGTTCGTTCTGCTCGCGTTGGTGATGTTTGTGACGCGCAGGGTGGATTGGTACGGACGTGATGCGGATTAGCACGACGGATCGGCGATGAAATTCCTCGATATCACGCGCCCGCTCCAGGCCGACCTCGCGCCTTGGCCGGGCGACACGAGCGTCGATTATCGGCTGGTCGCCCGGCTTGCGGAAGGGGCGTCAGTTAATCTTGGTCGGATGACGACGAGCGTACACTCCGGGACGCATGCCGACGCCTTTTATCATTTCGAGGATGCCGGTCTAACGATCGACCGATTCGAACCGGAGCGATATGTAGGGCTCGCCGCGGTCGTGGATCTAAGCGCGAAATTTGCCGAGTCATTAGGCGAAATCACGGTGGCCGACCTCGAGTTGGGCGCGACGGCGCCGCGATTGTTGATCAAGACCGGAGTTTGGCCGGATTCAACGAAATTTCCGGAAGCGATTCCGGTCTTGGCAGACGGGGTGGCGGAATGGATGCAGAGCAGGGGGGTGAAGTTGCTCGGGCTCGATCTGCCTTCGGTCGATGCGATTGATTCGAAGCAGCTAAGGAATCATCATGCTCTGTCCGCAGCTGATATCGCGATCGTCGAAGGCCTCGACTTGAGCGAGGCGGAAGCGGGCGTCTATACGTTGGCCGCTTTGCCCTTGAAAATTGCCGGCGGCGACGGGGCGCCGGTCCGCGCCGTCCTTTGGCGCGAAGCGTGAGCGTGGCGGCGAATTGGCTCGAGCGGCCCGCGACGACGTCGGTGGTGCTGGGTTTGATCGTAGTCTTTTTTGCGATCACCAACCTGCCTTGGACGCTGGACGATTACGATCAGGCGAAGCAGGCCTACACTTCCTTCGAGATGGTGGGGCAGGGTCACTGGCTCTATCAGCACACGCCTAACGAGAGCGTGGCGACGAAGCCGCCTCTCGTGGGCTGGGTTTCTGCTGCGCTTTTCGAAATCACCCGCTGGTGGGAAGGGGCCTGGCGCATTCCGTCCTTCGCCGCCGCGCTTGCACTGCTTTGGTTGATGGCGACGGAAGCGACCGCGGCTTACAGCGTCGTTGGAGGCTTGATCGCAGTCAGCGCACTCGGGCTGAATCTGCTCTCGCCGCGTCTCGCCACCCTCGTGCGGACAGATATGCCACTGGCTCTCGTCACGTTTCTGATCGGCGTGCAGATTTGGCGGAAAATCCGGCGAGCAGAAGCGTGGAGCAGGCGTGACCGGACGATCGCGTTTCTCCTCCTCACCAGCGCGATGTTAATCAAGGGCCCCATCATCTACGCATTCATCCTGCCGGGGTTGATCGTCTACCAGTTTCTCCATCGCAAAGGTGGAGCACCGAGCGGTTGGAGCGGCTGGTGGCCCTGGATTTTGTCGCTCGCAATTTTTCTCGTCTGGGCAGCTGGCGGGATCGTTAGGCAGGAAGGTTTTTATGAGAGCGTTGTGATTCGGGAATTTGCCGGGCGTTTTACCGAGACGATTCACAAGCCGCAACCGATCTACTTCTATTTTCCGCACCTGCTGCACAAATTCGCGCCCTGGAGCCTGCTCCTCATTGGCCTAACGATCTTCTTCTGGCGGCGGCGGGAACGTCTCTCGTTGCAGATGAAGCCGGACACGGTCTGGCTCGTCTGCTGGAGCGTGGGCGGCCTGCTCCTGATGTCGATCATTCCCTCGAAGCGGGTCGACCGCATTTTTCCGATCGTGCCGCCGCTCTGTCTTTTGCTAGGCGCGCAGGTCTCGCGCGCTTTCGAGAACGAGCGCTGGCGGACCAAAGTCCAGCCCTGGATCGGAGTTGGGCTCATTTTCGCTGTCGTTTTCACCGGCGGTTATGCCGCCTGGAAAATCGGTTCGGCGGAGCATGAGCGGAGCGACGCGCTGGTAAAGTTTGCGCGGCAGGTGCGAGTGGAAGCGGGCGATAAGAACTGGCGTTATGCCGTGGTCGGCGGGCGCGAGGAGGGGATGCTGCTTTATCTGCGGCGCGACCATTTTCTCGAACTCGACGACGCCATAGCGCGGTGGAAAGCCGGCCAGCTTGATGCCCTCGTGGTGCGGGACCAGCCCGCGCGGGAGTGGCCCGCGTTGCTCCCCGGAGCGAAGCTGCAGCTCGTCTCGGAGAAAGCGCAGGATCGGCCGCTCTATTCGCTTTTCGTGCGCGCTACGACAGCAAGATAGCGGTTCGTAATCGAGTATGGAAAAACCTGCGCTCGACATCGGGGCCGCAGCCGATACGCTCCCCGAGATATTTTTGCCTAACGAACCGATGGAGTATCCCAAAGCCGAGATCGAAGCCCTCTGGTGCCCCTGGCGGGTCGAGTACTTCGAGCTCGAGAATCGTAATCCCAATTTCCTCAGCGAAGCTGCCCAGGCGAGCGACGATGCTGCCCATCTCGTCGTGACGCGCCGCAAGAACATGTTTCTGATGATGAACCGCTACCCTTATTCGGTCGGCCATCTCATGGTTGTGCCCTACCGGAAGACGGCAGAGTTGGCGTCGCTAGGTGAAAACGAGATCCTCGAGTTCTGGGCTCTGGCGGTCCATGCCCAGCGTTTGCTGCGCGCGACGATGAAAGCGCAGGGATTTAATCTCGGCCTCAACCTCGGAACTCCGGCAGGGGCGGGGGTGCCGGATCATCTCCACCTGCACATCGTGCCGCGCTGGGCAGGAGACACGAACTTCATGCCGGTACTGGGCCGGACCCGACTCCTCTCCGAGGGCTTGGCGACGCTTTACGAGAAGTTGATCGACGCGCAAAATCACCTGACGACTTAAGAGATGGCGATTGATTCTACTAATCCAAACTGGATCGAACCTCCGCCGCCGAAGAAGGGCGGCATCGGTTGCACCGCCAAAGGCTGCCTCTTTCTCGTCGCCTTTGCCGTCCTCACCGTGGTCGTCATCGGGCTCGGTAGCTATCTTTTCTACTCCGGCGGATCGAAGCCGACCAAGCTGCCGATCGAAGAACTCCCGCCTCCCCAGCTTTCCGAGATTCAGCAGCGCGTCGACCAGTTTGAAGCGGCGCCAACCACGCCTTCCTACACGCCGACTCCGGCAGGCACTCCCGACGGCACTGCTGAGGCCACCCCGGAGCCGGCTGCGCCTACGCCCGAGCCGGGGCGTCAGCTCACCTTGTCGGGATCCGAGATCAACGGTTTGATTTCCGCCAACCCGAAGTCACGCGGCCACGCCTACGTCTCGATCAGCGGGAATACGGCCCAGGTGCAGATGAGTATCTCGTCCGATAAAGTGCCCGGATTCCCGAAGGGCTACTTAAACGGCAGTTTCACCATCACGACCGACGGGCCGACCCCGATCAGTCAGCTACAGGTCTCGAAAATCGAGGCGAACGGCTTCCCCGTGCCGACTGGCGTTCTCTCGATGACGTATCGCGGCCAATCGATTCTCGGAATCGCGCTGGACGCCGCCGCACCATATAACGTGAGTACGGCAGAGATCCGCGACGGCGTCGTGATTCTGCGCTGAGCCAGCGCGAGGCGTGCGATAATCGTGCGTGGGAAGGCCGATCTCATCGGAGTTGGGCTAGGCGAGGTATTGTAGCCTGCCGTGGGCCGGTAGTCGGGCCTCGATTGGAGATCGATCTAGTGGTGTTTTGTCAACGCGGGGACGAGATTTGGCTTGCAAAGAAGGCTGGCCATCAGGTAGAACTGAACGGCGCCTATTTCAGGTGCAAAAGGCTTACCTATCTAATGCGAACATTGCATCTTACTCTCATAGCTTTGCTCATGACGTCGCCCATAACCGCCAAGGCGGGCAGCGCAACCTGGAAGGCCTCTCCGGTCGACGGGTCCTGGAGTAATCCGAATAACTGGACCCCGGCCACCGTGCCCCAGGGCTCCGACACGGCCACCTTCGGCGCCTCCAGCATTACCGGCATAAGCGAAGGCCTCGGATTTAGCAGCGTCGGCGCCTACCAGTTCATTTCCGGCGCGAGTGCGTTTACCATTACCTATTATCCCTCGATCCCCTTTGAGGTAAACGGCGCGGGGGTGGCAAATGCTTCTGGCGTATTGCAAAACTTCATCGTCCCGGCTTCGGCTCAATTTAGGGAGCCGGTTAACACCGTCGTCTCATTTTTCAATGGTGCCACGGCGGGGAGCCTCACCCAATGGACGGTAAGCGGAAGTGCCTTCGGTGCCTACGACCAAGCGGAGCTTTTCTTTAACAACACCTCCTCGGCTGGCGGTGCTACCATGTTCGTGAACCCCGGCGGTTCCGATCCGGGCGGTGAGGATGGCGATGGGTTTGGCGGTGTGCTCTCCTTCGGCGATTCGAGCACGGCAGAGAATGCCAATATCACAGTCGTCGGCGGCGCGGCTGGGTTGGATTTCGGCAGCCCTCCCTATCTCTTTTTCAGTGGCACCTCGACGGCGGCTAGCGCGACGATCGATGGCCAGGGTGGGACGATCGATGGCGCCTACGGAGCGCAGATCGTATTTATCAACAGCGCGACGGCGGCAAGTGCCATGATAACCAACAATGCGGGGACGGCTAGCGGTGCGAATGGCAGTCAAACAGCGTTTAACAACAGCGCGAAAGCTGCGAATGCGACTATCATTGCCAACAGTGGAGTCGGATTGCCCGGGGCGATCTTCTTTAGCGAATCGGCGACGGGAGATTCGGCGAGCGTGAAATTGTTGGGCGGCTTGCTCGATATCAGCGCGCACGATTCCTCCGGGATGACGCTCGGCTCGCTCGAGGGCAATGGACCGGTCTTTCTCGGAAGCCGCCGACTGACTGTCGGAAGGAACCGGGCCGACACGACTTATACCGGGTTGATCCAGGACGGCGGGATCGGCGGTGGAACTGGCGGAGCGTTTGCCAAGGTAGGACTGGGGACACTCGTGATCACTCATGCCAACACCTATACCGGCGATACGTCGGTCAATGGCGGCACTTTGACGGTGAGTAACACCAGTGGTTCGGGCACGGGCGCGGGCCCGGTTCAGGTAAATGCCGGCTTCCTGGGCGGCAAGGGCACGATTGCCGGTGCGGTCACGGTCGGCACCGACACGCCCGATCGTCCGCATCTTGCGCCGGCGTCCGGGACGCAGACGCCGGCCACACTGACAATCCAAGGGTTACTTACCTTTAAAGCTACAGGGGGCTATAACTGGTCCGTGCGCGCCAAGGGACGCCGCGCTCAGTCTGACCGCGTGAATGCCGGCGGTGTAACTATTGTGAGCGGGGCAACATTTACGCTTCTTCCGCAGGTCCATGGCGCTTTACAGGTCGGCACTGTCTTTACGCTGATCAACAATACGGCGGCCACGCCGATCAGTGGGACTTTTAGCAATCTGGCAGACGGTGCGATTGTTACAGTGGGTAGTAATAACCTCCAGGCTAGCTACAGCGGTGGCGACGGGAACGATCTCACGCTTACTGTTGTGCCATAGGATTCGCCCTACCGACTCGAGCCTGCGCTGCAATCACCGGGCTATGGCTTGATGATTTCGCGGACAAAGACGTTGAGTTGACCGTCGGATTGGCGACGCACTTCGGTGATCTCGTAAGGCCGACTGTCGTCGCGGCTAACGGTGGAACCGGGATCGGGGAGCGGCGCCCCGGCCGGGTAGTCGACAATAACGCGCAGGTTGCGCGCCGGTCCGCCGGCCGGGCCGTTTGTCGGGCGAAGCACCGCGCGGTTGGCGTCGGCGAAATTAACCACGAATTGCCCTTTCAAATATGCGCGTTCGCCGCGCAGGCCGTTGCTGGCCACTTCGCGAAGCCCGGTGGTGTCGAGCATCCGGCCGGCTGGCGCTTCTCCAGGAGCAAAGGTTTTCCAGGTCGCGCCTGTCGTCGATGTGAGCGCGACGGCGGGGGAGGAATCGGATACGGGCAAGGCGCGCATAACCCTCGGTTCGGGCGAAGCCGAAGCCATCGCGACCGCGGGTGATTCGTTGGGTCGAAGATCGGAGGCGGTCACCGGTAGGGCCCGCGGCGCTTTCAGCGGAGTGGCCGCCACGCGGGCGACGGCGATCTTCTCACCGGCGTTCGGCGCGGTTCCTTTCCGTCCGGGGCGAATGGGTATTGCGCCCGGATCGTCATCCAGCGGCACGGCTGGCTCAACCCTAACGAGTGCATCTTCTGGCGGCGGAGCGGTCTTGGCCGGGGGTAGCCCGACGATCGGCAGAGCGCTGGTTGCGGGGGCGAGATGCGATCGATAACTATCGTAGCGAGTTTCCACCGTTCGTCGGTTGTCGGATTTGAAGATGGGCCAGCCAGCAGCGAGATTGAGATCGGCCGGCGGCTCGAGACTGAAAGTGCCGGTTCCGCGGGTCACGGCATAACTTCCATAAAGAAGCGGCACGACCGTGATCTGGATGCGGCCGTCGGGCAGGCGCTCGACGTGAATGACCGCCGAGAGATCGTGGGTCCGCTCCAGATTGACATCCATTCCCATGACGAGGCGCTCCTGGAGGAGTTTGGCATCATGTTCGTTAGCCGTGGTGAAAACGTGCTCCATGATTAGCTCCGGTTGCTCGACCGCACGGGCCAAAGCCACCACGCCGGAAGTGAAGACGTCATCCGGCGTCAGTTCGCGCGCGCCCATGATGTTGAAGCGCCCGACGACATAGGTCACGAGACCGTGGACCTGCTCAAAGTTACGGATAAAATTCCGAGTCAACTCCGCGTCTTTCCGCGCCAGCTCGGCCGGGCCCATCGATTGATACCGCTTGTAGAGTTTCGTCGGGCTGAGGAACTCACCGGCTGGTGCCGCGGTCAGAGCAAAGCGTTTTGGGGCCTCAATCTTGTGCAGCTTCTGCAGAAGCCGATAACTCTCGGGGCGCTCCGGCTGGCCGATGACGTAAAAGCTACCGAGCCAGGCGGCAAGCGCGACGCCGGTGAGGAGAAGGATGACAACCGTCCAGGCGAAAAAATTGGTCCGCTTGCGCTCAAACCCGCGGTGATCGTCGAATCGAAAAAGGTCCGGTTCCATGTCAGGGACGGCGATCGTCGTCCGCGAAATCGGTTTGCTAGGCCGGAGGGGCCGGTTCGAAGGAAGTGCCGCAGCCGCAGGTCCGAGCGGCATTGGGATTGACGATACGAAAACCGGCGCCAGTTAGCCCGTCCTCGAAATCGAGGGTGGCGTCGCGCAGAAAATCAGCGCTTTCGGGGTCGATCAGAAATTGCATTTCATCGCGCTCCACGATTGCGTCGCCCTCCTGGCGACGGTCGAGCGACATCTCATATTGCAGGCCGGAGCAACCGCCTTTCGCCACCTGCACCCGGAGGCCCTTCCCGGCCGGCTCGGGCTGCTCGGCGAGGAGCGCGCGGAGGTGATTCACGGCGTTGTCGGTGACATTTATCATTACTCAGAAAGGCTATCGCGCGGAGGGAGCAAGTCAATGTAGGCGCTTCGGGCTTCGGCGAAACGTACGGGCTGTCATGTATTCGCTCCGCAGAACCTATGATTCCGTCTTCACCCAGCTGCGCAATACTTCCGCCACGCTCCAGGCCTGCGCGACGCAAGCGCGCGGCGGATGCGGCGCCTCGGCGTCGAACACCTCACTGATGGTGCCGAGCCCGGACTCATTCAGGTGTTCGGGAAAAGCGGCGAGAAAACCGCGCGCTTTTTCCAGTTCGTGTGGATGAAGCTTCAGCCAGGCGTCGATAAACGGGCCAATCAGCCAGGCCCAGACCGTGCCCTGATGATAGGCGGCATCGCGGGTCCTGAGATCGCCGTGATAATTTTTATTGTACTCGGGATTGCGCGGAGAAAGGGAGCGCAACCCGAACGGCGTGAGCAGTTCTTCTTCCACAACCGCGAGGACGGACGCCCAGCGGTCCGGTTGCAGAACGGGGTGATCGAGGGAAAGAGCGAAGATCTGGTTCGGTCGAATCGAGGTGTCGTCAGGCGTATCGAGTCCGTCGATCACATCGTAAAGGTAACCGCCTTCCGCGTACCAAAAACGCTCGTTGAACGAGCGCTGGGCGCGGCGGGCATGACGGGCATAGCGATTTGCGGCTTCTTCCCGGCCACTCGTCCGCAACCAGCCGGCAAAAAGCTCGAGCCCATTGAACCAGAGCGCGTTGATCTCGACCGCTTTTCCGCGCCGCGGAGTCACGACCCAGTCGTCCATCTTCGCATCCATCCAGGTAAGTTGATAACCTTCGACCCCTTGGCAAAGCAGGCCATCCTCAGGATCGACGCGGATGTTGAAATCCGCCCCGGCCAGATGGCGATCGATGATCTCGCCTAGCGTCGGGAGGAGAAGCTTGAGCGTGGTGCGATCGTTCGTCGCCGCCAGGTATCGGCCCAGGACGTGGAAAAACCAGAGGGTCGCGTCGGCCGTGTGATAAAGGCAGGCACTTTCCCCGTCGGGAAACATGTTCGGGATGAGACCGTCCCGCACATAATGGGCGAAAGTTGCTTATGCGGCATCATGATTCGTTTCTCAATCGTCAGGCCTCGCACTTCGTAGAACCAGACGGGCAGGCCCTGCTCGAGGCGAACTCTCAAATAATCGGCGCCATCGAGATCGAGTTGCCCGCCGAGGCGTTCTTCCCCGCCTAACGACACGAGTTCCTTCTCGCCAAAGCGAAGGATCTCAGAGAGATGACTCCACATGATAGTCCGGCCGAAGGGTGCCGGGAGCGCGGCTGTTTCCGGCTGGACGGTCCGAGGATTGTGGAAAAAAAGGCGATCGTTGCCTAACGAATCGAAGGAGCGCAAGACCGCAAAGTGAGTTCCGGAGAAGGCGCCGTCAATGTTCGCGCCGTTAGCAGTAAACCTTCCGCCGTTTCCGCGTGGGCGGATGGTGTCGAACAGGAGGAGCATCGGAGCCCCAGGACGGCGGCAACAGACGGATGGAATAAATGCGCTTTTCCCGCGCTCTCTTCTCGGTAAGACTGCGTCCGTCGCGCAAGACATGCCGAACCCGATCAAACGCTACACACATTGGCTCCATACGCGCTGGCCCGCGGGTGTGGTCGAGAAATTGCCGGAATCGGGTGAGCTGGGGGCCACGAACATTCCCGGAGTGCGAATTGTAGGCGACCTCACTGGCATTCCGCTTCTCAAGTTTTCTTCCAAGACCGGAGCGGAGGCGGTCCACGCGATTTTGGCCGAACCGGATTTTGCCGAGACGGAAGGAAGAAGGAAGCAAGATGAAGTCCTGGACCTTGCGATCATCGGAGGTGGCGTCTCGGGAGTGTCGGCGGCGATCGAGGCGCAAAAAGCGGGGCTGAATTTCAAGATTTTCGAAGCGACGCAGCCGTTTTCGACAGTCGTGAATTTCCCCAAGGCGAAACCGATCTATACCTACCCGACCGATCTCAAACTCGAGGGCGGACTCCAGTTCACGACGAACGTGAAGGAGCCGCTGCTCGAGGAAATGGAAGCGCAGCGGAAGGCGGCGGGAATCGAATTTAGCGAGGCGCGAATCGAGCGGATCGAGTCGAGCGGCAACGAGATTCTTCTTTATTCACGGCGACAAGGAAAAAACGAAAACGCGTGCGCGTCGCGTTATCGTGGCGATCGGGCGGAGCGGAAATCATCGCAAGCTCGGATGTCCGGGCGAAGGTCTCGACAAAGTCTTTAACCGGCTTTACGACCCGAAGGATTTTAGCGGCAAGGATGTGCTCGTGGTCGGCGGCGGCGATAGCGCGCTGGAATCGGCCATCGCGCTGGCTGGTTCAGGCGCGCGCGTCACGGTCAGCTATCGCAAACCGGAGTTCGCGCGGCCCAAGCCGGAAAATGTCGAGAAGCTCAACATGCTGGAGCACGATCCGAAGGCCGACGTGCAGATCGAGCGTCCGAGTTCGGAGCGGGTCACAAGCGCTTTCACCAGCGAGATGATGAAAAATGCGCCGCCGGGTTCTGTCACGCTGGCGATGGCGACGACCGTAACGCGAATCGATTCGGATAAGGTCACGCTGAAAAAAGAGGACGGCACGGAAGTGGTTTTGCCTAACGACAACGTCTTCTCCATGATCGGCCGGGAGGCGCCGCTTGATTTTTTCCGGCGGAGCGGTCTGCATGTGAGCGGCGACTGGCGTCCGATCACCTGGATCAGTTGCATCGCCTTCCTGCTTTTCTGCGTCGTGCTTTACCACTGGAAGAGCAATCACCCGCAGGAATTTCCCGTCCAGCGCTGGGCCAGCCAGGCGCAGGCTTTCCCCTACAACGTGCCAAAGGCGATCGACGCAGCGGGCGGCAAGATCGAGGAATGGTCGAGCCGCGAGACCAACCTGCTCTACACGATTAAGCGCGGGCTCGGGAATCCGTCGTTTTATTACACGCTCGCCTACTGCACTTGTGTGCTGGTTTTTGGGATCAAGCGCATCCGGCGCCGGAGCACACCCTATGTGAAATGGCAGACCATCGTGCTCATTTGCTCGCAGTGGATTCCGCTTTTCATCCTGCCTGAAATCATTCTGCCGTGGATGGGGCACAATGGTTTCTTCGAGCCCGGACATCCCATGCGTTGGCTGGCAGACCAGTTATTTGAAACCTACGACGGCTCGTTAGGGCACGAACGCGCCTACTGGCGGGCCTACGGGCTGATCCTCGCCTTCCCGCTCAACGTCTACAACGTTTTCACCGAGCATCCGATGTGGCTCTGGCTCGGGATCAGTTTTGTCCAAACCTTCGTCATTATCCCGCTGATCATTTTTCGCTGGGGCAAAGGCGCCTACTGCGGCTGGATCTGCTCCTGCGGCGCCCTGGCCGAAACGATGGGCGATTCGTATCGCGCGAAGATGCCGCACGGGCCTTTCTGGAACCGACTCAACATGGTCGGGCAGGGGGTGCTCCTTTTTGCGCTGGTCATTCTCGCGCTACGGATCGCCGGCTGGGCAACGGGCGAGCAATCCTGGGCGACGGTCTGGTATCACAAGCTTTTCGAGGGAATCCCATTCCTCAGTTACGGCTGGAGCGTCGATATCTTCATGTCTGGGATCCTCGGGGTCGGCCTCTATTTTTGGTTTAGCGGCAGGGTCTGGTGCCGCTTTGCCTGTCCGCTGGCGGCCCTCATGCACATCTACACTCGGTTTTCCCGTTACCGGATCTTTCCGGACAAACACAAATGCATCTCCTGTAATGTCTGCACCTCGGTCTGCCACCAGGGAATCGACGTGATGAATTTCGCCAACAAAGGCCTGCCCATGGAAGATCCCGAGTGTGTCCGCTGCTCCGCCTGCGTCCAGCAATGCCCGACCGGCGTGCTCCAGTTCGGTCGCTACGATGGCGAGGAAAACATCATCCTCGATAAGCTGCCGGCCTCGCCTGTCCTGATTCGGGAACAGAATTAGGCTGACGCCGAGTCTTACTTGTAGCAACGAAGTGACCGTTGAGAGGCGAGCACGGCGAGTCTCTCCCCTCTTTCTCGAAAATCGCGGGATCGAGCGTTGGATTCACCTTGATCTCCTTCCCGTCGAAGTTTCGATCACCGCGCCTGTTTTGACGAGCCGGCCAGCTCCGACGCCCAAACCGCCAATCTTTTGCGTTAGTGGAGCGCCCCTGTCGGTTCAACTCTGTCTCCGCTATCTGGCACGTCATCTCTCGCGTACCAACAGGCGGGGAGCGGAAGTGGTGGCTTTCCTGTGTTGTCCAGGTCCAAAGGATGCGGAAAATGTTTGGCGAAGGTTGACTTCTCAATTCGATCAGATCGTAGAAATGTGAACTCCATGAGGTGTGGAATTTCCAGGTCGTCGATGACTAACGATCCGAGGCAGTTATTGGGGTGCAGATGGACGCAGGTGTGACTCTGCAAGAGTTTGTCAAAAGCCCGGGAAGCCAACTGAAAGAACGGTTGACTCCAAAGCATGGGGAGCTCGTGAAATTCCGCCACGATAATTCGAAAACGTTTCAACAATCGGTCCGACATGCTCAGAAAGATCTCATATTCGTATCCTTCGACGTCGATTTGGAGCAACAAATCGGACGGGGACTGCGGCAGCGACATCGCCACCCAGTCATCGAGGGTCATAAAGTCGGTCGAGGTCGTCGCACCGATATATTTTTGTACGAAACGAAAAGCTTCGTTGGCCGCGGGCGGTCTATTCACGGATTTGTCGGCTAGGAATGCTTGCATCCCCAACTCGACACAGTCGTTCTCAAATCCAAAAGTACGGCCAACTCCCGGGGAAAAGCACGCTTCAATTTTTTCCAGATCATCCGGGACAAGATAGCCACCATCCCCGGCGGGGCCGAGGCGAATAAGACCTTGTGATGGAGAGACTGGGGCGAGCCTGGAAATCAAATTCCTGAGCGCATCTGCTTCTGTAATCGGAGTCGAAAAGCTATTCATATTTTTGACCGTGCCTAGGAATTCGAAATGACTTCCCAGTCATCCATCAAGGGCGCGGAGTCGGTGAGGGCGACGCCTGGGGGGTAGGGGAATTCGCGGGTTCTGTCTCGCGCGTTTTGACCTGGCCGACTTCGGCCAAACGCGTAAAACGTAACCCCAATTCATCCATCCGCGCGTGCATCGCAGCGGCGCGCTTCGGTTGAGCGAGCGTGAGGTTGTGCGCTTGGCCGATGTCAACGGCGAGATTGTAGAGCTGATCGGGAGGCGCGTCGGGTTTGATCTCTCCCTTCTCATCGATGTCGCTGTTGCTGAACCCCATCTTCTTCCAGGGTATGCCTTTTTTATCCGGGGCGCTTCCGCCGCCGCTGCCTTGCTTGGGCATGTAGAACCAGTCGCCTTCTCGAAGCGCATAGCTCGCTATGCCTAGAAATGCCGTTTCGTTCCGTTGTGACGGTGTCCCCCCAGGATCAGTGAATGCAGCGAGTTGGTTGATCCCATCGGGTGACGCGCCAGCAGGCAGCGCGATGTGCGCCGCCTGCGCGAAGGTCGGCATGATGTCTACCTGCGAGAACAAATCTTTCCGCACCGTGCCCGCCGGCACGTGCCCCGGCCAGCGGACGATGAACGGAATGCGATGCCCGCCTTCCCACACGTCCGTCTTTTGCCCGAGCAGTTCGCCATTGCTGCGATGCCCGAGGTCGAGGGTATCGCGAAGTAACACGCCGCCGTTGTCGCTCGTGTAAATCACCAGCGTGTTTTTCGCGAAGCCGTGCTTCTCGATCGCATCGAGCACCAGACCCATGCAGTAATCGAGTTGCTCGACATAGTCGCCGTAAAGCCCAGCTTCGCTCTTCCCCCGAAATTCCGGCGCGGGATTGATCGGCACGTGCGGTGCGGTGAAGGCGAGATAGAGAAAGAACGGCGCCTTTTCTGACTGCTGCGCGATGAACTTTAGCGCCTTGTCTGTCACGATGAAGTCGATGCGATCGTCGGGGCGGGCTGCGGCTGCCTTGGCGCCGCCGATCATCTTTCCCGTCGCGCCGTACTTAGGGGAGCGATCGACCCGAATCGGGTCCGCGGGGTCGAGACCAACGACGTAATGATCCTCGACGAAGACCAACGGTGCCCCGTCGTGCGTCCCCGGCGTGCCGAAGAAGTAATCGAAGCCAATCTCCAGCGGCCCCGGCTTCAGTTCCTTGTTCCAATCTGTATCCTCCCTCCCGCGACCGAAACCGAGATGCCATTTCCCGAGCGCTTCGGTATGATAGCCCGCCGCCTTCAGCAGCGACGGCAGGGTGATCTGTCCGTCGTGAAAGTAGAGCGCATAATCCCCTTCAAGCTTGGCGTGCCAGATGTAAGCGCCGCACAGGATCGAGTAACGCGACGGGTCGCACACGCTGCTGATCGAGTGTGCATCGACGAAGCGCACACCTTCGGCCGCGAGTTGGTCCGCCCGCGGCGTCTTAATCTTGCTTGCGCCATAGCAGCCAAGGTCGCGATATCCGAGATCGTCCGCGACCATGAGAACGATGTTCGGTCTGGTTTCAATCGCAGCGGCCCGATGAGGACAGACAAGAGCCAGCAGGAACCCGATGGCAATAAACCGCTGCACGAATGGATAGTCAGTGACGCTTAAAAATTGCCAAGTGATTTTTACGCGGCGGCGGACTCCGGCCCGCGAGCAGGGTCCCCGACGGCGTCTCTTGTTTACGTCCCGGTCAAAGCACTCCCTGAACTACGTCGTTAGGCAAATTTCCGATCCGAAATCGATCATTTTAGCGCCGCAAACTTCCGCTCCCTGCAGCGCCGGGCGTAACGCGCCGCCCGAGAGTTCGCGATCGCCCCGACCCGTGTAGCGGTCCGGGGTGGCAGTGACCACCATATCCTGAGGTGCGGGGACGCAGGACCGCTAAATCTTGCGGGCGTTGGGTCTCTTTTGCCTCATTTAAATAGTTGTCCGGAGCCCTTTTTTGCCTATGTTTCCGGCCTCGCGGACGACCCGCGTTTCTATGCTCCAAACCAACGAAGAAACCGAAGTTTTCAGTTCACCAGCCGAGCGCCCTGCCGGCATCAGCGAAACTCAAAAATACGACGCCGCCCAGATCGACAAACTCGAGGGCTTGGAAGCGGTCCGGAAACGCCCGGGCATGTACATCGGCGACCCGGATGAACGCGGCTTGCACCATTGCGTCTTCGAGGTGCTCGACAACTCGATCGACGAACATCTGGCCGGCTACTGCTCGAAGATCGACGTCTCGGTCCATGTCGACGGCTCGGTCTCGATTCGCGACAACGGCCGCGGCATTCCGGTCGATATGCACCCGAAGTTCAAGATGCCGGCCGTCGAACTCGTCCTGACGAATCTCCACGCGGGCGGAAAGTTTGGGCAGGGCGCATACAAATATTCCGGCGGTCTGCACGGCGTCGGCGCGAAATGCGTTAACGCTCTTTCCGATTGGTTCAAGGTGGAGGTCTCGCGCGACGCGAAGGTTTACCACATGGCTTTCGAGCGTGGCAAGACGACGGAAAAGCTGAGCGTCATCGGCGAGCTGAAAAGCAAGAAGACGACCGGCACGCTGATCACGTTCCTGCCCGACCCGACGATTTTCACGATCACGACCGAGTTCAAATTCGAGCGTCTTGCCAGCCGCCTGCGCGAACTGGCGTTCCTCAACCCCGGTCTCGAGATCAATCTCCAGGACGAGCGGACCGAGCCGATCAGGAAAGAGACATTTTTTTACAAGCACGGGATCGAGGAATTTGTGAAGCAGTTGGGTGAAAACAAGACGGTGATCCATCCCAAGCCAGTGGTGATCTCGCGCCAGCGCGATGAGGTTTTCGTCGATGTCGTGCTCCAGTACAACGACAGCTACACCGACCAGATTTTGCCTTTCGCCAACTCGATTCCGAACCCGGATGGCGGCACGCACCTGACCGGATTTCGCACCGCCCTAACGAAGGCGGTGAACCAATACGCCAAAGCCAACAGCCTGGTGAAAGAGAAAGACCCGGCTATCTCGGGCGACGACGTACGTGAAGGATTGGTCTGCGTGCTCAGCATCAAGCTGCCCAACCCGCGCTTCGAATCGCAGACCAAGGTGAAACTGGTCAACACCGAGATCGACGGCGTGGTGAACTCGGTCGTTTACGACGGGTTGATGACTTATTTCGATTCCAACCCGCCGGTGGCGAAGAAGATTTTCGATAAGGTGCTGACCGCGGCCCGCGCTCGCGAGGCTGCGCGCAAAGCGCGTGAGACGATCCGCAAAGGCGCGCTCACCGGCGGTGGTCTGCCGGGAAAACTAGCCGATTGTTCCGAGCGCGATCCGGAATTGACCGAGCTCTACATCGTCGAGGGCGACTCGGCCGGCGGCTCCGCCAAGCAGGGGCGCGACCGGCGTTACCAGGCCATCCTGCCGATCCGTGGCAAGCTGATCAACGTTGAGAAAGCGCGCCTCGATCAGGCGCTCAAGAATACCGAAATCCAGGCGATGATCACCGCCATCGGCACCGGCATCGGCCGACCGAAAGAAGAGGCCGGCAGTGGCAAGGAAAACGAAGGCACCTTCGACATCAGCAAGCTGCGCTACGGCCGGATCATTATCATGACCGACGCCGACGTGGATGGTTCGCACATTCGCGTTTTGCTCCTGACCTTTTTCTATCGGCAAATGACAGAACTGGTGCGGGCCGGAAAAATTTACATCGCGCAACCGCCGCTTTATCAGATCAAGCGCAAGAAACGCGAGGAGTACGTCGACGACGATGTGCAGTTGAACAGGATCCTGATCTCGTTAGGCGCGGAGGACGTCCGATTGAAAAATTTGGGCGACAACAAGGAGCTGACGACGGCGCAGTTGAAAGACATTCTCGAGCAACTCGAGAAGCTGGCCAAGCTGAGCGAATCGGTCCGGCGCCATGGCGGTGACTTCGAGGATTTCCTCAACCATCGCGACAAGAAAACGGACAAGCTCCCCACCTACTTGGTGAAGATGCGCGACGGCAACGAAGAGTCGGTCCATTACTTCCACGACGAGCGCTCGGTTCGGCAATTTCATGAGGCCAATCTGGACCTCAATCTCTTTGACGTGGAGATGGGGCAGGAGTTGCTCCCTTTGGTCAACACACCCGCCAAAACCAACGGCAATCGCCGGCGGGGAAGGTTGATCGAGCTCCACGAAGCGACCACGATTCACAAACTGATCAGCGAACTCGCGCGCAAAGGATTGAAAGTCGATCATTACGCCGCGGCTGATAAGCCCATCTTCGAGTTGATCGAGGGAGACGGCGAGAAGGCAACATCCCATCCGCTTTTCTCGATTCCGGAGATCCTGGAGAAGATCATGGAGATTGGGCGACGCGGAGTGCAGATCAAGCGTTTCAAGGGCCTGGGTGAAATGAACGCGAAAGAGCTTTTCAACACCACGATGGATCCAGAAAAGCGCAAGCTGCTCAAAGTCGACCTAAACGACGACAATGCCGTCGAAGCCGACCAGATGTTCTCGAAACTAATGGGCGACATCGTCGAGCCACGCCGCCAGTACATTGAGGACAATGCCCTCAATGTCCGCAACCTGGATGTTTAGACAGGATTTACTGGATTGGATTTGGACGAGGATCACACGCTGACGGAGAAGGTTATCGGCTTGGCGATGAGAGTGCATCGCGCTCTTGGGCCGGGATTTCTGGAGTCCGTCTATTTAAACGCGCTGGCCTACGAGTTGCGGAAAGCCGATTTTGAAGTTGAGATCGGAAAGCGGATCAAAGTGCGCTACGGCAACGTGATCGTTGGAAACTTTATCGCCGACTTGGTTATCGCTGGAGATTTAATCTGCGAATTAAAAGCAATCTCTTGCCTAACGAAGGCAGATGAAGTGCAGGTCGTAAATTATTTAACCGCGACCAATCACGAAGTTGGTTTGCTCCTAAACTTCGGCTCCGAGAGCCTGCAATTTAAGCGCAAGCACCGCCGCGCAGCGTCCTCCACGGTATCAGCCGACCTCCAGCCCCAATCGCAAAAATCCTGTTAATCCTGTCCAAAAAAACTTCCCGTGTATAACGCTAACGAAAAAGTAGAACCCATTAATGTCGCCGAAGAGGTCTCGAGATCGTTCCTCGACTACTCAATGTCGGTCATCATCTCGCGCGCTCTGCCTGATGCACGGGACGGATTAAAGCCTTCCCAGCGCCGCATCCTTTACGCGATGCAGCAGCTCTCGCTCTATCCCGGCCGCAAACCGTACAAGTGCGCGAAAATTTGCGGTGACACGAGCGGTAACTATCACCCGCACGGCGAGGCCGTGATTTATCCGACACTCGTCCACATGGCACAGCCTTGGGCGATGCGCGAGATCCTGGTCGAAGGCCAGGGCAACTTCGGTTCGGTCGAAGGAGATCCACCGGCCGCCATGCGATACACCGAGGCGCGCATGACCCATCTCGGCGCCGCTCTCATGACCGACATGGACAAAGACACGGTCGACTTTGTTCCCAACTACGACGAGCGCCTGACGGAACCGACCGTTTTTCCCGCGGCTTTTCCGAATATGCTCGTCAACGGCGGCACCGGCATTGCCGTCGGCATGGCAACGAATATGCCGCCGCACAACCTGGGCGAAGTGATCGACGGCATCTGTGCACAGATTGACGATCCCGAGATCACGTCCGAGGGCCTGATGAAGTATGTCAAAGGCCCGGATTTCCCGACCGGTTGCGCGATCTGCGGCGTCGCCGGGGTCAAGCAATACATCGAGACCGGTCGCGGCAGCATGAAGGTGCGCGGCAAAGCGGGCGTCGAGGAATTGAAGGGCAACCGCGAACAGATCGTGATCACGGAAATCCCCTACAACGTCAACCGCGCGACGCTCGTCGAGCGGATCGCCGCCCTCGTCAACGACAAGGTCCTGACCGACATCACCGCGATCCGTGACGAGTCGGATGAGAACACTCGCGTCGTGATTGAACTCAAGCGCGACGCCTTGCCCAAGGTCGTGATCAACAATCTCTACAAGCACACTGCGTTGGAATCGTCCTTCGCGGTCAACATGCTGGCGATCGATCACGGCAAACCGAAACTGCTATCGCTCAAGGAAGCGAACCAGGCATTCATCGACCATCGCCGCGAAGTAGTCCTGCGCCGCACCCGCTATGAATTGCGCAAAGCCGAAGAGCGCGCTGAGACCCTCGAGGGTTACCTCATCGCGCTCGCGAACATGGATGAGTTCATCCGCATCATCCGCGGCTCCGCGAATCGCGATGAAGCGCGGGTCAAGTTGCTCGCTTTCGAATTCACCCGGCGGCAGGTCGAACAGATCGGCCTTTTGATTCGCAACGAATCACGCCTCACAGAAGGCCGTTACGCTTTCAGCGAACACCAGGCCAACCAGATTCTCGATCTGCGCCTCTATCAACTGACCGGCCTCGAGCGTGAGAAAATCACCAGCGAATACAAGGAGCTGATCGAGACAATCAAAGATTTGCGCGACATCCTGGCAAAGGAGATCCGTGTTTTCGAGATCATCAAGGAAGAGCTGCGCGAGATTCGGCAGAAATACGCCGGACCGCGCCTCACTCAACTCGTGCCCGACGAAGGCGAGATCAACATGGAGGACCTCATTGCCAATGAAGGGACCATCATCAGCATCACGCATGGCGGTTTCATAAAGCGTACCGCGGTGAGCGCCTTTCGCGCGCAACGGCGCGGCGGCAAAGGGGTCATTGGCATGACGACCCGCGAAGGCGCGACGCAGGAAGACGAAGGCGATTTCATCGAGCATCTCTTCACCGCCACGACGCACGATTACCTGATGTTCTTCACCGAATCAGGCCGCTGCTATGTCGAGAAAGTTTACGAGATCCCAGAGATGGGCCGTGCTTCCAAAGGACGCTCGATCGCCAACCTGCTCGAGCTCCGCGCCGGCGAGAAAATCGCCGCTACGATTCGCATCCAGTCAAAAAAGAGTGGAACGGGTCCAAACGAAGTCGACGAAACGTGGGATGAAAACCTCCACATTGTTTTTGCGACCCGCACCGGCATCGTGAAGAAATCGAACCTTTCCGATTACAGCAACGTCCGCAAAGGCGGGATCATCGCGATCAACATCGAGGATGACGATTGCCTGATCGACGCCGTCCTGACGAACGGCGACAACGAGATCGTTTTGATCACAAGCGAAGGGATGAGCCTGCGCTTTCACGAAGAACAGTTGCGCGACCAAGGCCGCAATACGGTCGGCGTCTGGGGCATCCGACCGGTGAAAGGCGATTACATCGTGGCGATCGCGCTCGTGAATAATGATGCGATGCTCCTCGTCGCAGGCGAAAACGGTGTCGGCAAACGCACCGCGTTCGACAACTACCGAACCCAAAAACGGGGCGGCAAAGGCATCATCACGATGAAGACCGGCGAGAAAACCGGCCGCGTCGTCGGCGCACTCACCGTGACCGAGAAAGACGAGCTCATGCTTATCACGACCAAGGGTCAGATGGTGCGGACGCGTATCTCGGAAATCCGGGCCGTCGGCCGCAATACGATGGGCGTGAAACTAATGGATCTGCGCGGAGCGGAGAAGTTGCAGGCCATCGCACCGGTCGTTAGTCAGGAAACGGAAGAGGAACAAGTCGAGTCAGTGTAGCGGCGGGCTTCGCTCGAAAAACCCGCCTCATCGAGTCAAATCTCGATTTCATTTATCGCTTGTTGCGGCCCGACACGGCCGCTCCTACACAAAAAAGGGAAACGCTTTCGCGTTTCCCATTTCTTAGAATATTTGCTGCGCCTTAGTAACCGCCCGCGCTCTGACGGGTGACCGTCGTGCTCGTGCTCGTGGGAGTGCGTGTCACCGCGGTTTCAGTATGAGTCGTCGTGGTGGTGGTCGCGGGTTCCTTCACCACGGTGGTGCAGGAGGAGAGAGCGCAGACCGCCAAGGCGGGGACTAACAAGATAAGTTTTTTCATAAATTGGTTTGGTTGCTGACAAACCGAATTCGCAGCAAACCTCCTGTGCGGATGGCTTTGGAGGTAATTTATTTACGCTCGTGCGATTGGCACTTCACGCCGGCTGCTGCTCGAGAGATAGATCGCGTCGAGCATTTCCATCAGGTAAACTGCCTGCTGTGCGGTATTGATCGGAGCGACCCTCCCACTGATTGCGTCGATAAAATTTTGCATCTGTAACTCGAAGGAGTCCGCGTTGTCCCGCGGCTCGAGTGCCTTGTCGACAAGCTTCCCATTCAGATCTTGAAAGAGCGTAAGTGGCTTCAGCCGGACGGTCGCCTTCTGGCCGTAGACGGTGCAATTATTCAGTTCGCGTCCGAAAACCTGGCCTTCGGGAATTTCGTCCGTCAGGTTGCCGGCCCAGGAAGTCTTCAATTGCACGACCGCGTCGTTCTCGAAACGGATGAAAGCGAAGGCGGCGTCTTCGACATCGAAGATCGGTGTTTCCACGAGGTGCTTGAAGTTCTGAAAAACCGAGGCCGTGACGGAAACGGGCCGTGGCGTTCCCATCAAATACCAGGCGGAATCCAGCGCATGAATTCCGATGTCGATCAGGGTCCCGCCGCCAGAGCGTTTCTTGTCCGTAAACCAACCGCCGAGACCCGAGGGAATGCCTCGCGAACGCACCCAGACAGCTTCCGCGAAATAGATTCTGCCGAGCTCGTCTCGCGATATGAGATCATGGGCCAGTCGCATCGCCGGGGTGAAACGAAACTGCCGGCTGAAGAAATAAAGCAAACCACGTTTCTCCGACTCCTCCTGCAGGACATGCATCTCGGCTCCGTTCAACGTCGGCGGTTTCTCGCAAAGGACATGTTTGCCGGCGCGCAGGGCAGCGAGGGTGGCTGGGAAATGGAGGTGGTTGGGCAGACAAATCACGACCGCGTCGACCTCCGGGTTGCCTAACAAGTCGCGGTAGTCGGAATGGATTGTGGCTGGCGCGTAGATCTGGCCGAACTCGGCCGCTCGCTTTTCGTCAGGCTCGGCCAGCGCCTGGAGAATGCCATTTGGCGAGGCGCGAATGGCGCGGGCGTGCTGCTGGCCCGGCCAGCCGGCCCCGACCACTCCCAATCGCACGCTTTTCTCCTTCACGAGCGGGCGAATAACCTAGTCAACCGGATTTGCGCGAAGTTTCTTGAGTGCCGAGCGCTTCCGTTTGCTCTCGAGGATCTTCCTCTTCAAGCGCGGAGGTCGCGGCGAATTGCGCCGGCGCTCCTGCGCGGCCTGGGCGCGTTTCTGCTGCCGTGCCTCTTCTTTCTGCCGCACCACCGCTTCAAACAAACGCTCGCGCGCAAGTTGCCGGTTGCGCATTTGCGAACGCGAATCCTGCACCGTCACGCTCAGCCCGCTCGGACGATGCCGCAGCATCACAGCGGTCGAAACCTTGTTCACGTTCTGGCCGCCGGGGCCGGAGGAACGCGCGAAGGTCTCCTCCAGTTCATCTTCGGAGAGCCGTTTCGCCGGCAGGTCGGACTTCATTCGTTCACGTTCACCTTGATCCCGAGAAGCTTCCAGGCTGGATGTTCGTAGATGTATTTGAGGCGGAAATGGACCTTCGATGGGTGGGTCGGATAGTAGCCTTCGAGGATCAGGATGCCGTCGGAATCGATTGTCGGCGCCTCGGTCAGGACCGGGTCCACATTTTTGATCAACGAGATATCAACCCGCTTGCTGATGAAGTCCGCAAAAATCTCATCCAGCTTTTGCGGAGTAATCTGCTCCTGCCACAAACGCGAGATTTGCTGGTGAAACGAGGTGAAGTTCCGGTTCCCCACGGCCTGGTTAAAGGCGAGGAGGGAATCGAGCACAAGTCGCTTCGATGCTTCGTCGTTCGGCAGTGTTTTGCCGGTTTGTTCGATCGTGACACCAGCGCGCGGCGCAGAAAGAAACATTACTTTCCATCGGCCCGCTTCCTTCACCAGCTCGATCGTCAGGGGAATCTTTCCGCCGGTGCGGGTCGTGACCGAGCCTTCGAGATGCGCGCGATCATTTTTCACCTCGCGATTCGACCAGAAGACGGACGCGTAATCGGTCAGTCCAAGTTCCTTCACCGTTTCATGAAAGGAGGCGAGCGTTTGCCGTTGGCGGAGCGTGGCAGACGTTCCTTGGTAGGCGGTCTCGATCTTGCCTGCGCCGATCTGCGCGAGAAAATCGTCGGCGGACTTCACCGCGCCGCGGGTCAGACCAAAGACGAAAAGCAGGATGGCGGCGACGAGCACGACCGCGATCCCGAGAGCAATAAGGCAGCCTTTCTTCATGCCATATTGCTTTAAACCCGAGCACTAGGGGGCGTCGAGACGAACCCGATAAAAGCGCGTCGTCCCCGAAAGTTTGAAGCCGAAAAGTCGGGGTGGGTCACTTTTGCCCAGACGGCGAAGCAGGTCAGCGTTTCTTTTTTCGCTGTGGCCGGACATGATTTCCTTTTTCGTCTCTTCGATTTCAGCAGTGCTCAATTTCTTGCCCGTGCCCTTTTGGGCGGCGGCCAATGCAGCTCTTCGTTGAGTTCTCTTATTTCGCAGTCGACCTCTTCGGATAGCGGCATTTTCGCGAGAACGTTGAGACGGTCGAAACACCATTCTCGCCGGTCGGTAAATGGCGGAACCCCTAGGGCGGCGCACAGTTGTTTTTCTTCGGGTGTTGACGGCATCCAATCACGAGCAGCATGATCCACACCCACCGCCTCCGATGGCAGGCGTTAGGCACGCCTCAACCGCCTAACGAGTCAGGTTAGCCGCGCCAATGCTCGCGTCTCTGCTCCCGCCTTTCTGGCAGCTTGCCTGGCCCAGCCCGCTTTAATCTGGTCCATTTAAATTGGCGAGACGTGACGACTCGGGCGGACCGGTGTGCTCGATTTCTTTTCCAGGTCCGCGAGTTGGGCCTCGAGGTTCGTGATCTTTTTCTTGTAGGCGGTGACGGTCGCCTCGGGGACGATGCATAGCGGCTTTATCGTTGTTTTTTTGTCGGGCGGCTGCACCAAGGATAATCACACTAATTAGCTTCGTTATGAGCAGCCGACCCTTGGTTGACGACTTTTTGAATGGGGTCAAGCCCACCGCGGAATAGAAGAGCCGTTCGCGGTCGCGGCCAAGGTGCTAAATCGAACCTTGCCGTCAGGCTGCGTTTCGACGGCCCACTTCTCCCATTGGCCGATTTGCTTGAGCGATGTTGTTCTCTTTTCTTCCGATGCCCGCCCTTCGGACAAGAAGGCCAAGTCTTCGCACCCAGCAACGAAAAAGCCGTGTAATCGAACCTCCTCGCGAATCCGATCAATTTGCCGGACGACGGGTAAGAGAGTGTAAAGGTGCACAATCCTGTAAGGCAGCAAGTAAGTAGCCGGGAGAGACTGCGGAAACTACGGATTTTCGGTGCGGAGCCCTGCCTTTGTGAAGTGCATACTCCCGGAATCACTATGCGGGCGGACTCCAATAATCTTTGAAGTGCCTCAAATTCGAATCGGCGAGTGCCCGATCAAGCTAATGTTCCGTGATGAAATCGCAGATTGTTCGGACCTGTTTGAATGATTCCCAGGCATACCTTATTTTTCATAAGGCTAGGAAATCTGTCTCGGGCGATGCAGAGGGGTGAACCAGATTTCAAAGGAAAGGGGGCAGAAAATCCGCGCCCCAAATTCTGCACCCTCAGGCGCGGGATTAATTCGTCAGCCCGTTCTCAGCCAGGAGCACCGCCCAGGCGAATACATGGCGCTCTAATTCTTTCCTCGGTGGCGTGTCCGGTGTGAACGCAGCGTGGTAGAAGGCAGCGATCTGAGGTGAATTTTCCAGCTTGAACAGACGCTCAGCGATAGCCTGCACGAGTCGCTGCTGCTTGGTCGTGCGCGCAACCGCCTGCGGTTTTGTTTTCGATGAGGCGCGAGCTGCCCGCTCGCTGGGGAATTTCGCTGTCGGATCTTTCAAATAAATTCTGGCGCTCTGCATTTTGTTGCAGGCCGACCGCCGGCTTAGACCTGGGCAGTTCTTCTCGAGCCATTCCAGAAACAATTTATCGGAGGGCAATTTTGCTTTTTGCTTGAGCAGCCATAGACCCTTTCCGACGGAATCGTCCCACGGGTTCGCGTTGTTGCGGGGGAGCATTTTGGGCGGCTTCATCTGGATATCCTCAGCAAGATCCAGTCCGGCCGCACCGCCAAAGACTGCCAAATGCGGTGACAGTTCCTGCCACCAATTGCCACCAAAATGGGGTAGAATGACCCATCAGCGGGTGAGACTTCGTGAGAACGAAAGAAGCGTTCTCCAGTGTCTTGTACCTCTGAAACGAGGCTTGCCGATGGCCGGACTCGAACCGGCACGGGCTGTTAAGCCCAACGGATTTTAAGTCCGTTGCGTCTGCCATTTCGCCACATCGGCGGGTCGCGGCCAGTGTATCGCAAAACTCCGGGGCCGCACCGGAATTATCCCAGTTCCGTCTTCCGCGGATTTTGACGCAGGTCTGAGCCAAGGGCTGAGTAAATGACGAATCGCGTTTCAGTTCGCAGCTTTGGCCGAATCCGGAAAGGGCCAAAACACGCGCGTCAACGAAGCGGAGAGGGTTCACCATTACAAAAACATTAGAAAAGGCATCGTGACATGTGGGCGCCATTTTAATAGCCTTCATAATAGGTAAAAAGCATCAACCCATACATTAAGGAGTTATTAAATACATGAAAAAGAGGTCATCTGCACGAGACGCATTTCTTAATCTGCGGATCGTGTTCGGAATTATTGTTGGCAGCGTCGGCCTATGTCTGGCGCTGGCTGGCACTGGCGTATTTTCCAAAGCGTCAGCCCAGCCCAAAAAACAAACAAAGCCCGCGTCTGCCTTGCCGGAAGTAGTCCGGATGGTCGGTCCTGTCCGAGTGGACCAGGATTTGAGCAGTCTTCCTTACATCGCGCCGAAAGCCGAGTTTGATGAAAGAGTTCTGACACGCTATCCGCACCCAGGAATCGGGCAGGAAGCAAACGGTCCTGCAGTGACATGCCCCAACTTGACGGCGACCCTCCTGAAAGATGTGTGGCAGCGGCCGACAGTGCCCACCATTCCGGCGCCGCTGATTACCTTCGAGGGAGTCGCGGAAACCCAGAGCGGGTGCGGATGCGAACCGCCGGACACCGACGGGGATGTGGGGCCGAATCATTACGTCGAAGCCGTCAATAGCTCGTTCAAGGTTTTTGACAAGAGCGGAAATACCCTGGCTGGCCCGACTACCTACAACTCACTCTTTGCTCCTCTGGTTGGCACACCCTGCAACGGCCAGAACGACGGTGACCCTTACGTTCTTTACGATCCCTTGGCTGATCGCTGGCTGATTAGTGACTTTGCCTTTCCTTCATTTCCTGGGTCGTCATTCTGGCAGTGCATAGCTGTCTCTCAGACGTCTAGTCCTGTATCCGGCGGCTGGTTCCTCTACGCGCTCCAAGTGGACCCGGGGAATCCAACCTACCTTGGCGATTATCCCAAATTTGCATTTTGGAATAACCCGCAGCCTGGTGGCGCTTATTTTCTGACGATGAACGTGTTTAGCAGCCCCGTCAGTTTCAATGGTGTCCGCGCCTATGCGCTTGACCGTGGCAGCATGTTAAGTGGAGGACCGGCTAACGCAATCGGGTTTACCGTCCCGCTCGCTGGCGTGGGAGATTCCTATAGCTTTGTTGCCGCGACCTTTCGCACGGGCGATCCACCGCCTGCCGGTAGAGATGAAATGGTATTGGCCATCGACAGCCCAGCCAACGGCGGCGTGACCTTGACTCAAGTCCACGCCCGGTTTTTTCATGTCGATTTTGTTAACCCGGCAAATTCAACTTTCGGTATCGGAGTTAACCATACACCGAACGCCGAGATTACGGTCGACGGGTTCATCGACGCTTTCACAAATACTTCTGGTTTTTCGGTCGTGCCTCAGCAGGGGACTGCCTCCAAGCTGGATAGCTTGGGCGACAAAATCATGACGCCGGTGGTCTACCAGAATCGCAACGGCGTGGAATCGTTGTGGGCCTCCGGCACGGTTTGTACCGATGCGGGTTGTGTCGGTCAAACGGGTGTACGCTGGTATCAATTCGATGTGACCGACGGGGCCTTTCCTGCTACTCCTGTCCAGCAGCAAACCTGGACCAATAATGGGGACGGTATATGGCGCTTTATGCCTAGCATTGCCGTGGATGAATGCGGCGATGCTGCGATCGGTTACGCAACCTCGAGCGGCAGCACGTTCCCTGGTATTCGATATGCCGGTCGCCTTGTCGGGGATCCGCTCAATGACCTGGGCCAGGGAGAAGCCGTCATGTTCAACGGCACCGGAAGCCAGACGGGAAACCGCTGGGGCGATTATAGTATGACCACGGTTGATCCCACCGATGGGCTGACCTTCTGGCACGCGAACGAGTACTATGCGACGACCAGCAATTTCAACTGGCATACGCGCATCGGAAGCTTCAAGTTCGGGACCTGCGGCGGCGGGGAGACCATCATGCTCAGCGCGAAGGCGAAAGCGCGTGGAGATAATGCCCAGGTCACCCTGAGGTGGGATCCGGCCGATGGCGGCGACATCAACGTCCTGCGAGACGGCGTCGTCGTTCAGACGAGCCCAGACGATGGAACTACGAAGGACAAAGTTCGACATGCGAGTGGGACGACATTCACCTATCAGGTGTGTGAGACGGACTCGGGCGACTGCTCGAACGAAGTCCAAGTCATGATCCCGTAAAGGGAATCGTTAGTTTGGCTCCCGGGAATCGTCCTAACCGATTCCCGGGCGCTTGCGAAGGGCATCCGGCGACCGCGCTGGATGCCTTTTTCGCTCTTTTCACCGGACTTACTTCCGTCTCTCGTGCTTGTGAGAGATGGATTGTCGCCAACCGCCTCGTAAACCTCCAGGAATTGATTTTTTTCGACTGGGTTTTGGAATTGGAAGAGCAGAAAGGATCCAACCCGTGGATCCCTCTTCGCGACGGGAACAACCATAAGGCATTCTAATCGAAATAAGATCGGTTCTCGACTCGTGCACGGACGGCGCGTTCCTCTCGGCGTGCTGCGACCTGTGATTATTCGCTCGCCATCGGGATCTCCTTTTGGTCAGCTACCCGGCAAACTACGAAAATCTAATGAATACAAATACACCTCTTGATTTTGCTAGGAAAGGTAGCGGATGGTCGATGGTCTGGGGCATCCTGATGATAGTCTGCGGATTTTTGGCCATCAGCCTGCCATTGGCCTGCTCGATCGGGATCGTGATTGTGCTCGCGTGGCTCATTCTTCTAGCTGGAGTGGCCCACCTCATCTTTGCCTTTCACGGCCACAGCGCCGGCGGAATTCTCTGGCAGCTGCTGCTCGTCATCGCCTACGGCCTCGCCGGGTTTTATTTGCTCATGCACCCTCTTCTGGGTGTGATCTCCCTCACTCTTATCCTAGCCGTCTTTTTCCTTTTCGAAGGTGTGCTGGAGCTGGTTCTCTACTTTCAGATCCGCGGGAAGCAACACGCCGGCTGGGTCCTCTTCGACGGGATTGTAACGCTGATTCTCGGTATCTTGATCTGGGTCCATTGGCCTTCGAGCGCAGTCTGGGTCATCGGAACTCTGGTTGGAATCAGCCTGATCTTTAGCGGGATTTCGAGGTTCATGTTATCGATGGCGGGAAGGAGGGCGACGTCGACCTGACGCGGGAATCGCGCGCTTAGCAACCTGGCCGCTGGAGCATTCGTTGCTTACGGCCAGGACTGGCCTCGGAAGCGAAAGAAGAGGACGGGCCGTCCGAATCTTGCGCCCGATAAACTCAGAGGAGGGAATTTTATGGCTAACAAACTGGATGGAAAAAAGGTGGCGATCCTGGTCGCCGATGGTTTTGAGCAGGTCGAAATGACTGAACCGCGCGAGGCGCTCCATGGGGCGGGCGCTGAAACGAAGATCGTCTCGATCAAGTCCGGCAAGGTTCAGGGAATGAATCACGACGAGAAAGGCGACAAGTTCGATGTCGATCTCACACTCGACTCCGCGGACGGTTCCGATTTTGACGCGCTCCTGATCCCGGGCGGGTTGTTGAACCCCGACGCGATGCGGCAGGAGGAGAGCGCGCTCGAGTTCGCGCGCCATTTCTTCGAGGCCGGCAAACCGGTCGCGGTTATTTGTCACGGTCCGCAGGTCCTGATCAGCGCCGACCTCGTGCGCGACCGGACGATGACCTCCTGGCCGGCCATCCAGGTAGACATGCGCAACGCCGGAGCCAACTGGATCGACGAAGAAGTGGTGGTGGATAACGGCCTTGTCTCAAGCCGGAACCCGGATGATATCCCGGCCTTCAACAGGAAGATGATCGAGGAATTTGCGGAAGGAAAACACGAGCGGATGCACCGGTCGGAGGAGAAAGCTCCGCCCATCGCGCTCGAGACGTGATCGTTAGGCGTTAGACTTGCGGTTGCAGAGGAGCGGAGGTGCATCTGTTGCGGTCCGCTTGCTCCGGCTCCAGGGAGTCTCGCCCTCCCGGGACGCGCTTGGGCGCTGTTGCCTTTGCGCAGTCGCTGTCATATTGCCATTCGCACGATGACTACGGCTAACAAGATCACCCTCATCCGGATCCTGATGATTCCGGCCTTCGTCCTGATGGCGATCTATTACGGCGAGAGCATCAAGCGTGGGGAGCCGATCGAATGGCAGCGTTACGCCGCCATCGTCATTTTCCTCGTGGCGGCGGCGAGCGACGGGCTCGATGGCTATATCGCGCGCCGCTACAACCAGAAAAGCGCGCTCGGCGTCATCCTCGATCCGATCGCGGACAAGGGCCTGCTTCTCAGCGGTATTATCACCCTCAGCATCAGCAACTGGAGCGACGTCGATCCGCAGTACGGACAATTTCCCACCTGGTTCCCGGTTCTCGTCATTAGCCGCGATGCGGTCATCCTGATCGGGAGCGCGGTCCTGCAGGTTCTGAATGGGAAGGTGACCGTCCGGCCGGCCTGGACCGGAAAAGTCGCGACCTTTTTGCAAATGGCAGCAATCGCCTGGGTGATGTTGCAGCTCATGTTCATTCCACTCATCTATGTCGTCGCGGCGGCGGGATTTTTCACTTTCGTCTCCGGCGTCATCTACGTCATGGATGGCTTCCGCCAGCTCGGCGCGCACGGGCAGACCGAACCTCACTGACGGGCGGGTGATCTTTGACTGGCCTGCCTAACGATTGGCTGGGACGGTTAGTTGAGATGATAAACTTCGACCAAACCGATCCCGGTAGTATTGTTGGTGCCCGTTAAGATCACGGTGTAGGCGCCCGGCGCAAAGCTACCAATCAAGGCCGCTTCCAATGGCTCGGTCGGGGCCAACTGATCGTCGATGATGGTCTGCATGTCCGGGTTGTCCATCCAGTTGTCGTTGCTGTCGACGATGGCGCCGTTCTGATCATGCAACTCGATCTTCGGATCGGTCAGATCACTGATCAGCAAGGATGGGCCGATCCCGCGCACCACGATGTCAGAGGCCTCCGTCCCACCGCCCAGGATAAAACCGCCGATCATGACGTTGTCCCCAGTTTGCACTAACCCGCGCGTGCTGATGTTCGCCAGTTTGGATGCCGCGGGGCTTGGATCGAGATCATAGACCTCGACCAAGCCGACACCTGTCCCCGCCCCAACTCCCCCGGGCCCATTTCCGGTCACGATCGCGGTGTAGGCGCCAGGCTCGAGCGTAGCGACGATGGCGGATTCCAAGTCATCGGTCGGAGGAAGGCCGGTCGCCTCGATCTCCGCGGCCTGTGTGTCCATCCAGTTATCATTCCTCGTCACGCTGCCGTCGGGGTAATGCAGGTCGAGGACCGGGTCCGCGAGCAGTTGCGTCGTGCCGCCAATACTCAGGGATGGCCCGATCGCGCGAAGTAGAACTTGTTTCGGTGCCGGGCCGGTGATGATAAATCCGCCAATGAGCACTTCATCGGAGGTCAGCACATCAAGCCGGGTAGAAATATTGAGGGGCGGGAATTGGAGCCGGCGGCGCGCGAGTCAGCCAATGTAATTGCGTCCAGCCATTCCGATCTGCCGCCCGCATCGTGTGGAATAGTCCGACCGTCAGGATCTTACCGTCGTCCTGCAGCGCGAAATCGCCTACATCCGAACTCGCGCCTGGATCGAACGTGGTGTCGAGGGTACCGTCCTGGTTGAGTCGCCCAATGTGGTTGCGCACTGTGGTTCCAAAGCCGCCGCCGCCAGCTTGGGAAACTGCCGCCGACCAGAATTTTGCCGTCGGGTTGAAACGCAAAAGCATACACGATGTTGCTGACACCTGGGTCAAAGCTCGTGTCGAGGCTGCCGTTCGCGTTGAACCGGGCGAGGTCGTTGCGCTCCTGGCTATTGGCGTTGCGAAAGTTACCGCCGACGAGGATTTTCCCATCCGCCTGGATCCCCAGTTTTAGGACGTTGACGGAGAATCCGTTGGAGTCGAGCGAGGCATTAAAGGTCGAATCGATCGTGCCATTGGCATTTAGACGTCCGATGAAGGGATGTTCGAACGGCGCGCCGAGTGAAGTAAAAAAGCCACCAACAACGATCTTGCCATCAGCCTGAACGGCCACGGTGTCGACTTCGCCTCCCGAAACGAAGGGATCAAAAGTCGCGTCGATGGAGCCGTCGGCATTCAATCGCCCAAGATTGCTGCGCGGTGCACCCGCCAGACTGGTGAAACTTCCCGCGACCAAAATCTTGCCATCCGGCTGCAGGGCCAGGGCGTTGACGACGCCGTTCAAACCGGAGTTACCAAGGACGTCGGGATCGAAAGTGGTATCGAGAGTGCCGTTGGCGTTGAGACGACCGAGCGAGTTGCGCATCGTCGTGCCTGTTCCGCCCCCGCCCAGCATGGTGAAACCTCCTCCGACGAGCAACTTCCCGTCCGGTTGCAGAACGAGGTCCACGACGATGTTGTTGACCCCTGGATTATAAGCAGAGTCGAGGCTGCCATCGGGATTCAAACGCCCGAGGTGGCTACGGGCCGTGTTCCCGTCGCCACCGCCTCCCAGCATCGTAAAATCGCCACCGACCACGACCTTGCCGTCGGCTTGCACCACGACCGTCCGTACAAGGTGATCGGCGCCCGGGTTGAAACTGTCAGCGACATCTTCCGCCGCCCTGCTCTGCGGGAGGCACAAGAGGAATGCTGCACCGAGCAGAGCAGCAATCCGTGCTGAGGGAAGAGGATCGCGTTTTTTGTATACCGACGGATTGACGCGCGCAACTGCGGGCAATGCCTGTTCGCTGGAATAAGACGAAGCCAGCCGATTTTTCGACTGGAAGAGATAGACGACTAACGTTTTGACTTTCATGGTCCCTCCGGAGGTTGATGTTCGTGCGCGAGAACGGTGAAAACGGGCGCTAGCCTGAGTTTTTCCACTTTCTTAAATACTGTCGAGATTAAATTTTCGGCCATTTATCTCGGCCGATCGTTGCCATCCTCTTGCACGGGGGTTCCTGCGCACACGCTGCATCGATCCCGGCACCGGATGCGCTCGAGGCAGGGCTAAGATTCGTTAGGTATGTCAACAGGGATTCATCGCCAGGTCGCCATTGTTGGCCGCCCTAACGTAGGCAAGTCCGCGCTCTTCAACCCCCTGGTCGGCCGTAATTCATATCGTCCCACTCATCTACGTGGTCGCGGCGGCGGGATTTTTCACTTTCATCAGCGGCATCATTTACGTGATGGACGGTTTTCGTCAGCTCGGGCCGCAGGGGCATGCGAACGCGAACGGATCTTCCGAAGGTCGTTAGGCGCGAGGTCGACCGTTCCCGCGTTCTGAATGCCGTTATCCACCACCGATTCACTCTCAGCTCAGCAAACACGGCAACGACTGAGCGTTGCCCTCCAGTCTCGCGTTAGCTGTTGCACCGCACCTTAATTCTAAGGACTAACATCGTAGATTTCGACCAGGGCCACACCCGTCATGCCGTTTTTGCCGCCGACGATCGCGGTATAGCTTCCCGGGCCGAGATTACTGAGGGTGGCGGATTCCGCTGGCTTCGTGGGCGCAAACCCGTCGTCGATGATCGTCTGCATGTCCGGGTCGTTCATCCAATCGTCATTTCCGTCGATCGTTGCGCCGTTCACGTCGTGGATCTCGAGGTAGGGGTCGGCCAGTACGTTGGCAACGCCGAAATCGGCCAGACTTGGGCCTATAGCGCGCGCGATCACGGTCGAGGATGCGCCACCACCCCCGCCGAGGATGAAGCCTCCGATCATGACGTTATCTCCAGTTTGGACGAAGCCGCGGGTACTGATGTTGGCCAGTTTGGAGGCGCTTGGAGGAGGATCGAGATCGTAGGCCTCGACCAATCCGACTCCTGTGCCACCATTTTTCCCGCGGACGATCGCAGTGTAGGCACCCGGTTCGAGGGTGGCCAGAATCGCGGACTCGAGATTATCAGTCGGCTTCAGGCCGCTGGCGGTGATCTCCGTCTTCTGGGTGTCCATCCAATTGTCGTTCGTCACGACGGTGCCGTCGGGCTTGTGTAACTCAAGGACTGGGTCGGCCAAAGCGCCGTTGACTCCGAATGCAGTTAAGGATGGGCCGATACCGCGCACGATCACTTGCTTGGCCGTGGGTTCGGAGACGATGAAGCCGCCGATGAGGACTTCGTCACCGCCCAACACATCGACACGAGTCGATATGTTTTGCAGTTGGGAAGGAGAAGGCGGTGGCGGAGCGCCCGAAAGGCCCAGTCGGCCAATATCGTTCCGTGGTGTCATTCCAGTCCCGCCGCCCCCGAGAAATCCGAACCCTCCGCCGACCAAAATCTTATCGTCGGCCTGTGTGACCAGACTTAGTATGCTCTCGCCGTTCGCCGGGATCAAAATCAGAGTCAAGCGTGCCGTTAGGATTCACTCGTCCGATTTTGTAGCGCGCAGTCGTGCCGGTCCCCGCCGCCCATGTTGTTAAATGACCCTCCGACCAAAATCTTCTGATCTTCCTGCAACGCGACAGCGAATGACCTGGCATCCGCGCCCGGATCGAAGCCTGGGTCGACCGAGCCATCGGCATTGATTCTTGCAATATTTTTGCGGCGCATTTGTACCGCCGCCGCCAAGGTGGAGAACATGCCGCCGAGGACGATTTTCTGGTCAGCCTGCACGACCAAACATTGGCTAAAACGACGCCGCCCGCCTCAAAGGTCGGGTCCAGGTCCCGTCGGAATCAAGTCGTGCAATGGCTAGCCTCTGGGTCTGCCGATGAACGTAAATTATCCTCCAAGAAAAATCTGTCCGTCGGCCTGCAGCGCCAGGGTGAAGACTGGTCCGTCAACAGTTGGATCGAAGGTCGCGTCAACCGTTCCATTCGCATCGACCCGTCCTATGTTGCTGCGGGCCACGCCGCCCAGATTGCCAAATTGCCCTCCGCACGAGAATCTTTCCGTCAGCCTGCACGGCCATCGCAAAGACCTGCTCCATTCGTTCCTGGCCCGGTTAAAGCTCGCATCAATCGAGCCGTCGGCGTTGAGTCGCCCGAACTCATCGCGGGTGACCGTGCCCATCCCGCCCCCGAGGGTCGTGAAACCTCCGCCAACCAGGATTTTGCCGTCGGTTTGCAGGGCCAGTGCATAGACTGGCCCATCGTTCCTGGGTTGAAGCTGGCATCAATCGTTCCGTCCGCATTAAGTCGCCCGATGTGATTGCGTGTGTTGCTACCTGTTCCCCCACCTCCGAGGGCGGTGAATTGTCCACCGACGATGACCTTGCCGTTGGGCTGGACGACGATCGCGGTGACGGTTGATTTGCCCCTGGGTTAAAACTATCGGCCACATCATCCTGCGCTCGGACGGGCGAGGCGAAGGCCAGCCAAAGCGAGCAGAGTGCCGCACCCCGAAAAACCGAGCCGTGTGAACGCTTCAGCGGACTTTTGACGAAAGGCGGGCGAGGCCCACGGGTTTGGCTGCGACCTAGCATGGGAATTCAATCTATCTGTCGGTGATTTCTCATTCTTTGTTCCTTCCGAAGATTGATTGTTATTCGTGGCGTGTGAACGCTAACGGCTGGATTTTTGGTGAGCGCGCATCCATTTGTCGAGATTTATCTTCCCCCGTGTTGTGCGGGGCCCGCAAACAGGAGTGGCGAAAATATCCATTTTGTAGAATGTAGGTATTAGTTTGTTAATATCCTCCATCTCCTAAAGCGGAAGGCCCGGCCGAGACCCGCCACGAAAGTTTGATTTTTTCGCGAAACTGGGAGGCCGTCAGGCAACCGCAGTTCCCCACGTCGCTCCTGGCGGAGCTTGGAGGGTTTAAGAGCGGGTCGATAGACATGTCGGAACTGCGGCGCTCTGAAATTGGCCGCTCGCTGCGAGCGAGGCGTTCTAACGGTGGGAGGACAGCGACTCGTGTCCGGGGAGCACAGGCCGCTGGCCTGTCGTTGGAGGCGGCTCGCTTCCAACCTGTGCGCGCCATCCAGGGTGGAGCAATCCTGCTAATCTTTGCCTCGAGCGACGCGACCCCCGCTCCTCGGCCGCTCTTCCTGCGCTCGAGCGTTTGGCGAGCCGCCAAACGCGACAGGCCAGCGGCCTGTGCTCCCCGGAGCTGCCGTCCAACTTCAGCCAGAGTTAGGGCTAAACAGATGCCATGCTTCTGCACATGCAGAATGTTCCGCGCTCACCGACCGCCGCGACGAAGATGGAACACCGTTTAATCAGCCCTCACTTCACAGCAGTCGCAGCACTAGTCGGGCTCGGGAGGATCGGAGAGCACCGTGGTCTTTCCGGTGTCGTTTTCAAAGATCTCGGTTGAGTGCACGAGGCCCGCGAAACTGGCAGCAGAAACGACGACCCGGATCTGGGTGCGATTGCCTTCTCGAATAATCTTATCTCCCTCAAGATCAAAGGACATCATCTTGCCTGGCTCGATGACCTGCCGGACAAATTGTGCCAGGACGATGCCCGCACTATCGAGAAACGTCACGCTGGTGAGGCTAATGCTTCTGGCCCCAGTGTTGGCTGCCGTCACCCGCGCGGTCTGGCCCAGAGCGAGGCCGACGGGTTGCCAGCTGACGTTGATGGCCTGCGCTTCCGTCGCGGCGACGGTAGCAACGCCAGGATGAGGGCGTTGAGCATTGACGAGGTCATTCATTTTCGCATTAGTTTTCTTCGCGGTTATGACATCTCTGCGGTGCGGCTCTTTTCCGCGGGATAATGTACTTCGAATCTATCAACCGGAATTTCTGGCTGGAACCGCCACCTGGCGATTTTTATTTAATCGCTCGCCGTCACTGCAAAATCCCGCGAACCGCGTGACGTGGCGGCTTCAAACCGCCGCCCGTTGTCCTTTGCGGCCGCGCTTTTCTATTCGCGCAACTGCGGATCATCGCCTCTCTTGCGGCATATCCACCGCGATGAAAATAATCGAAAAGATCAACCTCGTCTGCCAGCCGAAACCGGCCTGCGCGGCTTACGAGCGGAGAAAACGGGTCGTTAGGCTATGGAAAAATCGAAGAGCCGCCAGGTCGCAATCGTCGGCCGGCCTAACGTCGGTAAGTCCGCTCTCTTCAATCGGCTGGCGGGGCGCAACATTGCCATTGTCCACGACCAGCCGGGCATCACCCGCGACCGGATCTCGGCGCCGAGCAAACGTGGCGATTCGCCGTTCACGATCTGGGACACGGGCGGAATCGGCGGCCACGGAGAAACCGAATTGCTCAAGGAGGTGCGGACGGCGGCGGACGCGGCCATGCGCGAAGCCGACGTCATTCTCTTCACGGTTGACGCGCAGGAGGGCCTGACCCCAATCGACCAGGAACTGGCGCGACTGTTGCGGCGCTCGAAGCGTCCGGTCCTGCTGGTCGTGAACAAGATCGATCATCCGAAGCACGAAGATTTCGACCTCGAGTTCCAGCGTCTCGGGTTCGACAGCTTCGCGATCAGCGCCGCACACGGGCTTGGCATCGATTCGTTAGTCAGAGCGATCGGGGAACGCCTGCCCCTGTTGGAGGCGAGCGATCAGGCTCCGGTCAAGACGCCACTTTCGCTCGCCATCGTGGGCCGGCCTAACGTTGGCAAATCTTCCCTCATCAACGCCATCCTGAGCGATCGGCGCACAATCGTGAGCAACATCCCAGGCACAACGCGCGACGCGGTCGATATCGCCTATCGGCATGGCAAAGATGATTTCCTGCTCATCGACACGGCGGGCATTCGGGCGCGGGGAAAGCATTCCAGCTCGGTCGAGGTTTTCAGTGTTATGCGCTCCGAACGCACCATCCGGCGCGCCGATCTTTGCGTATTGGTGGTCGATGCCACCAGCGGGGTCACGTTACAGGACAAAAAAATCGCGGCCCTCATCCTGAAGTCGCAAAAACCGTCGCTGATCCTGGTCAATAAGTGGGACCTCCTGAAACCGGAGCGCAATGCCAAGGAAACGCTCGCCAAGCTGATCGAGGAAACACGCGGACGGCTCTTCTTCCTGCCCTACGCGCCCATCCTCGTTGCCTCCGCCCTCACCGGCGAAAATGTTGAGCGCCTTTTCGGCGCGATCCGCAAGATCCGCCGCGGAGCTCAAGCGCGGCTCAGCACCGGCGTGCTCAACCGCTTGCTGCGCGAAGCATTTGTCGTCAGCCCGCCTCCGATGTCGGCTAACAAGCGCCTGAAGTTATTTTACGCCACGCAAACGCGCGGGGAAAACTGCCCGCTTCCCACGCCTGAGTTTGTCCTTTTCGTGAACGATCCGAAGTTGTTGGTCGACACCTACGCGCGCTACCTCGAGGCGAAAATTCGGGAGGCCGAGCCTTTCCCCGGTTTGCCGCTGATGTTGAACTTTCGCCCGCGCTCGGAGAGTGCACCGCGCAAGGGCATGTAGACGCTTCCGCTCTGCGGAGCGCGGTGGCAAAGCCCCGCTGCGAAAATCACTCCCGCGCCTCCCAGAGGAGGCCTCTCCAAGTTTGCGAAAACGAGCCGTTTCTCCTAAAAGCGAAAAATCTTCAGGAACGCGACTTCGATGGCGAGCGCTTCCTGGATGTTGCGCCCGAGGTGATCGCGTAATTCTTCCAAACGCCGGAGGTGGTGGAGGATTTCGGCTGTCGTTAGGCGCTGAGCCATCGCCTCCGTGCTCGCCCGCGCGGACGGCAGCTCTCTCCCATCGACCCCAGTGCTGGCGCGCAGGACATCCCCCCACCAGAGGGAAAGCGTTTCAATCAACTGCGCGCGTTGTTCCAGATAGAGACTTTCGGTCAGGGCCTTGTAATGGTCCTCCCTGGTGTCCAGCCAGTTGCCTTCGGTCGTCTTTTTGTAGTGCGCTTCCTCACGCTTGAGCGCCGCAGCGCATTCTTCCTGGATAACCTGGCGCATTTGCCCGAGAAGGCGAAGCACGCCCTGCGCAAGCTGATACGCTTCGTGAACAGAGCCGCCTGAGGTGGTCGTTAGGCGACCGAGCAGCTCGACCAGCTCCTCTTGTTGGCTGGTCAGAGAAACGTCGGCAGAAGAGGCGAGGGGAATCTCGATACAGCGGGAGAGGATTGTCTCGGGCAGGACTTCCGGAATCGCACTGAGCAGGAGAAGGAGCGAATTGTTAGGCGGCTCCTCCAGCGTCTTCAGGAAGGCGTTCGCAGCCTGCGTCCCCATCCGGTCGGCATCGGATATGATCACCACTTTGCGCCTTCCATCGCTCGCCCGCATCTGGAGCGCGTGCTCGAGGTCGCGCAATTGCTCGATACTGATCCGGCGGGATTTCGATTCCGGACTGGCGAGGTACACGTCGGGTGCGCTGCCAGCGAAAATTTCCTCCACCGGGGCGCCGTTCACCCGGTGCGCCAGTTCGGCGGCGAGCGCGCGTTTCCCGCTTCCGGCCGCGCCGGTGATGAGATAGGCGTGCGCGAGGCGGCTGCGTTTCTGCGCGTTTCCCAAATATTCGAGCGCGACCTGCGGTGGGAAAGCCACGGTTCAGGAATGCCGAAAGCGGCGGTGCGCAGGAATCATCTGCGCGAGATGGCTGAAGCGCATCGAGATCACTTCCCAGATTTCCTTTTCGATCTCCTCGATCGAGCGCGCGGCGTCGATCACCCGGATGCGATATGGCTCGCGCGCGGCCAGCTCACGGTAGGCGCGGCGGACCGCCTCGTAGAACTTGAGCGGCTCCTGCTCCATCCGATCGATCCCGGCGGCGGGGCGGACTCGGCGCATCATGCGGGCGCGGGCCGTCTCGACATCGATGTCGAGGAGGAAGGTGAGGTCGGGCCAGCATTTTCCGACCGCGAAGGTATTCAGGTGGCCCACCATTTCCTGGTCGAGACGCCGCGCGACGCCCTGGTAAACCGTAGTGGAATCGGCGAAGCGATCGGAGAGCACGACTGTCCCGCGATCGAGTGCGGGCTGGATCACTTCCCGGACGAGTTGACTGCGGCTCGCTTCGAAAAGAAGGAGCTCGGTTTCCGGCGTCATTGCCACGCTTTCAGGGGCGAATTGAAGGAGGTGCCGGATCTGTTCACCGATCGCGGTCCCGCCCGGTTCGCGGGTCACGAGGAGGGGGATATTCGCGCTCGTTAGGCGCGAAGCCAGGAGGGCGACCTGGGTCGATTTGCCGCAGCCCTCCGAGCCCTCAAAGGTGATGAAAGGCAGCCGCGGCATGGGGGCGATTGTGAGCCAAATCCTGGCACTTGTCGAATCTTCTCGCGTGGCTGAAAAATCGCCGCGGCGCGCAGCTAGTGCGCGGAGCGTTGCAGCAGATCGATTAGTTCACCTTTCCACAGCGCGGCGACAGTGTGGCTCCCGTGGCCGCGTGTTTTGTCGCTTAAGGGGATCACGATTGCGCGTCCTTTCGGGACGCGTATGATCTCGTGCTCGAGGATGCCGAGTTCGGGCGGATTGATCAGGTCGTCGGCGGAATTGATTGCGAGCAACGGGACGCGGATTTTTTCCAGGGCTGGGCCGGGATCGTAATCGTGCGAGGCCTCGACCGCGTAGAGTACGTCGTTCGCGTCTGCTGTCTTGACGTAATTGTTCGCGTACTTCTCCAGCGCATCGTCAGTCTTCGTTAGGCTGGGCGCTTCTTTTTGGCGCAGGATCGGATTGCTGCTCACGAGCCAGAGCATCTCGGCCGCCGTCCGCAGGCTGGGCGGCTGTGTTTTGTAATCGCCGCCATTCCACGCCGGATCGTTGCGGATCGCGTCGATAATGACGCGCCGCCAAGCGCGATTGCGTCCCGAGATTTGCGTTGGCAAACTCGCCAACGGCATGAGCGCGTCCATGAATTCGGGATGGATCTCGCCCCAAAGCCAGGTGTGCATTCCGCCCATCGAGGTGCCCATGACGAGCCGCGCGTGGTTGAGGCCGAGGCCGTCGCTGAGAAGCTGATATTCCGCCTCGACCATGTCGCGATAGCCGTAGCGCGGGAATTTGGCGTGCATCCCGTCGCTCGGCTTACTCGAATTGCCGTGCCCGATGTCGTCGGGCAGGACGATGAAATACTTCGCGGCATCGAGCGGTTGACCCGGGCCGAAGAGTTCGCCGGCAAACTCTGGTCGGATGAATTGCGCACCGCTCCCGGTCGTGCCATGCATGATGAGAACGGCATTTTGAGTCCTCCCTTTCTCGTCCTTAACCGCTTTCCCGAGCGTCCGGTAGTGGAGACGCAACTTGGGCAGCGTTTCCCCCGAGGCAAAATGGAAATCGCGGATGACAAAATCGCCTTCGTTAGGCGCAGGATATTCAGCCGCCCGGATGCCGGCGGGCAGGAAAATCGCAAGAACAAACAAGACACGACAGAGGCGGGAATTCATCGCCGGAACATCGCAACTTTTGTCCGCGTCGTCTCTGTGTTATCCAACGAGGCGATGAAAAAACACTGGCTGGTAAAGCAGGAACCCGAGGCCTATTCGTGGGACGATTTCGTGCGCGATGGCCTGACGCAATGGACCGGGGTGCGGAATTTCCAGGCGCGGAATAATCTCCGTGAGATGTGCAAAGGCGACGCGGTGTTGTTCTATCACAGCGTGAGCGACAAGGCGGTAGTCGGAATCGCGCAGGTCACGCGCGAAGCGTTTCCTGACCCGACGGCGAAGGAAGGCGACTGGAGTGCGGTCGAGCTCAAGCCGATCAAGCCGCTGAAAAATCCGGTCACGCTCGAGCAGATCAAGGCTGAACCGAAATTGCGCGAGATCGTGCTTTTGCGGAATTCGCGGCTCTCTGTTCAGCCGTTAGGCAAAGGTGAGTTTGAATTGATCTGCCGAATGTAAGTCCCGGCAGTTTCAACTTGTCGGCTCTCCCGACACAGCGAGGCTAGCAGCGTGCAACGCGCTCTCGTTGTTTCCATCCATGATGTCGCACCTTCCACGCGCGAGAAAGCCGAGCGCATCCTCGCGCAGCTCGCGCGGAATGGAGTCGAGGCCTGCTCACTTTTGGTCGTGCCAGATTACCATCACGAGGGCCGATCGATGGCCGATCCAGACTTTCGCGCCTGGTTGCATGAATTGGAGGCGAGGGGACACGAAGTCGTGATCCACGGCTTCTTCCACCAGCGCGCCAGACGTGTGGGTGAAGGTGCGCGATCCAAGGTCGTGACCCGTTTTTATACGGCGGACGAAGGCGAGTTCTACGATCTCGGGTATGACGAGGCGCTTCGCCTGATCAACCAAGCGAAACAGGATTTTGAAGCCCATGAATTTCATCCGCACGGATTTATCGCCCCGGCCTGGCTGCTTGGAGCCGAGGCGGAGCGGGCCGCGATCGCAGCCGGGATGAACTACACGACCACCCTCCGCGCCGTCCGGGATTTCGCTCGCGGTCGCTGCATTGTCTCGCAATCACTTGTCTACAGCGTTCGCAGCGGCTGGCGTCGCACCATGAGCCTGGCCTGGAATCGTTCGGTCTTCGGGCGCCTGATCAACAACCCGCTTCTGCGGCTGGGCATTCATCCGCCCGATCTCGCTCACCCCGCGATCTGGGAACAAATCACGGCTCTGGTCGACGAGGCGTTGTCCGAACGCCGGCCAATGACCTACCAATCTTGGTTGGCCGCCGAACCGACAGTGACGACATGAGCCGCTGCGATCTTCATCTGCATTCCAAGTTCAGCGATCGATCCGAGGACTGGCTCTTTCGAAGGTTCGATTTCCCCGACAGCTACTCCGATCCGCATGAGCTCCACCGACGCGCGAAGGCGGCTGGGATGGACTTTGTCACTATCACCGATCACGACACGATCGAGGGATGTCTCTCGATTTCTAGATTTCGTGATACTTTTGTCAGCGAGCAGGTTACCACTTATTTTCCGCAGGATCCATGCAAAATTAATCTGCTCGTCTGGGGTCTTTCGGAGGCGCACCACGCCGAAATCTGCCGCGTCCGCGACAACATTTTCGACCTCCAGGCATTCCTTCAGGAGCAAGCCCTCGCCCACGCCGTCGCGCACCCTCTCTACAGCATCAACGGAAAGCTGAGCACCTCGCATTTGGAGCGGCTGATCCTGCTTTTTCAGCATTTCGAAGGCGTCAACGGCCTGCGCGACGCCCTCCTGAGCGACCTCACCCAGCACATTCTCGCCCAGCTTACGGCCGAGAAAGTCGCCGAGTTCGCGGAGCGCCATCGCCTCGCGCCGACGCATCCCGAGCCTTGGAAAAAAATCCTCGTTGGCGGGTCCGATGATCACGGCGGCATTTTCGTCGGCGCCGCTTTCACCGAAACGCCGGCCGCGAAGACGCCCGCGAAGTTCCTCGAACACATCCGCGCCGGCCGCTGCCAGCCGCACGGCGAAGGCGGCACGCCGCTCGCCCTCTCGCACGGTTTCTACAATACCCTCTCGCGTTTCATCCAGGACCGGTTCACCGCCAAGCTCGGCCCGAGCGCCGGCCTGGTGGAGAAAATGTTTTCCCGCTTCATGGAAGGGCGCGACCCGACCGAATTCACTCTCGGCGAAAAAGCCGGCTTTATCGCCCAAGGCGTCCTCTCTGGGAAAATCTTCGAGCTGGCAAAGCCAGCCAATATCTCCCTCTGGCGCGAACTCTCCGGCTACTTCGCGCAGCCGGAGGTGAAAGCGCAGATCGCGCGCGAGATCGCAGGCGTCACCGAACCGGAACGCCGCACCTTTATCATGGCGAATGCCGCCTGCGAACAGCTCGCCTTTCGTTTCTTCGAGAAATTCGTCGAGCAAATCCGCGTCGGGAACATGATCGAAAGCATTCAGGCCCTCTCCAGCATCGCGCCTATCCTGATCGTCCTCGCGCCCTACATCTACGCTTTCCATAGCCAGGCGCCCTCGCGTCGCTGGCTGCGCGGGATTTGTCGTGACTTTGCCGGCGCCATTCCGCCCGTCTTGCAGAATAACAAGCGGGCATGGTTCACCGACACCCTGGAGGACGTAAACGGTGTCTCCACCACGATCCGCAAGATGGCCGCCGAAGCGCGCGACGCAGGAAAGGATCTCGTCGTAGTCACTTCGCGCGGTGAGCTCACGATTGACGGCCTACCAATCAAGAACTTCAAGCCGATCGGCGAATTCGAGCTCCCCGAGTACGAACTCCAGAAGCTCAGCTTCCCGCCCATCCTCCAGATGCTCGATTACATCCAGCGCGAAAACTTCTCCGAGATCATCATCAGCACACCCGGCCCGATCGGCCTCACCGCACTTCTTGCCGGCAAGATGCTCAACCTCGAGACAAGCGGCATCTACCACACCGACTTTCCGCAATACATCCGCATCCTGACCGAGGACAGTTTCCTCGAGAGCCTGGCTTGGAAATTCATGCATTGGTTCTACGGCCAGCTCGACACCATTTTTGTTAACTCCGAGCAGTACCGCCAGAGCTGGATCGATCGCGGCATCGAGCCGGGGAAACTGAAGATCCTTCCCCGCGGACTCGACACCAACCTCTTCACACCCGGTCGGAGCGATCCGGATTTCTGGAAACAATTTGGGAGCGACGGCGACGGCGTCCGTCTTTTATTCGTCGGGCGCGTCTCGAAGGAGAAAGACCTCGACATTCTCGTCCAGGCCTTTCGCAAACTGAAGGCCGAGAAGGTCCCGGTGCAGTTATCAATCGTCGGCCACGGACCTTATTCCGACACGCTTGCCAAAATCCTGCCCGAGGCCTGCTACACTGGCTATCTCAACGGCACCGAGTTGGCCAAAGCCTATGCCTCCTCCGATATCTTCGTTTTCCCGAGCACGACCGACACCTTTGGCAACGTCATCATCGAAGCTCAGGCCGCCGGTTTACCAGTCATTGTCTCCGACGTGGGCGGCCCGCGTGAGCTGGTCACCGATGGCGTAACCGGACTTATCACCCGGGCGCTCGACGTGGCCGGGTTTACCGTCGCCGTCCGTCGCCTCGTCGAGGACGAGGCGCTCCGCAAGGAAATGAGCGCCGCCGCCCGCCGGAGCGTGGAAGACCGGAGCTGGCCGAGCGCCTTCCGCAAGTTCTGGACCGCGACCGAAATCCCCTAACGAACGGAAGACGCGCTCCGCCAAACGGTTATGGTTTGCTTTTTCGTAGCTTCACGTTAGGAAGCAGGAGGCAGGTGAGCAATCCAGCCGCTGCCATAATCAGGAATCCTACGACAATGAAAAGAGCCTTATATCTCTGCGCGGTGATCGGTGCGGTGTTCATCCTCGATGGCTGCGCAAATCAGGGCACGACAACCAGGACCACGACAACCACTACCCACCAAGGCCTTGTCGGCCCCGGGTCGGTTGCACCCATCGGTGGTGGCCCAGCTGGTCCGCTGGCCAACAAGCAGGTGAATCAGCCCTAGGTCGCCTAAAAGCTTCCTCTTCGCGCTGAGCGATCTGGCACGGCTAGAGGCCGTGAGTGGGGAGAGTTCGGCCTTTGGAGCCACAATTCCCGGACATTAATACGACGATTTCGGACATCGCTTTCACCTCGTTGTCTAACGAGACCGGGCAGCGGTAGTCTTACACAAACTCTATCCCGTGTTTTGGCCCTGCGGCCACCATTCGGGTAATTAATTTGTCTGTCACCGGAGGTATGTCGGCGGCGCGATCCGCGACTTGCTCAAACACTTCTTCAAAATATTTATTCATCCCGGCAGGCGAGAAAAAGAGTAGCATCCTCGCGGTCGTGATCCCGGAGTTGCGAAAGGCGCGGACCGTTCCCCGAGGAAGCTGGACGAAATCTCCCGCCGTTGTCGCGAGCTTTTTCTTACCCAGCGTGATGTCGAGAATGCCCGCAAGCAGGTAGAAGCTTTTTTCCTCGCGGTAGTGAATGTGCAGCGGCGGACCGCTTCCTGGCGGGATGATTGCTTCTATGATGAAGTAGCCGCCATTGGTCGGGAGAGGATAATCGAACGCCGCGGTATGCAGACCAAATGCCTGTGTGGCGTGAGGAGTGAACATTTTGCGCCGGGACGCCACCTTTTTCTTGTCAGGGACGGCGTGAAGTGTTCAATTGAACGTATGCGATATCTGCGTCGCCTTTTCGTCTTCTTCCACCGGGGCCGGGCTCGGCACGAGCAGCTCCTGTTCACATTCCACGTCAAAGCCTCGCGGCGCGCGGCCTTGCTGCACCCGCGCGACGGCGGACGCTAGCCAGGCAGATGCCCCACGAAAACGAAGCGCTCGGGTCGATCCGCGAAGCCCTCGAGAGGGCCACGCCCGTCTTGGTAGGATCATCGAGCGCCTGGGGCCACGCGAGGAAGCCCGCTACCTGCGCTGGCGCTGCCTGGGGTGCGGGCACTTGAACATTTCACCCGCCCGATACCCTTCAACGTCGCCCCGCCCTGCCCGAAGTGCAAAGGGGCGAGCTTCCAGCCGATGCCGTGAGTCTTTCGCGCTTGCACGGTTCAACCCCTCGCACTGAGGAATCCTGGCCTCACTCTTCTATTTCTCGCGCACGGACGCCTGCGTCCACAGAGGGCGATACGATCTGTCGTGGGCGGGGGGTGGCGTCACCTGCGCCTATCGATGCTTGTCGGGCTGTGCTTTCCCCGAGGACGCAATGAAGCCCGCTGGAGGAATGGAAAGGGGAGCGGATTGGGAATAGCCGCCGTGACCGCCCAGCGCATCCTTTTTCGGCGGCAAATCGCCTAATTTGATCGCCCGTTTCTTCTCTGTCGGTTTCTTCGTAGACATCTATTCGGTTTTCGAATGTCCGGGTCGGGAAACAAATTCCAGCGGTAGCTAGGAACAATTGCGACAATGGGCAGGCCACCCGTCGGACTTCAAGGTAAAAAATGCTGCCTGACGAAAATATCATCAATCACTCCACGGGTATTCGCCCGGCGGGCCAGAAGCGCTCTAGTAAACGAGCGGGCATTTTGCTGGCCTATTTCCCACTTACGTCAGCCGGAAACGTATACGTTGTGGCAGTGCGTGGCCGTGCAAAGCGCCGCGGCAACCAGTTTCGGTCGTGAAGACCATGCCGTGAGCCGTCTCAGCTAAATTCCGGAGGAACCCTGGGGGACACAAGGGCCCGCGTCGCCGCAAGGTGGCGCGGGCTTACCTTTTCCGATCCTTTTCCTGCTTTCTTGAGTTCATGATTGAAGATCAAAGGGCGACCTGCGCAATGTCGGGGGCGTGATTCTAATGCACGACTAACGAATAAAGGGGTCCGTCAGGATTTAGCAGCTCGGTCTTGTGCTGGGAGACGGCGAGGAAAACCTGCAGGCACCAGAGGAGGACGAAACCGGCCGCGAGTGCGCTAAGGGATTGGCGGGTCGGGCACGGATGCGGGATGGCGGATAGGAGGTTGCGTGCGGAGAAGAGTTCGAGCGCGTTAACGAGATAGAGCGCGCAGGCGCCGGCGAGGAGGGGGTAGGAGAGCCAGTTGTAGTAAAGCGCCAAAGCGAACTCTCCCTGCAGCAGGTGATAGATGGCGCGAGTGGTGCCGCAAAAGATGCAGGGCAACCCGGTAACCGCGCCGCAGGAGGTGGCGAATGGGAGCCAGGCCGGGAGCGAGCCCGGCCGGATGCTGGCGAGCGCGGATAAGGCTGCCGGCAGTAGGAAGAGGTAGAGCGCGCGCCAGCGTCTGCCGAGCAGTGTGAGCGACGGTGCGGAAGAGATTCTCATACGGCAGGCGGCGGCAGTTCCTGAGCAGGTGGGATTGGCGGAGGGGGCGGCGGCGGTTGCTGGATTGGCGGGATTAGCGGTGCAGGCGGAGCGGCTGGAAGCTCAGCCGGCCTAACGACGGCCCAGACGTCGTATGGGTCGCCAAATTGCCGGATGAAACAAAGCGGGTAGGTGAAGAGGAACATAACCACCGGGAGAAGGATGACGGTGCCGATGTAGGGCAGGGCGGCGATGCAGCAGGTTACGCAGGCGGCGAGGCAGCCGATCATGGCGGCGGCGATGTAAATGAGAATGTAAAAGAGACCGAAGAGAATGAAGGCTCCGGGGTTAGCCGCGATTAGGTGCCAGACGGCGCGGAAGGCGTCCATCGCTCCGCAGCGCTGGCGATACATGACCGGGACGATGAATTTCATGATGAGCCCGACGACGACGGCGACGAGAACGAAGGTGACTCCGAGCAGGATGATGAGGGGCAGGGGAAGGAGGGGATTTTTCCAATGCCATCCAAGGACGAAGATGAGAGCGAGCCCGCCGAAGATGAGCATGCTGCACAGCGTGAGGACGAGCTGGAGAACGAAGTAGCGGTTGCCTTCGGTGTGGAATTCGCGCCAGGGCTCGGCAATGGCGCCGCGATTGCGCACGATGCAATCGGTGAACATGAAGCGGCCCCGCGAGTTGAGCCAGAGGAGGACGATAATGATCGCGAGAACGAGCAGGCCGCCACCGATAACGAGCGGGATGACCCACGGCGGCACGTCATGAAACGAGAAGTTGCCGTTGGTGGTCGCTTTCCAATTCCAATCGCCTTTGTTGTAACCGCTTCGGTAGTTGAAACCGCCGCTGCTGAACATGGTCGCGAGCCAGGCGGCGAAGCCGATAACGAACCACTTCGTAAGGTCGAAGGGTTGGAAGAGGATTTTTTTGGTGGTCTCAAAGGCTTCGCCGAAAGGGGCGAAGATTTCGACGCGCGGTTCGCTCGGCTCCATGGGAGATTTCAAACAGGTTATGGGGGCTGAGGCAAGCCCGGATGGATCAGGAAGAAAATCAGCCGGTCCCGAAATATCGATCGCCGGCGTCTCCCAGCCCCGGGACGATGTAGCCGACGTCGTTCAGTTCCGGATCGAGCGCGGCGGCGATGATCGGGACGTCGGGATGCGCGCTCTGCAGGGTCGCGACTCCGGGCGGGCAGGCGAGAACGCAGACGAATTGCAGGCGGGTCGCGCCGGCCGCTTTCACGATCGAGACGGCTTCGACTGCGCTGTGACCGGTCGCGAGCATCGGGTCGAGGACGAGTGCTTCGGCGGCGGCGAGATTTTCCGGGAGGCGGCAATAATACTTAACCGGCCGGAGCGTTTTCGGATCACGATAAAGACCGACGTGGCCGGTGCTGGCCTCCGGGATCAGCTGCATCATGCCCTCCTGCAGCCCTAGTCCAGCTCGCAGGATCGGGACGAGCACGATCGGTCGCGGGAGTACTCGCCCTTCGAAAGATCGCAGCGGACTTTCCATGGCGGCAGCCTCAGTTTTCCAGCGGCGCGCGGCTTCGACGAGGAGAAGGAGAGCGAGCTTTTGCAGGGCGCAACGGAAGTCGTTAGGCGGAGTGACCCTCGCGCGCATGATTGATAGCTGTGCCGCGGCGAGGGGATGATCGAGTAAGTGAAGCTCGCAGTCGGTTGGCTGGGCAGCGCTCATGCCCGGATGATGGCGCGGGCGTGCGCTTTGTCATTAGAAAAAGTCTGCGGCGTTGTCCTCCTCACTCACGAGGAGGGCGTTAGGGGAGCCTTGACCCGCCCAGCAGAGAACCCGACACTCTTTCCTCCGATGCGTTTCCAAACCCTTTTCGAGGCCCGCTGGATCTTCGCCGTGCTCGTTGTTCTTATGGTGTTGAGTCTGCTAGTCACGCCGTGGCTGGCGTTGCTCTTTCTCGCCTTGATCGGTTACACCTTTGCCTTCTTTCGCGATCCGGAGCGGACCGCGCCGGCCGATCCCGAGGTCGTGGTGGCCGCGGCTGACGGAGTGGTGGTGGAAATCGCAGAGCTCGAGGAAAGCGAAGTCGTTAGGGGAACAATGCGGCGGGTGGCGATCTTTCTTTCCGTTTTCGACGTGCACACAAACCGCGCGCCGATCGACGGGCGAATCATTTACCGAGAACACCACGAAGGACTCTGCCTCGATGCGCGCAACCCGGAGTGCTCGAAGAAGAACGAGGCGATGACCTGGGCTTTTGAGAACCCGCGCGCGACCCTTGTCGTCAGGCAAATCACCGGCGCGATCGCGCGCCGGATTGTCGGATGGTCGCGAGTTGGCGACACGCTGGCGAAGGGCGAACGTTTCGGCATGATCCGTTTTGGCTCGCGGACGGAAGTCTACCTGCCATTGAGCGCGACGGTGCTGGTGAAGGTGGGCGATCGCGTCGCCGGCGGCTCGAGCGCGATTGCGCGTCTTTCTTGATCATGACCGACGAACGCCAGCCGAAAATCTATCTCCTGCCGAACCTGATGACGGCGGGCAATCTCTTTTGCGGGTTTGCCGCGGTCCTGCGCATTTACGATGGCGCGCAGGAGACTGATTTCATAAAGGCGGCCTCCGATTTTCATGACGCGATCTGGTTCATCCTCGCGGCCTGTATTTTCGATCTGCTCGATGGGCGGTTGGCGCGGCTCGGCGGACACGAGAGCCCGTTTGGACGAGAGTTTGATTCGTTAGCCGACATCGTTTCCTTCGGGATGGCGCCGGCGCTGCTCGTCTACCAGATCGTGCTCGGCGAATTTCAGAATCTCGGTTGGATGATCGCGTTTGTTTACCTGGTCTGCGGCGCGCTTCGGCTCGCGCGGTTCAATTGCGTCGCGGCCGCCGGCCCGCCGAACAGTCCGGACAAGAACTTTACCGGCTTTCCGATCCCGGCCGCGGCCGGGGTGATCGCCTCACTCACTTTGTTCATGCTCTGGCTCGATGAAGGCCAGCGCACCATCGGCCGCTGGAAATACGCGCTCCCGGTTTTGATGCTGTTCCTCTCGTTCATGATGTTCAGCAAATTCCGCTACCCGAGTTTCAAGGCCATTAACTGGCGGACGACGCAATCAATCCCGCGCTTTCTCTTTCTCATCGCGGTCCTCGCCCTGACGGTGAAGTTCTATCACTGGATGGCGGCGGCGATTTTCATCACCTACTTGCTCTACGGGTTTCTCCGTCCGTTCCTCTCGCCGAAACGTCGGCGCGTGATCGAGGAGGAAATCGGGGAGGAACCGCCCGAGGAAGAGATAGTCGAGGAAATTACCTAGCGATTGAGCTGGGCGAGAATTTCCGGGTCACGCACGTCGGCCCAGTCGCCGCTCAGTTCGAGCGTCTGCACTTTCCTGCCGGATTGAGCGAGGGAGCGGACGGCGTCGGTGAGCTCAAACTCACCACGGGGCGATCGCTCGAGGCGGGCGGTGAAATCGAAGATGCTGGGACGGAAAGCATAGATCCCGGCGTTATACCACGGGCTGGTCGGCTCGCCCGGCTTCGGTTTTTCGCGCAGGTCGATGAGCTCGAAGCGCTCGTTTACGAAAACCGCGCCGCCTTTGCTCACATCTTCGCTGCGTTTGACCGTGACGATCGCTTCAATGCAGTCTTCCAGAGTCGTTAGGCGCGAATAATTCGAGGGCTCGACGATGATGTCCCCGTAGCTCAGGACGAAGGGATCGTTCCCGACAAAGTCGTGTGCAAGATCCACGACTCTCCCGGTGCCATCCTGCACCAACTGGGTCGCGTAGCTGATCTCAACGCCGAAGATCGCGCCGTCGCCGAAAGTTTTCCTAACGACTTCGGCCCGCCAGCCGACGATGACGAAAAACTGGTTCACGCCCGCGCCACGCAGGCCTTCGATGATGTGTTGTAGAATCGGTTTGCCGCGGACCGTGATCATTGGCTTGGGCAGGTCGTCGGTCAGGTCGCGCATTCGGGTGCCGCGGCCGGCGGCGAGGAGGACTGCCTTGGTAATGGCGACGCTCACGAGTGGGCGTGCTCCTCGTGTTCGGTCGGGCAATCTTCTCCAACGCAGAGTTCAAATTGAATCGTGGTATGCTCGATTCCGAAACGCTCGTGCAACTCTTGCGCGATCGTTTTGAGCAGCTTGTCGTCGAGTTGCGGCTCGCGTTTCACGACGTGCGCGGTGCAGGCAGTCTCAGTCGTGCTCAAGCCCCAGACGTGCAGATGGTGAATAGCCGCAACGCCGGGAAGTTGCTCGAGGAAATCTTTCACCGCGACGGTATCGATCCCGCGCGGAACGGCATCGAGGACAAGGTTAATCGAGTCGCGCAGCAGACCCCAGGTGCCGATAAGAATAATGACGACGATGACCAGGCTGCTGATCGGATCGATCAACGACCAGCCAGTCTTGAGAATAAGAATGCCGGCGACCACGACGCCCGCGGAGACGGCCGCGTCCGCCGCCATGTGGAGGAACGCGCCCCGGATATTGAGATCGCCTTTCCGACCGCGGGCGAACATCCAGGCGGTGACGCTATTGATGACCACGCCGGCAGCCGCAACCCAGATCATCGTCTGGCCAAGAACCGGCTCCGGTTGGCGAATGCGGCGGATGGCTTCCCAGGCGATGGCGCCGAGACTGACGAGAAGAAGGATGGCGTTAAAGAGCGCCGCGAGGACGGAAGTGCGGCGCAGACCGTAGGTAAAACGCTCGGTCGGGCTGCGGTTGGCAAGATTGCTCGCGGCCCAGGCCATGAGGAGGCCCATCACGTCGCTTAGGTTGTGGCCGGCGTCGGCGAGAAGCGAGAGGGAGTGGCTGAAGAGGCCAAAGACGACTTCGGCGACGATGAAGCCGGTGTTAAGCAGCACGCCAATGGCAAAGGCGCGGCCGAAATCGGTTTCGTGTTGATGGCTATGACTCATCGCTTAAACGTTCATGCGCTCGGGACGATAATCGCGAATCACTGACGCAGCGCCAGTATTTCCAGGTTGTCATCCTGAGCCGCGTAGACGGCGAAGGACCTCGCAGTTGCAATCGAGGTGTGTGGGCGAGAGGGTAACTTGGATTGCAGTTGCGAGGTCCCTCTCCGCGCTGCGCCGGATCGGGATGACAGATTTAAACGCAGCGGACCACGGTTCGTTAGGCTAATTCCGTGGCGGTGAACTGCTGGGTGATGGCGAAACGCTGGGCGTGGCCGAGGCAACTGGCGCCGCGGGTGCCGGCGACGGATTGGCGGCTTCCGCCACGGTCAGCGCCGGCAAGTCGGCCTGCTTGATCAAGCCGTTCACTTTCGGCACCTCTTCGCTCTTGATTTGATTCCAGCTTTTGAGCTGCTCTTCGAGCCGCTTGTCGAGCATGGCAAAAATTTCGAGTTGCGGCTGGGTCGGGGCGGCGTCCGCTTCGATCACTTTGCTGAAGGTATAGAACTCTTCGTTGAGTTGGTTCGGATAAACGAGATTTCCTTCCGAGCTCTTCATGTTGACCTGAAGAAGCTTTTCTTCGACGGCCGACATCTGCTTTTCCATCTCGTCCGCCGCGGCGAGCGCGGGTTTAAGGCGCGCTTCGTCCGCCGCGCGCTTGCGGAAGGAGTCGAGCTGCGACTTTGTTTCGCGGATTTCGTTGATCGCCTTGTGCAACTGCGAGAAGCGCTCGTTCACCCTGAGGGACAGCTCGAACGATTTGCGGATCCCATCCTCGGCGCCTTTCAGACGCGGATCCATCGCGAGCTGGAGCGGCGCGGTTTCGCTTTTGCCGTTCGCCGTGATGCGCACCTGGTAGTTGTCGGGCAATGCGAGTGTCCCACGCGGACCGCTACCGTAATAGAATGTGCCGGGCGTGAGCGCCGGGTGGTCGTAGCGCAGATCCCACGCGAACCGATTCATTCCTTCTTTCGCTGGGATGGTTTTCGGCGCTTCCACCTGGTCGGGCCACTCGGGCGGTTGCTCGTCGTCTTTTTTCTCGACACTGGACAGATGACGGATCGTTTTCCCCTGAGCGTCGAGAATTTCCAGCGTTACTTCTCCCTTTGGCGCGTCCTTGAAGTAGTAATCGATGATCGCGCCGGAAGGCGGATTCGTCCCGACCGGCTGGCGGCTGTCGATCTCCTCCGGGTAATGGAGACGGTAGGCGGTCTGCGGCGTGTAGAGTTTCATATCCGCCTGCGCGACCTGGTCGTTCACCTGACGGAGCGGAGTCAGATCGTCGAGCACCCAGAACGAGCGGCCGTGTGTCGCGACGACAAGGTCGTCATCCTTAACGACGAGGTCGCGAATCGGCGAAGTCGGCAGGTTCAATTGCAGCGACTGCCAATGCGCACCGTCGTCGAACGAAACATAAACGCCGAGCTCGGTGCCGGCATAGAGCAAGCCGCGACGTTTTGGATCTTCGCGCACCGCGCGCACGTAGGCGCCTTCTGGAATGCCGTTCGTGATCGCGGTCCAGCTCCGGCCGGTGTCGTTCGTCTTAAAGATGTAGGGCTTGAAGTCGTCGAGGCGATGGCGATCGACTGCGACGTAGGCGATGGCGGCATCGAAATGCGACGGATCGATCAGGCTGACGTGGCTCCACTCCGGCATGTTCGGAGTGACTCGCTGCCAGGTGGCGCCGTCGTCGGTCGTGACGTGGAGCAGGCCGTCGTCCGTTCCGGCCCAGAGCAACCCTTTTTTCACAGGCGATTCCGCGAGTGCGAAAACGGTATCGAAATACTCGACGCTCGTGATGTCGTTCTGAATCGGACCGCCACTCGGTTTCTGTTTGCTTTTGTCATTGCGGGTCAGGTCCTCGCTGATCGCGGTCCAGCTATGGCCCTGGTCGGTCGATTTGAAAACGGCTTCACCGGCGGTGTAGATCGTGTCCGGATCGTGCGGCGAAAGTAAGAGTGGCGAGATCCACTGGAAGCGGTGCTTCAAATCGCTCGCGCCGTGGCCGGAGTTATCGAGCGGCCACACGCTCACGTCCTGATACCGCTCCTTCGATTTGTCATAACGGGTGATGAAGCCCTCGTTATTCGAATAGATGATGTGCCAGTCACGCGGATCGGGCACGACGAATCCGCACTCGCCGCCGCCGGCCTGGAACCAATCCTCACGCCCGATCACGCCGCTCTCGCTCCGGCTCGCGATCCCGACGTTCGAGTTGTCCTGTTGCGCGCCGTAGATGTGATACGGAAACGCGTTGTCGACCGAGACGTGATAAAACTGCGCGGTCGGCTGGTTGTTCAAGGTCGACCAGGTCTCGCCACCGTCGATCGAGACGCTCGCGCCCCCATCGTTCGCGTTGCCGATCCGGTCGGGATTTTTCGGATCAATCCAGAGCCCGTGATGATCGCCGTGGCGCGCCGGTAGGAGTTTGAATGTCTTGCCGCCGTCGACCGAGCGGAAGAGCCCGGTGTTCAAGACATAAAGAGTGTCGACCGAGCGCGGGTCGGCGTAGACTTTGCTGAAATACCAGGCGCGCTGCCTGAAACGCAGATCGTCGTTAATCTTCGTCCAGGTATCGCCGCCGTCTTCCGAGCGAAAAATGCCACCTTCCTTCGCCTCGATGATCGCATAGATGCGATCGGAATCCGCGCCCGAAACGGTCACCCCGATCCGGCCGAAAATGCCATCGGGCAAGCCGTGCCCCTTTAGTTGCTCCCAGGTCGTGCCGCCGTCGGTCGAGCGGTAAAGACCGCTGCCTTCACCGCCACTGGAAAGAAACCACGGCTGCCGGCGCACCTGCCAGAGGGCAGCGAAGAGCGTGTTTGGATTATGCGGATCGAAGACGACATCGATCGCCCCGGTGTTTTCGTCCTTGTAGAGGACCTTCGTCCAAGTCTTGCCGCCGTCCGTCGTGCGGAAGACGCCGCGCTCCGCGTTCGGCCCGTAGGCGTGACCGACCGCGGCGACGAACACGATATTGGGATTATCGGGATGAACGATGAGCGCACCGATGTGGCGAGTGTCTTTCAGCCCGACGTTGTGCCAGTTGCGGCCGCCATCCACCGATTTATAGACGCCGTCGCCGTAGGTAATGTTGCCGCGCAATGCAGATTCGCCGGCGCCGGCGTAGATCGTGTTGTGATCGCTTGGCGCGACCGCGATGGCGCCGATCGACGAGGTGGAATGCTGCTTGTCGAACATCGGCTTCCAATTCGCGCCGCCATCCGTTGTTTTCCAAACGCCGCCGGCGACGCCGCCGAAGTAGTAGGTGTTCGGTTCATCCGGCAGGCCCTCGATCGCGATCGCGCGACCGCCGCGGAAAGGCCCGATCTCTCGCCACTTCATCCCGCTCCAGAGCTTCTCGTCGAACTGGCCATTCTTCCCGGCCTGCGGCTCGGGCGCTTTGGCCGGCGCGGGCACGGGGCTCGCGTTGGAAAAAACGGCGGTCTCGGGAGGCGCCCCGGGTTTCTTTGGTTTTGCCTTGGACGATTGCGATTCAGCCGCGGTCGTTAGGCCAAGAATGAGGCTGCCCGCGAGCAGACCCGACACCAACACGCGCGAGGCGTGTCCGAAAGATGGAAGCATCGCGTAGTTTGGAACTGTTCCGTTTTGCTTCAACTGGAATGATGAGGGCGGTTTCTAAAGCAGGCGCCGGCCATGGGCCGATTCCGTGATCACTTTTTGAAGCCGCTTGCGCCGGGTTTCTTCCCGCTTCGCGCTCGTTACCCACCAACCGATCGTCTTGCGATAAGAAGGAGGCTGCGCCTCCAAAAATTTCCAGGCCGCTTTGTTCCTGCGCATCAGACCGGCGTACGGATCGGGCAACTGCTCGCTCCGCTGTTCATATGAATAGATGCCGGACTTGTTCTCGGTCCGGGCGGCAAACGCGACCAACCCGGCAGGCTGCATCCGCTTCTCGTTAGTCAGCGCGGCCACTCGTTTGATGTTGATCGCGCTCCAAATACTCCCGCGCCGCCGCGGCGTGAAACGGATCTGGTAGCTCTCCTCGTTGATCGTCTTGCGAATCCCATCGATCCAGCCGACGCAAAGTGCTTCATCGACCGACTCGGGCCAGGTGATGCTCGGCTTACCGATGTGCTTCTTGTAAAACCCGACCCAGATTTCGCTGGCGCTCGCGTGATTCTTACGCAGCCAGGCGCGCAGCTCCTTCGGTGTTGCGAAGAATTTCGCCTTCACCATCCGCGCCTAACAAACGGCCAAAACTACGACTTGTAGCGCAAGCGCTTCTTGTGGCGGTTTTCTTTCATCCGCTTGCGGCGCTTATGCTTGGAGATTTTTGCTTTTCGTCGTTTTTTCAGCGAGCCCATAGGGAAGATTTCAAGTCTGCCGATTTCGGAGTGCCGAAGTTCAGCATCTGAAACCAAAACTGTGACCAAACCCGGCCACAGAGGAGCGAAGGTAAATTGATTGCCGCGCTTGGCAACTCATTTCGCGGAAAGGTGCCTCGGAAATTGTAGCGTGCGTTGTCGTCCTCGGATCCGCTGAGACAGGGGACGCTAGAGCGCGGCCTGCAACTGGGCAACGTGTTCGGCCGGTTTCACCTTGCGCAGGATTGCACTGATCTGGCCGCGAGGATCGATGACAAAGGTCGTTCGCTCCGCGCCCATATATTTCTTGCCGTACATACTTTTCTCGACCCAGACGCCGTAGGCAGTGACGATCTTTTTCTCCGGATCGGAGAGGAGCGGGAAGGGGAGACCATATTTGGCGATGAACTTCTCGTGGCTCGCCGCGGAATCGATGCTGACTCCGAAAATTTCCGCCCGGGCGTCGAAGTCGCTCCAAGAATCACGCAGCGCGCAGGCCTGCGCGCTGCATCCCGGCGTGTCGTCTTTCGGATAAAAATAAAGGACCGCCGGGGTGCCGCGAAAGTCTTTCAGCCTAACGATTTTGCCGTCGCCGTATTTTCCGCCGACCGCGGTGGCGGTGAAATCGGGCGCTGCATCTCCAACTTTTAGTTCTGCGGATTCGGTCGTCATTTGTCGAAGAGGATAATCAGCGCCCCGACGGCACACAACCGGGCGCTCATCATTAAGAGGCCCTTCGAGAAAAAGCCGGTCGAGACTTGACCCGGGCGGACAGACAATTCCATTTAATCTCATGAAGCCGAGCACCTTGGAACGGGCTCGTCACATCGCCGGACGATGGGTGCCGGTAATTACCGTGGTTGTGGCGGCCTTGACCTACGGACTTGTCACTTACCTGGCGATCAAATTTGTGACGCTGCGCCCGGAGCCGTCAATGGAATCGGGTGGACTGACCTTCGGGGAGTTCGACCTCGCCGTGCTTGTCGGTCTCGCTCATGTCGCGGTGCTGGCCGCGATGGTGCTCGCGATGCTGAGCGCGTACTTGTTTCTTCCCGGTTTGGTCGGAGCAATTCTCGCCCTGCCAATCGCGCTCACTTGGAGGAATCCGAAATCTTTTCTGGCGTTGCGCCGCTTTGGCATGGCCGGGTCGAGCCGTGCGCTTCGCGCCGCCCTGCGCGAGCATGTATGTCCGGCGGGCCACGTCTATACCCTGGCAGATGAGGACATCAAGGTGCCGTGGTTCATCCGCTACCCGGTCGTGCTGACGCAGTTGGTGTTTCTCCATTTTCGCCAGCGGTGCATCCGCACTCCGGCGGCGATCCAGCGCTTTCTTGACACGATGGATGTGCGCTGGGCGCGCAACGTCAATTGGGTGGTTTCGCGTTGGAAAACCTTTCCCCTGCGAAGCGTGGACGAACATTGGCAAACGCTCGTGATCGCGCTGTCGGAGAAGGTGGACGCGATTCTGGTCGAGATCAGCCAGCCCTCGGAGAATCTCGCGTGGGAGATTCGCCAGTGTCGCGATCGTCAGTTGCTGGGCAAGATGATTTTCCTCTCGACTTCCGATCGGGCGGGCGAAAGCCGCGCCTTCCTGTCGGAGCAGGGCGTGAGTGATCAAGAGACAGACAAAGTGGTCTTCTACGACAGTGCCGACGCAAGCCGGCTTCCTGCGCTCCTGGAACGGCGCGCCGATCTCCAAATTCCGATCCCGCGCGGCCGGCGGATTCGCGCTCAACTCGCCGCGCTGACCCTGATGGTCGGCCCGATTCTCTGGCTCCTTCTTCTCGGGAGCGGGCTCTGGCTGATCTTGAGTCCATACCTGGAATCCGACCCGAAGCAGCAGCCAAACATGTTCACCGAACTGGTGGCGAAAGCGAGAATTCCTGCCTCACGGACGCAGGCGCTGGAGGAATTGAGCGCGTTGATCGAGCGCGGAACGCAAACCAGGCCGGACGCAGTCTGGCTTCGGGATTTCGAGGCAACAGTGGTCCCGCTTTATCGCGAGGTCTGGCACACCGAGCCGGCGCGGCAGCGGCAAATTATCAATGATCTCTGGCGTTCGGGTTCACCCGCCGTTGCGGATCTTTGGCGCGATGTGATCAACCGCAGCGACGAATTTGATCCGAAAGCATTGGAACTCGCGCTTGTCGGCATCGTGGTTTCGCGTTCAAGCGAGAACGTTCCAGACCTAATCGCGCTTTTGGGACGCGCTAGCGGCGAAGTCGAAGTCAAAGTGTTGGAATGTCTTGGCGTTCTCGGGGATCCACGGGCCGTGACGGCGTTGCTGGAACGAACAGGCCAGGCCGCGAACGATCCGGCGCGGTCAACCGAAGTGCGGAAAATGGAACGGCTCGCCTTGCAGTCGGTCCTACTCGGGCAGGAACCGGTTTGGCCTCTGGCCAGCACCGACGGGAAAAGTCCGATTTTCCGCGTCGTCACTCTGGGCGCCCGCCGTGGTCGGATGCTTGTTGTGGGAGCCGTCCTTGCCCGGTCAGGCTTAAGAGGCCCGATCGACACCAACGTCAAACACCCTCAGTTGCCCCTATACGACAAGGTGAAAGTGACCGGGATGTGGATCGCTTACCCTGCAAAGTCGAGGCTCCAGGAATTCCTTGGCTTTCCGGGTGATTCCGATTTTCTCCGCGGCATGGTGGACTACGGTGCGGCCTTCGATGCGGCGATCCTGGTCGTCAGCGCCGGGGAGGCCATCGACCCCGAGGCTCGTGATCATGTCGCATTCGCAGCGGAAGTCGGTATCCCGCGCATTGCGGTCTTTGTAAATACCGGAAACAAAGGGCCGGCAGGTGTCGATAGGAGCATCGAAGCGACCCGGTTATTGCTCCGGGAGCACGGCTACGAATCCGAGGACATTGCCTGGGTTTCCGGCGCCATCCCTATTGAGGAGGAAGACCTCAAGAATGGTGAAAAGAGTGCCGGGCTCGATCAACTCATGCGTCAGCTCGAGACTTGGCCGTTGCGAAAAGCGGCTGTCGAAAAGCCGGTTCGATTTCCCGTTAAATATGCGTTTGATGTTCCGGAAAAAGGAACCGTCGTCATCGGGTATCCCGAGCAGGGAACGTTGCGCCCCAATCAGCAGTTGTCGGTAGTGCCGGGGAATGCCGGCGCCGCTGTCGCCGTGCTCGGAGAATACCGCCTGCCGGCCGGGCTCGAACCCCTGCGCGCTCTCTGGGTGCGCAAGCTCGACGGTAACCTGCCGCAAGCCGGCTATGTCCTTGCCACACCTCGGACACTCGACGCTCACCGCACGTTCGAGTCGCGGGTTTATTTCATAGGTCCGAAGGAAGGAGGCAGGAGCGTCATGACCACGCTCACTGGCGGCGGTTTTTTGTCGATGCTTGCTGGAACCAGCAAACCGCCTGTCCTGTTTTTCCGGTGCGCAGGCGTTCCTCCGATCGGCACGATGCAATTCAACCTCAACCCCACCACTGGTGCGGGTCAGCTTCGGACTTCCATCGCTTCACCGGTCGCGATGGAAATCGGCCAGTGTTTTCGGTTTCGAGACTCCGATGGACGCGTGGTGGGCTCAGGCGTGGTCACCCGAATCGTCGAGTAACCTTGGTATCGTGAGTCTGACCGCCTGATACACCGCGGAGTTCCCACTGATCATCCGGTCGGCGGATTCGTTTGTCATTTCTCGAAGAAAATAATCAGCACTCCGACGGCGCACAACAAGGCGCCCATCACTCCGGCCTCGTATTTTTCGAAGGAGCGCAATTTCACCTGCTCGATCCCAACTAGCGCAAGCGTGGTGAAGGCGACCATTCCGGCGATTGTCCCGATGGTCAGGATGATGGTGAGCAAAGCAAAGCCGTGCCAGCCGTAACGCACGCCGGAGACGTAAACTGGGACAAACGCTTCGCAGGGCGAGAAGGTGAGGAGCATGAGAAGACTGGAAATCACGGCGAGATCGGATTTCGAAAACGAGAGCCGCTGCCCTCCGTGATCGTGCCCGTGATTATTCTCGTGCGAATGACCCCCATGCCCGAAATGCAGATGGGTGTGCGTATGACCGGTCAGTTGCCGAAAAACATAAAAGAGGCCGACGGCAATGAGTGCACCGCCGGCGATCCAAGGGAAGAGCGCACCGATGCGCGCGCTGAGCGCGATCCCAAGCCAGGCGACAATGAGTCCCAGCGTCGCGGTGAAAGAGGCATGCCCGGTCGCGGCCAGCGCCGTGATGAGGAGCGTCTTCGAACGATTCCAACGCTGGACCCGGGCGGCGAGAACGAAAGGCAGCCAGTGCGTCGGGATGGCGGCGTGGAAAAATGCGATCGTGAAGCCCGTGATCGCGATCGTGTTCAGAACGGAGTCGTTCATCGGAGCAGGTGAAGCGGAATAGTGGGCTTCAATTCGCTGCCGTCAAAAAAAGTATGGTGAAAAATCGGGCTGCAGGGATTTGAACCCTGGACCTCCTGCACCCGAGGCAGGCGCTCTACCAAGCTGAGCCACAGCCCGAACTTTCTCGCCGGGCGTCCGCCGGGTTGGGCCCGAGGGTCGCGCAGCGCACCTATTTCGCGCACTTCACCGGCGCTGGCAAGTGAATCAATCGCGCGCAGAAAATCCGTTGACAACCTGGACGCTGCACGCATTATCCGAATCCGCTTGCCCGCGACGATGCTTGCTTCGATTTCCACCTCTTCAACCCTAACGAATGGGTCCCCGTCCATCCTGCAATTCCCGTCCGGGCTCAGCCGTTCCGTCCGTTCCTTGAGAAATATGACCGCTCAACTCCTGCAAGAAGCAGCCAAAGTGATCCCAAACCAGCAGTTGCTCATCAACGTCGTCTCCAAGCGCGTCCGGCAACTCGGGATCGGCCATCGCCCCCTCGTCGAAGCCACTCCCAAGTCCTCCCTCACCGATATCGCTCTAAGAGAAATCATCGCCGGCAAGCTCACCTTCGAGGAACTGAAGGACGACGCTGCCGCCGAGGCGTAAACCTGTCTCGCGTGCCGGTCCGCGCCGACCATGCCCGCTGAGACGATTCTTAATCGCAAGGCCCTCCGCGATTTTCACATCCTCGAGCGCTTCGAGGCCGGAGTCGAGCTCAAGGGAAGCGAAGTCAAGTCGATCCGCGCCGGCAAGGCCAACATCGGCGACGCCTTCGCCCGGATCGAAAAAGGCGAGGCCTTCCTCTACGGGGCCGACATCCAGCCCTACGAGCGGGCGAGCCACGAAGTCCCGGCTTCGAAGCGCGTCCGCAAGCTTCTTCTCCACCGGCGCGAGATCGACAAGCTCTACGGTCTAACGAACATCGCGGGTCGCACCCTCGTCATCCTGAAGCTTTATTGGAAAAACGGGCGGATCAAAGCCGAGGTCGGGGTGGCGAGCGGCAAGGAAGCGCGCGACAAACGGCTCGACCTGAAAAAGCGCGCGACCGATCGCGAGACGGCGCGCGAAGTGGCCCGCTTCAATCGCAAGCACGGTTAATTTCTTTTTTCATACTTCTGCCTTCATCCTTCATCCTTTTCCGTGTCTCCGCTCTTTCTCATCTTCCTCACCGTCTTCATCGACATGGTGGGCTTCGGCATCATCATCCCGGTGCTGCCGCTTTACGCGCAACATTATCACGCCACCCCGCTCCAGATCGGCTGGCTCACCGGCATCTATTCCGGGATGCAGATCATCTTCACTCCGCTCCTCGGACGGCTCTCCGATCGCGTCGGGCGGCGTCCCGTGCTCATCGTTAGTCTGGCCGGAACCGCGCTCGGTTTTCTCGTCATGGGCTGGGCGACTTCGCTCGCGCTCCTTTTTGTCGCGCGCATCATCGATGGCGCGACCGGCGGCAACATCTCGACCGCCCAGGCCTACATCGCCGATATCAGCACGCCGGAAAATCGCTCGCGTTCGATGGGCATCATCGGTGCGGCCTTTGGCCTCGGTTTCACCTTTGGTCCGATGATCGGCGGAATCATGAGCCACATCTCTTACAGCGCGCCTTTTTATTTCGCGGCCGGGCTCGCCGCGGTCAATGTCGTGCTCCTCTATTTCATCCTTCCGGAAAGTCTTTCCGCCGAGCATCGCGCTCACCCCCACAAGCGGACCCGGATGGCGGATGTTTTTCAACACGGCAACGCGCGCATGTTTGGCACGATCGTGGCCACCTATTTTTTCAGCATCACCGGATTCGCGATCATGACGACACTCTTTGCGCTCTTTACCGAAAAGCATTTCGGGTTCGACGCGCGCAAGACCGGTTACGTGTTTGGCTTCATCGGGATCATCAGCGTGATCCTGCAGGGCGGCTTGATCGGCCGGCTCGTGAAAAAATTCGGCGAGACCGCGCTTGCCCGCACCGGTCTTTTTCTCCTCGCGGCCGCCCTTGCGCTTCTGCCGCTCGTGCCGACGGTCCCAATGTTGCTCGCGGTTTGCGCTTTAACGGCCGTCGCCAACGGCCTCGTCAATCCCACTCTTAACGGGCTCGCCTCGCAGATGATCGATCGGAGCTGGCAAGGCCGCGCTCTTGGTCTCATGCAATCGGCCGGCAGCGTCGGCCGCCTGATCGGACCGCTCCTCGGCGGCTGGCTTCTCATGTTCGATCTCGGGAAGCCGCTCAATTATTACGCTCGCACCCCCTTCCTCACAGGCGCGGCGATTCTGCTTGTGGCATTTGGGCTCGCGCTCAGCGTCCGCAAACCGAGTGCTGATAAATTACCGGCTGCCGTCCCCGTAGAGACGGACGTATAATACGGGGTGCCCGCAGAATGCGTGCGCTGCCCAGAGCCGCTGCTACCGTAGCTTATGAAGCGATCTACTCTTCTCACTCTCGGCGGACTCGGCCTCGCCTCCTGGGCCGTCTCGCGCGCGCTTCGTAGCGATGTTTCTTTCGCCGGCAAAGTCGTGATCGTGACCGGCGGCTCGCGCGGTCTTGGCCTGTCGATTGCACGCCGCCTCGCGGCCGAGGGGGCGCGCCTCGCCTTGTTTGCGCGCGACGAAGACGAACTGACCGGGGCCTGTGCGCAGCTCCACAATCTGGGCGGTGAAGCGCTCCCCGTACCGTGTGATTTGCTCGATCGCGACCAGTCGTTAGGCGCAATCCAGACGGTGGTCGATCATTTTGGGACGATCGATGTTCTGATCAATAACGCCGGCATCATCGAAGTCGGCCCGCTCGAAAACATGCGCCGGCCGGATTTCGAGAAATCAATGCAGCTCCATTTCTGGGCGCCCTTTAATTTAATCCAGCAGGTCCTTCCGCACATGCGACGAGCCGGCGGCGGGCGGATCATCAATATCGCCTCGATCGGCGGCAAAGTGGCTGTGCCGCACATGGCGCCCTACAGCATGAGCAAGTTTGCGCTCGTCGGGCTCTCCGATGCTTTTCGCGCCGAGCTCGCCCGGGACAACATCCAGGTCACGACGGTCATGCCCGGCATGATGCGGACTGGTTCGCAGGTGCACGCCAAATTCAAAGGCAACCACGGGGCCGAATACACTTGGTTTTCGCTTTCGACCGCATTGCCTTTCGCGGCGGTCGATGCCGAACGGGCGGCGGCCAAAATCGTCGAAGCCTGCCGCCACGGCCAAGCCTCGCTCATCATTGGGTTTCCGGCCCGGTTCGCGATCGTCGGCAATGCTCTTTTTCCCAGCCTCACTGGACAGATCATGAAAATGGTCAACCGCCTTCTGCCCGGGCCAGTCGGGGTGGAAGGGGACGAAATAAAGTCCGGCCAGGAAGCGCGTAGCGAAAGGAAGATGCCGGGCTGGCTGACGCGCTTCGGGAGCGGAGCGATGGCGCGCCAGAACGAAGCGTGACGTGGTCCGGTGCAGACGAAGCGGCTTTTCGTTAGTCTGGAATTGCCGGTTTCGGTTTCCGAGGCACTCGTTAGGCTTGCTCCTAGCCTTCCCGGGGTACGCTGGGTCGCCGCGGAGCAAATTCATCTGACGCTCGCTTTTCTTGGCAACATCGGAGCGGCAACGGAGGAAAAACTTCGCACGCAGCTGCTCGCGATTCAGTTTTCCCGCTTCTTCCTCCCGCTGAGCGGCCTCGGGATCTTTCCGGCCAAAGGCCGTCCGAAAATCATCTGGCTCGGCGTCGGTCGCGGACATCCCCATCTTTTCCAAATCCACAAACGCGTGACAGACGCCGCGCTCGCCGCGAGTCTCGAACCCGATCTGCGACCTTGGCATCCGCATTTCACGCTTGCCCGTTGCCAGGGGATCGCGCCGCAAACAATCGGAACGTTCCTGCGCGCCCACACCGACTTCGATGCCGGGCTCGTTCCGATCAATTCAATCCAGCTCAAGTCGAGTCGACTGGCGCCTGCCCGCTCGATCTATCACAACGAGCTGGTTGTGATGGCGGCGTAAGTTCCCTTGCCAACGCGTTGCGCCGTCTCTATACCCGCGGGATGAAACGCGCCTTTCAGTTTGTTCTATGCCTGATCTTTTGCCTAACGACCACCTTTGCGGCCGACGCGCCTCCCGCGATTGTCGCGCTTAAGGCCGCCCGTCTTTTTGACGGCAAATCAAAAACCCTCCTGCCGAACGGCGTCGTGATCGTGGAAGGGAACACCATCACCGCCGCCGGGAGCAACGTCGCCATTCCGGACAACGCGCAGATCATCGACCTCGGCGACGCCACCCTGTCTCCCGGGTTCATGGATGCTCACACCCACCTGACCTTTGACTATTCCGGCAACTACAATGAGCTGCGTCTCCGCATGCTGGACGAAAACATTTCCCAGCTCGCGCTCGAAATGATCCCAAATGCGAAGGCGACAATTGAAGCTGGCTTTACCAGCGTCCGCGATGTCGGGAGCGGATTCCCAAACTCGCACGACTTTCCCGACGTCTCACTGCGCAACGCGATCAATAAAGGCGTTCTCCCGGGCCCGCGCATGCTGGTCGCGACCCACGGGATCGGCGCAACCGGTGGCCATTTCGATGACACAAATGGTTTTCGCGACATGCTTTTTGGCGCCGAGCCTGACTGGACCGACGGAATCGCGGACGGTCCCGAGGAGATTCGGAAAGCGGTTCGCTTCGAAGTGAAGAACGGCGCCGATGTGATCAAGGCGGCAGTCTCGGGCGGAGTCCTTTCGTTAGCCGACGAGGTTGACGTGCCGCAATTCACGCCAGCGGAAATGGCCGCGCTGGTCGATGAAACGCATCGGCTCCGGAAAAAGGTCGCGGTTCACTGCCACGGCGACTCCGCGGCCAAGGAAGCAATCAACGCCGGGGTCGACTCGATCGAGCATGGCTCCTTCATGAAACCCGACACGCTGCAATTGATGAAACAAAAGGGAACCTTCCTCACGCCGACCCTGATGGCGTCGGAATGGGTCATGCAAAAAATCAGCCAGTATCCGCCTTCGGTGCAGGCGAAAGGCAAAGCGGCGACCGACGCGCGCTCCGAGATGTTTCGCAACGCCTTGAAGATCGGGGTGAAGATTTCCTTCGGCACCGACGCGGCCGTCTTCCCGCACGGGATGAACGCGAAGGAATTTGGACTCATGGTTGGTCTAGGCATGAAACCGATCGATGCCCTCCTCAGCGCGACCTCGGTCGATGCCGACCTGCTTGGTGTGGCGAACAAACTCGGCACTCTCGAAAAAGGGAAACTGGCCGACGTGATCGCGATGCCGGGCGATCCGACCGCCGACATTACCGCAACCGAGCGCGTCTTTTTTGTGATGAAAGACGGTAAGATCGTGAAGAACACGGCCAAGCCATAATGTAGACGCCTCCCTCTGGGAGGCGCGGCCTTGCCCGTCGCGGCAGAACTCACTTCCGCGCTTCGTAGAGCGAAGCGTCTACATTGACGCCGGTTGCGTCCACCTTCAGGATGACGCGATATGAGATTCGAGAATCAGGTCGCAGTCGTTACCGGAGCGGGGCGGGGGATTGGGCACGCCATCGCCGTTCGTTTGGCCAAAGAAGGCGCGCGCGTCGCTTCCGTCAGCCGGAACGAAACTAACGCTCAGCGCACCTCCGACGAGATCAACGCCACCTGGGCCGACGCCGCCAAGGCCTACGCGGTCGATGTTTCCGATCCCACCGCCGTCCAGCAGACGAGCGCGAAAATCCTCGCGGACTTCGGCCGCATCGACATCCTGGTGAACAACGCGGGTGTCACCCGCGACGGACTAAGCATGCGGATGTCGATGGACGACTGGGACACCGTCATGGATACGAACCTGAAAGGCGCCTTCGTTTTCTGCCAGGCTGTCATGCGTTCCATGATCAAGCAGCGCAGCGGCCGCATCATTAACATCACCTCCATTGCCGGCCTCACCGGCAACGCCGGCCAGGCCAATTACGCCGCCAGTAAAGCCGGCCTCATTGGCCTAACGAAAACACTGGCGCGCGAACTGGCCAGCCGCGGGATCACGGTCAACGCGGTCGCCCCGGGTTTCATCGTCACCGACATGACCGACGTCCTCTCCGACCAGATCAAGGAAGCGATCCTGCCCCGCATTCCGTTGGGCAAATTCGGTGAAGGCGAAGACATCGCCGCTGCGGTCGCCTTCCTCGCCGCCCCCGAGGCTAAATACATCACCGGGCAGGTCCTGACTGTCGACGGCGGGATGGTCATTTAGCCGCTACCGTCAGCCGAAGACGGCGCCCACCCAGGAGTATGCGCCGCTTGCTATTGGAGGTTGTACACTTCCACCAACCCAACCCCAGCGCCATTGTCAAATCCGCTCACGATTGCGGTGTAGGCGCCCGGAGGAAGGTTTGCGAGCAGCGCGGATTCTTTGGCGTTGGTTGGCGCGAGGCCGTCGTCGATGATCGCCTGCATGTCGGGCCCGTCCTTCCAATTGTCGTTCGAAGCGACCACTGCGCCGTCGATATCGTGCAGCTCCAAATTAGGATCGGCCAGCACGCTCGTTCCAACTGCGCCGGAGAGGGAAGGCCCAAGGGCCCGCACGACCGCGGTGGAATCAACACCGTCGGGTCCGCCGACAATGAAGCCCCCGATGAGGACGTTGTCGCCCGTATCGACAAAGCCGCGTGTGCTGATGTTGGCCAACTGAGAGTCAACCGTTTGATCGAGGTCATAGGCCTCGACCAGGGCCACTCCAGTGGTGTTGTTGTTGCCCGTGACGATCGCGGTATACACTCCCGGTGGGAGGGTTGCGACGATTGCCGACTCAAGGTCGTTTGAAGGCGCAAGGTTGGTCGCTGTGATAGCCGACTCCTGAGTGTCCTTCCAGTTGTTGTTGGTTATAACGGTGCCGTCGGGTTCGTGTAGCTCAAGGACTGGGTCGGCCAGCGCGCCGCTGACTCCAAACTCCCCTAGCGTCGGGCCAATCGCGCGCACGATTACTTCTTTTGGCTGGGTGCCGGTGACGATGAATCCTCCAATAAGGACATTGTCCCCGGTCCCAACATTGAGCCGGGTAGAGATGTTAAAGAGCGCTGCCTGTGGGACGATGTTGAGCCGAAAGATCGTGCCAACGCCGCTCGCGCCGCCGGCCATGGTCGTGCCGTATAAATTGCCGTCGCTGCCCTGGACCAACGCCCCGCGGGGGAAAGCGCCTAACGCTTCGCTGTTAGGGAACGTATATACCGTCGTCAGCACGCCCGCGGTGGTGAGTTGAAAGATGGTGCCAACGCCGCTGCTGCCGCCTGCAGAGGTTGTCCCGTACAAATTACCATCGGAAGCCAAGACCATCTCACCCCACGGTTGAGCGCCGTTGGCGTCGCCGGTGAAATTGCCCAGCAGTTCGAACACTCCCTCGTGCGAGATGCGGTAATACGTGCCGAGGTTGTTAGAGCCGCCTGTTTCGGTCGTGCCATAGTACTTGTTGTCAGGGCCCAGCACGAGTCCACCTTGGGGTTCGCCGATGGCGTTGGTGAAATTAAAGAGGTCCGTTTGTACCCCTGACGCAGTTACCCGGAAAATCGTCCCGAGGGTGTCCGGCCCCCCCTGGAAGGTCGTGGAGTAAAAGAAGCCGTCTTGGTCGAGCACCAGCGGAGCCTGCGGCTTACCGCCCTCCGGATTATTAACATCGTTTGAATTGTAAAACGTAAACAAAGTCTGGAAGTCGCCCCCAGACGAGATCTTGAAAACGGTGCCATCGCCAAACGCGCCGGTGGCGCTCCGCACTCCTTCAAGTCTGTTCGTGCCATAGAATTCGCCATCGGTCCCTTGCACCAGCCCAGCGAGGGGCTGACGGCCGTTAAGATAGGCTCCATTAAGAGGACCCCCAATCGTTTGAGGGAAGGCAAAGAGCGTCTGGAGGTCGCCGTCGGTCGTCATCTTGAAGATGGTGCCATTATCGGTAGGCAGCGGGCCTCCGCCCTGGGTGGTGCCATAGAGCAAGCCATCACTCCCTTGGACTAGCGCGCACTCCGCGTAACTCCCGTTCGGGCCGGTGAAGCTAGCCAGGACGGTGAAATTGCCTGTCGGCGTAATCTGGAAAACCGTGCCCAGGCCGGCCGTGACGCCAGTGGGGGTCGTGCCGTAAAAGTTGCCATCGCTCGCCTCCACCAAACCGTGGTCGGGAGAGGAGCCGTCAGTTGTGTTGAAGTCATGCAGAACGGTCAGGGTCGGAGTTTGCGCCCAAGTAGAATTCGGTAGCGCTGTAATGGCAGCTGCGAAGAGTGCTGTGGTGACGACGATACGGTGGAAGTGTGGTGTATGCATCTGTGTTAGTGTGCGGTGATTGGTTTGTTTTTTGCCTGACCGGGTTGGATGAGGGGTTAGGGCAGAGAAGACCCTACAGAGTGTTTCGTCCTCGAGAGATCCTTGTGGTTGATCACTCCATCCGGGTTGACATCGCAGCGAAAATTCGTCGCGTTGGCCGTTTGCCCCAGGCTGGCCCGTACGAGGTTGACGTCAGCATTGGTGACGGAGCTATCGCCGTCGACATCCCCTAGAAGGAGACCCATCGTGGCGGCAGCGGAGGCCAGGGTGTTCGATTGAACGTCCTGCACGTTGGTTAGAGTCACCGTGACGTCTTGAGCATTACAAAGGACGCCGGTAAGGCTGACGATGAACTGGTGAGGATTAGTGCCATCGATAACACCGCTCACCACCGTCCCACAGCTCGAATTTACGCTGGCGACAGATGTCAGGTTATTATCGAATGTAAGAGTGAGGGAGTATGTGCCGGCGCTGCTTCTTCGATCCTCAATCCCTGGAGTCCCGGTAAGAGGGAGGTCAATCGCGAAGCCACCCTTCACCGAGGCCGCGCTCAGGAGGGTAAGGGGGCTCCCAAGATTCAGATCGAGCGCGAAAACCGTCCCCAAGCCGTATAAGCCGCCGGCCTGAGTGGTGCCGTAGAGCCGGCGGTCGGGGCCTTGAACTAACGTCCCCTTGGGTTGAGCCCCGTCAGAGCCGCTGTAGGTAAAGTTATAGACCGTCGTCAAGACGCCGGCGGGGGTAAGCTGGAACACCGTGCCATTGGAGAGGCTGCCACCGCCCAGAGTCGTCCCGTAGAAGTTACCATCCGTGGCCTGGATCATTTGACCAAACGGCTGGGCGCCATTGCTGTTATCAAAACTAACGAGCTCCTCGTAGGTGCCCTCTGGGGATATTCGATAGGCGGTGCCGAGATGACTGGTTCCGCCATACTCGGTGGTGCCGTAGAAGTAACCACCGCTACCAAGGACAAGTCCGCCGTTCGGCACGTTGCCGTCGGGAGTGTCATTGAAGCCGTGGAGCACCGTCACCACGCCCGCGGCGCTAAACTGGTAAACCGCGCCGGAGCCAAGGCCGCCACCCGAATTGTAGGACGTGCTATAAAAGGTGCCGTCGGGACCGAGGACAAGCGGCGCGTTCGGCATGGTAATGTCGAGACCTCCATAGACGGGGAACGAACCCAGCAGATCGCCCGCGGGCGACATCTTGAAAATCGTTCCGTAGCCGAAATTCTGCCTCCCGCCACCCACTGTCGTGCCGTAGAAGTTGCCATCCGGTCCTTCGACAAGCGCCGCCTCGGGGCCGTTGCCGTCGGGCCAGGTTTGGGTCGTCGGGTCGAAGGTAAAGACAAAGAGCGTGGTCAGGGTTCCATCGAGCGTGAGCTTGAAAACTGTGCCGTATTGAAAGGCTAAACCCCCGGCGGTTGTGCCGTATAAATTGCCGTCGGAGCCCTGGATCAGTGCGGCCAGCGGGTTGCCCTCGTCGGCTAAGCCGCTGAAGCGGTAGATCGTGGTCAGTTCGCCGGTGGGCGTGATCCGAAACACCGTGCCATAATCGGCTCCGTAAAGAGGCGTGGTGCCGTAGAAGTTGCCATCGCTCGCCAAGAGCAGCCCTTGAGTGGGATAATGGCCATTAGCGCCGTAAAAACTGGCCAGGGTGGTTTCGACGGCGTCCGCCCAAGCCGGCCGTGGGAGCGCGACGATGACTGCGAGCAGGAGCGCTGCGGTAGCGAGGTGACGAGCGGCCCGGGCCGCGATATTTGTATGGGTGGTTTGATGGTTGGATTTCTTCATTTTGTCAATGCCTTCACCCGGACATGTGAAAAGCCGCCGCCAAAACGGACATCGGGCCTAGAAGATTTTGCTACCGCCTCCCGGCGCACAGTGTCAGGCTGTTGGGATTGACGGAAAGATCCTTGCTTGAAACCGGAACCCTCTGACGATGTCACCGCGCTTCTGCTAAACTGGCAGCAGGGCGACGACGACGATGCGCCGGCGAAGCTGATGCCGCTCGTTTACGAAGAGCTGCGCCGGGTGGCGCGGAGCTATCTGCAGCGCGAACGCGGCGACCACACCCTCCAGGCGACCGCGCTCGTCCATGAAGCGTATCTCCAGCTCGTCGACGACAAGAAAGTGACCTGGAAAGATCGCGCCCATTTCTACGGCATCGCGGCGCGTCTTATGCGCCAAATCCTCATCCAACACGCGCGCGCGCGTCACGCCGCCAAGCGTGGCGGACCCGGGCAACAGAAATTGTCCCTCGAGGAAGCAGGCGAGCTGCCCGGCGACTGTGCGGTGGAACTGCTGGCCCTCGATGACGCGCTGGAGGATTTGACGAAAATTTACCCACGCAAAAGCAAGGTAGTGGAGTTGAAATTCTTCGGCGGGATGGAAGCGAAGCAAATCTCCGAAGTCCTCCAGGTTTCCGAGAAGACCGTCCTTCGAGATTGGAATTTTGCCCGGCTCTGGCTCTCCCGGGAGTTACGCAAAGATGCAGCGTGAGCGGGCCGAACGGATCGCGGACCTGGTCGAGCACGCTTTCGAGTTGGAGGGCGCGGCGCGGACCACCTATCTCGCGCAGGCCTGCGGCGACGACGTAGAACTGCGCGCCGAAGTGGAGGCGCTTCTGCAAGAGGAAGGACGCGCCGCTCACTTAATGTCGACACCAGCCGTTGAATTTGGCGCGGAACTCTTGCGCGAGGAAGATACCCCCAGCGAGCTGAGTGCCGGCGAGATGTTGGGCGACTACCGCATCCTCTCGCTGCTTGGCGAAGGCGGCATGGGTGAGGTCTATCTGGCCGACGACACCCATTTCGGCCGCCAGGTGGCGATCAAGCTGATCAAGCAAGGTTTCGGGACCAGGGAATTCATCCGGCATTTTCGCCAGGAAGAGCGCATTCTTGCCGCGCTTAATCATCCTAATATCGCGCGACTCTATGGCGGCGCGGTAACCCAGAAGGGCCTGCCTTATTTCGTGATGGAATACGTGGAGGGAATTCCGCTCGAGACCTACTCGTTGCAGCATGCCCTGGGGATGCGGGACCGACTAAGCCTCTTCCGCAAGGTTTGCGCGGCTGTTTCTTACGCTCACCAGAACCTGGTCATCCATCGTGATCTCAAACCGGCAAACATCCGGGTCACAGCCGAAGGCGAACCAAAGCTCCTGGATTTCGGGATCGCCCGCCTCCTCGACCCAACGACGGCGGAGACGGATAACCGGACCGTGACCACTACCCACGCGATGACGCCCGGTTATGCCAGCCCGGAACAACGGCGTGGCGACCGCATGACGACCGCGAGCGACGTTTACAGTCTCGGAGTCGTCCTCTACGAACTGCTGGCCGGAAAGAAGCCCGTCATCCGAAAGGACGGCGAGCCGGATTTGCAAAAACTGGACGCGGATCTGGATAACATCCTTTCCAAGGCGCTCCGGCCAGAACCGGAACGGCGCTATGCCTCCGTCGGACAATTCTCGGAAGATGTCCGGCGCTACCTGGAAGGACTTCCGGTCATCGCGCGGAAGGATACTTTCACGTATCGGACTTCAAAGTTCGTCGGCCGTCACAAGATTGGTTTGGCGGTGACAGCCTCGGTCGCCCTCCTTCTTATTGGCGCCACGATCGTGGCTACTTGGGAAGCGCATCGCGCCAATCAGGAGCGCATTTTGGCTGAGCGTCATTTCGAAGAAGTGCGCCGCCTGGCCAATTCCCTCATGTTTGAGATCCACGATTCAGTGAAAGACCTGGCTGGGTCCACGCCCACCCGCCGTCTAATTGTCAGTCGTGCCCTTGAGTATCTTGATGGACTGGCCCACGACGCCGGCGGCAATTCCGCGCTGCAGCGCGAGCTGGCGACCGCCTACGAGAAAATCGGCGACATCCAGGGGAACCCCTATTCCGCCAACATCGGCGATACCGATGGTGCGCTCAAGAGTTACCGCAAAGCTTTGCAGATTCGAGAAAGCTTTCCCTTGTCCGCGGTTACTACTGACACGCAAATGGAGTTAGGTCGCACTTATCGCGCTCTCGGCGACATCATGGACCAGAAAGGAGACGTTGAGCAGACGATTCGCCAGTACCCGGCGCTCCCTTCAGATCTTTAACCAACTTGCCGCGAGGGAGCCGAAGAACCTCGCAGTTCAGGACGAACTCGCCCGGGCCTACGAAACGCTCGGTGATGGCCTGGGCCGCACGGCCAACGCCGAGGCGGAGATTCTCGCAAGTTATCGAAAATCCCTCGGCATCCGCGAAGAGTTGTTGCGGGAGGACAACTCCAGCGTCAAACGTAAGCGGCCGGTGGCGATCAACCTCATGAAGATCGGCGGCGCGATGGATCCCCATCAACCTGAGGCCATCGTCGCCCTGCGCAAAGGAGTCGCGACCCTCGAATCTATCGCAGGCGCCGACCCGACTAACGGGCGCGCCCAGCGCGAAGTCGCGTGGGGTTACAAGCAGCTGGGCACCACTCAGGTGGCCGCCGAAGACTTTCCCGGTGCCGTAGAGAGTCTCCGGAAATCGCTCGCGATTAAGGAAATCGCTGCCGCGGCCGATCCGCAAAATATTCAGGCGAGTTTCGATCTCGCAAGTGGACACGTGGATCTCGCAGAAGCGCTTTCCGCCACGGGCGACCAGGCGCAGGCGGTGGCTCAGGCGCGCCAGGGGATCACGATCGTGACCACGCTCTCAGCCGCGGATCCTACGAACGCCATCTATTCGCGCAACTTCGCCATCTACGAGGAAAAGCTCGGCGACGCTTTCGCGCGCTCCGGCGCGGATAAGAACGGGCCGACTGCACAAAGGACTCGTGCCTGGTCCGACGCGCGCGAATCGTATGCGAAAGCTGAAGCGATTTTTACCACCCTGCGCGATCACGGCGCGCTCCCACCCGCCGACGCAGACCAACCACAGAAACTCGCCGCCCTCGTGATCCGCTGCGAACAGGCAGTCCAGCAACTGACCGCTGCCAACACCAAGCATTAAGCCCAGTTAATCGTCCCGTTTTTGCGGTTTCGCCGTCGATGGCGGGATGGTGATGTCGAGAGAGGCAACGGGCCCTGAATTGAGCGGCGCTACGCCTATCACACTCGGCAAGCATTGAACCTGCTGTCAATGATGCCTGCCGACCGTGAAAACCCTCGCTTTTCTCGCCCTCCTGGTGAGCGTTTCTTTCCTCTATTATCGAAGCAACGCACCGGTCACGTATCCGCCTGGGGTCATGATTGCCGCTGACCCCGTGCAAACCGCCGCTTCGCCGGACGAAGTCCCACTCAACTATGGGAACTTTCAGCTCAAGGCCCTGGCCCATTTCTCGCTCGATGCCCGGGTGCTGCATCGAAAAATATATCGCTACGATCACGGGGCGGCTCTCGTCCCGGTCGATCTCGCCGTCGGCTGGGGCCCGATGTCCGACCAGGCCGTTCTCGACCGGCTCGAGATCAGCCAAGCTTCGCGCTTCTTTTATTACGAATACAAAGGCGCGCCGCCGATCGCGCGCGAAGAAATCACTTCCCACGCGACCAACCTGCATCTTATCCCATCAACCAAAGACATCGCCACGCAGTGCAAGGCGCTCCGCTCAGGCGATCTGATTCACCTTTCCGGTTTGCTTGTGGAAGCGAGCGGCGAGGGGATCGGGACCTGGCGCAGTTCGCTTACTCGGACCGATACCGGCAACGGCGCTTGCGAGCTCGTTTGGGTGCAGGAGTTGGATCGGATCCTGAAGTAACAACCGCTTTCGTGTCTCTCAGCCGGCGGGACCGTCGGCTTCCGTCCCATTTGATGGCGACCGCCTGAGCGCTGACCACATCCGTGCTCCCAGAGGATGGCAAGATCCGTCCTGGGAACTTTGAGGTTCACCGGCCTACTGATGCGTGCTATTCCTCCGCATGGGGAAGAGCTGGGATCCAATCGCGACGGCCTACTCCGCTATTGCGGATTCCCGTAGGATTACGGTGTTTCCATTTCTCTGGAAACGACTGCGAGACCTGCGCTGCCGTCGGGTGCTGGATTACGGAGGAGGTGACGGTACCTTTCTGTCGTTATGGGGTGCGGGACGCAAGAATTCCGCGACCATCTTCGAACCGTCTGCAAAACTGCGTGCGATCGCACGCAAGAATGTGTCGGATTTATCGGTGCCGGTCGTTGGTCGTGTCAGTGAGCTAAATGGGAATCGTTACGATGCTGTCGTGATGAATGCGGTTTGGATGTCATTGCAAAACCGCCGGGCGTGCGTGAGAGCACTGCGGAATATCGCGGCCTTGCTCAAACCGCACGGTTCGTTTTTCGCCACGGTGACCCATCCGTGTTTTCGCCATCAACGTTTCTCGACCTTCCAGGCGCACTTCAAACAGCAATGGTACCGGGATTCTGGGCGGCAATTTGTGGTTAGGATGGGCGACGGACGGCATCGAGTCGGGCTGACCGATACGCATTGGACGCTCCAGGACATGTCAAGTCAGTTGGCCGCGACCGGCTTTCTCATTCGCCAACTCTGGGAAATTCCTGATGTCCTGGTTGCTGGTACTGAGAGCGGCGCCATCCCTTGGCTGATCTTCGAGGCGGCGCCTTCAGGCCAGCGGTGACACCCGGACCGCGCCTTGGCTGCGGCTGCGATGGGAAGGACGTTCGCACTCGCCCGTTTCGGCTCTCCAGGTCGCAAAACGGGTGACACGACAATCGGCCCGCAAGTTGCACGCCTTGCCTTCTCGTTTCATGCTGCCGGCATGAGCAACGAGAAGGCGACATTTGGGGCGGGCTGTTTCTGGGGTGTTGAGGCGGTTTTTCGGCAGACGCCTGGAGTGAAGCATGCGGCGGTCGGCTACGCAGGCGGACAGACGCAAAACCCGACTTATGAGGAGGTTTGTTCTGATAAAACTGGACATGCGGAAGTAGTCGAGGTGACTTTTGACCCCGCGGAGGTCTCCTATGGCACCCTCCTCGATGTTTTCTGGGCGAATCATGATCCGACTACCCGCAATCGCCAGGGCCCGGACATTGGTTCGCAATATCGCTCCGTTATTTTCTATCACTCGCCCGAACAAAAAGCCGCCGCGGAAGCGAAGTTGGCGGAAATGGAAAAGAGCGGGCGTTTCCGCCGGCCGATCGTGACCCAGATCGAACCGGCGCCACCTTTTTACCGCGCCGAAGAATATCATCAGCAATATCTCGCCAAGCATGGGCGAACTCATTGTGCGATCTAGGTTTGGAAATCTGAAATCGTTTCGGATTTCGTCATTCGCAATTCGGATCTTACTTCGATGAATCCTGAAGTGATCCGCACCCCGAATCTGACGGGGGAAGCTGCCGCTTTCATAACGCGCCAAGCGCGCCGTGCACTCGCTGAGCAAGGCGAGTTCCGGATCGCGCTTTCCGGAGGCAATACACCGCGGCCGATCTACACCGAGTTTGGGCGCATTTCGCGGGATCTGCCGTGGGAGCAAATCCGCTTTACCTTCGGCGACGAACGATGTGTGCCTCCGGATGATGCCGAGAGCAATTTCCGGATGGCGCGCGAAACGTTGTTCGAGCCCTTTGCCGTTCCCGACAAATCCGTCCTGCGCATGCGCGGTGAAATCGAGCCGGCCCTTGCCGCCCAGGAATATCAAGACTCCCTCGCACTCCTCGCCACCCAGCGCGGCGAGACGATCTACCGGCACGATCTCACACTCCTCGGGATGGGCGCCGACGGGCATACCGCTTCGCTTTTCCCCGGCACCGCCGCGCTTAACGAGCAGGTCCGCCGGGTGGCGGCAAATTATGTCCCGAAACTGGACGCCTGGCGCCTAACGATGACCCTTCCGCTTCTCAATCAATCGCGGCACGTCCTTTTTCTGGTCAGCGGAGACAAGAACCCGGAACTCTTGGAACAGGTCCTCGCCGGCAGCTCCGAATACCCGGCAGCGCGGGTCAACCCCCCGAACGGAGAACTCACCTGGATGATCGGCGAGCGCGCCTAACGAAGTGGCAAAAGCGCGCACCATCCTCGTCACCGGCTCGGCCGGGTTAATCGGCTCTGAAACCGTCAAACGGTTCGCGGTCGACGGTTGCCGCGTCGTTGGGATCGATAACGACATGCGGGCCCGCTTTTTCGGCGAGGAAGCTTCCACCCGCAAAACACGTGACGAGTTGCTCGCGAAAGTACCTTCCTACCAGCATCACGAGATCGACATTCGCGACGCCGCGGCGGTGAATGAGATTTTCCAAACCCACGGACGCGAGCTGGCCGCCATCGTTCACACCGCCGCGCAACCTTCCCACGACTGGGCGGCGCGCGATCCGCAGATGGATTTCACAGTGAACGCGAACGGCACCCTCAACCTGCTGGAGGCGGCGCGAAATTTCTGCCCGGAAACGCCCTTCCTTTTCACCTCGACCAACAAGGTCTACGGCGACACTCCGAATCGCCTCCCGCTGCAGGAGCTCAGGCTCCGCTGGGAGATCGAGCCGGGACACGAATACGAGCCGGGCATTTCGGAAAACATGAGCATCGACCAGACGAAGCACTCGCTCTTTGGGGCATCGAAGGTCGCGGGAGACGTTCTGGTGCAGGAATACGGCCGCTATTTCAATATGCCGACCGCGTGTTTCCGGGGCGGTTGCCTAACGGGTCCGGCGCATGCCGGCACGGAACTGCACGGTTTCCTTTCCTACCTCATGAAGTGTGCGGTGAGCGGGCGATCCTATCGCGTCTTTGGCTTCAAGGGCAAACAGGTGCGCGACAACATCCATAGCTTCGACCTGGTGGAAGCGTTTGCCGCTTTCGTTAGGGCACCGCGCGTCGGGGAGGTTTACAACATCGGTGGCAGCCGCCATTGCAATTGCTCCATGCTCGAAGCGATCGCGCTCTGCGAAGAGATCAGCGGGAAGAAGCTTTCCTCGGAATATGTCGAGGACAGCCGGATCGGCGACCACATTTGGTGGATCAGCGATGTGCGAAAATTCCGCGAGCACTATCCGGAATGGAATTTCCGCTACGGCCTGCGCGAGATCCTGGAAGAGATTCACGCGGCCGTTTTGGCCTAACGAACGGCGATTACTGCACGGTCAAGGTCACATCATTCCCATCGCCGCCGCTGTAGCTGACTTGGTAGATATTGCCGCCCACAAGGATGGTGGAGCCTTCCGTCAAGCCGTTGAAGTTGCCAGCAATCGGTGTCGCTGCGGTGTTGTTGATCACCGTGAAGGCAGTGCCCGGGGTGAGGCTCTGATTTCCCTTGCTCCGAAGCGCGAAACGCGCGCGGGGATTGATCGTGACGCCACTCGCCACGACACCATCGGCTTGGCCGTTGCCGGTGTTGACTGTGTAGCTGTAGGCGGAATCCGAATTCAGGATGAGAGTGCTTTGCACGGTCAAGGTTACCTGTTTTTTTGAACCGACGGCGGGTTGAAGCGTCGCGCTGCTGCCGCCGCCGTCTCCCACAGTAAGAGCACCGGCGATCGTCCCAGCTCCGCCGATGGTGCCCCCATCGAGCTGCACCGGCCCGGTCCCTGTGCCCGAACCATTCCGGGTCCCGACGATAAGACTGCCCTGGCTAACCGTGGTGCCCCCGGAATAGCGGTTCGGGCCCGTGAAGGTAAGCGAGCCTTTCCCAATCTTCTTCAATAGCCCAGGAGTGAAGTCGAATTCGTCCTCGATGATCCCAGCGAAGGTTGTGCTGAGATTGTTGCTCCCGATGATAAGAGGATCCGGCCGGCTGAGAAGCACGCGACTTTGTTTTGCGCCCTGAAGGGAGCCGATCGTGACCTCTCCGGGCCCATTGTAGCCGGTGTTAAGGACACCATTTCCATTGAGGATGACGCGTGCGGTAGAGCTGGCGGGACCTAAGTTGCCGAAACTGATCGCGCCGCCTTGCCGCGATCCGCCGTTGGCAATCAAAGTCGCCGCCCCCGCGGTCGCATCTCCCGTAAAGTCAACTGTATTGAGGGCGTTATCGAGGGCGTTGTCGGAGCCGTTCACGGTGATCGTGGCGGAAGCGGCAGTGGACGATCCGCTGAAGACAATCGAACAGTTGCTGGGCGCGTCGACCGTCTTCGCCTCGCAGGTAAGAGTGGCGGTACTGGCTGAAGAGCTGCCAGAGAAGGTTACGCCGGCCCCATTGCCGGTAGCTTCACCGGGATGAAGGGTGAAGGTAGCCGAACCCGCATTCGAGCTATCGTAAAAGAAGATGTTTCCCGGCTCCTCAACGCCGCCTGATGCCCCCTCGATATCGAAGCTCGCGTTACCCGCGTTGGAATTTTCGTAGAAGCGCAGAACGGAGCTGTTCTGGAAAAGGTTGCCGTTCGAGGAAACGCCGAAATGCACCAGCGCGCCAGCGGTGGAATCACCCATGAACTGAATCGTTCCGCCGATGGATTCGCCAGGAATGCCGGCGACGATTTCCTGGACAAGGCCCGAGTTATTAACGACTCCGGCGGGGCCGAAAATGGTCAGACTCGTTGCAGACGCAGTGACGGTAAAAGGGCTGGCCTCGGCGGTGAAGACGAGTGAATCGACCTCAATCGGGTCGACAACCAAGATGGCACTCGTATTTGAGGCGTCGAAGGTCGCAATATCGACACTCGAATTGGGAACGGTGTTCGGCATCCAATTGCCGGGATTACTCCAGTTGTCATCGGCCGGGTCGAGCAGCCAGGTGGCGCCTCCGGCCTGAGCCGACGTGGCCCCGAGCAGACTCAGCAAGGCGGGAAGCAGGTAGGCAGTGCGAAAGGATTGGGGCAAAAGTGTTCTTTTCATAAACGGTCGCCGGCTGGTTGAATCTGACTCCGAAGATTCGTTAGGGGAGCTTCGGGTCCGCAGGGATTCTGTATTTCTACCGGGCCCGCAGCGAAAAAGTCAATCCTCGAATGTTTAACTATCCCCGCTCGTTAGGCGCGGCGACCACGGGCTTCGCCTTCGCGAGCTAGGACCTGCTCGCCTTCGTCCATCGGCGTGGTCAAGACCCGATCCGGGATCGCCCAGACATGGATCATGACTGCGATCCAATAGATCGGAAGCAGAAAGAACCCGAATCCCGCCGTCCCGGTGGCAATCAGAAGCGCCAGCCCGATCGCCATCGGCGTGCCGATGAATATCAGCAACAGCCCGATAAACCGATAGCCTTTGTAGATGTGCCCGAGTCCCGGGACGATGCTCAATGTCACCGCTACCAGGTCGCTTGCCTGGCCTTCGGCCGTTTCGAGCAGCCCGGTCGCCGGCGTTGGCGCGGCCAACGGCTGTTGAGTGGATTCGGTTGCAGGTGCGTCTGTGTATTCCAAAACAATTCCTCCGCTGGCTATCGTCAACAGCGCGCCTGCCTTCGTCAAGCTCGCGCGCAGTCTGGGCTCGCCCCGGCCCTATTTTTGCGGAACCATCGCGCCATGCGAGGCAAGGGCGCGATTATTCAAGCGCTGCTGATTTGGCTCTGTGGCCTCCAGCCGGTGGATGGCGGACTAGCGCGTTACCGCGAACTGGTGGTAGCCGATCCGCCCGGTTCCCGGGCATCGTTAGGCAAGGTTCGGGTCACCTACCTCGGAACGAATGGATATCGCTTTGAAACGGGGAATCACGTCCTTCTGATCGACCCTTATTTTTCCAGGGTCGGCCTGGGCGCGTTTATCTTTCGATCGCCGATCGCTCCGAACATCACGAGAATCGAAAACGCCGCTGCTTTCTTCGCCCACGCGGAAGCGATCCTGGCCACGCACGGCCATGTCGATCACCTGTTCGATACCCCCACTATCATGCAAATGACCGGTGCGGGGTTGCTCGCGTCGCGGACAGCGGTCGATATGGCGATCGCCGCCGGCGCGCCGCTTACGCGCTGCGACGCCGTTGCCCCCGGAGACGTTAGGCGAATCGGTCCGTGGAAAATTTACGTCCTCCCGGCGACGCACGATCGCGTCTTTGCGATCGGCATTCCGTTTCCCGGCACGCGCAAAGGGACCGACCCACCCCGCCGGGCAAGCGACTGGGTTTGCGGCGAGCCGCTCGCCTTTCTCATCGAAGCGGCCCGTAAACGCATCTACCTCGATTCCGGCGGCACTCCCGCGCAACTTCCGCCTAACGATCTCGGTTCAGTCGATCTCGCCATTCTCGGGGTGGCCCTGCCGGACTCGCGGGTCCGGTTCTCCGAGGCCGTTCGGCGTTTGCACCCGCGCTTCGTTTTGCCGAGCCACCAGGATGATTTTTTTCGTCCACTCGATCGCGGATTTGCTTTCGGGCCGCTAACCGATTTCCCGCGCATCCGGCGCGACGACGCGCGCGAAAAACTTCCCGGCCGCCTCATCTTGCTCGACTATTTCCAACCGTGGACGCTTCCGTGAAAAGGCCGCTGGTTGATGCTCGAATTTTTTGCGCTTCAAATCTCCCCAGAACCTGCAAGATAGCGAGATGGCTGCGCTCACTGAAATCGTTCGCTTCACCGATGGATACCTTCACCTCGCGGAGATCGAGGATTACGAAAACGCGCTGAATGGCCTCCAAATTGAGAATTCAGGCGAGGTGACAAAAATCGGCGCGGCCGTCGACGCCTCGGCGCGTACCATGCAAATGGCGATCGAAAACGGTGTGGATTTTCTAATCGTGCACCATGGGTTGTTCTGGCCCGGGTTGCGGCCGGTGACCGGCGCGCTCTATCGCACGCTCAAGCTCGCGCTCGAAAACAATCTCGCACTATACAGTGCCCATCTCCCTCTCGACCTGCACCCGAAGATCGGTAACAACGCGCTCTTTGCCAGCGCGCTCGGCCTGGGTGAGACGACGCCGTTTCTTGAGCTGAAAGGCCAACCAGCCGGGTTGCTGGCGGAGGCTTCGTTGCGCCGCGACGAATTGCTCTCCCGGCTTGAGGATTCGTTAGGCGGACTGGTCCGCTGCATCGGCACCGGTCCGATGGAAACCAAACGAATCGGGCTCGTGACTGGCGGCGCCGGCGGCGAAATCTACGCCGCGGCAAAGGAAGGGATTGACACATACATCACCGGCGAAGCGCCGCATTGGGCGGCCGTCGCGGCGGAAGAACTCGGGATCAATCTTTTTCTCGGTGGACATTACGCGACCGAGACTTTTGGAGTGAAGGCGCTCGCCGCTGAGCTGGGGGAAAAGTTTGGCGTGCCGTGGGAATTCCTCGATCGTCCGACCGGGCTGTGAAAGCTTCTCGTTAGGCCCTCCTCATGCTTCCCGGTCTCTTTTTGCTCACAACCCTCGCGTTGGTCGTCTTGGTCGGCGTGTTCGTTCGGCTGAACAAGCTGCAGCAGCTGGTCGACGCATTGACGGAACGGATCGCCGTGCTCGAGCGCACGGCGCGACCGGCTGAGCCGCCGCCAATTCCGGTACCGCAAAAGGTTGCGATACCGCCGTCGCCATTGCTCGCCAAGGTGCCGACCGTCGAACCGCCGCCGCTCAAGCCTCCTCCGCTGCCGATCACAACGCCACCTCCGCCCGCTCCGACTCCTTTTAACTGGGAGGCGTTCATGGGGGTAAAATTGTTCGCCTGGCTGGGCGGGCTCGCGCTATTTCTTGGCGTCGTTTTCCTGGTCAAATATTCGTTCGAAAACAATCTCATCACTCCGCTCACACGGATCACGATCGGCGTGGCGATCGCGGCGGCTTTGGTCGCCCTCGGCTGGTGGCTGGCGCGCGGTCGTTATCGGATCACGGCGCAAAGTCTCTGCGCAACCGGGATTGTGATTCTCTACGCCGACCTCTTCGCGGCGCATTCCTTCTACGGCCTCATTTCCCTCACGACCGCTTTTTTCGCGATGTCGGCCGTGACGCTTTTCTCGTTCCTCCTCGCAGTGAATCTGAGTGCGCAGGTCATCGTCATTCTGGGATTGTTAGGCGGTTTTCTCACTCCAGTGCTTCTGCGCAGCGGAGTGGATACCGCACCCGCTCTTTTTCTCTATGTCGCGCTGCTCGATCTCGGCGTCGCTGCCGTCGCCTTGCGGAAACGCTGGTTCTACCTGGTCCTGCTCGCCGCGGTCGGGACGGCGCTGACTCAGGTCGGTTGGGCGGCGGAATTCTTTGCCGCCAACAAAGGCGGCCGCGCCCTCTGGATATTTCTTGGTTTCGAGGCGCTCTTTCTCGCGCTCTTCTTCTCCCCGCGAAAGCGCGAGCCTGACGTGTGGCTTTCCGCGGCCAGCCAGGTGACCAGCTTTGCTGCGCTTGCCTTCTGTTTTTATCTCGGCGCTTTTCCCATCCTCGCGCGGCAGCCGTTCTATTTTTTCAGCTTCGTCTTTGTGGCGGATGTCGGCCTGCTCGCGCTTCCCGTTCTCGGCCGGGTGCATCGCGCGACATCCGTGGGCGCCGGCGTTCTAACTTTCGCGCTTGTGGCGCAATGGATCGCGCTTTTCGCGCCCGAAACCCCACTGGTCGCTTCGCTTGTGGTAATCGTCGTCTTCGCGTTGCTGCATGCGGCGACAACGCCCGCCTCCGCCTGGCGACCGGGTTTGCTGCCGTTCACTGCCTCGGGAACGATCACGCCATTTATCCTGCTCACAATTCTGATCGGACGGGTCGAGTTTTGGAACCCGACGCCGATCCTTGGCGTTGCGCTTCTCCTCGCGCTCATTCTGCTCGCTGCCGCGATCGTTAGGCGGGCGGATTGGCTGGCCCTCGCCGCTCTCGTGGGCGTCGCCCTCGTCGAACTGACCTGGCAAGGAGTGCGCTTCTCCAACGCGGAGGCCATCCCGGTGCTCGCTTTCTATGGGCTCTTTCTCCTACTCTTTGTCGCCTTCCCGTTTTGCTCGGCCGAAAAAGAGAAAGCCTGGTCGTGGGCGATCAGCGCGCTCGCTCAGGCGCTTCAATCCTGGCTCGCCTATTGCGCGATCACGATTGCTTTTCCTAACCACTGGATGGGATTGCTGCCAGCAATCTTCGTCATTCCGGCCGCGGTCGCCGTCGGGGCGCTCTTGAAACTCTACCGGGCCAATCCCGCGACCGGCGATTCCCGGCTCGCCTGGCAGGGTGGGGCACTCCTCTTTTTCGTTAGTTTCATTTTTCCGCTCCAATTCGACCGCGAATGGATCACCCTCGGCTGGGCGCTGGAAGGCGTCGCTCTTCTTTGGCTCTTCGGCCGTCTGCCGCACCGCGGGTTGCGGCTGGTGGCAGTCGCGCTCCTCGCCGCTGCCTTTGCCCGGCTCGCGCTCAACCCGGCCGTCTTCGAATATCACAAGCGCAGCGGAACCCGGATCTGGAACTGGTATCTTTACGCCTACGGCATAACCAGCCTCTGCCTGCTGGCGGGCGCGCGGATTTTCGGAAATCCGCGGCCGACCATCGGCGAACGACTCGCCCCCGCCTTTCTCGGTTCGTTAGGCGCGCTCCTCGTCTTCCTTCTCCTCAACATCGAGATCGCCGATTATTTTTCGATCGGCCCGACCCTGACCTTTTCTTTCTCGGGGAATTTCGCGCGCGACATGACCTACTCGATCGCCTGGGCGCTCTTCGCGCTCGGGCTCATCATCGTTGGGATGCGGATCAAGCAGAAGGCCGCTCGATATGCAGGCGTCGGTCTGCTCGGGATCACGCTGGCGAAACTGTTCCTGCACGACCTGAGCGACCTGAACGAGCTTTACCGGATCGGTGCTTTTGTCGGTGTCGCCGTCATCCTAATCGCGGCCTCGTTTATCTACCAGCGCTTCCTTGCGCCGGAACGAACCTGAACTTTTCTTTTCCTCCTTCCCTTTTTGGGTCAACCTAATCCCGTGCGTCCCGCTACCCAGATCCTCCTCGCGGCAGGAATGTGCCTTTGCTGCGGCGCCGCGGGTCAGGCCAATACTTTCACGGTCACGACTGCAGACTCTGTCGGCCCCGGCTCTCTCTTCGAAGCAATTATGGCTGCGAATGCGAATGCAGGTGCGGATACGATCGCTTTTAATATCCCGGGTGAGGGCGTGCAGACGATTTCAGTGGGAGAGCACGGTCTGCCGGAAATCACCGATCCGGTGACGATCGACGGCTACACGCAACCAGGTGCGGCGGCCAATACTCTGAGCACGGGCGATGATGCATGTGTTTTAGTTCGAATCGATGGAACCTATATGGGCGATCCCCCGCACCACGGATTAATCATAAGTGCGGGTAATTCTGTTATTCGCGGTTTGGCACTCACGGGTTTTCCTTTCATTCTCGAAACCCTCTTTACTGGGACAGCCATCATCTTGAAGGAGAAGGGTGGAAACTTCATCGAAGGCAACTTTATTGGGCTGGATCCCGATGAACTACAATCTGGTGCGAACTTGATTGGGGTGAGCATCTCTTCATCAAATAACAGCGTGGGTGGTACGCTGCCCGCGCAACGCAATGTAATTGCGAATAACCTAAGAGACGGGATCGAGGTCGGATCCACCGGCAATGTGATCCAAGGTAACTATCTTGGAACGGATCCAAGCGGGACCATCAAGATGAGCAACGTAGTTGCACTGGTGGTCGACGGTAGCGGCACGCAAATCGGCGGCCTTCAGATGGAGGCCGCCAACCTAATCTCGGGAAATGACATCGGAATTGTCCTCACTTCGTTGGGAACGGAGAACGTGGTGGAAGGGAATCTGATCGGGACAGATGCCTGGGGTATCGCAGACTTGGGCAACTTTGATATTGGCGTGTCCATTAGCGGCTCACAGAATCTGGTCGGAGGGTTAGAGCCCGGCGCAGGAAATCGGATTTGGTTCAACCCGAGGGGAGTGCGGGTCTGGATGGACACCGATAATCCCGCGATGGAAAACTCCATCCTTTCAAACAGTATCTCTGCTCCCGGTGCGAAGATCGACTTGAGTGCCGACGGCGAGCTCGAGTTTGGCACCAGGAATGATCTCGGGGATGGCGACACCGGGCCTAACGAACTGCAAAATCATCCGATCATCACTTCGACGTCGTTCCTCCAGGACCGCACGACGGTACGGGGCGGACTCAACAGCATGCCCGCGACGAATTTTATCATCCAGTTCTTTACCGGAGGCCTGCGCGCCAACGAGAGCGGATTCTTGGATTCCGAAACCATTACGACCAACGCGGCGGGTCTCGCCTATTTCGAGTTCGACTTCCCCCCGTTACCTCCTGACTTAATCATCACCGCGACGGCGACCGATGAGGCGGGCAACACGTCGGAATACCCGGCGGATTTCGGCGTTCAACTGGCCAATATTTCCGCGCGCGGCCAGGTCGGCACCAACGATGATGTTTTGATCGCTGGCTTCATAGTGCATCAGCCTCCTCCTGATGGTCCGCTCGATTTCAGGAAAAAAGTGCTGCTGCGTGGGCTCGGCCATTCGTTAGGGGAATTGCTGCCGGGGCGGTTGGCCAACCCGACCCTGGAGCTGCACGATGCGTGCGGAGCGGTCATTGCGGCGAATGACAACTGGCGGACCGATCAGGAAGCGGAGATCGTGGCCACGGGCGCCGCGCCTGTTTTGGATGCCGAAGCCGCGCTCATCGCAGACTTGCCGGACGGCAGCTACACGGTCCAAGTTCGAGGCGCGGACGAGAGCACTGGCGTTGGCGTGGTTGAGGTCTACGATCTTGATCCTCTGCCCCTTCACCCCTTTGCCCAGCCACCATCGGGGCACCTGGTCAATATCTCCGCGCGCGGCCTCGTTGGCGCAGACGACAATCTCCTGATTGGCGGCCTGATCGTACGTGGTGATGTCGGGCAGAGTGTGTTGATCCGGGCTATCGGACCCGACTTGGATGTGCTCCATGTTCCCAACCCGCTGCTCGATCCAACGCTCGAGCTGCGTGATGGCTCGGGCGCACTTCTGGCGTCCAACGACAACTGGCGCGACGAGCAGGAAGAGTCGATTTCCGGAAGCGGTCTCGCCCCGAATGACGATCGGGACGCTGCGCTGGTGTTTGCGCTGATTCCGGGCAGTTACACCGCCATCGTCCGTGGAGCGGGGGATTCAGCTGGCGTGGCATTGGTGGAAATCTACGATCTGAACCTCGACCACCAGGATCAAACCGGGTCTAGGTAGATCCGTCGTTAGCCGGCGCTCCCGGCTGGTGGAGCGGCCAGCGGGCAATTTTCTCCTTTCACAAAGTAGCGGCCGCTGTTCTTTCTAGCCCATGCCTGAAGGGGGAGACAAACGAGTTAGCACGAAGGCGACGAGCATCGTCGGGCTGGCCGTCCTGTGCAGCCGAATCCTCGGATTGATTCGCGAGATGGTGATCGCGGCTCTTTTTGGCGCTTCCAAGAACATGGACGCCTTCCTGACCGCCTTCCGCGCGCCGAACATGTTGCGCGATTTGTTTGCCGAAGGTGCACTCTCGACTGCGTTCGTAACGACTTTCTCGCGCCGGATTGCGACCGAGGGCGATCAATCCGCCTGGCGACTGGCGAGCAAGGTGGCGACGCTGACGCTCGTGTTCATGAGCGCGCTCACGCTCCTCGGGATTCTTTTTGCGCCATTTGTGATCGGAATTCTGGCACCCGGGTTTCCCGCCGAGAAGGCCGATCTAACGATCATGCTGACGCGGATAATGTTCCCCTTCATCCTCATGGTTTCGCTCGCCGCGCTCGTCATGGGGATGCTGAACGCGAAGCATATCTTCGGGGTCCCGGCGATGGCTTCGAGCTTTTTCAATATCGGCTCGATCGTCGGCGGAGTGGCGCTTTGTTACTGGCTCGATCCACAGCCTGATTGGCGGCATCCCCATTTCGGCGAGCGGGGTCTCGTCGGGCTCGCGCTCGGCACTTTGCTCGGCGGTCTCCTGCAGTTGCTGGTGCAACTTCCGTCCGCTTCCGGCGCCGGATTTCGATTCCGGCTTGACTTCAATTGGAGAGATCCGGGCGTGCGCACCATCCTTGCGCTGATGGGGCCGGCTACGATCGCGGCCAGCGCCGTGCAGGTGAATGTGGCGGTGAACAGCGGGTTCGCCTCGACGTTAGGGAACGGCCCCATCACCTGGTTGAACATCGCTTTTCGCCTCATGCAATTGCCGCTTGGAGTTTTTGGGGTGGCGGTCGCGACCGTCACCCTGCCACTCGTGTCGCGCAGCGCGGCCCTCGGTAACACGCGCGAATTTCGCGGCGCACTCGCGCATGCGATGCGGCTGGTGATGTTGCTCACGATTCCCTCCGCGATCGGGCTCATCATTTTGGCGGAGCCGATCATCGCGCTGATTTACCAGCACGGGCGTTTCACCGCGGCGTCGACCATCCAGACCGCGGCGGCCCTCCGGTTTTATGCGATCGGGCTGGCGGGTTATGCGGGAGTGAAGGTGCTCGCGCCGGCCTTCTACGCGCTCGATAAACGGCATCTGCCGATGGTCGTTAGTCTGAGCTCGATCGGCGTAAACTTCGGGCTGAACTGGCTCTTCACTTTTCACCTCGGGCTTGGGCATCGCGGCCTCGCCCTCTCGACGAGCTTCGTTGCGATCACGAATTTTCTTCTTCTCTATGGAATGATGCGCCACCACACCGGCCGGCTGGAAACGGGCACGATGCTGACGACGCTAGGCAAGATCGCTCTCGCCGGCGCGGTCCTGGCGGGAGTTTGTCTGTTCTCGGATCATTTCTTCATGGGGGCGGCGACGCGGGAGTCGCAGTGGAAGTTGGTCGTGGAAATGGCGCTGACAATCGGAGTGGGGGCAGCTGCTTTTTTCGGGACGGCGTTCCTGTTGCGCGTAGCCGAGGTGCAGGACGTGGTCGTGATCGCGCGACGGAAGCTGAAATTGTAGCGGCGCCCGTGTCGGGCGCATGTCCCAGCGGAGTTTGGTTCTTGGATTTTGCAGAGAGACCCGTTCCCGCGCCCGAGACGGGCGGCGCTACACTGCCAGGGCGTGATCGAGATCGGCGATGAGATCGTCCGCATGCTCGAGGCCGATCGAGAGACGGAGGAGCGTCTCCGGGGTGCGGGTCTCCGGACCTTCGATCGATTGCCGGTGCTCGATCAGGCTTTCCACACCGCCAAGGCTCGTGGCGCGAGTGAAAATCCGCGTCTTGTTAGGCAGGGCCATCGCCCGGGCGCGATCGCCCTTTGTTTCGCACGAGACCATTCCGCCGAACAAGCTCATTTGCCGGCGGGCAAGTTCATGCTGGGGATGCGAGGCCAGACCAGGATAATGGACGCGTGCGATTTGCGGATGCGATTCGAGGAATTGCGCGACGCGGAAAGCGTTTTCGCAGTGCGCACGCATCCGCCAGGGAAGCGTTTGGATTCCGCGATGGACGAGCCAGCAATCGAAGGGCGCGGGTACCGCCCCGCCGACGCCCTGGACTTCGCGCAGACGTTGAAAAAATTCGTCGTCACGCAGCGAGACGATCGCGCCGCCGAGGACGTCGCTGTGGCCGCCCACATATTTTGTCGTCGAGTGCATGACCAGATCAGCCCCGAGATCGAGGGGGCGCTGAATGATGGGCGACCAGGTGTTATCGCAGGCGAGGAGCGCGCCGGCAGTGTGCGCGATCTCGGCGACCGCGGCGAGATCGGTAAGCTTGGTTGTCGGATTCGAGGGCGTCTCAACCCAGATGAGTCGGGTCTCCTTCCGGACGGCTTTTTTCACCGCGTCGAGATCCGTCATGTCGACGAGATCGACCGCCAGTTGCCAGCGCGTGAAAAGATCGCGCAGGACGCGCTGGATGCCATAGTAGGCATCGAGCGGGGCGATCACGTGATCGTTAGGCGAAAGTGTCTGGAAAATACTCATCGCCGCCGCGACGCCGGAGGCAAAAGCGGCGCTGACCGCACCGCCTTCGATGCGAGCGAGCGCTTTTTCCAAGGCGGCGCGATTGGGGTTGTCGGTTCGAGTGTAATCAAACCCCGGGAAGCTTCCGTCCTCGGCGCGCTGGAAAGTCGTCGAGAGATGAATTGGCTCAACCACCGCGCCGCTGACTGGATCGACACCGCGGCCGGCGTGGACCGCCATCGTCTCGGCTCGCCATTGGGAATCGTGCTCCGCCATTTTGCGAGCCTAGAGCAGAGCACGGTACTCCGCCAATCGCTGGTCACAAAGCATTTGACCTCTAGCGGGTCCCAGCGGAAAAACCAACTGCACCAACCGCCGGCCCGCTTTACCGTGTCGGCTCCGCTTTTATGATTTACGACGACGAAGTCTTTCAAATGGCCTGCGACCAGTTTCAGGTCATCGCCGATTACCTGAACATCGACAAAAACGATCGCGACCGTCTGATGTATCCGAAGCGCGCGATGGCCGTGACCCTTCCAGTACACATGGACGACGGCAGCACCATGACGTTCCAGGGCTACCGCGTGCAGCATCACCTCACGCTCGGCCCGACCAAGGGCGGCACCCGGTTCGCACCCAACCTCTCGATGGGCGAAACGGCCGCTCTCGCCATGTGGATGAGCTGGAAATGCGCGCTCAACAATCTGCCCTACGGCGGCGCGAAGGGCGGCGTGGCCTGCGACCCGACCAAGCTCTCGCACAAGGAACTGGAAGCGGTCTCCCGCCGTTACATGCAGGAGATGATCCCGTTTGTCGGACCGAAAACCGACATCATGGGTCCCGACATGGGCACGAATGAGCAGGTCATGGCCTGGTTCATGGACACTTACTCCGTCTACCAGGGCTACGCGGTCAACGAGATCGTGACCGGCAAACCGGTTACCGTCGGCGGGACGGAAGGTCGGCGCGAATCGACCGGGCGCGGCGTCGTTTACCTGATCGAGCGGGCGATGGACATGCTGAAGATGGATCCGGACAAAGCAACCGCCATCGTCCAGGGCTTTGGGAACGTCGGCTCGGTCGCGGCTCTTTCGTTAGGGCTGAAATCCGGGGTCAAAATCGTCGGGATCAGCGATCACACCGCGGCGCTCTACAATCCGAAGGGAATCGACGTCAAAGCGGCCGAGCTGCACGTGCAGAAGAAAGGCAACCTGCGTGCATTCGCTCAGGCCGACCGGGTCGACCCAAACGAGCTGCTTGAGATGCCGTGCGACATTCTCGCGCCCTGCGCGGTCGATCGCGTGATCACGGAAAAAAACGCAGACAAAATCAAGTGCCGGATTCTGGCCGAAGGCGCGAACGGCCCGACCAGCCCGGAAGCCGACTTGCTCCTGAACAAACGCTGGGAGGAAGTGTTCGTGATTCCCGACATTCTTTGCAATGCTGGCGGGGTGATCGTCTCCTACTTTGAATGGGTGCAGGGCCTGCAGGCCTTTATGTGGACGGAGACGGAAGTGACGGACAAACTTTTCCGCATCCTCGAACACTCGTTCTCACAGGTCATCAAACGGGCCAAACGAGACAACGTCTCACATCGAACCGCCGCGATGGCAATCGGTGTTGAACGCGTCATGAAAGCCAAGCATATGCGCGGGCTCTTCCCGTAATGGTTTTGTTTGTCCGAGGACAAATGCGGACCTGCGGATCGATTCTTAGGGCATGAAGTTTTCGCACCAGGAGGAGGAGCGCGACGGACGGCTCCTCGACATCCTGACTGACAAAGAGCGCGGCTTCCGCGTCGTCGTCTCGCGCCTCGGTGCTGAGCTGGTGAGCCTCGCGCGGCGCGATGCGACTGGAAAATGGATCGGCTTTCTCTATCGCGACAACGATCTCAGCCAGCCGGCAAGCGGGTGGGGGAATCACGCCACCGTCATGGGCTACTTCCTGCACCGGCTGAAAGACGGGCACAGCCTTTATCGCGGGCGCGAAATCCGGGGTGGAACCCACAGCTTTCTGCGCCACAAAACCTTCTCTGATGTGAGGGCGGATCTTGGCGCCGCTGATCGAGCGGCGCTCACCTTTCGGATTTCGCCTAACGAAATCGCGGCGGAGGAGTATCCGCTCAAGGTTTCTCTGGCTCTGACCTACACATTGAGTGGCGATGACCTCGAAGTGAGTTTCCACTTTCAAAATCACGAGCGGGAACTGAGCGCTCATCTCGAGTTTGGACTCCATCCCGGTTTTGCCGCGACCAGGTTCGATTCCTTCCAGCTCGAAATGCCGGCGGGTCGCTATCGCCGCTGGTTTTCACCGGGAAATTATCTCTCGGGGGATACGGAAGAGATCGAGCACGGCGGCGGCGCGATGCCCTTCGAGCGCGCCAACCTGCCCGGATCCTGCATTCTGGAGTTCATCGACGTGCCCGACCGCACCTTCGTCTATCGCGACCCGTCGAGCGGTCGCGAGGTCACGCTCGATTTGGCTGCCGCGCCTTATCTGACTCTTTGGTCTGATGGCGGTCCTTTCCTTTGCGTCGAGCCCTGCTGGGGTCTGACCGATCGTCACGAGCAGCGTGCCTTCGAAGACAAAGACGGCATCCAGCAGATCGCGCCCGGCGGTGCGTTGAAAGCCGGGTTCACAATGCGAGCTGAGATGAGCTGAGCGGACGTCGCCGCGCGGCTGGCGTCAGGGACCTTGCTGCACGGCCACCCGGACTGATCTCGTAGTGCGGCCGTATTGGTTGGTGGCGTAAACCCGGTAGGTGGTCGTAGCTGCAGGTTGCACGACCACGCTATTCTGCCGGGTGGGACCGATCTCGGGCGAAACGATCGTGTAGCTCGTGTCCGAGCTGTTCCAAGCGAGGGTGGAGGTTTGGCCGGGCGCAATTGTGGAAGGGTTGGCAGTCAGATTGGTCAGAACGGGCGAAGGTCCGGTGGGGACGTTGCCGGGAGTATAGACAGGTCCAATCTGCACGACTTCAAAATCCGATGCAGTCAGAGTCTTGAGTTGATCCAGCTCGGAGTTATTCCATCTGTCATCGGGGGTGCCGCTGATGAACATGGCCGAACCGTTATCCGCGACGATTACTCCATACTTCTTCAACGCGCTCAGGATCACTTGGTCGCTTGGTGGAAATCCGGAAATGTCGAAGCTTGCTTTGAGTCGCATGCGCATACCCATCGGCGGCGCATTTGGGTCTGTCACGGATGAAGCCCAATGCGAAGCCGGCGGGGTAAAGGCCTGTCTGGTCACTGGGACAGTTACTCGAATGGCATGATTGATCGCCCCGTCGGCCACTTCATCGTAGCGCACAAGGCCGGGGAAAATGGGCAACCCGGCGGCGTCGGCCGAAGTCCAGGTATAGGGCCTTTGCCCGCTAGTCGTCATGTCCCAGATGGCGGTCGCATCGGCGCGCCAGCTTCCACGCCTTGTTACGAAAGCTCGGCCCAATTCGTAGAGCCAGCAGTCATCCTTATCGAGCACGAGCACGTGGCGGTCGCCATCGCCAGGATTGGGGTATCCTTCAATCAGCGCGTCGGGCGGAATCGGCATCGGTCCGGAATCTGATTCGTCACGATAGGCCACGATCTTAACCGTCACCTTTGGCTGTGTCGCATCTTCGACCTGGTAGGGAATCCCGATTGAATTGCCGAGATACAAACCCGCCCCGAAATCCGGGTGCAAGGGAGCGGTGGCCCCGACGAAATTAATGAAGTTGTTCGAATTCGGATCGACCGGGAGAGCAGAGATATCGGTGTTCCAGGCGTTGTCGCCTGGAAACGGCCGGAAACCGTGAAGATCTGCGCCTGGGCCGACATCCATGTCCGAACAGGTGCCGGTCTGTGCCAGCGCGCCGCCGGACAACAGAAGAGCGAAGACGCTGCCGAGAATCGCGCTTTTTCTCATAACCATTCTCCTAGGCCCCTGGGAATGCCCAACGCTTTGCGACAACCACCCAGGTTAGTGTCGGCGCGAACGACGGTCAAACCGCGAACCCCTCCCGTCAACCTGGCTGGTAAAGGGTGCCGTGAATTTTTTGTCCACTTTGAAGCCGTTTTTTCGCATAATGGGATCCGAGGTATCCATGGCATCGAAATTATTGCACTTATCCTTTTGCGGGCCGCTCGCTCTGATCGGGCTTTCCATTCTCATCGCGCTGGAACCCGCGGCTGGCCAAATTCTCTATGTGCGCCCGGTGGGGACGGGCTCGCAGCAGGTCGGACAGCTCCGCCAGATCAACGCCGACGGGACCGGTGACACTGCGGTGGCGGTGCCGTTCGCGGATGTGCTCGGCCCGGTCCCGGCGAGGGACGGGGCTCAGTTTGCTCTTTCTGCGGTTGATCCGGCTCGGCCGAATCAAATCAGTCGGAATGTTTTCACGGTCAATCGCAGAACGGGCGCGACGCAAAACGCGACCAACTTTCTCGATATGCTCGACCCGAATACTCTCCTCTACACTTACGTCTTCGGTTTCTATAAGGCCTTCTCGCCCGATGGAACGTTGATCGCGGTGAATTCCTATTATCGCTCTGGGGGCGGAGGCGCGAGCGAGACTGGCACGCCGATCCTGCAGATTTTTCCGAGTGACGGCTCGAGCGGCTCGCTCGCTCTTGTCCACGCCGATCCGTTTTTGGATGGAACGCATCACGGCGGAGAAGGAATCGATTGGTCGCCGGCGAACCAGGATCAGATCGTAGCGCCGCTCAAATGGGACGCGCCGCTCATCAGTGGCGGCGGAGTAGGAGAGGCGACCGCCCTTTTTCTCGCCGAACCGGTGACCGGTGGAGGCAATGCGCGGCAGCTGACTTTCCCGCGCGCCGATACAACAAGCAACATCGTGACCGGGGAGGTCACGGTCTGGGGAGAGCACGATTACCAGCCGAAGTTCTCGCCTAACGGAACCGGGGTGGCCTATGTGCGCTCCTTCCAGTTGATCTCGAGTCTGCGTATCATCCCCGATCCGTATATCGAATCGCTGCGCATTGCGGCGGTCGATGGCTCGAGCGATTTCCAGGTCGCGATTTTCAACCCCGGGTTTTACATCACGAGCGTGGACTGGTCGCCGGATGGCACCCAGCTCATCTTCGACATCGGGCCGCAGGCTTTCAGTAGCGGGACCCCGCTTTCCTACGCGGTGCCGGATACGAACTCGATCAGCGTCGTGAATGTCGATGGAACCGGTCTGCGCCAGTTTCTCGCCGCCCCTTCCGGTCAGCCCTCCTGGGCGCCGGCGCTTCCGCCGCCGCTGCCGCCGAATCTTGGAAACATCTCCACCCGGCTCAGTGTCGGAACGGGCGATAACGTCCTGATCGGCGGTTTCATCATTACCGGCACGGGTGACAAGAATGTCGTGGTGCGGGCGATCGGGCCGTCGTTAGGCGCGCTTGGCGTCAACGGTGCCTTGGCCGATCCTACGCTGGAATTGCACGACCAGACTGGTGCGACTATCGCCACGAACGACAATTGGAAGGACAGCCAGGAGACCGAGCTCACCAATGCCGGTTTCGCTCCGAGCGACAACAAGGAATCGGCGATCATCCGCCGTCTCACCCCCGGCGCCTACACCGCGATTGTAAGCGGGAAGAACAGCGGCGCGGGCGTCGGATTGGTCGAAGCGTATGGTCTCGATGGGACGGCGCAGGTGGCGAACATCTCCACCCGCGGTCTGGTCCAGACAGGCGACAATGTTATGATCGGGGGCTTCATCGTCCTCGACACCGGCGAGTCGACGACGGTGCTGGTGCGAGCGATCGGTCCCAGTCTGGCCGGCGTTTCCAACGCCATGGCCGATCCGACTCTCGAGTTGCACGACGGTAACGGCGCGACCCTCGCCAGCAACGACGATTGGAAGGAAACCCAGCAAACTGAGATCGCGGCGACCGGTCTCGCGCCGAGCGAGGACAAGGAATCAGCCATCCTGCGAACACTGCCGGCCGGGGCTTACACTGCAATCGTAGTTGGAAAAAATAACTCGACGGGTGTTGGCCTGATCGAGGCTTACAATCTGCAGTAACGGTTCGCTAGTTGGCCGCCGCCGTCTCGAGCGCCATGCGAGCCGCTGCCGTGCGTGTCTCGCATCCCAGTTTGGCCAAGATGCGTTCGACGTAGAACTTCACCGTCCCGGGCGCGAGGCCGAGGATGATCGCGATCTCCCCATTCGTCTTCCCTTGCGCGACCCAGCCCAGGACTTCCGCTTCGCGCGGAGCGAGCGCGAAACGCTGTTGGGTGGCGCCTGCGACCTCCGCTGCTCCCGAGCGCGCCCGGTGCCGAGTCAACAGTTGCCGCAGTTCGGTGCGATTGCGTTCCCGTTCCCAAGCCAGTCTCCAGGCGGTCGCGATATGCGGACGCAGCATTTCAAGCAGAGCGCGGTCGCGTTCCGAGAAATCCGGTCCTTCACGGCAAAGTGCGACCATCGCGGTGTGAATGGGGGGGGCTGGAACATAAATCGTGAGCTGGCGAATGAGCCGGTTCTTGCCCGAAATTTCGTTGAAGAAAATCGTTTTTCGAAGGGCCTGCATTGAAAGAATCTCGGATAAGCGCCGCGCCGTGCCGTCGCCGGTGCGTTGATAGTAAGCGTTATGGGGATGACGCTCCGCGCTCGCGGCGAAGTACGCGTCGCGCATCGAGCTGAACTCCGGTATCCAATGCGACATCACCCGGACACCGAGTTCGCCCTCCGGGCCGGCCACGGGCTGCCAGGCATCTTCTTCATAGAGCCAGGGGATTTTCCGCAGACCGCCGCGATCGTCCTGAAAACTGCCGGAGTCGAAGGGAATCACTTCCCGCAGTCCGCCCAGAATCGTGGCCGGCAGTTCGGCAAGGGAGGTGGCGGTGTGCAAGCGGAGAAGAAACTCCTGCATCCGCAGCCAGTCGTGCGTTTGCAAAGAATTCAGCGCCAGTGGCATGACCTCCTTTGTCCCAAACTCGCTTTCCTCTGTCAAGAATCGTGCCGCGATCACACCTGCCGATCGGCATATGGCGGTGTTGACCGCTTCGTCTCTAAAATGAGATATGGGCCCTTCTGGTTTGTTTCCGCGTCTATCTTGCAGTTCCAGGAAATCGAGGCAGTACTTGGGCCTCGGACTGCTTTGGTTGACCTGCCTTTTTGTTTCCGCCGAGTTCTCGCCCCTTGCGGCGCAAATCGGATATGTGCAACTGGGAGCCGACGGCACCCTCCAACTCCGGCGCATGAACGCCGACGGGACCGGCGATCTGCAGATTGGGTCGCCCTTCACGACGTTCGCCTTCCCGATCTTTTCGCGCGATGGAACCCAATTGGCCGTCAGCGCGCTCGACCCGGCCTTACCGATCGAGCGAAGCCAGAACGCATTTTCGCTCAGCACGACCACGGGTGCCATCAACGAGCTAACCTTCTACGGCGATCTCGTCAGTAACGGCGTCATCATTTACAATTTTCCCAACTACAAGGCGTTCTCGCCTGATAACACCCGGCTGGCGGTCTTTACCTACATTTTCACGGCCGACCTCAACAATATCGGCACGCAGACCACCACGCCCTCGCTCGAGATATACTCCACTTCCTCCGCCTTCGCGCCGCTTCAAGTCCACGTTGATAAGGGTTTGAATGGAACTCATCACGGAGGCGAAGGAGTCGATTGGTCGCCGGACGGGAATTTCCTCGTCGCGCCCCTCGAAGGCAGCACAAACTTTATTAGTGGCGGCGGGCCGGGTGAGATCACCTCGATCAATCTGATCGAGCCGAGCGCTGGCGCCGTGCTGGCGGGTCACTTTCAACAAATCACGTTTCCGCGGGCCGATTCGCAGATCTCGGGTTCGATGCCCTATCTCTGGGGCGAGCACGATTACGCGCCGAAGTTTTCGCCGAACGGCGTTGGCGTCGCCTATGTGCGTTCTTTCCAGAATTTTTTCCTCCTTACCAGCCAGACGCCCGATCCAGATATTCAGTCCATTCGCATCGTCAATCTAACGACGGGAGTCGACACTCAGGTCATTCAGTTTGCGCCCGGTTTCTACATCTCGAGCCTGGATTGGTCACCCGATGGCTCTCAGTTGGTTTTCGACCTCGGCCAACAGGCGCCCGGTCCGCTCGGTCCGCAGCAACATGCTGCACCTGAGACAAACGAAGTTTATGTGATGAACAACGACGGTTCCGGCCTAACGAAACTTCGCGGTCCCGGCGCGGGCGCCCCGGCCTGGTCGCGCACCGCCCTGCCCGCACCGCTCCCGCCAAACCTGGGCAACATCTCGACCCGTCTCAGTGTCGGGACGAGCGACAATGTTCTGATCGGCGGCTTCATCGTCACCGGCACAGGGGATAAGAATGTTCTGGTCCGCGCGATTGGGCCTTCGTTAGGCGCGCTCGGAATCGCCGGCTCGCTTTCCGATCCAACCCTCGAGTTGCACGATCAGACAGGGGCCACCATCGCGACCAACGATAACTGGCAAGACACTCAACAGGCCGAAATCGAAGGTACCACCATCCCGCCGACCAACACGAAGGAGTCGGCCATCGTACGCCGGCTCACGCCGGGCGCTTATACGGCGGTCGTCCAGGGTAAGAACGGCGGAAGCGGAGTTGGATTGGTCGAAGCCTACGGGCTGGATGGGACGGCGAACCTTGCTAATATTTCCACCCGGGGTTTCGTCCAGACGGGCGATAATGTCATGATCGGCGGGTTCATCGTTCTCGATACTGGCGCAGGCGCGACGAATATGATCGTGCGCGCAATTGGGCCGAGTCTAAGTGGAGTGACCGGCGCGCTGGCCGATCCCGTCCTCGACCTGCGCGACTCCAACGGTGCGCTGGTGGCGAGTAACGACAATTGGAAAGGGACGCAAAAGAGCGAAATCGAGGCGACCGGCCTTGCGCCAAGCGACGATCGTGAATCTGCGATTGTGCAAACGTTGGCGGCTGGGGCCTACACCGTCATCGTGCAGGGTAAGAACAGCACCACGGGTGTGGCATTGATCGAGGCTTACAACCTGCGATAGCGGCTTCGTCTGATTCTGGGGGTGTTCTGAGCGCCGGGTTACTTGCGGCGCTACTCGCTCGAAGCTACGGCCGCGTGCGCCGCGCCGCCGTCGCCGCAGAATCGGGCGCCGGCATCAACTCAAAGGTGCGAAAGAGTGGCGCGAGATCGATCACCGCGTTCGCTGCCGACTTCAGGACACCGCCCAGATTCTGCGTGACCGATGCGACCTCTACGCGAATTCCGCGCCGCCGCAGTTTGGTCGCGAGATACGCGAAGTCCGCGTCTCCCGTCACCAGGATGACGACCTCGGGCTGCATCTGGACTGATAGCTCGAGCGCGTCGATCGCCATCATGACGTCGACGTTCGCCTTGTAATGGCCTTCGTCTGCCGGTGCTCCATCCTTGGTCACGACCATGAAGCCATTGGAGCGCAGCCAATGGATGAACTTGTTCTTCTTATCCCGTTCGTCCTGCCAGAGCGGAATGGCGGGTGGCAACCCGGCATACACGACCATCTCGATCAGCGTGCGGCCGGAATCCGTGCCGGTCAGGAATTCGCGCAAGCGCAGCCAGTCGAGGCCGCGCCCCGCGGTCCGCACGGAGCTGCCAATGTTTGATTCATCGACCAGGACCAGGGTCCGAGGGGAGTGGATTTCAGTGGGTGGTTTCTTCGGCATCGCGCTTCACTGGAATACGTCGCGCCGGTTCGCGCGAGGCATTTTTAGCCTAACGAAAAGATGATCCGGATTATTTGCCCGTCTTCTTCTTGCTCGCCTTGGCGGGGGCAAGACGCTCGGTCTTCTTGCGGCGAGCGGCGCGTTTCTTCACATTATCTCTGCCTTGGCTATTTCCCATAAGCCCGAACTGTCGTCCGGCTCGGGCCGGTTCCCAAGCGAATTCGGCGGAACGCTCTTTGTTAGGCGCGGCATCCCTTCTCCGCGCTCCAGCAAGGCCGGAGCATGACAGAGCTTCGACTTGACCTCGCCATAAAAGTTTCGTCAAACTTTGTGGTTCGATAATAAATGCCGCATTTGGCGCGTTCTCAGCTACACTACGGCAGACGGAGAAGCCGTCTTCGCCCTGAACAACTGCAGCATCAGCAGTCAACGCGCCCCAAAGCTCGGGGATGGGAGACTAACAGTTTGAACGATACACTTTTGATTTCCAGCGACGTGGACCTCACCGTTCCGCGCGAAACGACCCTGCCCGCGAAGCGCATGTTTTTTCGCCTTCCGAGGGAACGCATCAACTGGGTAACGAGTTCCTTCTTGATCGGAACACTCGCGCTCACTCTCACCGCCGTGCCTGCGTATCTCTGGTTCTTCGGGCTGGACTGGTTCCAGGTCGCGCTCTTCTTTGCGATGATCATCGTCTGCGGGTTCAGCGTCACGCTCGGTTATCATCGGCTCTTCTCGCACATGACTTTTCAGGCGAGTTGGCCGATCCGGCTCTTTACCCTCATCTTCGGCGCGGCGGCGTTCGAGAATTCCGTCCTGATGTGGGCGAGCGAGCATCGGCGGCATCACAAGCATGTCGATCACGACGAGGACCCGTATTGCATTTCCAAGGGTTTTTTCTTTGCCCACATTGGATGGCTGCTTTTCAAGCTCAATAACGACGAGCCCTACGATAACGTGCCCGACCTGCAGAAGGACAAACTCGTCTGCTGGCAGGATCGCCACGTGCAGACGATCGCCGTCCTGGTTAGCTTCGTCTTCCCGGCCGTGCTCGGCTTTCTCTGGAATGGTTGGGTCGGCGCGCTCGGCGCGTTCCTGCTTGCGGGCGTGGCGCGCATCGTCGTCCTGCAGCACTGCACCTTTCTCATCAACAGCGCGTGTCACACCATGGGCCGCCAGCCCTACTCAACCAAGTGCAGCGCGCGCGACTCACTCCTCCTCGCTTTCTTCACTTTCGGAGAGGGGTATCACAATTATCATCACGAGTTCCAGCACGATTATCGCAACGGAGTGAAGCCGTGGCAGATGGACCCAACCAAGTGGATAATCTGGACGCTCTCGAAGTTGGGCTTGGTGCGTGGTCTGCGTCGTGTGGCGGACGAAAAAATCATGAGCGCCGAGCAGTCCACTCGCGCCGCTCTCCGAGCCGCCCGCTGATCATGTCCCTCGAATCCTGCCCAACCTGCGGCTACGCCGTCTCCGTTTTGGGGAACCATTGCCGGCACTGTGCGTCATCATTCAGCGAGACTTCATCGTTCCGGCCGACGAATGCAAAGTATCTGCCCCAGATCATCACGGTGACAGTGGTGTTCGTTGCTCTCGCCTACCTGATTTTCTTTCGCTAGCGGCCACTCGCGTTGCCGTCGCGCTTCATCTTTGCTGCCCACCGGGCACGGACGGTGCTCCTATATTATGGCAATTATGAGCGCGCCCTTCCGGATCCTCACCGTTGATAACGAACCCTCCATCACGACCTCCCTCAAATATGTTTTTGCCGGCCCCCGCTTTGAGGTCCTGAGTGTCGACAGCGGCGCAGCAGCTCTCGCCCGTCTCGAGGCGGCGGACCATCCTTACGACCTGCTCATCGTCGATCAGAAAATGCCGAACCTCACCGGCTTGGAGTTGGTCGACGAAATTCGCAAGCGTGGTCTACCCGGCGAGATCATCGTCCTCTCTGCCCACGTCTCCTCCGAGATCCGCGAAGCCTACGAACGAATGAATGTGCACGCCATCCTGCCCAAGCCCTTCGATCTCGGCGTGCTCCGTTCGGCCGTCGAGCAGCTTGCTGCCTAACGAGTATCCTCCGCGGGTGTCAATCGCGATCGCTTTCGCCGGACTGGGACTCTCTCCAGCAGCGAAGGAAAGAAATCGCAATTGCTGTCGCTCCTGCTAGAACCGGAATTGGCTGACAAACTTTTCGACAGCCACCGGCCCGCTGCCGCAGTCAGCGATATCCGAGCATGCAGAACAAAAGACTTCTGACGACCATCTGTGTGACTCTGCTCATCGCTACCTTCGTCATTGCGGAGCGGCCGCAAATCTCGGAAGATCGCGAGTTAAAAGAAATCGACCTCGCCGGTTGGGATTGCCGCGATCGACTGAAAGGCATCGGCAAGACCCCCGATGCGATCGAGCGCAATCGTCTCAAGAACCGCCAAGCCGCCTCGTTCGCGGATCCGCTCCCCGAGACAATGGATACGACCGCCTTTCTCCGTCATGTCGACCCTTTCGATACTCAGACGCAGGGCACGCGCCGCAAGGATCTATCGCCGGCCCAAAGAGAAGAGCTCGACAAATACGAGAAGCAGCTCGTGTCCCTTACCGGTTATCTCGTGCTCGCATACGCCGGTCCGCCTGAATCCACCAACTGCGGTAGCACCGATTTTCACGACTGGCATCTTGAACTTTTTGCCCAACCCTCCGATCACCCGCCGCGGCTGGACGACCCAACCCCGATAATTTGCGAGATCACGCCGCGCACACAGAATGCCATCTTCCGTGCCGGCATCCGGCTCCAGTCACTCGCCGCCTTCATCCGCGCGCCGGATCTGAGTTATGAACCGACCGGTCATCCCGCGCGCAAGATCCGCGTCATCGGCAATCTGCTCTGGGACGATGATCACCAATGGGTCAGCCGATGTCGGCCCTATGATCCGTAGCGTCGCTGCGAACAAGTATCATAATCCCTGGCGCGCGACCGCCGGGGAGATTCATCCTGTCGCAAAACTGGAAGTGCTGGACGAAAACGTTCTGACCACACCAGCTCCGTCCGGCCAGCCGAGCGCCAGGCCTGTGCCACCCACACCCAGTGTGCCGGCGCAGGAATTCATCACCCTTACCCGGCCGGTGACAATGAAAATCCCTTATGGTGAGACCATCCTACCGCGCGGGCTCAAGTTGCCGGTCGTCTCGCGCAGCGGGAATGGGATCACCGTGCAGTATTTGGGCAAAGCGCAGACGATTCCCGCAAACGCGGCCGCTCCGTTGTAGCCACTGGCATCACAACTTCTCAAACAAGTCCCGCTCCAGCGCTGGGTTTAAGGTAATGGAGCGAACGGTGGTTGTTTCCAAGATCTTGCCAGTAGCCAGGTCTGTATCGGTCGACGCGAAAGGGAAGAGTATGTCACCGACCCGGCGAAAGTCGCTCATCCTGGTCTCGATCCTGGTCGGAGTAGGATCGACATCCGGATGCAACGGCCGCACATCGCGCCGCCGAGTGATAAACCATGACTCCGGATCGAGATAGAAGATCGTGTTGTAGCCATCCGCAAAGGTCACCCGCAAGAGATGGTAATTCACGCTCCCGACCATTTCGCGACCGGCCCGCTCCACGCGATAACCGCGCTGCCTTAGCTCATGTAACCCGAAAATATGCCCCGGCATTTCCACCCCATGACGCAATGCCGCCGTCGCCACGGCGCTGGCTTCCACCGGCTCACCCTTTCCTTTCCATTGCCAGGCGTGTTCCTCTCCCAGCGCCTCCGTAAAAACATGCTGGCCATCAGCCGACACGTCGATCCGCATTCGCCCCGGCCGCGCCGCCACGTAAATACCATCCACCTCAAACCCCGGATCGACAATATGCACATCGACTCGAATGGTATGCACCGCCTCAATTGCCGCCCGGCCCCCGACTGCTTCCGCATTGCGCTCGATCAACTGATCCAATGTGAGTGGTGCCCGTTCGCATCCCGCCAGGCCATACCACATTGCGAGAAGGATTGAGCTGCAGCTGCGCGCAGAAAGGTGCATTTTTCGGCTAAGACGCCGCCGACGGAAAGAATTGTCTATCTATCTTTTCCGGGAAAGGAATCGACAGCACGCGATTTTCTTGGCGGATTGGAGCGATGAACTTTCACGTCGCGCGGGATGGCGAAATCATTGGCGAGTTCAACGAGCAGATCTTTCGCGACAAGGTCTTCCAAGGCGAGGTGCGGCGGGAGGATTTCTATTGGACCCAAGGGATGACCGACTGGGAATCGGTCGCGCAGTATCGGGCAGCCGCGCGAACGCAGGTCATCCGACGCGAACCGCCTCGCAACGAAGCCGCCGTGCGTTGATGAAATGGCGCGATCATGGCAACTTGGACCTCATGGGCAACGAAACTCCAGAAACGAAAACTAAACGAATGAACCAAAGTCTTACGCGACGTACATTTCTCGGTATGAGCTTGGCCGGTGGAGCGGCCCTGTGGGCGGGTAGAGCGGCGACTGTGATGGGTGCGGAGACAGCGGATAATTTGACAATGGCTATGAATCCTACTTTTAAGCTCGGAGGCGATCTCACTGTCAATCGGCTCGGTTTTGGTGCGATGCGAATCACAGGTGATGGCATCTGGGGCTGGCCGGCGGACCGTCCTAACGCGCTCAAGGTTCTCCGCCGCGCGGTCGAGTTAGGCGTCAACCTGATTGATACGGCCGATGCCTACGGTCCGGAAACCAGCGAGTTGCTCATCGCTGAGGCGCTTTATCCTTATCCTGCCGGGCTCGTCATTGCGACCAAGGGCGGGCTGACCCGGCCGGGTCCAGGAGCGTGGAAACCAAATGGCCGTCCGGATTATCTCAAAAAATGCGTCGAAAATAGCCTGAAACGGCTCAAGCTTGAGCGGATCGATCTTTACCAGTTGCATCGGATTGATTCGAAAGTACCGATGGAGGACTCGCTCGGCGCGCTCAAGGAGATGCAGGAGGCAGGGAAGATCCGGCATGTAGGGCTTTCGGAGGTGTCGCCGGAAGAGATCACGCGAGCGCGCAAGGTCCTTCCAATTGTCAGTGTGCAGAATCGCTACAACCTCGCAGATCGTGATTGGGAAAAAACGCTCGTTTATTGCGAGAAAGAGAATCTTGGCTTTATGCCCTGGTCACCGGTTGGCGGAGGCGGTGGATTGAAATCGAGTGGTACACTCGAAGCGGTGGCCAAGGCGCACCACACGAGTGTCTATCAGGTCGCGCTTGCCTGGCTGCTCGAGCGTTCGCCAGTGATGCTGCCTATTCCCGGCACAGCCTCGGTCGCACACTTGGAAGAGAATGTCGCGGCCGCAAAGTTGAAGCTTACTCCGGATGAGTGGCAATCGCTCGCGGGCAAGAGCTAGGGTTCGTTCACTCCAGAAAACATCGGCTAACCGCAACGAATTCCGTCCGCGCGCGTCACCTGACACAGATTGCTGCATGAACACGCTTGAAACCGAGCGCCTCCGTCTGCGTCCCATGCTTGAGACAGACGCCCCCTTCCTGCTCGATGTCCTGAACGAACCGGCGTTTATCCGCAACGTCGGCGATCGCGGTGTGCGCACAGTGGCGGACGCCGTCCGCTACATGCAGGAACGGATCATCGCGCAGTACGAACGCTATCACTTCGGAATGTGGCTCGTCGAACTAACGGAGACGAGTGAGCCGATGGGGATCTGCGGCCTGATCAAGCGCGACAATCTCGAAGACATCGATCTCGGATTCAGTTTTCTGGAGCGGTTCTGGTCGCGGGGCTTTGCCTCGGAGGCGGCTGCCGCGGTGCTACGGGAAGGATGGGATGTCATAAAGCTCTCGCGCATAGTGGCCATCGTCGCACCGCATAACGACGCCTCCGTTCGTTTGCTCGAGAAGCTCGGCTTCCAGCTCGAGAAGAAGGTACGGCTCGCGCCCGAAGAGCAGGAGTTGATGCTACTTGCGGTCGAAGCGAAGAAAGGCGCGGAAAGACAGCCCGCTTCTAATCTCGGCTAAAAGCGGAGGGGACAGGAAACGGGATGGAGAGCGAGCGCCGAAAAAACGCACATCAGTCGCGTAACCGTCGAAGGCAAAATCGTCAACTACCGGACTTGGCTACTTCGGCGGTAGTTCCTGCGCCGGGCTGCCGAAGAAACGGCGAATAAGTCTCCAGCAAGCGTGCCGGCATTGTGGCCACAACTTCGGTGAAGTTACCCTCGTAGCGAAGATCACGAACGGAGCCCTCGCGATGGAGGCGCGCAAGCAGGTCGGCGCGGTCCGGCGGCAGGCGCAGCTCGACCGTGACGGTCCCGCGGGCGACGAAATCGGAGATACGCTCGATAAGTTTCTCGATCCCTTCAGCGGTTTGCGCAGAGATGAAGAGGGCGTCGGGGAAATGGCGGCGCAAGGCGGGGAGCGTGAGCGGGTCAGTTACCTTGTCGATTTTGTTAAAGACAACGAGCATCTGTTTCGTATCGGCCCCGAGCTGGCCGAGCACGCTCATGGTGGTGTTGTAAAAGGCCATGACTTCATCTTGGGAAGCATCGAGCACGTGGATGAGGAAATCGGCCAGGGTTGCTTCTTCCAGAGTGGCGTTGAAGGCCTCGACGAGCTGGTGGGGGAGCTTGCGGACGAAACCGACGGTGTCGGTGAGGAGCAGCGGCTGTTTGTTAGGCAGGGCGATCTTGCGGGTCGTCGTGTCGAGGGTGGCGAAGAGTTTGTCCTCGACTAAAACCTCGGCGCCGGTGAGCCGGCGAAGGAGTGATGACTTGCCGGCATTGGTGTAGCCGACGATGGCGGCGTTCGGCACGGGAACGCGCTTGCGGTCCTTACGCTGGGTGGCGCGGGCGCGACGCACCTCCTCGAGCTCGCGCTTCAGGCGGTCGATCTGGAGGCGGATCTTTCGTTTATCCTGCTCGAGCTGGCTTTCGCCTTCGCCTTTCGCGCCGATCCCGCCACCCTGCTGGCCGAGATGGCTCCAGGCTCTCGTTAGGCGTGGGAGCGAGTATTGCATACGCGCGAGGTCGACCTGGATGCGGGCTTCGCGGGTCTGAGCGCGGGCGCCGAAGATATCGAGGATGATCTCCTGGCGGTCGGCCACGGTCATGCCGGCGAGTTCTTCCCAATTTCGCTGCTGCGAGGGGCTGAGTTCGTTGTCGAAAATAAGGACGTCGCATTCCAGTTCTTTCGCGCGCGCGACGATTTCCTGCGCCTTGCCGGAGCCGATCAAATAGCGGGCGTGATTTTCGCGATAGGAGATCAGATCGCGGCCGATTACCGGGATGCCGAGTGTGTCGACGAGTTCGGCTAATTCTTCGAGGAGATTTTGAGCCTCGGTTTTGAGGTCGGTCGAGATATAAGCACCGATGAGCAATGCCCGTTCGACGGCTTTCTCTCTGGCCTTGATCTCAAACATTAGCCGGGAGAATACGCCGGAAAGGAGCGCGCTGAAAGCCGAACGGGGCCTTCAAGGTATTCGAAAGCACAACGATCAGGCAGATTGCGGCAACTTATCCGTGAGTTTATTCTCGCCCGATGAATACGCCGGCGCGGTTGCTTGGGATTTATGTCGCGGCGCACGCGACCGAGTTGCCGCGCGCGGTGGAACGAGTCCGGGCGCTGGTCGGCCGTGGTCTGGAGGGTGATCGTTATGCAGTCGAGACCGGCACGTTTTCCACTAATCCGGGAAAGCGCGATGTCACGTTGATCGAATCGGAAGCGTTGGCGGCCTACGAACGAGAGAGCGGAAAGAAACTGACGGCGGCGGAATCGCGACGCAACCTGCTGACTCAGGGCGTGCGCCTGAATGACTTGGTCGGTCGCGAGTTTGAGGTGGGCACGGTGCGGATGCGCGGTTTGCGCTTGAGCGAGCCGTGCACGCATTTGGCGCGTTTGACGCATCCCGAGACGCTGAACGGTCTGGCCGATCGCGCCGGGCTGGTCGCCGAGATACTCAACGACGGCGAATTGAAGGTGGGCGATGAGGTCTCGGGAAATCACGAGACCGGCAAGCTAGCAAACCAAGCCTAAACGGCCCCTGGGGCTGTGTGCTCAAGTAGAGGAGGCAGCCGAAACGACCAGCGGGATCTAGCGCTGACCTTCGGCGGGTGTCTGGTCTTTCACGACCCGCGTGCCGGAATGGGTCGATGCTGGAACAGTGGTCTCGCTTTCATATCGGTTGCTAGTCTCGCACGCACCGAGAATTAAAGGCACGATCAAGCAGGTAGCGAGGAAGGTGATCTTTGTTCGTTTCATAAATGGATCGTTGCGGTCGGCGCGATCCGCAGTTTACCGATTCTCCTACGAAGCGCGCTCGCCCCGGATATATTCCTCGACTCGCTGATACGCTTCGTCGTCGCTCATTTGGAGCGGGGGATGTTTCGAAAAATAGGCTGAGGCGGAGTGCAGGACACCACTTTGGCCGCGATCGAGTGCGAGTTTGCAGCAGCGGATGGCGTCGATCGCCACCCCCGCCGAGTTTGGGGAATCTTCGACCGAAAGCTTCAGATCGATCTCCATCGGCACATTCCCAAAAAGGCGGCCCTCGACTCGGATGAAGCAAAGTTTGTTGTCGTTCTGCCAGGGCACATAATCGCTCGGGCCGATGTGGATGTTATCTTCCGTCAGGCGCTTCCCGATGACCGACTGGACCGCTTCGGTCTTGGAAACTTTTTTCGACTGGAGCCGGCCACGATCGAGCATGTTAAGAAAGTCGGTGTTGCCACCGGTGTTCAACTGATAGGTGCGCTCGACTTTGACTCCGCGCTTGCGAAAGAGATCGACGATCGTGCGATGGAGAACGGTGGCCCCAAGCTGCGCTTTGATGTCGTCGCCGACGAGCGGAAGTTTTTTCTCCTCAAAGCGTTTCACCCAGGCCGGGTCACTCGCGATGAAGACTGGAATATTATTGACGAACCCGAGTCCCGCCTCGAGCGCGCAGGCCGCGTAGAAACGCGTCGCTTCCTCCGAGCCGACCGGTAGATAATTGACCATTATCTCGGCGCCCGATTCTCGCAGTTCTTCGATGATTTCTTCGCGGGTCGATTCTTTTTTCAACGGCTGAAAGGTGCGCAGCGGATCGTGGTCCGACATATGCGCGGGGTAGCCGTCGAAAACGCAACCCATCTTCACGATTGCGCCAGTGGTGGGCACTTTCGCGCAAAAAACCTTGGTGCAATTAGGTGGTGCGAAGATCGCCTGGTTGACGTCGAGCCCGACCTTGCGCCGGTCGATGTCGAAGGCGGCCGCGACCGAGATGTCGCTGGGACGGTAGGGGCCGACCAGGCTGTGCATAAGACCAACGGCAGAGCCGTTAGTGGGAGTGTCGTGGTAGAAGCTGATTCCTTGGATGAGAGAGCTGGCGCAGTTGCCCACGCCAATGATTGCAATTCGAATTTTACTCATTGGAGCTTTCGGAAGCCGCTAGGTTGCCGCAGTCGACCCCTCTCGGCAAGGCGCAAAGTTCACAGGAAGTTTACATTCCAAAATGGAAACAGTCGCGCCCGGCTGGGACGGGGCCCGGAATTTGTGTTGCGAAAAGGAGAGGTCGCAGGGAAAAAGTGAAATGCGCCGCAGAATTTGCCTTGTGGGATCGATCCTCGGCCTAACGATTTTCAACTGTCTGGCCGCGGCCCCGAATTACAGCATCGAGCGGGCAATCGACGTCGCCCGAGCGCAGAATCCGGATATCGCGATCGCGCAAAAAAAAGTTCAGGCGGCGCGCGGCGGACTGGTCGAGGCGCGAGCCGGTTATTTGCCCGCCGTCGTCTCGAGCGGGAGATACGCCAGACGTCAGCGGCAGAACGATTCGAACCTGCGCCCTGAGGACTACAATGCCACGATCCGCGTCGTCGAATCACTCTATACCGGCGGCGCCACCTCGAGCCGGGTCGCAATCGCGCAGCTTAATTTTGCCAAGGCGGAAGCGCAGCTCGCGGCCGCGATCGATCGCATCACGATGGAAGTACGCCTTTCGTTTTACCAGCTTCTGCTCAACCGCGAGCAGATCGCCGTCCGGGAAGAATCCGTCGCTGTCTTGGAGCAGGAGTTGAAGTCGCAGCGGGAGCGTTTTAGCGCCGGGACGGTCGGCGAGTTGAATGTCCGCCGCGCCGAAGTTTCCCTCGCGAATGAGCAGCCGGAGCTGATCCAGGCGCGGACCAATCTGCAAAATTCGTATCTGCGGCTTGGAGAATTGTTGGGCGCGCCGACCAGCGCCTCGGGTGAACCGTCGTTCTCCGTCGCCGGCGAACTCATTTACGAACCGCGTCACCCAAACTTGAGCGATTGTCTGGCGCGCGCGACGACTACCCGGCCGGAGCTCCGGATGGCGGAAGCCGACATGGCGATCGAGAAAGAGCAAATGCAGCTCGATCGGAGTGCGACGAAACCGAAGGTCGAAGTTTTCAGCGGTTACGAGGTTTACAACGAGCGCGACCCAACCCTTGGCCGTGAATTTAACCGTGGCTACATCGTGGGCGTGAATGCGACCTGGCCGATCTTCGACGGCTTCGCTACGCGCGGCCGTGTGCAGGCGACGAAGGCGCGACGCGACGCCGCGGCGCGCGCGCGTGATGCTCTTCGACTCTCGATTGAAGGAGAAGTGCGGAGCGCTTTTCTGGATCTCGAACAGGCGAACCAGGTGCTCGAATCGGAAAGCAAGAACGTGCAAACCGCGCAGGTATCGCTCGAGATCGCGAAAGGCAATCTCGCTGCCGGGCTGGGCACTCAGCTCGATGTCTTGCAGGCCGCGGCCGATCTTACGCGCACCCGCAGCACCCGCCTGAGCGCGACCTATTTGCACAACGCGGCTCTCGCCCGGCTCGATCGCGCCTGCGGTGGAGCTCCGCCCTCCTCCAACGATCAATCGACCCCGCCTTCGGAAGGCGCAGCCGAGGCGCTCTCACTCACTCGTCCGCCGTCTTCGTTAGGCAAAAGAAAGTGAAGATTCGCGCCTTCATTCTTTGCGCGCTTTTCCTGGCGATCTGCATCCTGCCGGGCCGCGCCCTTACCCTCGATGCGGTTCTTGCGCGGGCGCTCCAGAAAAATCCGCGCATCCTGCAGGCCCGGTCGGGACTCGAAGCGGCCGCGGGAGAACGAATCGCTCTTCACTCGGTCGCCTACCCGAAGGCCTTGCTCGGTTCCGTCGCGGGCGACCAGGGCGGGCAACGTTCGCAGACCTCGGGCAATCAACCATTCATCCTTGCCTACGGAGTTTTTTCGCAACCGCTTTTCCATGCCGCCATCCCGGCTTCATTCCGCCGCGGAGACGTCGCCGTCCTGATCGCGCAGCAGCAATTGAACGTGACGGTGGTGGGAGAGCTGCACAAAGCGCGTCTTGCCTTTTATCGTGCGCTTTACAGTCGCGCACTCGAATCGTTAGGGGGAGCGCAACGGAAACGACTCGATGAAAACATCGCGGGGGAAAAAACTCGCTACGAAGCGGGGGAGAGCGACCGCGGCACACTCACCGCCGCTACCCTCCTGGCACGTGAGCTTGATCCGAAAATCGAGCAGGCGCGCAACGATTATGGCAATGCCGTTCTTGAGCTGGCGCAGGCAATGGGCAGCGGGCTCGGTGCCGGTGCGGCTTTGCCTGCGGCGGAAGGAACGCTCACCTTTCAAAGCGTCAATTTGCGCTGGCAGGATGAGGTCGACCGCGCCTTACACGATCGTGCCGACCTAAAGCTTGCCCGGCTTTTCGTCCGTGCCGCGGGCGAAGATCAACGAATCGTTGCCGCCGGCTACTATCCTGCGCTCACCGCGGTCGTCGCGGGCGACGCAATTCCGGTCACGGGGATTTATCGCAACAACGGCGGGCAGCCCCAGGCGACCGACAGCACGATCGCGAATGAAATCGCGGCCGGCGCCGGCTACACCTGGAGCGTGATCGACAACGGCAAAATCGGCGGCGCTGTCGCGCAGCTTAGGGCCGCGCGTGAAGCGAACGAGCTCGCTTTGCAAAAGCTCGAGGCGACGGTTCCGCGCGAACTGGCGCAGCTTCAAAACACCCTGCGGGCGACCGACGCGCGCTATCGGTCGCTCCTGGCGAACGCCGACGTCGCCGAGAGTAATGTAAAATCGGTGGAAGAAAATCGCGCTCAGGGCCTCGCCTCGATCCTCGATTTTCGGTCGGCCGAGAGCGAACTCCTCGTTACCCGGATCGGCATTCTGAGCGCGATTTATGAGCAGAAAGTTGCGCTGGCCGAATGGGATCGGGCGACCGGCCGCTATTTTCAATTTTCCAGCGACACCGGCGAAAAGGTGCATTAGTTCGAGCGGTTGAAGACACGGATTTCGCAGCGCGCGCTCTGGACCCTGGTGGTCGTGGCGGTGCTCTTCATAGGTACAAGTTACTACCTCACTCTGCCGGTGGTGGAGGTGGAAAGAGTCGTCCGGGGACCGGCCATTTCGGCGATCTACGGCACGGTGCGGATCGAGCCTGTTTTTGTCGTGCATGTGCGTGCGCAGAATAATGGCTTCATCCGTCTCGCCGACGTCGTCGCCAACGGCCGTGGTGCGATCGGCAAAACCGTCGCGAAAGACGAACTGCTGGCGACGATCGCCGACGAAACGACGGCGCGTCAGCTCAAGCAGGCCCGGGCCGACTTGCAGTCGGCGGAGGAACAGGCTCGGCTCGAGCTGCCTTCCTCCGAGCCGCTCAAGATCGCGGAAGCAAACGTCGAGCGTTTGGAAAAACTAACCTCGCTGAGCAATGTCCCCGCGGTCGAATACGAAAAAGCGAAGAGCGAAGCGAAACGTCTGCGGGACGCGCTCGAAACCGAGAAGATCGAACGCCAGCGCAACCTCGACTCGCTGCGCGAAGCGGTGGGGAAAGCAGAGACCGTCACCAAGGGCCTCGAGATTCGCGCCCCGATGGACGGCATTTTATCGGAAATCAAGGCGATCGACGGCGAACTCGTAAGCGACGGCAGCCAGCTCTTCACCGTTTCCTCACACAAAAACTACGTGCGCGGCGAAGTGAACGAAGAGGACATCGGCGAGGTCAAGGTCGGGATGCCGGCCATCCTCCAGATGTATGCCTACCGAACCCGGCAATTCAAAGCCAACGTGACCTCGATTGTGCCCGCCGCCGATCCCGATACGCAGCGTTACACGGTGCTGCTCGATCTAAAAAACCCTCCCGAAACTTTGCTCGCCGGCATGACGGGTGAGATGAACATCATCACCGGCCAGCACGCCGGTGCGCTGCTCGTTCCGACGCCTGCGGTCCTGGTCGACCAAGTGTGGAGGATAAAGCTCGGGGTGGTCGAGAAGCGGACGGTCAAGATCGGCTATCGCACTCTCGAATTTTCGGAAGTGCTGGACGGGCTAAAGGAAGGCGACCACGTCGTCGTTTCGGGGCAGGACAAATTGAAGCCCGGTCGATTCGTTAGGCAACGGGCCGTGAAGGGTGTGCCGCCGCCCAAGCCGCAGTGACGCCGACGCTTCACATCGCGTTGCGTTTCCTTTTTCATCGCAAGCGCGCCTTCATTCTCAGCCTCTGCGGGGTCGTTTTCGGGGTCGCAATTTTTATCTGCACCCAGGCCCAGACCCAGGGATTCACGAAAAATTTTATTGATTCCACCCTCGGAAGCAGTGGCGCTATCATGTTGCGCGGGCAATTTAGTCCCCGTTACGGCAACCTCTATGTCGCGCCGAAAAACGCCAGCGCGGAAGCGGCCCGCCGCCGCTACTTCGAGGGCATCACCAACGCCTCCGAGATCATGCGTATCAGCCGGCGCTTTCCCAATGTCGTCGCCTGCGCTCCGGTCCTGCGCGGCACCCTTACGGCCCGGGCCGAGTTTGAGACCGCCACGGTCGATCTCTTCGGGATCGATCCCGCGCTCCATCTGCGCACGACCGATATTGGCCGGCAGATTATCGCCGGGAAGTTCGACGATTTTCGCAACAATCCCAGCTCGGTGATTGTCGGTTCGACGCTGGCCGAGGTGCTCGGGGTCAAAGTGGGCGACCTGGTGCAACTGCTCTCGCCAAACGGCGAGTATTGGCGCTTCACCGTCGCTGCCATCGCCCGTGGCGGCGTCGGGTCGGTCGATTCCACCCGCATCTATTGCCATTCAAAAATCGCCCAGCGCCTTTTGCGCAAGCCCTACCCGGCGACGATGATTCTCTACAAATTGCGCGATCCCGACGCCGCGCCGGAATTGGCGCAACATTTGGAACAGCTCTTTCAACACGAGGCGCGCAGTTGGCAGGAGCGCGAGCAATCGAATCTGGCGCTTCTTCTCACCCTGCGACTCTCCACCGGGATCACCGTTTCCCTGATCATTCTGCTCGCCGGCTTCGGCATTTTTAATGTCCTCACCATGACGGTGCTCTCGAAAACCAGGGAGATCGCGATCCTGCGCTCGATCGGCTACAGCCGTCGCGACATCAGCGCGATTTTTCTCTGGCAGGGTGCACTCATCGCAGGGCTCGGCTCGGCCATCGGCTGCCTCATCGGAGGGCTTTCGGTCATTGGTGTCTCCCACATTCCGTTGCGCGTCCGCGGCATCCTCTACGCCGATTATTTCCCGGTCGCCTCCGATTGGCACCATTACCTGTGGGCCATCCTCCTGGCAGTGATTGCGGTCGCGATCGCGAGCTGGGTCCCGGCTCATCGCGCCGGCCAGCTTCCGCCCGTCGCAACGCTGCGGGGATCAAGCGTATGACAAACGAAATCTGCCTCCGTTGCAGCGATATCGAGCGTTACCTCGGTGAAGAGGAGGAACGCGTCCATGCCTTACGCGGCATTTCGCTCGCGTTGGAAGGGGGCACCGTGCACGCGGTGGTCGGCCCCTCCGGCTGCGGGAAGAGCACGCTGCTTTACGTTCTCGGTTTGCTCGATCCTCCCGATCGCGGCGAGGTCGTGATTGGATCGGAAGTGGTTTCGCATTTGCCTGACGACGCACTTTCGCGGAAGCGCAACGAGCTGCTCGGGTTCATCTTCCAGTTTCACTTCCTGATGGAGGATTTTACCGCTCAGGAAAATGTGATGATCCCAATGAGGCGACTCGGTCGCCTGACGGAAGAGGCGATGCGCGAGCGCGCCGCGGAACTGCTCAACGCGGTTGGGCTTGGCAACAAAGTCGCGCGCCCGAGTCGGCATCTCTCCGGCGGCGAACAACAGCGCGTCGCGATTGCGCGCGCCCTGGCGAACGATCCACGCGTCATTCTCGCGGACGAACCGACCGGTAACCTCGACACCAAAAATTCCAACCGGGCCTTCGAGCTTTTGCAGGACGTCGTTGTGCGCGGCGGGAAAGCGCTTCTCCTCGTGACGCACAATCCCGGGATCGCGAGCGCCTGCGATTGGATTCACGAGATGGAGGACGGACGAATTGTCTCGACCCATCCGCGGGGCCAGATTGGCATCGTTTCGTGAACGCAATTCCAACCGCCACCGAATTGCCTCCGACCGGCTCGACAGAGCCTCGCCCCACCGCTCCGGATCAGACCGGCTCGGAGTTGAAGCGCGGAATGTTCTTCAACACGATCGCGCTCCTCGCCTCGAATTTCCGCGGCGTCTTCACCTTTCTCATCGCCCGACTGCTCGGGGCCGCCTCGTTAGGCGTCTTTCTCGTCGCGTGGGCGACAACCGACATTCTGAGCAAGATCGGAATGTTCGGGCTCGACAACGCGATCATTCCCTTTATCGCGCGGTCGGAGGTTGCGGGCGAGCGCGGTCGCAGCCGGGCGCTGTTTCATCTCGCGGTTTTCCTCGCGGTGGCGCAGAGCGCGCTCGTTGCCGGGCTGGCCATACTGATCGTGCGGCTCGCCGGGAAACGGTTCGGACTCGATCCTCAGATGGTGGGGGTTCTTTCCGTCCTGCTTTGCGCGATGCCGGGAGTGAATCTGTATCGCATTTGCACCGCCGTCTCGCGCGCGATGAAGGTAATGAAACACGACATCTGGTCGCGCGGGATGACAGAACCGATCGTCACCACGCTGGCGTTTCTCGGCGCGGTCGCTTTCGGATGGAAAACATTTGGCGCTCCCATTGCCGCCATCATCGGCACTGGCGCATCCGGGATCGTGGCGCTCGTCCTGGCGTCGTCGCTCTTCCGTTCCGCACCCTCAATTCGAGGCGCTATCTCGTATCGCGCCGAAGCGCGGCGTCTTCTGAGTTACTCCTCCTCGATCAGCGGTTACGATTTGATCAACGCTTTGATCCTCCGGTTGGATGTGATCATGCTCGGATGTTTTGTCGGACGCGCTCCCGGGGTTACGCTATCGACGGTTGGCATTTACGGGGCGGTCGTGGAAGTGGCGAACGGTCTGCGCAAGGTCAACCATGCTTTCAACCCCATCTTCGCTCCCATGATTGCTGGCATGACGGCCAAGGGCAATCACCAGGACGCCGCCGCCACGTTCTCTCGAGTCGCGCAATGGATGCTCTGGATTCTCCTTCCCCTCTTCGCTGTCATGGCGTTGGCGGGGTCGCTCATCCTCAGCATCTATGGCGCGGAGTTCCGGCAGGGTGCGCTCTGGCTCGACATCGTCGCGCTCGCCTGCGGGACGAACTGTTTCGTCGGTCTGGCCGAGACCGTGATCATGGTGCAACGGCCGGGCATAAATCTGCTCAACTCTGCCATCGCGGTGGTGGTCGGCTTCCTGGCGAATCTTTGGTTGATCAATTCGTTAGGCGTGGTCGGCGCCGCCTTTGGAATTTTGCTGCCCTACGTCCTGCTCGGCGTGCTGAGGCATCGCGCCCTGCACATGGTTTTTGGCTGGAAGCAGCCGTGGAGGAATATCGCGCCGCCCGTCTTTGCGGCCCTGATCGCCGCGGTCCCCGCGATTCCGTGTCGATTGCTGCTCGACGGGGTCGTGGGGCAAATTACGTCGGGGCTGGTTTTCCTTGCCGTCTTCGGTCTGCAATGGCGGCTTCACTTTCGGCGTAGATGAAGCGAATTTTTCTGACTGGCGCGAGCTCCGGGATTGGGTTGGCAATTGCGAAGGCATTGAGCGCGAATGGCGATGAAATCTGGGGGACCGCGCGCAAGGTCGAGCGCATCCCGAAACTGCCCGGAATGCATCGCCTCGCGCTTGACTTGCTGGATCGAAGTTCGTTAGGCGAAGTATTCCGCTCTGCCTGGCGCGAGGCCGGGCATTTTGACGTCGTGATCAACAACGCCGGGAGCGGCTACTTCGGCCGCGCGGAGTCGCTCTCGACGGAGGAATTGGCGCGGCATTTTCAGGTCCTTGTCTTCGGCCAGATTGAATTAATGCACCTGGCGCTGGAAGCGATGCGACAGGAGAAGGGCGGCCTGGTCATCAACGTCAGCTCGCTCGCCTCGCGTCTGCCGGTGCCATACATGGCGGCCTACAATGCGGCGAAGGCGGCGCTCGCCAGCTATACCATGTCGATGCAGCTCGAACTGGAAGACGACAAGGTTCGGTTGGTCGATCTCCAGCCGGCTGATATCAACACCGGCTTCAATGAGGCCGTCGTTAAAACCGCGACGAGCGATCCGCGCGTCAACCGGACGTGGGAGGCGGTCGATCGCAATATGAAGGCGGCGCCGCCTCCGGAGTTGGTTGCGCGCCGCGTGATGAAGCTGCTTGAGCAGCCCAATCCGCCCGCCCGCGTCACGGTCGGGGATGGGTTTCAATCCATGATCGCACCGCTTATTTTTCGGTTCCTGCCGCAAGGCGTCAGACTTTGGGGATTGAAAAAGTACTATGGGATTTAGGCGATGCGCGAGATAAACGACGCGGTCGTTCTGATGGCCGGGACGGGTTCCCGCCTGCGCGCATCCGGCCATAGTCTGCCGAAACCGCTCGTGCCGATTTTTGGGCGCCCGCTTATTTCCTACATTCTCGACGGGCTGGAGAAAGTCGGCGTGCGCACCCTGCACGCGGTGGTGGGGGCGAACGGCGACGCGCTCGTTAGGGCATTGCGTCCCCTGCTGCCATCAGCCATGCGCCTGAACGCGATTGCGAATCCGGATTGGCAAAAACAGAACGGTATATCCGTGCTTTGCGCCGCCGGGGAGGTGCAGGAGCCTTTTTTGCTCACGATGGGCGATCATCTTTTCGATCCTGCCGTGCTAAAGCGGGTCGTCGAGCAGTCGGACACGAGCGAGCTGAACCTGGCAATCGATCGAAAGATTAAAGCCATCTTCGACTTGGATGACGCTATGAAAGTGCAGACGACCGGCGACCGTGTGACCGCGATTGGAAAAACGCTCGCGAGCTACGACGCGATTGACACCGGCGTCTTTCTCTGCCCTAACGAATTCTTCGATTACCTGGCCCGGGCGAAGAAGAATGGCGATTGCAGTCTGGCGGACGGGGTGCGGTTGATGGCGGAGGACGGCAAGGTGCGCGCGATCGAGATCGGCGACGCTTGGTGGCAGGACGTGGATACGCCGGAAATGTATGCGCAGGCCGAAGCGCATTTCCGCGAAGCCGCAGTATTGCAAGCCTGACGGAACGCAGCGGGCCGGTTATCCCTGCGACCCAACTGCCACGGGCAGGATGGAGATTTTCGATCGCTCGCTCAAATGTGCCTCGTAGATGGCGCTGACTCTTGCGAAAACCTGCTCAACGGTGATGGCCTGCATGCAGAGATTGTTGCGACAAACCGACTGCCGGTTGTTGTAGGCATTGACACAGGGACTGCACGCGATCCCGGCCCAGAGCACACTTGCGTTAGGCGAACGAGCGGCGAAGAGCGCGGGCGTTTCCGGCCCGAACAAGGTCACAACATGAATCGGTGTCATCGATGCGAAATGTGCGGGCCCGCTATCGTTTGTTACCAGGATCTCGCTGCGCCCGTAAAGCACGAGCAACTGTCGGAGCGTGGTTTTTCCGGCGAGGGCGAGCACGCGGTTCGAGCCGACATCATGGGCCAGCCCATTAATCGCGGCTGTTTCCTCCGGGGCGCCGGTAAAACCAATGAAGAGATCGGGGAAACGATCGAGTAACCGTCGCGCCAACTCGACATAGCGAAGCGCCGGCCAGCGCCGCAGCGGCAGCAGATCGCTCGCGTTCGGATTCAAGAGAACGAGGGGTGCCGAACCGAGTCGCGGATTTTCCCTTCGCAGGAGTTCTTCGACTTCCGGGGGTTCGTTAGGGCGAACTCGAAAGATCGGATAAATTTGCTTTGCCGAAGGGGTAAAATCGAACGTGGGAAGCATTTCGGGATTACGGGTCAGGGCTTCCACCATCGTCTCGAAGATCTGGCTGGTGTGCAGATGAGAATTATACAAAAGACGATGCGTCATGAGATCGCCGCGATACGGTCCATCGCCAAAAAATACGTGAAAGCCGACGCGCGCCTCCGCATCCGTCAGGAATGTCAGGAGGGCGGAAAAGCGGGTAAAAAATTCCATGTCGACCGCCGAATCGATCCCGATCTTGCGCGCGCGCAAAACCGCCCGCAGTGCGCCGAGGGCGAGGGCGAAAGGACTCCGCGTTGGAATCGTGATCACGTTTTCCTCGGGAATGACTTCCATCGCGTCGAGGATGAAGCGGTTGTCCTCGAAGACGACGAAGTAAAGGTTCTCGCGTCCGACCAGCTCGATCGCGCGACGGATGGCGGGATAAGCCAGAACGGTCGAGCCCTGCTCCGCGAATTTGACCAGGAGAATTTTGCGCGGCCGGCGGGCGGCGGGAGGACGCGGTTCGACGATTTTTCTCCAGAGAGTGAGAAGGAAGCAGAGCGGAACTCCGATCCATCGGTCCGTGTGCTGCAAGGTAGCGATGCCGACCGGTAGATCCATTCCGCAAGAGGAAGCTACTCGCTTTCGGGGCTTTCCGCTCCTGCGATTTTTTTCGCCGGGTTGCCGGTCGCATTCATCCGATAAATCAAGCCCTCGGCGGTTCGCGCGACCGAGTGATAGCGCTCCGCCAGGAGCCTGGCGAGAATCGGAAAATCGCGCACCGGATAATGCGCATTCTTCGCCGGCACCTGGACATCGACGACATAGGCCGGCGGATGTTTGGCAAAATCCTCTTCGAGATCTTTCCAGGCGCCCGGCACGATCCACTTGCGGGTGTCGATGTGGGGGATGCTCTGCTGGTTCCAGCCGAAGATGTAACCGGTGAGCGGAAAGGTTACGACGAAGCGACACGCCGGCTGGCGCCGCGCCTCTAGATAAATTCGCGGCGCCTGTCCCCAAACGAAAATTCTGTCGTTAGGCGCGGAATTCTCGAGGAGGTATCGTCCCGTCTCCGAGGTGGCGCGTTGCGAGGCGAGCCCGACCCAATGCGAAATTGAAAACCCGACCACCGTGATCGTCAGCCAGGCATAGGTCACGGCCGGACGCAGCAGCCAATGACCCGGCCGAGTCCGCCCGGACCAAAGGCCTCTGTAATAAGTCGCGGCGAGGAGCGCGAGCGGCGGGATCAACTGGATGTAGTAGTGAAAATAAAAACGCATGCCCGCCGACACGCCGATGATCGACGCCGCGACCAGCCCAACCAGCGCCGCTCGCTCCGCGTGCCGGCCGCTCCAGAGGGTGTCGCCCGCCACAGCCGCCAGCACTGCTCCGATCAAAAGGGGCAGGCACATCCCCACAAACGCCAGGCTGTGCAGGACGCCCTTGGTCCAGAAGATGTGTGGAATCGCGTGGTCGGTGATCGTCCAGAAGTAGGCCTCGCGCAGGATCCCTTGCTGGTGGAGCACGAGTGCGACCACGCCCAGCGCGGCGACGAACCCGGCGGTCAGCAGCGCCGCCTGGAGAACGCTTTGCCAAAAGGTCAAAGCCCGGCTGCTGCGATAAGCCGGCAGGAGCAAATAAACTCCGAGCGGCACCGCAGCGATCGCCGCCGGCTGTTTGAGCAGAAATCCCGCGCCCAAAAGAAAACCGGCGAGGAAGAGTTCGGGACGAATGCGAGAAGAGCTGCGGCGCAAGCCGATCGCCCATGCCCAAACCACCGGAAGATTCATCACCATCTCGCCATTGAAGGCCAGGTCCCTCAGCTCGCCCCAGGGTTGAAATATGCTGTAGAGGAGGGCTGCGATCAGCCCGGTCGTGCGATCGAACAACCCGCGCCCGATCGCATAGAGACCAGCCATCGTGCCCAGCGTCCACAAAAGCGCGACCGCGTGGAGTGCCTTCCAATTATATTTTCCGAACGCCTCGACCACCGCCGCGTAGGTCCAGAAGAGCAACGGTGGTTTGCGCTCGATCGCATCGACGTAGGGCCGGCCGCCGTCGACGATCACGTTGGCGACGACGGAATAAGTTTCTTCGTCGTCGATCGCCTGCGGATGCTGCAGCGCCGGCAGCCGGGTCACGACCGTGAGGAGGACGATCCCGAGCACCGACCACCAAAATTGTCGATCGCTAAGCGCCACCGCCGTTGGCCTGCGTCCCGTTATTCCAGGCCCGCCAGTTGTCGAGCTGGCTGGAGGAACGCGCGCAGCCGAGGGTGCAGGTCTCGTTGCAGGATTTGTAAGCGTAAAACTGTTCGCGCAAATCCGCGGGCGTGTAATCCATCAGCGGTTTCGACCAGACGGTGCGAGTTTGCGAACACCAGTTCACGTTGCCGAATTCATCGATGTAAAGATAGCGGCTGCCGGCCCGGCACTTGAACGGCGCCTTCCCATCACGCACCAGCCGTTTGCGATAGCTCGAGAAATCCACCCAGCTTTTCGGCAGCGTGTTGACGATGCGCTGGAAGGCCTGCGCTTCTTCTGGCTTCAATTTGAGCTGACCCTGATGATCGTGCACCAGCAGCACGCGCGGCGTGAATCCAAGTTCGCGCGCGAAGGCGACGACCTCCTCCGCTTCTTCCGGCGGCGCGGCTCCGATCACGCCGCTCACCGTGACCGCGAAACGGGCGTGTTCGCGGAGCGCGAGGAGGCGCGGCTTGAGGTTGTCGAGCACCTTCTCGGTCGTGGCGTTGCGCTGCACGCCATCGATCGAAATCTGCATCTCCTGCAGCCCGGCGGCGTTTAGCTTCTCGATCATTTCCGGCCGTAGAAAAAAACCGTTCGAGATCATGCCGGTGCGGAAAAAGCCAAGGGCGCGGCATTTTCGAATCAGCCGGGTAAGATCGGGATGCAAGGTCGGCTCGCCGCCGGTGAGCGAAATTCCGAAGGTGCCGAGTTCGCGCAGCTTCTCGAGGCGCTGCTCGAGCAGCTCGACCGGAACCGGTTCGCTTGTCTTATCAAACTCCGAACAGTAACCGCAGGCGAGATTACAGCGCCGAATCACGACCATCTGCACCAAAAAGGGGCTGTAGCGCAAACGGGAAAAGAGATTTGGCGCCATGCGAGAACGCCAGCCGTCTAACATGAAGATCGATTGGCGGCAAGAGCTGGAGGGCGATGCTCTGCCATCGTTAATTCGCAAAGACACGCAGCAACTACGGGGCGTCGCCTTCCAGTTCTTGCCAAAAGACGATCGATCGTTCAGGAGTCGGCAGTGCGCCATGAATTTGTCATCCTCGCCGACGCTCCCGGTGCCCTGACCGAGCTTTGCGGCATTTCTCTGCTCGAACGTCTCCTGCGCACGCTGCAGCGTCTTGGACTGAAGAAGGCGATCGTCCTCTCCGCCACGCCCGAGGTTGTCGCAAAACGATTGGCTAATTTTTCGCCGGACCGAGCGCAGGTCGCATTAGAGATTCGGGGCCGGGCGAGTGGTCCGGTCACGTTCAGGCAGATCGTCGAGGCTTGGCCTAACGATGCCCGATCTCTGCTCGTTCTTCGCGGCGATGCCGTCTTCGATTCCCGGTTGCTCCTGCTTCTCGACGCCCACGACTCCGCTGCCGCACTGGTGGACTCGGCGCCGCCGGCAAACACGCAGGCATTGGTTGCTTCTGCGCCGGAGACGAAACGGGGCCGCTTCTGCGGTGCTGTCCTTTTGTCAAAGGGCTGGGCGGCCACCGAGGCTGCTCCGCTGGATGAAGCGCTTCGCCATGATATCGAGGCGGGCCGAATCAACGCGCTCGATATTGCCTCGCACGCCTGGTACTCGGGCGAGATGCGGCGGGAACTACGCGCCTACTGGTTTCCGTCGCCAGCGCCGGGCCGGCGCGAGGTGGCGGAGCGTGTGCTGATCGAGGCCGCGCAAAAGGGCTCCCAGGATTTTCCGGCGCTGGTCCATGCTCCGATCGAAAACTTTCTCGTCTCGCATCTCTGCAAGACGGCCATCACCCCCAATCAATTGACCGTCTTTTCCAACATCGTCGCCTGGGCAGCGACCTTCCTTTTTGCCACCGGACATCTCGGGTTGGGCATCACACTCGCCCTCGCGGTCGGTATCCTCGATGGCCTCGATGGTAAGCAGGCCCGGATCAAAGTCGAGACCTCAAAGGCGGGGAAATTGGAACATTGGTTCGACGCGCTCTTTGAAATTTCCTGGTGGATTGCGCTGGCTTGGTATTTCCGAAGCTCTGGTCGCCTGCCCACGGCCTTCGGTTATTTGTTGCTTTTGCTGGGCGCAGAGGCGGTGGCGGGGTTGGGCAAATTGAGTGTGATTCGCCGTTTTGGTCGGTTGATCGACGAAATAGGGGATTTCGATCGGATCGTTAGGCTGTTTGGTGGCCGGCGAAATATTTACGTCTGGATATTCGCCCTGGGCGTTCTGTTTCAGGCTCCGGTCCATGCCTTCAAGATCATGGCCTGGTGGGCGGCCGTGACGGCTGCGATTCAGGTCCCGCGCGCCATTTTTGTCGTGCGGGTCATCGGAAGAAAAGAGGGCGTTTGAAATCCCGGGCCGTCGCTTGCTTGCTTGACGCCATCGCTGCGACGGCGATAAGGAGGCAATGAGCGCTTTCGAGCAGGCCCTGCGGGTTTTCGATACCAAACCATGGGCCGCGCACCTCTACGTGACCGAGCAGTGCAACCTGGATTGCCATTACTGCAACGAATACGATAACTCGATTCCGAACCCGAACGTGGCCGATCTCAAAAAGTGGATGGACCACATCCGCGCGCTGGGTGTTGCCCGGATCGGGTTTCAAGGAGGCGAACCGCTCAAGCATCCGGCGATCGCCGAGTTGGTTCGTTACGCAAAGTCGATCGGATTTTCCCCGGTCAGCATGTCGACCAACGGTTTTCTCCTGAACCAACAGCTTCTGGCCGAGTTGGAAGAAGCAGGGCTCGATAAACTGCAGATTTCCGTCGACCGGATGACGCCGATCGCGAGCACCCGCAAATCGATGCAGTCGATTCTGCACAAGCTCGACTGGTTCAAGGATTCGAAAATCAAACTGCAGGTCAGCGGCGTTCTCTTCAACGAGACGCTGGATGAGATGGGCCAGGTGATCGACACCTGTCTCGACCGGGGCATCCCGGTGCATGCGCGCGTCATCCACGACGACCTCGTGCACGACCGCGCCCTGCGCGATCCCAAGGCGAACGAGCCGCTGCTCCGCTTCATCGAAAAGCAGGAGGAACTGAAGCGCAACGGGGAGAAGATTCACACGAGCTGGAATCTTTTTGCCTACGAAAAAAAGATGCTGCGCCAGAAACCGATCGAATGGACCTGCGTGGCGGGCTACAAATATTTCTTCGTTTCCTCGCGGGGGAAATTCTGGCTCTGCAGCCAGGTGCGAACCGAGAGGGATCTTCTCGATATCACGCGGGAGGACCTGCTCAGCTACAACAAAAAAAAGAGCTGCCAGGCGGGCTGCGGAGTTTATTGCACCGCGGAGGCCTCATTGGCCGTGAATCATCCGCTGCAATACGGCGCCCGCGAAGTGGTGGGTATGTTAAGCAGTCGCGTCGCCAGAATGCAGGGTGGCGGGGCCGCTCGCATTCGTGACCTGGCGACCGCAGTGTAGACGCTTCGCTGTGCGAAGCGGGACGGAAGGCACTCGCCGTCAGGGAAGCTTTTGCTTTGAGCCGAGCCGATAAGGTCTACAGCAGCCGCTGGTAAATTCGGTAGGTCTTGTATTTCTCCGCGCCGATCGCGGAGAGGAAGCGATTGATGAGGTGATTGTTCTCCAGCGTCATGCTCAGTTCGCCAGTGAATCCGCGCTTGATCATGGCGTCTTCGATAATCCGCAGCACGAGCATCTCGGCGATGCCGCCGCGGCGATACTTCGGTTTGACCCCAAGCGCGATCAGGCGCGCCGTTCGGAGCCGGCTCTTGTGGTAGAGCAGCTTGGCGAGGCCAATCGGGATACCGTAACTCGTTAGGCGGCCATCGATTTTCTTGAACGCGACATTGATGTCCGGGACGCAAAGGATGAAACCGACCGGTTCGTCGCCGACCTCCGCGATGAGGGTGAATTCCGGTACGACGAGTTGCTTCAACTCTTTCGCCATGAATTCGAATTCCTTCTCGGTGAACGGGACGAAGCCCCAGTTTTCCTTCCAGGCGTCGTTGTAGATTTCCCGGAGGCGTCCGGCTTCGGCGCGGAAATTCTTCAGGTTCCCCTGACGGATGCTGGCCGGTTGGCGCTTTTTGAGCGAAGCGGCGAGGCGGCGCAGACGGGTCGCGGCGCGGGCAGGTTCGGCAAACCACCAGGCGTAGAAATCCATCACCTTGTGAAACCCGAGGCCTTCGATGAGCGCCGTGTAGTAGGGCGGGTTATGCGCCGTCAGGAGCGTGGGAGGGAACTCAAATCCTTCGACGAGCAGGCCGCAGACGTAATTGGTCGAGTAATCGATCGGGCCCATGATCTCATCCCGACCCTTGGCCCGTAGCCAGTTGGCGGCGGCATCGAATAGCGCCGTCGCCACCGCGGAATCGTTTACACAATCGAAGAGTCCGAAGCAGCCGACGTTGCTTCGGTGATAGGCGTTATAGTTTGGATCGTCGCTCGCCATGATTCGCCCGACAATCTTTCCGCCCGACCGGGCGAGAAAAAGCGCCGCGTCGCCATGCTCGAAAAACGGATGTTTCTTCCGGTCGAGAAATTCCTTTCGCTCAAGCAGGAGCGGTGGCACCCAGGCCGGATCGTCCCTGTAGATTTCCCAGGGGAATTTGATGAAGGCGTCGCGTTCCGCCGTGGTCGCGACATGGGTGACGCTGATCAAATCTGCGCTGGTCCGTCCGCTCAGAGCTTGACCTGAGCCTCGTTTGCTTCCGGCGCTTCGGTTTCTTCCCTCGTTCCGAAAACAACGTCCCAGAGAGGGGAGGTCACGCCGTAGCCGACCTCATCGTCCTGGTAGTGGTGCCGCATGTGATACTTCTTCAGCCAGAGCCAGACGCCGCGTTTCATCGCGAAATGATGCGTCGCGTAGTGCAGCGTGTCGTAGAAGAGATAACCGGCGAGCAGACCGGCGAAGGCGGCCGGGGAAAACCGGCCAAAAAGAAACGCGAAGAGGGTGTAGAAAATGACCGCGAGCGGCAGGCTTACGGCCGGCGGCATGACCAGCCGGCTGGCATCGTTCGGGTAATCGTGGTGCACGCCGTGGAGCATGAAGTGGAGGAACTGGCCCCATTTTCTCTTCGGTTGGTAATGGAAAACCCAGCGGTGCATCGTGTATTCAACGAAACTCCAGATGAGGATGCCGGCGACGAAGAGGCCGGCCACGATGCCGAGTGGCACCGCGCGTGGACCAGCTGCGAGGTAGAGCATGTAGCTCATTAGCGGCAGGTAGATGACGATCGGCGTCACCGGATGCACGTGCGAAAAGAACTCCATGAAATCGCTCTCGAACATGCGGACCGATTCGTTCTTGTTGGAGACAAAGCGCTGCGGCATCCGCGGTATCATGCTCGATTTCTGGGGCTCAATCAACGTCGGGTCGCTCGGAAAAATCTATCGTTGCACGGCAGGCGCAAAATTCTCGACCTCTGGCAGGAAGAGACGGCAAAGCTGGTTTTGGCGCATGAGAGCATAAGCCAGGATCAGATTTAAGACCGTCAGCTCCGCGAGAAAATACCAAGCCGGGTGATCCAGGATCAAGACCAGAAACAGGATCAGCATGCGCGTGTTCGTCATCAGGAGGCCGATCCATTTCAAGAGCGGCTGGGTTGCGGCGCGATAGCGAGATTGAAGGGCCTCCGGAATCGCGGAGGGAAAAGCCCGCCAGGCCGCAGCTCGCAAGCGCATCAGGTTCGGCGAAAACTTCTCCTGGCCGAGGGTGAAATTCAGATAGGTGCGAAGAAGAAACTTCTGCCAGGGCTCGCGCCGCCAGAGGAGTTGCTCGTATTCGGCCCGTAGCCTCGCCGAGGAATCAACCTCTGCCCGGGACCGACCGGCGACAAAAAATAGATAGGCGTTGCGGAAGTAATCGGCAAAACCGCCCTGCACGGCGTGACTCAGGCCGGCGGCAAAGGCGAGCAGCCAGATCGCCGGAGAAGCACCCCCGGCAAGACAGCGCAGGACGAGGTGGAGGTAAATTCCAACAAAGACGATATGATCCGAAAGGCTGTCGAGGATCCGGCCGGCCCGACTTCCCGTGTTCGTTAGGCGAGCGAGCTGTCCATCCGCGTTATCGAGTGCGTTGGAGAGGATGTGCAAGCCCATCCCGAACAGATTCAGACGCAGGTCGGGATAGTAGTAGAGATGCCCGGCCGCGAGTCCGGAGATTAGACCTAGGAGCGTCACGCCGGTCGGAGTCAGGCCCAACCGGACGAAAACAGTAGCGAGGGCGAACCCGACTCGGCGATAAAAATAAATGTCGAGCAGCCCTTCGACGTCGCGATTTTTGTAGGTGCCCTCGACGGCTGTTGGCATGGGCGAGGGCGGGAGCGGCGGACCTAACTGCGCGAGGCCAACTCCGGCAAGAGGGCTTCGCGAGGCTTCCTAGCGCTCGGAGCCATCTCGCGATCTCGCGTCCGTTCGACCCGGCAGAACAAGGTGTATTCCGGATCGAAAATGAACTGGAAGAGGAGGCGGCTCCAGGAGCGATGGTATTTCAAGGTGTCGTAGTACTCCGGGGCGAGCGCGCGCAGCCGGGGCAGATTATTCCAGGGGATGGTTGGGAAATCGTGATGCTCGTTGTGGTAACCCATGTTCAGGCAGACACGATTGATCGGCCCGTAATAGCTGTAGGTTTCCTGGTCGGGATCGTTCGTATAATGCTCCTGAATCCAGCGCGCACCGACCGGGTGCAGGCCGATCGAAAACGAAAAGGAACAGAGCAGGTAAAACAGTCCGGCCCAGCCGCAGAAGTAAACGATGGCAGCGTCGTAGGCGAGGGCGCAGATGAGGTTGATGAAGATCCAGCGGTTCCACATCCGATAGGCCTTGATCCGCGGTGGCCGGGTCAACTGCACGATCGGAAAGAGGAGGAACCAAAGCGCCTTGGCGTACCACCTGTTCCCAACCAGTTGAGCCTCCCATTGATTGGCGAGGTCGGCGTCATACTCGTAATCGCCCTGGTGGGAGTGGTGCTTTAAGTGATAAACCTGAAACCCCATCGCGCCGGGCAGGAGGTTGGGCAGATCGGCGAAGATCGCGATCATCTTGTTCCAGCTCTTGCTCGGCAGGATGAGATTGTGAATGGCGTCGTGGATCAGCACGTACATGGAATGATTGGCGAAAGCGCCCACGCCGTAAGCGACGAGCAGACTCAACCACCAGTAGCCGAAACCCAGTTTCCCGAAAACAAAGGCGAGCGCGGTTTGCAGACTAACGACCGCAAGAGCGATCAGCAGCGTCCAGGGATTGCGACCCATGAGTTGGCGGACTTCCGGATGCGTTTTGATGATGGCTCGCGCCCGGCCGGTATGCGGATGGCCCAGCTCCGAGTAAAAAAAAGATTGTTGCACGAAAAGATGCGGTTCGAGGCCCTAGGCGTGCTGCGCGATCTGCACCGGCAGAAGTGTGTCGGCCAGAATGTTGAGCGCCTCGTCCAAATCGGACCGCGTGTGCAGCGCCGTGACACAGGCGCGGAAACAAATCCGATCCTGCGGCACCGCCGGATAATCCACCGGCGCGACCCAGAGTCCGCGGCTCCGCAGTTCGTGGCCGGCGCGGTACATTCGCTCGCGGTCGCCGATCACAATTGGCATCACGTAGGTGTTTGAATTTCCGGTGTCGATTCCAAGTCCCTGCAATTGGCTCCGGAAATAATCGGCGTTCTCCCAGAGTCGAGTGCGGAGCTCGGGCTGGTTGGCGCCGATTTCGAGCGCCTTGAGAATGGCCGCGACCACAACCGGGGGGAGCGCGCAGGAATAGACATAGGGATGGGCGTAGAAGCGAAGGTATTGCAGCGTCTCGCGCGAGCCGGCAACGAATCCGCCCAGAGCACCGAAGGCCTTGGAAAAAGTTCCGTAGGTGAGGGGAATGCGATCCTCGACTCCAAACTTTTCCGCCGCACCGCGCCCATGTTCGCCGCAGGCGAGAATGGAATGCGCTTCATCGATGAAGACGCTCGCGCCGTGTTCTTCGGCGACCTTGATCAGCGCCTCCAGATTTCCGAAATCGCCATCCATTGAATAAATGCCCTCGATCACGACCAACTGGCGTTTCCCGGCGTGCCGGCCTAACGAAGACGCGAGTGCCGCAGGATCGTTATGCTCAAATTTCTCCATCCGGCAGCGGGAGAGGGTCGCGCCGTCGCGCAGACTGAGGTGGGAACGATTGTCGAGGATCGCGACGTCCGTCTTGCGAAGCAGACCGGAGATCGTCCCGAGCGCGCCGCCGAAGCCGCTGTTGAAAAGCATGGCGTCTTCGCGCCCGAGGAATTTCGCAAGTTTGCGTTCCAATTCGCGATGCAAATCGGTCATCCCAGAGAGCATGGGCGAGCCGCAGGCCCCGAGCCCGTGGGTGGTGAGCGCTTCCTGCGCCGCGGCGATGACCTCCGGATGATTGGCCAGTCCGAGGTAGTTATAAGAGCAGAGATTGATAACTGGCTTCGGTTTCCCGGCGTAGGTGATGGTGGTGCGGGCCTCAGCCGCGGAGCGCATCTCCGGCTCGTAAAGTTCGATCGCCCACGCCCCGGCCTCCATCCAGCGGGTGAAACTGGCGGGCGCCTGGAGCGGGTCGCGCCCCTCGCCAGCGATGAAGTTGCTCAAGCTAAGATCGGCAGGGTTATCATTCATAAAAAAACCGTGCCTAACGACTGCGGGCACGGTGGTGATTCATGGAAAGCGACCATCCGGTTCTCGGACTGATCGGCGGTTGGGATGTTGATGTCGCTATGCATCCTTTGGCGCATCGCGGCCGGACCAGCCGAGTCGCGATTCTCCATTCGGGACCGCAATCTTAGCGCGCCGCGCAGGCGGGACAAGCAATTTGTTGAGGGGCGGCGAGTTACCCTTCGTAAGGTGAAGGCGGTTGCTCGAGCGCGGTCTGCAAGACTTCGTCTACTGTTTCGACCGGAACAAATTGGATTTTCTCTTTCGCCTCCTCCGGAATGTCGACCAGGTCTTTCTCGTTCTGCTTCGGGATGATGACGGTCGTGATTCCGGCGCGCATCGCGGCCAGGCTTTTTTCCTTTAAACCGCCGATCGGCAGAACCAGCCCGCGGAGGGTGATCTCGCCTGTCATCGCGACATCGGAACGAACCGGCGTGTTGCTAAAAAGTGAGGCGAGCGCGGTGAACATCGCGACTCCGGCGGAAGGCCCGTCTTTCGGAACCGCGCCAGCCGGGACATGAACGTGAATATCCGTCTCGCCAAAATCTTTCGGCGCCGCCCCGATTTGCCCATCGCGGCTCCGGACTAGCGAGAGCGCGGCCTGCATCGATTCCTTCATCACGTTTCCGATCTGGCCGGTGAGGGTGATGTTTCCCTTCCCCGGGTAGCGAGTCGCCTCGATGTGCAGGACTTCGCCACCGACCGGGGTGTAGGCGAGTCCGGTGACGACACCCGGTTTGTTCGCCGTCAATTTCGTGTCGTGAATGTAGCGAGCCGGTCCGAGCATCTCAGCCACGAGATCAGGCGTAACCTTGACGTGCTCCGTCTTGCCGCGGGCGACCTGCGCGGCGACCCCGCGGATGACCGCGCCGAGCTGGCGCTCCAATTCGCGGACGCCGGCTTCGTGCGTGTAATTGTCGATCACGGTAACGAGCGCGGCTTCGTCCCATTCGCATTGTTCGGGCTTAAGTCCGTTCTCTTCGAGCTGTCGCCTAACGAGATAGCGGCGCGCGATCTCCAGCTTCTCGCGTCCGGTATAGCCGGCCAGCTGGATGATCTCCATCCGATCGCGCATCGGTTCCGGCACGCCTTCGATGTAGTTCGCGGTCGCGATGAAAATGATCTGGGACAGATCGAAGGGCACATCGAGGTAACGATCGACGAAAGAAAAATTCTGGCGCGGATCTAGCACTTCGAGAAGAGCACTCGCCGGGTCGCCACGAAAGTCGGTCCCAAGCTTGTCGATCTCGTCCAGCATCATGACCGGGTTACGCGTCCCGGCGCGGCGCAGCTCCTGGATGATCCGGCCCGGCATCGAGCCAATGTAAGTGCGGCGGTGACCGCGAATCTCGGCCTCATCACGAATCCCGCCGAGGCTCATCCTAACGAATTTCCGCCCGAGCGCATCGGCGATCGATTGACCGAGGCTCGTTTTGCCCACGCCGGGAGGTCCGAGGAAACAAAGAATCGGCCCGTGCCCGGTCGGGTTTAGTTTGCGCACGGCGAGATATTCGATCAGGCGCCGCTTCACTTTTTCGAGATCGTAGTGGTCGCGATCGAGAATCTCTTGCGCCTTGTCGAGATCGAGATTGTCCTCGCTCATCTTCGACCAGGGCAATTCCGCGATCGTCTCGACGTAAGTCACTATCACGGAATAATCCGGGCTTGCCTGCGGGATGAAATCGAGACGTTTTAGCTCGCGCTCCGCATGTTCCAAGACGGCTTGCGGCGGCTTCGCTTCATCGAGTTTCTGACGAAGTTGCGCCCGCTGTTCTTCCGCGCCGGAATCGCCCTCGCCGAGTTCGCGCTGGATCGCCTTTACCTGCTCGCGCAGGTAGGCGCGGCGTTGCGCGTCGGAAAATTGCGATTGCACATCCTGCTGCAACTTTTGCTGGATCTGCGCGATCTCGAGTTGCGACGAAATGCTCGCCTGCGCCACGTGTATCCTTTTCTCGAGATCATTTTCCTCGAGCAGGGCCTGCTTTTGGGCAACGTCGAGGTTCAAATTCGGCGCCAGGAAATCGGCTAATTCTTCCGCGCCCTCGATCCCGAGCACGATCGCGCGAGCCTGCTCGGGAACATCGGGCGTTAGCTCCAAAAGTTTGCCGGCCGAGTCGCGAAGATTGCGGAAAGCAGCTTCGAATTCTTTTGTCGTCGGGGCTGCCAGCGTATCGAGCACCTCGATTTCCGCCCGCAGGTAAGGCGTCGTCTGGATCATCTTGTGAATGGCGAAACGGCGCAAGCCCTGCGCGATAATTACGACGCGGTTATCCGCCTGGCGCAGCAGTTTCAGGACTGTAACTGCCGTGCCAACCTGATAGAGATCCGCTTCGCCGGGCTCCTCTTTGGTTTCGTCCCTTTGCGCGACGAGCCCGATAATCTTGTTTTGCGGCAGTGTTTCGTTCAGCAACTGGATCGAAGCCGGACGCTCGACGTTAAGCGGGGCGACCGTCCGCGGAAAAACCACGAACCCGCGGACCGGAAGTATGGCCAACGTGTTGGGAATTGCCGGCATCTCGTCAAAGCCGCTGACTTGCGCGGTGCCGCTCGTGGGCGAGGGATTCTCGCCCGCTTCTTGCAGGGTACTCGAGTCGTTCGTCGTTCATTGCTTGAAGGGCAGCTCGATCCAAAGAAATCCGTTGTGCTGCTCCGCGCTTGCCTGGTCGACGTCGATGGCGGCCGGCAAATCCACGACCCGTTCGAAGGGTCCGTAGTCGATCTCGAACGCGATCATTCGCACGGCCCGTCCTTCATCCTCGGCTGGTTCGGGTGCCTGGCGGGTACCGCGCAGGACGACGCGCTTCGGCTCGACGGTGAGATCGACTTGTGAGCGATCGACCCCGGCCAGATCAACGCAGATGCGCAGGCCTTTGTCGCATTGGAAGGCGTTGATCGCCGGTCGCCAGCGATAGGGGCCGAGTTGCATAAATTGCAGACGAGTCATCTGGTAGGTCACGTCACCGAGTGTTTCGTGCAGCCAGCGCAATTTGATTCCGCGGATCGTGTTCATTCGTTACTGGAATCTAAACTACGTGCGCGAGGCGTCACCTGCGCGCCATGATTTTCCGGCGAGCGGGGGATCAGCTCCACTTTTCGCCCGACCGCGGAAGCAGAATGCCGGCACAGACTGCGCTGCCGACCGCGAGCAGGACGCCCAGCGTCATGACAACGCGAAACCCGCCGACGAAAGATTGTTCGATCGCGTTGCGGGCAAGCTGATGACTGGCAGGGTCAAGATCGGGGGGCAATTCCACGCCAGCGAGGCGGTCGCGCTGGTCCGCGAGGGCGGCTTTCGTCGCGGGCGGTAGAGTGACCTCTTGCAACTGGCGATCCAGCTGCCGCTCGAAGCTCTGCAATATCACGATTCCGAAAACCGCGATCGCGAGCAGACCCGCAGTGCGCGAAACGGCGTTGTTAATTCCAGAAGCTATTCCCACCCGGCTTTCCGGGACCGAATTCATCACCGTGGTCGTGAGCGGCGCGACGCTCACCGCCATCCCCAGGCCAAGGACGGCGACTGCCGGGAAAAATGTCGTCCAATAACTGCCGCCCATTCCCGGCCGCAGGAAAAGCGCAAACCCGGCCGCCGCAATCAGCGGCCCCACGACGAGCGGAATTTTGGCGCCGTATTTGCCCAGCAAACCGCCCGACCACCGCGACAGGACGAACATGATGAGAATAAAGGGAAGAAGAGCCGCGCCTGCTGCAGTCGAAGTGTAATGCTGGACCTGAATCAAGTTGAGCGGCAGGAAGAACAGTGTGCCGCCGAGCGCACCGTAGAGAAAGAGGGTGAGGAGATTCGCCCCAGCAAAAGCGCGTCCGCGGAAAAGACCGAGCGGCAGCATTGGAGAGGAGCGATTGGCTTCGTTGAGGACGAAGAGCCCGAGCAGGACGACGGCTGCGCCGAGCGAGAACACGACCGCCGGATGGGTGAAACCAATCCGCGACGATTCGATCAACCCGTAAACCAGCGTGCCGAGACCGAGTGCGCCGAGAATCGCGCCCGGCCAGTCGAGCCGGGCCTTTTCCGTGCTCACGCTCTCTGGAACGCGCCAGAACGAAATCGCGATGACGAGAGCGGCAAGCGGGAGATTGATGAAGAAGACCGCGCGCCAGGAGACGTTCTCGATTAACCAGCCACCAAGGACCGGCCCAATCGCAGCCGTGATGGCACTAAAGCCCGACCATGTGCCGATCGCGCGGCCGCGCTCCTCGACGGCGAAAGAGCTGCTGATGATGGCCAGACTTCCGGGGACAAGAAGGGCGGCGCCCAGTCCCTGGACCGCGCGGGCTGCGATCAATTGTCCGATCGTCGGAGCGAAGCCACACCAGGCCGAGGCGAGCGCGAAGAGAGTGACGCCGAGCAAAAAGATGCGCCGCCGTCCAAACTCATCGCCTAACGAACCGCCGACGAGCAGAAAAGCGGCGAGCAGCAGAGAGTAGGCTTCGACAACCCATTGCACGTCGATCACGTCCGCCTGAAGCGCCCGCTGCAGGGCGGGCAGAGCGACGTTTACGACCGTGCCGTCGATGAACGCCATGCTCGAGGCCAGAATGGTCGCCGCCAGAATCCAGCGGCCAGCGGCGCGGGAGCAGGGGGCGGCGACCGGTTGCGCCCGGATCGGCTCATCACACGGCAGGCGACCGAAACTAGACACGCCGAACTAGAGCACGCCGCTGGATATCTGGAAGGATCTCCCTCCGGATCGGCGCCCGTTCGGACGTTAAGTTTGGTTGTAAAATCCATTTGACTAATCAGTCAACTATAGTCAGGTTTCCCCATGCCGAGACAAAGCGACGTCGAAGAGCGTTTAATGAACGCGGCGATGGATTTGATCTGGGAACACAGCTATGGCGCGACGTCGGTCGATTCCATTTGCGAAAAGGCCGGCGCGAAAAAAGGAAGCTTTTATCATTTCTTTGAATCGAAATCCGAGCTCGCGGTCAAAGCGCTGGAGGCGGATTGGCAACAAAAAAAAGCACGAATGGACGAAATTTTTTCCGCTTCAGTGCCGCCGCTGGATCGGTTACGGAGCTATTTCAATCATGTCTACAATGGCCAGACGAAGGCTTATGGCCAATGCGGTGCGGTCCTCGGCTGTCCTTATTGCTCCATAGGGTGTGAGATCGGGACGCAGGACCGCGCGATCGGCGATCAGGTGCACAAGATCCTTGATCGAAATGCCAAATATTTCGAGTCTGCGATCCGCGATGCGCACGCCCAGGGTGTGATCTCTGCGCCGGACGCGAGGTCGAAGGCACAAATGCTGGTCGCGTTTTTTCAGGGAAGTCTGGCACAGGCGCGGATCGAGAATGATGTGCGTCCGCTGCAGCGTTTGGCCGCGGGCGCGTTGGAGCTGCTCGGCGTCCAGTCCGAAAAAATCGCGACGTAAATGCGAACCATTTTCCACGAAACCAAGGAGCCCGTAGAGTTTATAGATGACTAGTCAAATACAATACCAAAATACAATGAATACCATCCTAAGATCGAGAGACTGCCAACCGCCGGAAAATGTTCCTGCCGATTATTGCCGGAAGCTGAAGGACGGGATCGCCCGCTTGGAAGCGGCGATCCAAACTCACTACGAAACGATCTATCCAACCGCGCGGGGTCTGATTACCCGAGCGATGCAAGAGGCAGAGGAAGCTTCTTGGAAGACGCCGTTTCCATCACTCTTCTTTCCAACTCTCGCCCACCTCAAGGTGCGGGAAATGATCCCATCGGCCTAAGGAAAAACGACACAGCCCATTTATTATGAACAACAAGAAGACAGCACTAATTACCGGCGCCAACAAAGGCATCGGGCTCGAGACCGCTCGCCAACTTGGGAAGGAAGACATTACCGTGTTGGTCGGGGCGCGTGACATTTCCAAGGGCGAAAGCGCCGTCGCCGAACTGCGCAAGGATGGAATCTCAGCGCATGCTATCGCGATCGACGTGAGCGATCCGACTAGCATCAATAAGGCCGTGGCTCAGGTCGAACGCGACTTTGGCCGCCTCGACATTCTGGTCAACAATGCCGGGGTCATGACCGATGACCGCGGCAAAAAAACAAGCGAACAAACGCTCGACATCTGGCGGAAAACTTTTGAGACAAATGTTTTTGGTCTGATCGCGACGACGCAGGCTTTTCTGCCGCTGCTGCGCAAGAGCGATGCCGGACGGATCGTCAATCTCTCGAGCATTCTGGGATCGATCGAATTCCACGCGACGCCGGGATCGCCGGTTTACCATGCCAAGGACACGCCGGCCTACAACGTCTCGAAATCGGCGGTCAATGCCTACACCGTGCAACTCGCGCATGAATTGAAGGATACGAAAATCAAGGTAAACGCGGCGCACCCCGGCTGGGTGAAAACCGAGATGGGAGGAGAAGGCGCCATGATGGAAATTGAGGACGGCGCCAAAACCAGCGTGGCGTTGGCCACGATCGGTGCCGACGGGCCGAATGGGACCTATGTTCACATGGGTGAGCCGCTCCCCTGGTAAAGGCGAACGATCAAAAAATGGAAGCACTGCAACAAAGACAACGCCGCTCGAGGCCGCGGTTCGCGCCGGTTCTGAGCGAAGGTGCGGGAGTTTTCGGCCCGGTCGCGCAGGCGTCGTTAGGCGACGCGCCACTGCTCGACAGCTATTCCCAAACGATCGCGGCGGTTGTGGGTCGCGTCGCTCCGAGTGTGGTCAACATCCGCGTCCTGAGCGGCGAGCTTGGAACCGGCGGTGGCTCCGGCTTCATCCTCGCCCGCGACGGGTTTATTCTGACGAACAGTCACGTTGTTCATGGTGCGCGAGAAATCGAAGTCACCCTCCACGATGCCCGCGTATATCCCGCACAACTCATTGGGACCGATCCCGAAACCGACCTCGCCGTTATCCGGATCGACGCGCCCGGCGTCCAGCACGTGCGCCTCGCCGATTCCTCGCAGATTCAGGTAGGGCAGATAGCAGTCGCGGTCGGCTCGCCCTATGGATTTCAACAGACGGTGACAGCGGGAATCGTGAGCGCGCTCGGACGCTCGATGCGTTCCGAGTCGGGCCGGCTGATGGACGAAATCATCCAGACCGACGCCGCACTCAATCCAGGCAACTCCGGTGGACCGCTCCTGAACAGCGCGGGCGAAGTCATCGGTGTAAACACCGCAGTCATCCTGCCGGCGCAGGGGATTTGTTTTGCGATCGCGAGTAACACGGCAAAGTTCGTTGCCGGGTGGCTGATCAAGGATGGCCGAATTCGACGCAGTTCGATCGGGGTGGCGGGCCAGAACGTGCCGCTCCATCCGCGGGTCGTGCGTTTTCATAAATTGCCTAATGACAGCGGCGTTCTCGTGATGGAAGTCGAACCGGGCAGCCCGGCTGCGGTCGCGGGACTTGCGCCTAACGACACCATCGTGGGCTTCAAAGGCCAACAGATCGCGACGGTCGACGATCTGCACAAACAACTTGTCGCAGACAAAATCGGGATTCCATCGCCGCTCATGTTCCTGCGCGGGACCGAGAAACTTTTTTGCATGGTGGTGCCGCGGGAATTGCCTCCGCTGGCGCCCCGTCGTCCAAGATCACATTAACCAAAAACCAAAGGAAAAATGAACGAACCCATCAACATCAACGAAGCCAGTTTTGAGCAAGCCGTCATCCAGTCGCCCATCCCGGTGCTGGTCGACTTTTGGGCCGAATGGTGCGGACCGTGTAAGATGATTGCCCCGCTCCTCGACGAGATCGCGCGGGAAAGCGACGGAAAATTTCGCGTCGCGAAGGTCAACATCGATGACGACCCGGCGCTCATGCAGCGCTTCAGCGTCCGCGCTGTTCCGACCCTCCTCTTTTTCAGCGGCGGCGAATTGAAAGATCAGCTCGTCGGCGGCGCGCCCAAGCAGACGATCCTTGAGAAACTCAATAATCTCATCACCAACCCGACCTCCACTTAACTATCAGCGACGACAGGAATAAAATGGCTGCAGAAGATCAAAAAATCGCCGCGCCCGACCTCACGCAACGTCCTCCGCGCAGTCCGCGTACCCGCCTGGGGGGTTACGTTATCCTGCCGCGCATGCTCGATAAAGGCCGTGCTGATATCGCCGCAAAAAATGGCGAGTATCATTACAACTGCTCCCTCGATCAGCATTTCGTTAACTTTGTCGGGATCGATCCGATCACGATGCGCGAGCAACTCGCGGCGGGGAAGGGCGACGGCGAAATCTTAAACTGGATCGACGAGACAGCGCAGCAGAAGCGCACCCCGTGGGAGATTGAGCAGTGGAGCGAGTACATGCTGCGTCGCGGGCCAGAGAGCGATGCGGAGACGCGCGCTTATTTCGGCGACATGCTTGGCAAGATCAGCCAAACCCGGGAAGACATCAGAACCTGGGGCGACCTGCTTGACCTGGACGATTACGTGAGCTTCGGGGGAAAAGCCTGAGCACCGGGCCGATCAACCGCCGGAAAAACGATTGGTTGCGGGGGCGGGATTTGAACCCGCGGCCTTCAGGTTATGAGCCTGACGAGCTACCAGACTGCTCCACCCCGCGATCTTGAGAGTGGAATAATCACCGCGATCGCGAAGAACGCAAACGCCAATTGGAGCCCGGGGCCAAGGTGGACAAAGTACTTGCCGCTTCGATCTTCAAGGGCAAGGTATACGCCCGTTTCAGGAACGAGATTCCAGCGTAGCTCAGTGGTAGAGCGGTCGGCTCGTCCGTGATTCGCGGTGCGCAGTTTTCTAGTCAAAAATGAAATCCTCGGTCATTTTGCTGGCCGTCGTGCTCGCGTGCGCAGGGTGTGGAAAACCAAGGCAGTCAGGGGGACCCCAGGCACCGGCCGTGACCGTGGTCAAGGCGCAGCAAAAAGAAATCACGGAATGGGACGAATACACCGGGCGCCTCGCCGCAGTCGATGAAGTCGAAGTTCGCTCCCAGGTGAGCGGTTACCTCGAATCGATTCACTTCAAGGACGGACAGATGGTTAAAAAGGGCGATCTGCTTTTCGTGATCGACCCGCGCCCGTATCAGGCCGTGCTCGACCGAGCGAATGCGCAGGTCAAACAGGCCGAAGCAGGCCTCGCGCTGGCTGATGCGAACTTGAAACGCACTCAGGAATTGGCGACCAAGAAAGTCGTCGCGTCGCAGGATCTCGACGACCAGAGGAGCAAGCAACTGGAGGCAGCGGCCGCCCTGCAGGTGGCGCAGGCGGAAGTAAAGGCCGCGCAACTGAATCTCGACTTTACCAGCATCAACGCGCCGGTCAGCGGACGGATCAATCGCCACTGAAGTGAGCGAAGGGAACCTGATCAACGGCGGCGTCCGCGACCGCGACTCTACTCACCACGATTGTTTCGCTCGATCCGATCCAGGCCTATTTCGAGGCCGACGAGCAGGCTTATCTGAAATACACGCGGCTCGACAGGTCAGGCGCCCGGCGGAGTTCCCGCGAGGTCGCCAACCCGGTCAAGCTCGCCTTGTCCGACGAAGACGGGATTTCCGCATCTCGGGGAGATGGATTTCGTGGAAAACCGAATCGACGTGAACACTGCGACGATCCAGGGCCGGGCCATTTTTCAAAATCCCGATCTGGTCCTGACTCCCGGCCAGTTCGTTAGGCTCGCGTCTCCTTGGCACGCCGCCGCACCCGGCGATCTTGATTCCCGACCAGGCGATCGTGTCCGATCAATCGCAGAAATTTGTCTGGGTCGTGGCCCCCGATGGCACGGCCAAATACCGCACGGTGCAGCCGGGTCCAATGATCGATGGCCTGCGGGTGATTCGGGAGGGCCTGCAGGCCAACGAACCAGTGTCGTCCTCGGCTTGCAAAGTGTGCGCCCCGGACTCAAGGTGAAGGCGGAGGAGGCGCCAGCCTCGAAATTCATCACGACGGATGAACGGGCGACCGCGATCGTCGCCGGTCTGGCGCGCCCGACGGGCGAAGACGCCTCGCCACCGGCAGCGAAAGCGTCTCCCTCTAAGCCGTAGTCTCCGAGATGAAGTTTTCCCACTTCTTCATCAGCCGACCGATTTTTGCCGCGGTCATTTCGCTCGTGATCATGATCGTGGGCGGGATCGCGTATTACACTTTGCCGATCGCACAGTATCCGGAAGTGGCGCCGCCGACGGTGGTGGTAACGACCAGTTATCCGGGCGCCAATCCACAGGTCATTTCGGACACGGTAGCGACGCCGATCGAGCAGCAGATCAACGGCGTCGAAGACATGCTTTACCTTAGCTCGCAGTGCACGGCGGACGGAACGATGACTCTCACGATCACGTTCAAGCTGGGGACGGATCTCGATAAGGCGCAGGTGCTGGTGCAAAATCGGGTGGCGGTTGCCGATCCCAGTCTGCCCGAGGAAGTGCAGCGCATTGGAGTTACGACCGATAAGAGTTCGCCTGATCTGCTCCTCGTCGTCCATCTGCTCTCGCCTGACGATCGCTACGATCAGCTTTACATCAGCAACTACGCCAGCCTCCATGTACGCGATGTCTTGCGGCGGATCGAGGGCGTCGGGTCGGTCAACGTTTTCGGCGGGCGCGAGTACAGCATGCGCGTCTGGCTGGATCCGGAAAAACTGGCCTCGGTCGATCTGACGGCAAGCGATGTGGTGGCGGCGCTGCGCGAACAAAACGCGCAAGTGGCGGCTGGCGTAATCGCGCAGCAACCGGTCGGTCCGGGCCACGCTTTTCAGCTTTCGGTTAACACCCTCGGACGGCTGGTCGATCCGGCGCAGTTCGAAGAGATCGTGGTCAAAACTGGTAAGCAAGGCCGGCTGGTCAGGGTGCGCGACGTTGCGCGGGTGGAATTGGGCGGACTCGACTATTCGGTCAACAGTTACCTCGGTTTCCCTAACGAGAAGCAGGCAAAGCAGGCTGTCGCGCTCGCGATTCAACAACGCCCGGGATCGAACGCGATCGCGACCGCGCACGCGGTGCGCGACACGATGGAAGAGTTGAGCAAGGATTTCCCGAAGGGCCTCGAGTATCGTGTCATCTACGATCCGACCGTGTTCGTCGAGGAATCGGTTCGCGCGGTCGTGCACACGATCTTTGAGGCGGTGCTGCTCGTCGTTCTTGTGGTCATGATTTTCCTCCAGTCGTGGCGCGCGACGGTCATCCCGCTGGTCGCGATTCCGATTTCGCTCATCGGAACGTTCGCCGCGATGGCGGCACTCGGGTTTTCGCTCAATAACCTCTCGCTTTTCGGACTTGTCCTCGCGATCGGTATCGTGGTCGATGACGCCATCGTTGTGGTCGAAAATATCGAGCGCAACATCGAGGAAGGACTTTCGCCCTGTGACGCCGCGCGCAAAGCGATGGACGAAGTTGGCGGACCGGTTGTATCGTCGCGCTGGTGCTCGCGGCGGTCTTTGTCCCGACCGCGTTCATCGGTGGCATCTCCGGGCAATTTTACCGGCAATTCGCCCTAACGATCGCGGTTTCGACCCTTATTTCGGCTTTTGTTTCGCTCACTCTGAGCCCGGCGCTGGGCGGCATCCTGCTCCAGCCGCGCGGGGCGAAGAAAGGTTGGTTCGGGCGACTTTTCGACATCGTCTTTGGCTGGCTCTTTCGCGGCTTTAACGTGGCCTTCGCGAAAACCGTCGGCGTTTATGTGCCGACGGTCACTCGCCTCATCCGCAGACCGGATTGGCGCTGGTCGTCTACGCCTTCTGCTCGTGTACATTCTTCGCATTCAAACGGGTGCCGGTCGGATTCATCCCGGCACAAGACCAGGGCTACGCCATTATTGCGGCGCAACTTCCCGATGGCGCGTCGCTCGAGCGGACCGACCAGGTGATTAAGACAGATCATCGAGATCGCGCTCCAAACTCCCGGGATTAATCGCGTCGTCGCCTTTGCCGGATTCTCCGGTGCGACACGCGCGAACAGCTCCAACGCGGCCGCGCTTTTTCCCGGCTTCGCGCCCTTCGACGAGCGGGGAAGCAAACTCGATGGGCCGACCGTGATCGCCGACCTGCGCAAGCGACTCTCAGTTATTCAAGGCGCGCAAGTCGCCGTCATTCCGCCGCCACCTGTGCGCGGACTCGGGACCGGCGGTGGATTCAAGATGGAGGTGCAGGATCGTTCCGGCGCCGGTCTGCGAGAACTGCAGGCCGCGACCGACAAAGTGATTCAGGCGGCGCGGGGCGACGCCGGCTTGGTCCAGGTCTTTACGCAGTTTCGCGCCTCGACGCCGCAGCTTTTTGCGCGAGTCGATCGGACGAAGGCCAAGATGTTGAACGTTCCGCTTGGCAATATTTTCGACACGCTGCAGACCTATCTCGGCTCGACTTTCGTCAATCAGTTCAACCTTTTCGGGCGGACCTACCGCGTCACGGCGCAGGCCGATGCGCAATTTCGCGACGACGTTTCCGACATCGCGCGACTGAAGACGCGTAACGCCGATGGCGGCATCGTCCCGCTCGGTTCGGTCATGAATATCCGGGAAACGACCGGTCCGATCGGGTCGTGCGCTACAATCTTTATCCCGGCGGCGGAGATCAATGGCGATACCGCCAAAGGCTTCAGCTCGGGCCAATCGCTCGACACGATGGAGCGCCTGGCACACGAAAATCTGCCGCAGGGATGAGCTTCGAGTGGACCGATCTCGCCTACCAACAACGCGCTGCCGGCAACACCGCTCTCTTTATTTTCCCGCTCTGCGTGCTCTTCGTTTTCCTCACCCTCGCCGCGCAATACGAGAGCTGGACGCTGCCGCTCGCCGTCATCCTGATTGTGCCGATGTGTCTGCTCAGCGCGATCGCGGGCGTGATTCTTCCGCGGGATGGACAACAATATTTTGACCCAGATCGGCTTCGTCGTGCTGGTTGGTCTGGCGAGTAAGAACGCCATTCTTATCGTCGAGTTTGCGCGGCAACAGGAGCACGCCGGGCAAGACCGTTTCGAAGCCGCGATCGAGGCCTGCCGGCTGCGGTTGCGACCGATTCTGATGACTTCCTTCGCCTTCATCCTGGGGTCGTGCCGCTTGTCTTGGCCCAGGGTGCGGGCGCGGAAATGCGGCAGTCGTTAGGCACGGCGGTCTTCTTCGGCATGCTCGGGGTGACCTTTTTCGGACTGCTTCTGACTCCGGTCTTTTACGTCGTGATTCGTGGGTTTGCTTCGGATACAATCAAAGAGAAGCCGCCTGGCAAGGCCGCGCTCCCTTTGGGCGCGGCGCCTTCGCTTAAGCCGAGGGCCGGAAATGGCTCCAGCGGTAGGATTTGAACCTACGACCAATCGGTTAACAGCCGACCGCTCTACCACTGAGCTACGCTGGATTCTTCGGACTCCGGAAAGGGCGTATACCTTGCCTCTGATGATCGAAGCGGCAAGTATTTTGTCCGCTTG
>CAWFYE010000008.1:0-64528 GCA_963819975.1 uncultured Verrucomicrobiae bacterium | reverse complement strand
CGTGAGGTCGCGAACCCGGTCAAGCTCGCCTTGTCCGACGAAACGGGATTTCCGCATCTCGGGGAGATGGATTTCGTGGAAAACCGAATCGACGTGAATACTGCGACGATCCAGGGCCGGGCTATTTTTCCAAATCCCGATCTCGTCCTACTCCCGGCCAGTTCGTTAGACTCCGTCTCCTTGGCACGCCGGCCCACCCTGCGATCTTGATTCCCGACCAGGCGATCGTGTCCGATCAATCGCAGAAGTTTGTCTGGGTGGTGGCCCCCGATGGGAGGGCGAAATACCGCACGGTGCAGCCGGGTGCAATGATCGATGGCCTGCGCGTGATCCGGGAGGTCTGCAGGCCAACGAACCAGTTGTGGTCCTCGGCTTGCAAAGCGTGCGCCCCGACCTCAAGGTGAAGGCGGAAGAGGCGCCAGCCTCAAAATTCATCACGACGGATGAACGGGCGACCGCGATCGTCGCCGGTCTGGCGCGCCCGACGGTGAAGACGCCTCGCTCCACCGGCAGCCAAAGCGTCTCCCTCTAAGCCGTAGTCTCCGAGATGAAATTTTCCCACTTCTTCATCGATCGGCCGATCTTTGCCGCGGTTCTGTCGATCGTGATCATGATCGTCGGCGGCATCGCCTACCTCACTTTGCCGATCGCACAATACCCCGACGTCGTCCCGCCGACCATTGTCGTGAAGGCCAGTTATCCCGGGCGCGAATCCCGAGGTGATTGCCGACACGGTCGCCACGCCGATCGAGCAGGAGATCAACGGCGTCGAGGACATGCTCTACCTGTCGTCGCAATGCACTGCCGACGGCGCGATGACCATCACGATCACGTTCAAGCTCGGCACCGATCTCGACAAGGCCCAGGTGCTGGTGCAGAACCGCGTCGCCGTGGCCGAGCCACGCCTGCCCGAGGAGGTGCGGCGCATCGGCGTGACGGCCGATAAGTGCTCGCCCGACCTCCTGATGGTCGTCCATCTGCTCTCGCCCGACGACCGCTACGACCAGCTTTACATCAGCAACTACGCGATCCTCCAGGTACGCGATGTCCTCCGCCGGCTCGAGGGCGTCGGGGCGATCAACGTCTTCGGCGCGCGCGAATACAGCATGCGCGTCTGGCTCGATCCCGAAAAACTCGGCCTCGCTCAACCTGACCGCGACGACGTCGTCGCGGCGCTGCAGGAACAAAACGTGCAGGTCGCCGCCGGCGTGATCGGGCAGCCACCGGTCGCTCCGGGCCACGCTTTCCAGCTCGGTCAACACGCTCGGCCGGCTGGACGACCCGAGCAATTCGACGAGATCGTCGTCAAAACGAGCGAGCCCGGCCGCCTCGTCCGGGTGCGCGACGTCGCCCGGGTCGAACTCGGCGGACTCGACTACTCGGTGAACAGTTACCTCGGTCCCTCGCGGCAAGCCCGCCGTCGCCCTCGCGTCCAGCAACGCCCCGGCTCGAACGCCCTCGCCACCGCGCACGCGGTGCGCGCGACGATGGAAGAGTTGAGCAAGGATTTTCCGAGGGTCTCACCTACGCATCATCTACGACCCGACGCTGTTCATTGAGGAATCCATTAACGCCGTCGTGCACACGATCTTTGAGGCCGTGCTGCTCGTCGTGCTCGTGGTCATGGTTTTCCTCCAGTCGTGGCGCGCGACGATCATTCCGCTGGTCGCGATTCCCGTCTCGCTCATCGGCACGTTCGCCGTGATGGCGGCGCTCGGGTTTTCGCTGAACAACCTCTCGCTCTTCGGTCTCGTGCTCGCGATCGGCATCGTGGTCGATGACGCCATCGTCGTGGTCGAAAATATCGAGCGCAACATCGCGGACGGCCTTTCGCCGCGCGACGCCGCCCGCAAGCGATGGACGAAGTCGGCGGACCGGTCATTTCGGTCGCGCTCGTGCTCGGGCGGTCTTCGTGCCGACCGCGTTCCTCGGCGGCATCTCCGGCCAATTTTACCGGCAGTTCGCGCTCACGATCGCGGTCTCCACGCTCATCTCGGCGTTCGTTTCGCTCACGCTCAGCCCGGCGCTGGGCGCGCTGCTCCTGCAGCCGCACGGCGCGAAGAAAGGATTGGTTCACGCGACTTTGGGACGTCGCCTTTGGCTGGTTCTTTCGCGGCTTCAATCGCGCCTTCGACGGAGCCGTCAACCTCTACGCCGACGCGTCGCTCGCATCATCCGCACGAGCCGCATCGCGCTCTTCGTCTATGCGATTGCTGGCGCTCACGTGGTTCGGTTTCAGCCAGGTGCCGGTCGGATTCATTCCGCCGCACGACCAGGGCTATTCCATCATCGCGATTCAGCTGCCCGACGGCGCGTCGCTCGAACGCACCGACGCCGTCGATCCAGACAGGTGATCGACATCGCGATGAAAACGCCCGGGTGCCAATCGCCGTCGGCTTTGCGGGCTTCTCCGGCGCGACCCGCGCGAACGCCTCGAACGCGGCGCGCTTTTTCACGCCTTCGAGCCCTTCGACGAGCGCGGAAAAACGCGACGGCCCGACCATCATGGCCGACCTGCGCAAGGCCTTCGCGCAATTCACGACGCGTCATCGTCGTCATTCCGCCGCCGCCGGTGCGCGGACTCGGCACGGGCGGCGGATTCAAGATGGAGGTGCAGGATCGCTCCGGCGCCGGTCTCCAGGAGCTGCAAAAAGTCACCGAAAAGCTCGTCGCCGCCGCGCGGCGATCGCCGGCCTCGTGCAGGTCTTTTCGCCCTTCCGCGCCTCCACGCCGCAGCTCTTCGCGCGAGATCGACCGCACGAAAGCCAAGATGCTCGACGTGCCGCTGGCAACGTCTTCGACACGCTGCAGATCTTCCTCGGCTCCTCGTTCGTCAACGAGTTCAACCTCTTCGGCCGCACCTACCGGGTGACCGCGCAGGCCGAGCCGCAATTCCGCGACGACGTCTCCGACATCGCGCAGCTCAAGACGCGCAACCGCGCCGGCCGGATGGTCCCGCTCGGTTCGCTCGTGAACCTCCAGCAGCGCCCGGCCCCGACCGCGTCGTTCGCTACAACCTTTACCCGGCCGCCGACATCAACGGCGACACGCGCCCGGCTTCAGCTCCGGCCAATCCATCGACACGATGGAGGCGCTCGCCCACAAAATCCTGCCGCCGGGCTTCAGCTACGAGTGGACCGACATCGCCTATCAGCAAAAGCTGCCGGCAACGCCGCGCTCTACATTTTCCCGCTTTGCGTGCTCTTCGTGTTTCTCACGCTCGCCGCGCAATACGAGAGCTGGTCGCTCCCGCTCGCCGTCATCCTGATTGTGCCGATGTGGCTGCTCGCGCGATCGCGGCGTGTGGTTCCGCGGGATGGACAACAACATTCTCACGCAGATCGGCTTCGTCGTGCTCGTCGGTCTCGCCTGCAAAAACGCGATCCTCATCGTCGAGTTCGCGAGCAAACAGGAGCACGCAGGGCAAGGACCGCTTCGCCGCCGCGGTCGAGGCCTGCCGCCTGCGCCTGCGGCCGATTTTGATGACTTCCTTCGCCTTCATTCTCGGCGTGGTGCCGCTCGTTTTCGCCACGGGGCCGGCGCGGAGATGCGCGAGGCGCTCGGCACGGCCGTCTTCTCCGGCATGCTCGGAGTCACGTTCTTCGGCCTGTTGCTGACTCCGGTCTTCTATGTCGTGATTCGCGGTTTTTCCTCCGACACGATCAAGGAAGAGCCAAGCGCTAAAGAAGTGATCGCGTCGGGCGCGACGCCGGCGGCTTGAACTGCGCCGGGGTAAATGGCTCCAGCGGTAGGATTTGAACCTACGACCAATCGGTTAACAGCCGACCGCTCTACCACTGAGCTACGCTGGATTCTTCGGACTCCGGAAGGGCGTATACCTTGCCTCTGATGATCGAAGCGGCAAGTATTTTGTCCGCTTGGCGCGGGGCACGAACTCGGGTTTGCGTTCCGTGCGAACGCGGTGATAATTGGCCTCTCAAGATCGCGGGGTGGAGCAGTCTGGTAGCTCGTCAGGCTCATAACCTGAAGGCCGCGGGTTCAAATCCCGCCCCCGCAACCAATCGCAATCGCGGTTGCGTTTAGGAGCCGGCTCGCGTTGTCTGCATCGTGCCGAGGCAGACGTCCACTAATGATTGGTCGTAGGTTCAAATCCTACCGCTGGAGCCATCTCTCCGCAGACGGTTGCTTAATGGAGCGAGCGGGCGTTTTCTCGGGGGTGGCCGTTCCTCGTCGAAATGCGCAAATCCTCGTCGGAACCGCCAGTTGGTCGGACCCAGGTTTTCTTGAGCGCTGGTATCCGGCGAAGTTGCCCGCGGGCGAGCGACTCCCCTGGTATGCGCAGTATTTCCAAATGGTGGAGGTGAACTCGACCTTCTATGCGGTGCCGGAGCGACGAATGGTCGAGCGCTGGAGCCGGGCCACGCCGGACGGCTTCGTTTTTAACATAAAGCTCCACCGCTTGCTCTCGCGCCATGCCGCCACCCTGAAGTCGCTTCCGCCCGCATTGCAGCGCAGCGCCTCCGTCGATGCAAAAGACAAGGTTGAACTGACCCAGGAACTGGAGAAGGCCTTGCTTGAGCAAATCGTGACCGCGGTCGAGCCGCTCCGGGGGGCGAAAAAATTCGGCACTTTTCTCCTCCAGCTTTCGCCGGCATTCTCGCCTCGGAAACACGAATTGGCGGAACTGGACGACCTGCTGAACCGCCTGGCATCGGCAGGCGTGGTCGTCGAATTACGCAATCGGAATTGGATGGAAGGCGAAGAGCTTGCGGCGACGGTCGATTTCTTCCGGCACCGAGAGATCGCGCTTACGCTGGTCGATGCTCCTAAGGAAGCTCATTTCACGATCATGCCGAGCGAGTTCGACGAGGTGACCAATCCGCGCCTCGCTTACCTCCGCCTGCACGGCCGAAATGCCGAGGCCTATCTGCGGGGCAAAACGGTCGCGGAACGATTTTACTACGACTACAGCGACGAGGAGATCGAAGAGGTGGCGGAACGCGCCAAGAACCTCGCCGGCAAGGCCGAGACGGTGCAGGTCGTTTTCAATAATAACGCGCTTGATTTCGCGCCCCATGCCGCGCTTCGTCTGCGGGCGGCGCTCGGGCAGATCGCGCGCGGCCCGGCGCGGCAGCCCGATCTTTTCGTTAGGTAAGAATACGATGGCCAAAGAAGTTCCTGCCAAATCAAGTCTCTGGAGGCGGTTGCGAGACTGGCTCAGTCATCTCCACTTTCGCCTCGTCACGATCGAGGACACTCCACACTCGATCGCCCTCGGGGTCGCGATCGGCATATTCTTTGGATTCACTCCCCTTTGGAGCTTGAAAACCCTTCTATCGATCGCGGTCGCCTGGATCTGCAAAAGCAACAAGATCGCAGCCGCAATCAGCGTCCAGTTGCACGACCTCATCCTGCCGTTCATGCCGGCGATTTATCTTTGGGAGTACAAAACGGGCTACTGGGCAATGCACGGCCGACTGCCGACTCAGCTTCATTTTCATCCGCTCGCCCTGCGCGATTACATCCGTTGGGAAACGCTGTTTTCGGTCGGGAGACCGCTCTTGGTTGGTTCGCTTCTGATTGGCTTACCCTCGGCGACGATTGTCTATTTCATTTGTCGCGGCCTGGTGACAAGCCATCGCGCTGGGCGGGCGGATTGAATTTTTCACTCCGGCGGCACGGGAGTTGCATCATGAAAACCGAGTTGCGGGCTGTCATCCTAACGACGGCGGCCGGCGACAGACCAAGTAAACCTATGAAATCCTTCTTCGTCATCGCTTCCAGCCTCCTCCTTTGTTCGTGCGCCGATATGGTCGTCACGAAGAGCTATACCGCAAATACCTCCGGCCGCTCCGAAGTGGACGCGAAGGATTTTGGTTCGGTCCGCTACCAAACCAACTGCGGAGTTGGCGAGGCGAACCCGACCGCGATTTACATTCGGCCCTTCTGCATCGACCGCGCGACTGTGCGAGGAGACGTAGCCACTTCAACGGGCGAGCTGCCGATTCGCACCTCGCTCATCCCGGTCCAGTTCGCGGGCGATTTGAAGGAAGAATTGAGCAAGATGGCTCCGGCTCGCATCCTGGCGGACGACGAAGTGCCGAAGGTCGGCTGGCTGGTGGAAGGACAATTTGATCTGGTCGATGGTGGTAGCCCGACGGCCCGCTTTTTCTTCGGCCAGTTCGGTGCCGGCCGCTCCTATCTGGTCTTGCACGTGAAAGTGACCGACGTGGAAGCGCATCGCGTGGTTTACGAGTTCGACATGGCCGGGGGCAGCCGCGGCCAGGGCAAGCTCGGAACGATCCGCGCCAGTGGTCTGGGCAAAGCGACGCCGTTCGACCTGCGCAACGCCGCCGAGCGCGTCCTTCTCGTCCTCAGCCCCGACCCGCACCGCTACGGGGCGCGCTCCTCGGTCGCGCTCCGCTAGGCTGCGCGCGCTTCGTTAGGCAGACGCGCACGGATTGCGGTTGCCAAGCTGGGGGGCCCAGTTAACGTGCAGCGGTTCGGACCGCCGACGTGATGAATTTCCTGCGCAAAATCCTCTGCCTGCTTGTCGGTTTGGCGTTTTTCCTCGGGGCCGCGGCGCCGCTCAAGGCCGCGGAAGCAAGCATCACGATTGATTCCAAGACCGGCTTCGTCCTGGAAAAGGTCCAGGCCGACAAGAAGCGGCAGGTTGGCAGCCTGACGAAGATTGCGACCGCGATGGTGGTGCTCGATTGGTCGACCAAGCAAGGCGGCGATCTGGCCCAGGTCGCGACCGTTCCGGCGGCGGCGCTGGCCGAGACGAGTGAAAACAACATCGGATTTCAACCGGGCGACACGATCACTTTGCGCGACCTGCTCTACGCCGCGCTCGTTCAGTCCGATAACATCGCGGCTTACACTCTGGCGGACCACGTTGGGCGCGCACTCCAGGCGCAATTGCCACCGAGCGGCGAAGCGGCCCCTGGGACGATGGTCGATCATTTTGTCCGGCAGATGAACGCCCTGGCCAAGCACCTCGGGATGGAGCGAACGCGTTTCCTCAACCCGAGCGGGATCGACACGAAAGAAAAGCCCTATTCGACCGCGGCCGACATCGCCCGCCTGACGAGATACGCGATGAACAACGCCGGTTTCCGGTTTTATGTTTCGCAAAAGGAACGCGAAATCGAGTTCGGTCGCGGGCCGGGACGGATGCGGTACTTGCTCCAGAACACAAACGAACTCCTCGGTCGCGACGAGATCGACGGCGTTAAAACCGGTCGCACGGCGCGGGCGGGCGACTGCCTGGTGCTCTCGGCGGCGCGGCCGTCCGAAGTCGTGCCGCAAGGCAGTACAACTCTCATCACGCCGCGGCGTTTGATCGTAGTCGTGCTCGGGAGCAGCGATCGCTTCGGGGAAGGCTCGGCGCTGCTCGCGCGCGGCTGGTCGCTCTACGATCAATGGGCTGCCGCGGGACGTCCGATCGACAAAGGCAGAGTGCTGGGTGGCCCTAGCGAATAGATGAAAGCGCGCGTCGGTGTCCTGACCAGCGGGGGAGATTGCCCGGGGTTGAACGCAGTCCTGCGCGGGGTCGTACTAGCGGCGGAAAAACTCGGCTGGGAGGTGGTTGGATTTAAGGATGGCTTCGAGGGATTGCTCCCACCCGGGCATTACATGGTGCTCGATCGGCAGCGGACGGCTGGGATCATGCCGTTAGGCGGAACGATTATCGGCACGACCAACCGCGGACACTTCATTGCCAAGGTCGGCGCCGGGAATCGCGCGGTAGTGGCCGCCGAAGTGATCGAACAGGCGCGCGAGGTACTCGATCGGCTGCAGGTCAAGGCGCTCATCATTGTCGGTGGCGACGGCTCGATGACAACCGCGCTCCAACTGCAGGAAGCTGGGATCAACTGCATCGGTGTGCCGAAAACGATCGACAACGATCTCGAAGCGACGGCCATGACCTTCGGGTTTGATTCCGCGGTCGCGGCGGTGGCGGATGCGCTCGATCGGTTGCACACCACGGCGACCAGCCACAAACGGATCATGGTGCTTGAAGTAATGGGGCGTCACGCCGGCTGGATCGCGCTCCATGGCGGCATCGCGGGCGGCGCGGACGCAATTCTGATCCCGGAGATTCCGTTCGATTACGACAAGCTGGCGGAATTCATCAAGCGCCGGGAAGCGGCCGGGAGCCTGAGCTCGCTGGTCGTGGCCGCGGAAGGTGCGACGGCAAAGAACAAGCAGCAGGTGCTGCATCAAACCGAAACCGGCGAATATCGCTTCGGCGGAATCGGGGACGTGGTCGCGCACGAGTTGGCGGCGCGCACCGGAAAGGAAACCCGCTGCACCGTTCTTGGGCATCTTCAGCGCGGGGGTCCGCCGACGACGCTCGATCGAATTCTCGGGACGCGTTTTGGGGTAAAGGCGGTGCAACTGGCGAACGAAGGTCACTTTGGTTCGATGGTGAGCTACCAAAATTACCAGGTGCAGCACGTGCCGATCGCGGACGCGGTCAACCGGCTGCGGCTGGTGCAGCCTTCGAGTCAAATGGTGGAAACGGCGCGCGACGTTGAGATTTCGTTCGGAGATTAATGTAGACGCTTCGCTCTGCGAAGCGCGGTGCGACGGTTGGTGGCAGGGGTCACCCTGTAGCGAAGCTTTCTCCAGCGCTTCGCCGAGCGAAGCGTCTACAGCGCCGCAACCTGATCGACCGTCAGCTCGTCGAGTTGTTTAACGACCAGATCGGCAGCCTGCAATTGTTCCAAAGGATGCGTCGTCGCGACGGCCACGACTTTCATGCCGGCGGCGTGCGCCGCCTCAATCCCGACATGCGCGTCTTCGAAAACGACAGAGCGGCCAGCTGGGGTCCCGAGACGGGCCGCGGCTTTCTCGAAAACTTCGGGATTCGGTTTGCCGTGCACGACATCCTCAGCTGAGATGATCTCGCGAAAGGAGTCCTCCAGGCCGATCCGGTGCAGGACGAGGTCGATGTTGGCTCTGTGGGTTGAGGAGGCGACCGCGCAGGGAACGCCGGCTTCGTGCAGGCGATGGAGCCATTCCAACACGCCCGGAAGCGGCGCGATCTCGCTCTCCGCGACCAGCTCGCGATAGAGAGCCTCTTTTCGATTTGTTAGGCGAGCGATCTCGGTTGGTTCTTTCGCCCAACCGTGGATTTTCTCAATAATCCGAGCGCTTTTCATCCCGAAGCCACGAATGAAACTGTCCGGCTTAATGGTTTTTCCCAGCTCAGCCGCGAGCAGTTGCCAGCTCCGGGCATGGAGTTCGCCGGAATCGATGATGACGCCGTCCCAATCGAAAATGGCACCGAAAGGCGCCAGCGAGCGCGCCGTCACTCCAGCCGTTGCAGCGCGGGCAACCCGTAATTTTTCTGCAGCGCCGCGGCTTCGGCGTTGACCTGCTTGGCATTGAGCTCGAGCTGCTTCGGGTCGTCCACCGTCTGGATGACATGGAATCCGTTGAGCGGCGTCTTCACCGCCTCCGCCAAGTCGGCTAACGAGTGTATCTCTTTGCCGTTCACCTTTTTCACCACGAGGTAGCTGAAGTCGTCGTAACCGATCGTGCTATTGGCCGGCAAGACCTGGCTGAGGATGACGACTCGCTGCTTGCCTTCGGGAAAAAGTTCAGACTGGAATTTATCCAGATAAACGAAATCCTGGGGCGCGTCCTTTTCCCAGTTATTGCCCCATTCCTTCAGATACTGGCGGGTTAGCTCCTGAAAAATAAGACCACCGAGAACGTAGTAAGAGGGCGCATCATCGATGTTGTAGGGCGGGATGACGTAATCCTCTTCCCCCCGATGCTCGAGCTTCACGTTCAGGGTGAGCGGTTTTCCTTCCCGCAGGACGTGCAACGCGATTGAATCGCCGACATACGCTTTCGCAGTCAGGAGATTGCTGAACCCGAGCTTGCCGTAGAGCGAATCGACATAATTACCGTTTTGATCGATGTCGTGATCCTCGACCGCGGTCACGATGTCGCCCGGCTTGAGCCCGGCCTTGGCCGCGGGCAGCCCGGGCTCCACGCTCGTGATATAAACCCCGCTTGTCTTACCGTTCTCGCCGGCATAGGCGCGGAGTTGAGGATCGCGGGTCGGGAAAAAGGAGATGCCTAACGAAGGAAATCCCTGGTACTTCGGGTTGGCGGCATCTTTCAAAAAATGCGCGATGATCGGCGCCGGGATGGCATCGAGCACCTGGGTCCGCGGATCGTAGCGGAGGAGGAGCGCGGCCAGCTTGTTGTTTTTGACCAGTGGCACGGTGTAGCTGTTGTCCCGGTACTGCATCGGAATGCTCAGTCGATAAGTGAGGAAGTCGGCCACGTCGGCCGGGTAACGAGTGATCCCAACCGTGGTCACGATTCCTTCCGTGACGACGAGCGTCCCGGTCGATTCGAGCTGCCAGGCAGAGAGGCGATCGCCGACGACGGTATCGAGCGCGAGCTCGAGCGGTTGCAGACCCTTGAGAAAATTCTTATCGGACGGCTCGATCAGAGCGAGGTTGGCCTCGTAATCGACCACGACGACGTTGGCTGCGGTCTTTTCGCCCGATTCTGCGCGCTCCAACTCGACATAATTTTGGTTCGCGACGAGGTCGGCGGTGACAAGAACGCGATTATTCGGCAAAACGGCGCCGAGCGCGCGCTTCGAGAAAGGCGCCTTCTTTTGCCACGGTCGAAAGTAATCATAGGGCTGCCCGGTAACGTTGACCCTGACTAACGAGACCTCCTTGGCCTGGACAGCGGCTTGCGCGCTGGGCGGCAATTTTTTGACCGAGACCGGCGCCTTCTTCGCCTCCGCCAGCGGGGCGAGGGCGAGGAGCGCGACGAGGAAAAGAACGGGCGTGCGCATGATCAAATGTTGTCCTTCACGGCGACGGCGGGTTTGGCCGGCATCTGCTCATCGAGATTTTGTTCCTGCAAAACGTTGTAGCGCGTCTTGATCCGTTCGCGCGCCGCTTCTACCTGTTTCGGATCGAGGACGAGCGGAGGACCGTCGCCGACCATCTTCACGACGAAACGGTCGGCGGGTTGCTCAAAAGCGCGCGCCAAGTCCTGCAGGGTGCCGATCTTCTTGCCGTTAATTTCATCCACAATGCTGGAGCGATACGGCATCAGGTAGGTGTTGATCGGATCGGGCAGGATGTTCGTGAGGATAATGACTTCGGGATGCTGGAGGTAAAGTTGATCGCTGACGAAGAAGTCGAAGAAATGCCGGACCCGCAGGTCGTTGATGCGATAGGCCTGGAGGAGATCGAGCGACATCGGCTGAAAAAGCAGCCCGCCATAGACGACATAGCGCGGCCGAATGTCGTAGCTATGCGCCTGCATGAAGTAAGGCCAAACCGTGCCCAACGTTACATCGACACTCATCGGCTGTTTGTTGCGCAGGAGATTGAGCTTCACCGAGTCGCCCTTGAATTTGCGCTCCACCACCTCGGGCATCTGAACGCGCTCGCCTTCGAATTCGACAAAGGCATCGCTCGCGATCGGGTGCCCATCGACCGCGAGAAGAACGTCGCCTGTCTGGAGGAACTTCGCGCACGGTCCGGCTTCGAGCACGGTGCCGACGAGAATGCCGCGGTCGTCATCTTTCAAACCGAGGTAATGACGTTGCGCCGGATTTTGGAGCTTCGAGTAAGTGATGCCGAGATCGACATAGCGATCGTAATGGCCGTCCTCGATGTCCTTGAGGAAACGGCGAATAACCGGGGTCGGGATCATGTAAGCGACCCCCTGGGCGATGTCGCCGCTGTAGCCCTGGAACGCGACGCCGACCACCTTGGCGTTCTGCATCACGGGGCCACCGCTGTTTCCGGGATTGATCTGCGCGCTGATCTGGATCGCGAGATGCGAATCGATCGCGGAGTGGGTGTAGAGATTGAAGTCGATCCGCGAAACGATGCCGGTCGTGACCGACATTCGTTCGCCGCCGATTGGGTAGCCGTAGGCGGAGACAACCGATTCGAGCGCCGGGATGCCACCGAAGCCGAGCGGCTTCATATTTTTCCAGAAATTCGGCTCGCCGACCTGGAGAAGCGCGAGATCGCAGTCGTGCGCCACAAACTGCACCGTGGCGGGATATTTATTCGGGTCGCCTTCGCGCTCGACCGTGAGGTAGCGGCTGTTGCTCACGACGTGGGCGTTGGTCAGGATGCGCTGCCCATCGATGACGAATCCGGCGCCAACGCCGCGTCCGATCGAGCCGGAATTCCACGGCGCGCGATAATCGGGCTCCACCTCGGTGGAAGTGATCCGGACGAGGCTGCTCTGGATCTGTCCATTCGGCTGGGCCTGCGTCTCGGCGATGGCGATGGAAAGCGCGAGAGCGCAGATGAGAAAGCGAAATCGGTGCATCAGGAAAAGAGCGGGAAGATCAATCGGAAGAGCGCGGCTGTAAAACGGCAATCGAAGCGTTAGATGGCGAAAGCCGAAAAACGTTCAGACGATGAAGCCGGACGGGCGCCAGTCGTTGCCGTTAGAGCCCGGCGCGCTCGAGGATCTGGGCGACGACTTTTTCGGCCTCGAAAATCTCACACGCGACGGCACGCGCGGCGCGGCTGTGTTTTTTGTAGTCGGCGTTGATCTCATGCACTGCCTCGGTGATCTGACCCAATGAATTGAAGGCGAACAACCCCCCATTGTTTCCATAATGATCGGTGAAGCCGGTCTGCTGGGTGATGACCGGCCGGCCGGCGGCGAGATAGCAGGCGCTCCGGTCGCTGAACCACCCGGTGCGAAGCCGGACGTATTGGTCTTTCGCGACCGTGAACTCGCCTTTCGAGCGCCGGATGTAGTCGCGATACTGCCAGTAATCGACGCTCATCTCGTGCGGACGGCGGAAACGCCAGCCGTTCTGGAGAAATTTGCGGCGCGTTTTTTCGTCCTTGATATCGGTCGCGAGTTCGAACGGTTCGCCGGATTTTTTCGGAGCGGCGACGAAGCGAAGGAACTCGCGCGATTTGCTCCAGAGGTATTTTTCGCCGCGCCAGGTGATGTCTTTCAAGCCGCTCGTGGACCAGTTGGCGATGGAAGTGAAGACGGCGGTCGCGGCCGGGACGCGGCGTGTTTTCCAGAGATCAGTCACGACCGGCTGGCGGGTCGGGAGCCAGCGCAACTTGTGCAGCGGGACGGGGAATCGACTGGTCCCGATGTTCTCGCCGAAGGTGAAGAGAGCGCGATGCCGTCCGAGATAATCGATCGTCGAGCGGGTTCGTTGATCGACCTTGATCTGCTCCACCCCGGGGTCGCTCTCGATGTAGAGAATGGCGTCGCTCTTGCGCAGATCGTCGTTGAACTCCTGGGTGCCGCAAATGTTGAGAATGGCGTCGGCCTCGAGATAAAGCTGCTGGATTTTCGTTAGGCGCAAACCGGCGGTTGGATTGCCGGGAAGGTAGCGGGCGCAAAAGGCCCACCGATTTTCGAAGCCGAATTCGTTAGCCAACTGCGCCAGGATCTGGGCCGCGTAGCCATAATCGTCGTTCGTATCGAAGGTTTGCGGGTTGTAGGGAATGCGGGCGGAGTCTTCGATGTAGTAAACGTCGTGCCCGAGACGCTGCAGCCCGACGATGTAATGGATGTGCTGCCAGATGACGCCCGCAATCGGAATCCCGCCCATAAAGCCCATGACGACGATGCGCTTGCGTTTCATGAGGCGGAACGGTCGAAATGAGGGGACAACGCCCAACGCTCAACGTTCAACGTCCAACGTCCAATGAACGGCAAGCGAAGCGGCGCGGCGGATTCTTCCTTTACACGTTGGGCGTTGAGCATTGGGCGTTGGGCGTTTCCCAAAAAAAGATCTTCATCCGGTTAGCGGAGTTCCTTCACCACCACGGCCGGATTGCCGGCCACGACCGTATTGGGTGCCACGCTTTTTGCGACCACCGACCCCGCCGCCACAACCGAGTTTTCGCCGATCGTTACGCCTTTCAGGATGACCGCATTCATTCCAATCCAAACGTTATCGGCGATCCGGACTGGCGCGGTGCGGATCGGCGGGCGCGGCGGGCGGTCCTTGTAATAGGGGGCGAGAGCGAGTGCGTCCTGGTGGCGCTGGGCCGGATCGATCGGATGGAAATCGGAGTCGGCAATCCCGACATTCCACGAGATGAGGCAATAGCTGCCGATTTCGATTAACTCCTCGGCCATGACGAGGGCACCGTTCATGAGGGTGAAGTCGCCTACCGTGCAGCGTCCCTTTTTGCCGATCGCAAACGAGCACCCGGCGTAACAGGAAACGTAATCGCCGAGCTTGACCGCGTCCTCGTGCTGGCTGCGCATGAAGCGAAAGATCTGCGCGGTTTCGCAATAAAAACCGGCGCCGAAATGAACGTTAGGCGGAATCGGATCGGCCCACCAGTCGGATTCGACACGTCGTTCGCTGTTTACATTGCTCATTGGATTGGATAGTTGCCGGCGGCATAGAGCTTCGCATAAGCGCCGCCCTGCGCCACGAGTTCAGGGCCGCGCCCGCTCTCGACGATCCGGCCATGCTCGAGGACGACGATCTGGTCGACCTTGTGGATGGTGGCGAGGCGATGGGTCACGATCAGGGTGGTGCGGCCGTGCATCAGATCCTTGATCGTTTCCATGATCGCCGCCTCGGTCGTCGGGTCGAGCGCCGAGGTCGGCTCGTCGAGGAGGAGGATCGGGGCATCTTTCAGAAAAGCGCGCGCGATCCCGATGCGCTGCCGTTGCCCGACGCTGAGATGGCCGCCCCGCTCGCCGACCGCGCTGTCGTATCCGTTAGGCAAACGCGAAATGAAATCATCCGCCTGCGCGCGCCGCGCCGCGTCGCGAATCTGGTCGTCGCTCGCACCCGGTCGGCCGTAGGCGATGTTTTCGCGGATTGTGGTTGAAAAGAGGATGCGTGTCCTGGAGGACGATCGCGATCTGTTCGCGGAGTGATTTCTTCCTGATCGTGCGCACATCGCGTCCGTCGAGCGAGACGACGCCAGCGCTCGGATCGTAGAAGCGCGGGACGAGGCTGAGGAGCGTGCTCTTGCCCGCGCCCGTGCCGCCGACGAGCGCGACGATCTGGCTGGGTGAAATGCGGAGGTTAATGCCTTCGAGGACTGGATTTTTCTCGTCGTAAGCGAAGCGCACCTGGTCGAAAGCGATCGCGGCCTGCGTTTGCGAGATCGCGATTGCGCCCGCCGAATCGCGCACGTCGTCTTCGCGGTCGAGCACCTCGAAGCAGCGCCGCGCGCCCGCGGTCGCGCCCTCCATCGCCCACGCCGTGTAGGTGAGCGCCTCGAGCGGTTGATAAAGCATGAGCAGATAGGCACTGAAGACGAGAAGCGAACCTAAGGTGAGCGTCCCGGCGAGGACGTGCAGTGTCCCGAGGTAATACATCGCGGCCGTCCCGATCACCATCAAGGTGCTGATGACGAGCGCGCTTTTCACGTTCGTTAGGGTCAGTCGCAGGTTGGCCTGCAGACTTTGTTGTGCGCGATGATGGAATTGCGAGACTTCGAAATCCTCGCGCCCAAAAGCATGCACCATCCGGATCGCGCTCAAGCCTTCCTGGGCCTGGGCGAGGACGGCACTTTCCTGTTCCTGGATCGAGGTCGATTCCGTTCGTATCCGATGGGCAAAGAAATAAATCGCGCCGACGATTAAGGGAACAATGCCTAACGAGAGCAAAGTGAGCTCCCAGTCGAGCTGCAACATGATCAGGAAGGTCCCGACGAGCGTGATGACCGACCCAAAGATGTTGGTGAAGCCCTTATTGTAAATCGTCTGGATGGCCTGCGAATCGTAAGCGACGCGAAAACTGGAATCGGCCGAGCGGCGCGCATCGTGATACTTGAGGGAGAGCGATTGCAGGTACGCGTAGAGATCGGTCCGCAACTTGAGGAGCGCCTGGAGCCCGATCTTCACGAAAAGATAGTTCGTGATCAGATTGATGATTCCCCAGATCACCTGCAATCCGATGAGGGCGAGGCAGAGGAGTGGAATGTAATGCCGCCAATCGGCGTGTTGAGCGCGAAAGGTGGAATTCGCAGGCAGGATCTGGTCTACGATGAATTTGAACGGCCAGGGCTTGAGGAGATTGACGCCAATCCCGATGAGCGAAAGAAGAAGGCCCGCGAATGTCGGCCCAAGGAACGGCCGGTAATAGCGAAGCACGCGTCGATAGATCATGGAGAAATTAAGATTGCGGAAAACGAATTTGCGATTGAACTACCGGCGCGCCATCAAAGCGGTCCGAGGCTAAATCCGAAATCCGAAATCTGAAATCTGAAATTTCCGCATGCATCATTTACTTGAAATCTGGTTTGGCTGGGTCCTGCACGGCGGATACTGGGGCATCATCCTTCTCATGGCGATGGAGAGTTCGATCTTTCCAGTTCCGAGCGAAATCGTCATTCCGCCGGCGGCCTTTCTGGCTTCTCAGGGGCACCTGAGCTTTGCGGGCGTGATCCTTGCCGGGACTCTGGGCTCCTACCTCGGTTCCGCGATCACTTATTGGGTTTCACTCGCTGTCGGACGGCCCGTCGTGCAGCGCTTCGGGAAGTACTTTTTCATTCCGCCTGAGAAACTGGAGCGGGCCGAAGTCTGGCTACAGCGATACGAGGCGGGCGGGGTCTTCTTTGCCCGCCTGCTGCCGGTCATCCGCCACTTAATTTCCATCCCGGCCGGCATCGTCCGGATGAATTTTTGGGTTTTCAGCGCGGTCACGATCGCGGGCTCGGCTCTTTGGTGCACGGTGCTGGCTTACCTGGGCCACAAGGCGTTCCTCCTCCAGCCCGACCTGCTTTCGAACCCCGACGCCATGGTCCACTTCATTAAAGCGCAGTCATTCTGGATTGTGCTTTTTGTGGCCATTCTAGCTATTTTATACATCATGATGTTGCGCCTCTCTGCGAAACGGACGCCCGCCCAATAAACAAAGAACAGTCCATCTGTTCGTTTTCGTTACACTTGTGTCATCCACCGGGCGCGGACGTGACCCCGTGACCGCAAAGTTTGAACGTTTTCGAGGGTGGGCTATCTATAGCTGTATCATGGCACCGATCCTGCTCGAATATGACCAGCCTCATATGAAAAAGAATACGCAAATCCTCAAAACCCGTCCGGCCCTTTCCCTTGGTGACCTCATCCTCGCGGTGAGTTCATGCACCAAAAACACCAAAGAGACGGTCGCGGCCGTCGCCGATCTGTTGGGCAGCGGGCAGGTGCGCGTGCAGAGTAACGGTCGCTTCAATCGCGCCCGGGTCTGCTAAATAAATTTCGACTAGCCGACGTGAACCGTCGCCCTCGCGGCTTTGTCCGCTTGGGCGACGTTTCTTTTTCAGGAATGGCTTTGCCGGTGGCGCCCCGCTTTCTATGTTGGCCCGGTGATTGAGCGATATTCCCGTGCACCTATGCGCACGCTCTGGTCGGAGCAGCGCAAATTCGAGCTCTGGCTCGAAATCGAGACGCTTGCTTGCGAAGCAATGTCGGAATTGGGACAAATCCCCAAAGCCGATGCCGACGCGATCCGGACTCGAGCGCATTTTTCGATTCCTGAAATCAACGAAATCGAGAAACGAACGAACCACGACGTCATAGCGTTTCTTGAAAACGTGGCCGCGTCAGTCGGTCCGGCGGCCCGCTGGATCCACCAGGGGCTGACCTCTTCCGATATTCTCGACACGACGCTGGCGGTGCAAATGGTCGAGGCCGGCAAAATCCTCGGAGAAGACATTCGCGAGTTGCGACGGGTGATCGGGGATCAGGCGCGGCGTTACAAGATGACGCCGATGATCGGTCGCAGCCACGGCATTCACGCCGAGCCAATCACCTTCGGTCTCAAGCTCGCGCTCATGTTCGATGAATTTGGACGGGCCGAAGAGCGCCTGTCGCAAACACTTGTGCGAGTTGGCGTCGGCAAGCTGAGCGGCGCGGTCGGCACCCACGCGCATCTCGATCCGCGCATCGAGCGCTATGTTTGCGAGAAGCTCGGGCTGCAACCAGCGAAACTTTCCACCCAGATCATCCAGCGCGATCGGCACGCGGAATTTTCCACCACCTTGGCGCTTGTCGCCTCGAGCATCGATCGCTGGGCAACGGAGCTGCGCCACCTGCAACGAACGGAGGTTCTGGAAGTGGAGGAATTCTTCAGCGCCGGTCAGAAAGGCAGCTCGGCCATGCCGCACAAACGCAACCCGATCACGTCCGAGCGGCTCAGCGGTTTGGCTCGTGTCCTGAGGGGAAACGCGATTGCCGCGCTCGAGAACGTCGCCCTCTGGCACGAACGCGATATCAGCCATTCCAGCGTCGAGCGCATCATCCTGCCGGATTCCTGCACTTTGCTCGACTACATGCTCGTGAAACTGCGCGACCTGATCGAGAAGTTGCACGTCTATCCGGAAAACATGGAACGCAATCTTGGCCTAACGAAAGGTCTATATTTCAGTCAGTCGATTCTCCTCGCCCTCACCCGGGCCGGGGCCAATCGGCAGACTGCCTACGAAGCCGTCCAGCGCGCCGCGATGAAGACCTGGAAAGGCGACAAACCGTTTGCAGAAAACGCAAAAGAGGAGCCTGAAATCACCGCCTTGCTTTCGCCGGACGAAATCGACGCGCTCTGCTCGCTCGACGTACATTTTCGGCATGTCGATGAGACATTTCGCAGCCTCGGTTTGGACTAAAGAGATCGAAGTCAACACCTGGGTGGCGCGCAACGTCTTGTGTGCTGCGACAGTGTTCCCCGACTGAGAACTTTATTTTCCACCAGCGGGACGCGGCGCAACCGACTGGCAAGGAAAGGCGGCAGTTGCAGCGCGCGGGTTGCGCCCGCAATATCTCCAAGCCCGATGCCGAAACCGTTCTACATCACCACCGCGATCGACTACACGAACGGCGCGCCGCATATCGGCCACGCCTACGAAAAGGTGCTAGCCGACGTCCTCGCGCGTTTTCATAGACTGAAAGGCGAGGAGGTTTGCTTCCTCACCGGAGTCGATCAGCACGGCCAAAAAGTGCAGCAATCGGCCGAGAAAGCCGGTGTGTCGCCGCAGGAGTTCGTCGACGAGATTACGGCAAAATTCATCGCGCTCTGGGAAAAGCTCGACGTGCGCTACGACATCTGGGCGGCAACGACGGATCCGCTGCATAAGAAATGCGTGCAGGGAATGCTGCAACGTCTCTACGATGAAAAGCAGATCTACAAGGACAAGCAGGAGGGCTACTACAGCATTCGCCAGGAACAGTTCGTGACCGACAAGGAACGCGGTCCTGACGGCGAGTTTGGTCCCGAGTGGGGGGAAGTCGAACATCGGACCGAGGAGAACTATTATTTCCGCCTCGCCCCGCACAGAGAGTGGTTGCTCGAGTTTCTCAGAAAGACACCCGATTGCGTCACCCCGGATTTCCGGCTGACGGAATTGATCAACGCGGTCGAGAAACTGAGCGGCGACCTCTGCATTTCGCGACCAAAATCGCGGCTGAGCTGGGGAATTGAGCTCCCTTTCGATCCTGATTACGTGAACTACGTCTGGTTCGACGCTCTGACGAATTACATCAGCTTCATCGGCTACGACCCTTCGATTCCATCCTTCATCCTTCAGCCTTCATCCTTTCAAGAGAAGTGGCCTGCTCTGCATATCATCGGCAAAGACATCCTCATTCCGGCGCACGGCATCTACTGGCCGATCATGCTCCACGCCCTCGGTTTTCCCGATGAGCAGATGCCCAAATTTCTCGTTCACGGCTGGTGGAACCGGAGCGGCGCCAAGATGAGCAAGTCGTTAGGCAACGTCGTCGATCCGAACGAACTCGCCGATCGATACGGCGCCGAAGCGCTCCGCTATTATTTGATGAGTGATATGGTAATCGGACAGGACGCCGACTTTCTCGAGTATCGAATTGCGGAGCGTTACAATGCCGATCTCGCGAACTCGTTAGGCAACCTCTTAAATCGGACGCTTAACATGGCTATGCGCTATTCGGCAGGGAGCTTGCGACGCGAAAACAAGCCTGCCTTCCAAGATTCTTTTCACATATTGGTACAAGCATACCGCGATCTCGCGCAGGACGCCGCTATGAGTGGCACCATGGATACGGTGATGAAGATCGCGACCGAGGCAAATCAGCTCATTGAGAAAACCGCCCCTTGGAAAATGATGAAGGAGGGCCAGACAAGAGCCGTAGCCGAGATCCTGTACGATCTTGTAGATCGACTCCGCATCATCGCTATCCTTATCTCGCCCGTTCTTCCAAAAGCCGCGGACGCCATTTTCGACCAGCTCAATTGGAAGCTGGAACTGAGCGGCAAGGAAAGCCGCTTCTCGTTAGCGGAGGCGGAGTGGGGGAGGCTGCCGGATGGGCATGTCGTCGGTAAACCAATTCCGCTCTTTCCGCGGATTGAAATCCCAGCCGAGCCGGTTGCTTGATTTTGCGAGTCGCTTTTTGGTTCGCCCTCGTCCTCGCGGCGGCGATTGGGCTTTTCGGCATCAGACCTCCGGCCGCGCTCGGGCCCGAGGCGCCGCCTGATCAATTCTCAGCGGCGCGGGCGATCGCGCATTTAGCACACTTCGCTACCCGCCCGCACCCGGTCGGATCGCCGCAGAATGAAAAGGTGCGCGCCTATTTGGTCTCCACGCTGCGCGGCCTCGGCCTCACCGTGCAGGTCGAGGAAACGACCGGGCGCCGGGCTCAAGTGCAAAACATCGTCGCCAACTTGCCCGGCGCCGCCAACCAGCGCGCCGTCATGCTGGTGGCGCATTACGATTCCGTTCCGGCGGGCCCGGGCGCGGCAGATGACGGCGCCGGCGTCGTCTCCATTTTGGAAACCATCCGCGCCCTTCGCGCCGGGCCGCCGCTGCAAAACGATCTCCTCGTTCTCTTCACCGATGGCGAAGAGGCGGGTTTGTTAGGCGCAGCCGGGTATGTGGCCGATCATCCGGAGCTTGGCCGCCGCGTCGGGGTGGTAGTGAACCTGGAAGCGCGCGGCAGCTCCGGGCCGGCCCTCATGTTCGAGACGAGCGAACAAAACGGCTGGCTCATCCACGAGTTTGCCCGCGTCGCGCCCTATCCGACGGCCTCCTCGCTCATGTATGCGATCTATCGGCTCATGCCTAACGACACCGACCTGACCGAGCTGAAGAAAAGCGGCGTCGGCGCCTTGAACTTCGCCTTTACCGGGGCCGTGCGCGATTATCATACCGCCGCCGACAACATTGCCGATCTCGACCCGCGCAGCGTGCAGCACATGGGCATGAACACCCTCGCGCTGGCGCGGCGCTTCGGCGCGCTCCGGCTCACTAATGTGCGCGCGCCGGATTGCATTTACTTCAATTGGGTTGGGCGCTGGCTTCTCGTCTATCCGATCTGGGTTGGCTGGATTCTGGCCGTGGCCACCTTTGCTCTGCTCTTTTTCGCCTTCCGCGGCGGGCGCGAAAAACTGGGGGTGAGTCTCGTTAGTCTGGGCGCTTTTTTCCTTCTCCTGCTCTTCGTTGCTGGCGGCATGTCGCTGGCCCGGAGCGGCCTTCGGCTCGTCCTCGGTAGCTCGTTAGGGGTGGGCGATACGACCGGTAATCTGCTCTTCTTCGCCGGCCTAGTTGGGATTGGTTTGGTGATTGGCATACTGCTCCTGCGTTGGTTGGGCGGCAAACTCGGCGCCGCGAATCTCTCCGGCGGATTGCTCCTCGTTGTTGCGTTCGTGGCCACGCTTACTCTCTACCTGCTGCCCGGCGGCAGCTATGTCTTGCAATTGCCGGCCCTGCTGGGGGCGGCGAGTCTGTTCCTCGGTTTGCGGGCGAACACGCCGGCGAGCCGCGCCGGTTGGGGATTGCTGGCCGCGCTGCCGGTGCTCATCCTGCTCGCGCCGCTGGCATATCTTTTCTTCGTCAACCTCGGCCTGAACTTCGCCTCCCTCGGCGCGACCGCCCTCCTGCTTTCGCTGCTCCTCGCAACCGGCTGGCCGCTCTTCGATTTTCTCGTCCGTCGCCAGCAGAAAAACTAACCTTTTTTTGGCGTTCGTTAGGGGACAAGGAAGATTTTACCGGTCGTTTCGTCCACCAACATCGTGCCGCGTTGATAACCGCGCACGTCGATCGCGCCGTGGCCGATGGTGGTGTGGCTGAGCGGGCTGATGAAATGATATGGACTGGTGATGAAGCCGGGCTTGTCTTTCAAACGCTCGCCGGGCTCGGGTTTGGTGGTGAGGTAGAGATCGGTCACAACGGGCGCGCCGTGCTCGACGACGAGCGTGCCGACGACAGAGTCGCCGACCTTGGCGCTGCGCAGGGCGGGCGTCTGCGCGCCCGGGATAAACGGGTAGCGGCCATCTTTGACGACATTGCAGCGCTGCGGGTCGATCTGGAAAACGAAGTCTTTCCGGCGGGCGCGCATCGTTATGGTTTTCGCCTCCAGATCAACGGCCGAGACGGTGCCTTGGAATTCGACTTTTTTCTCCTCCTCGGCGCTGCTGTCGCCAATCCCGCCGGCAAGGCAAGCGGCGACCAGCAAGAGGGGCGCGGTGCGGAACAGGAATTTCATCTCGGGATTGATTCTTAACGCCCGCGCTTTCCCCGACAAGCGAAAGTGAACGCGTGCTGCGCTGCGGGAATTCCCTACTGGAGGCACTCTTCAAACGCGGCCGGTTGGCCGCGGAGGAAGGCGAGCGCTTCGCCGGCGAAATGGAGCGACCCGGTCATCAGGATGGGTGCCGCGTCGTGCTGCGCTTCTTCCCACGCGTCGCCGAAGGAGGCCATGACGGCGACCGGCGTGTTGGGGTGCTGGTCCCGTATCGTTAGGCGAAGTTCCTCCGGCCGGAGGGCGCGCGCGCTGCGGATCGGGGGCAGCAACCAGCGGCGCGCAATTGGCGCAAGCGCCCGGCATATTCCAGCGGCATCCTTTTCCTGCAGGATGGCGACGATCACGGTCGCTCGCTGATCGCCGAAAATTTCGCGCCAGGTCCGAGCGAGAATATCGGCGCCGGCGGGATTATGCGCGCCGTCGATGATTGTGCGCTCTTCCCAGCGCTGGAAACGCGCCGGCCAGTCGACGGTGGCGAGGCCGCGTGCAATCGCGCCGTCCGCGACTTCGATTCTCGCAGTGTGCAGCGCGGAGAGGGCAAGCGCGGCGTTCTGTTTTTGGTGCGCACCGTGGAGCCCGATCGGGAGGCGCTCGAATGGCTGCCTAACGAAATCAAGCGGCGCGCCCAATGCGTCTGCCCGCTCGCGGATAACGCGCTCGGCGTCGGGCGGCTGAAGCGCGGAAACGACCGGCACACCCGGTTTGATGATACCGGCTTTCTCGCGCGCGATCTCGGTCAGACTCGCGCCGAGCCATTTTTGGTGATCGAAATCGATCGGGGTGAGGACGGAGACGACGGGTTGGACAGCGTTGGTCGCGTCGAGTCTTCCGCCCATCCCAGTCTCGAGAAGAACGATCTCGGTTTGCTCTTCGCGAAAATAATCGAGCGCGAGCGCAGTCGTGATTTCAAAGAAAGTCGGGTGCGGGTCCCAGTTCGCGATCAGTCTGCGAATCTTCGTTAGGCCACGAGCCACGGAATCTTCGGAGATCATTTCGCCATTCACCTGGATTCGTTCCCGAAAGGTCACGAGATGAGGCGAAGTAAAGAGCGCGGTGCGGTAGCCGGCTGCGCGGCAGACGGAATCGAGGAGCGCGCAGACGGAGCCTTTCCCGTTCGTGCCTGCGACGTGGATGATCCGCTCGTTAGGCGCGGGCAGATCGAGCGCGGTGAAAAGCCGGTGCGTGTTCTCGAGGCCGAGCTTGATTCCGAAACGCTGGGTGCCGAAAAGCCAGGCGATCGCTTCCTGGTATGAATTTCGCGGCCCGGTGGGCTCGGTCACATTCAATGCGTGGCGGAGAAGCAGGCGAGAAGTTGCGCGAGCTGCGCGCGCAGAGCCTTGCGATGCACGATGAGATCAATCAGCCCGTGTTCCTCGAGAAATTCCGCGGTCTGGAATCGCTCGGGCAGATCCTGGTGCGTCGTTTCCTTGATCACGCGCGGGCCGGCGAAGCCAACCATCGCTTTCGGCTCCGCGATGATGATGTCGCCTAACGACGCGAAGCTGGCCATGACACCCGCCGTGGTCGGGTTGGTGAGGACGGAGATGAACGGTAGTTTTTGTCTGGCGTGCAATGCAAGAGCGCCGCTCGTTTTCGCCATCTGCATGAGGCTGAGCATGCCTTCATACATGCGCGCACCACCCGAGGCGGCAACGATGATCACGCCACAACGTTGCGCCGTTCCATACTCGATCACGCGCGTGATACGCTCGCCCGCGACCGAACCCATGGTGGCAGCGAGAAAGCTGAAATCCATCACCGCAATGGCGACTTTGTAGCCTTCGACAAGCGCGTGTCCGCTCAGGACGGCGTCGACCAGTCCGGTGCTGTCCTGGTATTTGCGAAGGCGATCCTTGTAACTCGCCATACCCTGAAACTTGAGGGTGTCGATCGAAGTCAGCTGGCTGTCGAGTTCGACGAAACTGTCCGGGTCGCAAAGGTTCGCGATCCGCTCCTTGGCCGACATCGTGAAGTGATATTCGCAGCGTGGACAGACACGATCGTTTTCCGAGAGCTCGATTTCGTGCACCACCTCGCCGCAACCGGGACACTTTTGCCAGAGACCCTGCGGCATCTCACGCTTCTTGCGATTATCCGTACGGAGGGCTGGTTTTTTGAAAATAGCCATGGCTTAGCCGCGGGCGACGGTCGCCGCGTGAACCGAGAGAGCGCCCGCTTCGCGTAAGACAGAGGCGCATTCGCTCAAAGTCGAACCGGTGGTCAGGACGTCGTCGACTAACAACATCCGCAAACCTTGCACGTTGCTGCCGCGGCGTAAACGGAAGGCACCCCGGAGATTTTCCATCCGCTCGCTCCGGTCGAATTGAGTCTGGGTTGTGGTGTAGCGCGTCCGCTGCAAAACACTGCGCATGGGCAGCCCGCTCCGGCGATGGAGAGCGGACGCCAGCAACTCCGCCTGGTTAAAGCCGCGCTCGCGTTGCCGCGCTGGATGCAACGGGACCGCCGCGATAAAGTCGAAACGCCGGTCGGCCAGGCGCGGATCTTCGAGCGCGTCCGCCAGCCAGCGGCCGAGCTGATGGCGGAGATGGATTTTGCGATTGTACTTAAAATCATGAATCAACTCACGAACCACCGCACGACTTCGGTAGGCGGAAACAGCGGCGTCGAAATGCAACGCGCGATCGGCGCAGTTTGCGCAGACAAAGGAGCCCGTGATGTCGCCCGGGAAAGGCTGCGAGCATTTGGCGCAGAACGGCGCCCGAATTCGCGGCGCCTTCTCGGCACAACTACCGCAAAGATTCTCCGGCGGCTCGATCGCTCGCGCGCAGGCCGCGCAGAAGGCGGGATAGATGAGACTAACGAGTCCGAGGAAGGGATTGCGGAGCGCGAGCGTCGGCATGTTTCACCCAGAGGCGCATTAGCGCCCAACTAGCGAGCGCCAGAATAAGAGGCACGATTCCGACGAGCAAGTCTTTCCCCAGCCAGGGGAGAACGAGCGCTTCGCGATGGGCTGCCTTGCTGAAGGTGCCATTGGCGAAAATCCAGCCGGCATGCAAGCCGATCGGGAGCCAGAGCGAGGCGGTCCTGAGCCTGGCATCAGCCAGGATGCAACCGATCGCGAAGAGTGTCAGGAACCCGGCCGCGAGCAGCATCGGATCGCCGAATTGATCGAAGGAATGCGCGATCGAATCAAAACCGGAGTACCAACGGACGGCGTCGTTAGGCGTGGTCGCCTCCGGCGCCTTCAGAAAATGGACAATGGAAAAAAGCCCGGACGTAAGAAGAAGCGCACCCAGTCGCGAGAAACTTCGCAGCAACACGCCGAGGATGAAGCCGCGGAAAAGCAATTCCTCGAGAATCGGCACGATGCTGGCCGCGATCAGCACGGCCGGCATTTTGTGCCAGAGAAATCCCCGCCGCAGTGAATAGACATGGAGCACGATGAGGACCACACCGCAGCAGAGCAGGGGAATGGCTGCAATCGCGAATCCCATCCCGAGGTCGGTGCCGGCGCGTGGATTTTTCTGCAGCCCCAGGTCGCGCCAGCTCCGCACCCGCAAGGCTCGAAAGAGCGGCCAAAGCAGGACGATCGCCGCGATCAGCAGGGCGCGATGGAAATAGCTTTCAAAATCAAATTTCGCCAGGCTGGGCAACAGGCCGTGAGCGATAACAACCTGGCCGAACCAAAAGAGTGGGGGAGCAAGCAGTGCTCCAAGAAGAATGACACCGGCGAGATAAAGAAGGAGTCTGGCCGCGTCTTTCAAGGATGCTAATGTAAGGAGCCGACGCTATGCGCAGTCAACATATATGGACCTTGCGAGATGAGGACGGAAGGAAACGCGAGGTGCGCGTGACGAAGTTTGGCGGGAACTGGAAGTTCCAGGCCAAATTCCATGACGAGGAAAAGTGGACCTATTTCGACATCCCTTTGATCGAAGATCTGCGCGAGTTGCGCGACATTATTTTCCGCAAATACCAACGGCGACGCGCCTCGGCGGAAGATTTCGCGGCGGTCGATAAAATGCTGCGCGACCAGACTCGCGATGGATAGCTGGAACACCGAACAGCTGGCGGCCGACGACAAGCGCTACCTCTGGCATCCCTTTACCTCGATGGGCGACTGGTGCGCGCCCGATCACGAGCCCGTCGTTCTCGTTGGCGGCGAGGGGGCAATCGTGCGCGATAGCCGGGGGCGCGAATACATCGACGGCAATTCGTCCATCTGGACCAATGTGCACGGCCATAACCACCCACGAATCAACGCCGCGATCCGCGCGCAGCTCGAGCGCGTCGCGCATACGTCGTTTCTTGGCACCACAAACCCGCCGGCCATTCAACTGGCGCGCGAAATCGTGGAGCTGTTTCCACAGGAGAAATTTGGCCGGGTCTTTTACTCCGACGACGGCTCGACCGGGATGGAGGCGGCGCTCCGGATCGTCAGCCAATATTGGAAGCTGAAAGGATCGAAGCGCCGGGTATTCGTTTCTTTTCGCGACGCTTACCACGGGGACACGGCCGGAGCGGCGAGTTTGGGGGCGGCGGCGATGTTTGGCGGCGAAATCGAGGGCTTCCAGATGCCGGTTCAGCGCGTAGCAAGCATTGAGGAGCTGCAAAAGCTCGAGAATCCCGGCGAAATCGCGGCCGTGGTGATCGAGCCGATTGTCCAGGGGGCTGCCGGGATGAAGATTTGGCCGCCAAGGGCCTTACGGCGTCTGCGCGAGTGGTGCGACGCTGTCGGAACGCTTCTGATCGCAGACGAAGTCATGACCGGTTTTGGAAGGACAGGTCGAATGTTTGCCTGCGAACACGAGAATGTTCAACCGGACTTATATGTTTTCGCCAAAAGTTTAACGGGTGGCTATTTACCTTTGGCTCTTACGCTCGTTTCGCATGAAGTATTTGAGCCATTTGGGCGCCGCGAATCGGAGTCAACCTTGTTCTACGGCCATAGCTATACCGGTAACGCGCTGGGTTGCTCGGCCGCCCTGGCTAGTCTTGAGGTCTTCCGCACTGAAAATACGATTGCCAGTCTGCCGCCGAAAGTCGAGACGCTCCGAACAGGGTTTGCCGAATTGTTACAAATCGGTGGTGTCCAGCAAGTTCGGTCTTATGGCATGATCGGCGCGATCGACTTGATGGGCTCGGCAGGCATGGCGGTTGAAGTTTGCCAAGTCGCACGCGATCTCGGTCTTCTCACGCGACACATTCGGAACACGATCACCTTCATGCCGCCTTTGATCATCTCGACTGACCAATTAAGAATATCGCTAACTGCTCTAAAAGAAGCTCTTCAGATTGTTCTTACTCGAAATAGTAATATGCCTGAAACACCCGTATTGGCCGGCTAGGTTATGGCAAAAGGGATTCGACTCGACCAGGCGCTCGTCCAGCGCGGGCTTTTCCCAAGCCGACATCAAGCGCAGGCTGCCATCATGGCCGGCGAAGTCCGCATTGACGGCCAGGTTGCCGCGAAAGCGTCAGATTCAGTCCAGGAAGGAGATGAACTCTCCGTCGCCGCACGCAACCGCTATGTCGGTCGGGGCGGCATCAAGCTCGAGGGAGCAATTGAGCATTTCGGGATCGAGTGCGAGGGCAAGATCGCGCTCGATATCGGCGCCTCGACGGGCGGCTTTACTGACTGCCTGCTTCAGCGTGGAGCGCGCAAGGTGTTTGCGGTCGACGTCGGCCACGGCCAACTGGCTTGGAGGATTCGCGACGACGCACGCGTTGTAACCCTTGAAAAAGTCAACGCTCGGCGGCTCTCGCGCGCCGAAATACCGGCTCCTATCGAGATCTGCGTGATCGACGTTTCCTTCATCTCGTTGACTTTGATCTTGCCCAGCGCCTTTGAGTTGCTCACATCGGAGGGTGTGATCCTGGCGTTGATCAAGCCGCAATTTGAACTCGCCCGCGAAGACGTTAGCCGCGGAGGGATCGTGCGTTCGCCCGAGTTGCACGAGAAAGCGCAGCAGAAGATCGTCGCGTTTGCTCAAACGATCGGTGCCCGGGTAGAAGGCTTGGTCGCCTCCAGTATCGCCGGCACGGACGGAAACCAGGAATTTTTCATATGTCTCCGAAAACCATCGGCCTGATCGCTCATACCGGGAAAACTGGCGCGGCGGACCTGGTCCGGCAGCTTCAGGCCGCGTTGGAGCGTGCGGGATTAAAAACGCTGCTGGAGCGGGAAACGGCGGCGTTGATCGGGCTGAAGCCCAGCCGCACGATTGCAGAGTTGGGCGCCGAGGCGGACCTGCTCGTCGTTCTGGGCGGCGATGGCACGATTCTCAACGTCGTCAGCAAACTCGAGAACACGATCAAGCCGATCTTCGGTATCAACATCGGCTCGCTTGGCTTTCTCACTTGCCTGAGTTCCACCGCTTACCGGGAAGCGGTCGAGTCGATCGTGAGCGGCCATTTTGCGCTCAGCGAGCGGGTCTTGCTCTCGGTGGATATCGTCAAAGCAGGCAAGACTTCTCATCGCATGATCGCGCTGAACGACGCCGTCATCAGCCGGGGCGAAATCTCGCGGCTCATCCGGCTCCGCACGCGGGTGAACGGCGAACCGCTCACCGAGTTCAACGCCGACGGTCTCGTCGTGGCGACGCCGACCGGTTCAACCGCCTATTCGCTCTCAGCCGGCGGCCCGATCTTGGAGCCGCAATCGGCAGTCTTCGTCATCACGCCCATTTGCCCGCACGTTCTCACTAATCGCTCCGTGATTGTAGGAGACAGCGCGGTCATTGAAATCGAAGCGAGCGAGCCCGATTATCCGGTCTTCCTCACGCTCGACGGTCGGAGCCCGGTGCCCTTGGAATTTGGCGCGACAGTGCGGATCCGGCGCTCCGATAAAACACTCCCTTTGGCAGTCATGCCGCAGCTTTCCTTCTTCAGCGTCGTTCGCCAAAAGCTGAAATGGAGCGGTAGCTCGATCTGAAGCGTTGCGCGATTGACATACGCACGCCGGAACGAAACTCTTCTTCATCGGAGCTGCGGGGGATTTCCGAAGTTGGAGTAGCGGATGAAAACGGCGAGACCAACCTTTGTCAGTGTGTTGTTACTGGCGCTAAGCCTGAGCGGCGCGCGCGCCGATTGGCGTTTGGTCGGGGAGACCGGCGCCTTATACGAGAGTAACCAATCCAACTCGGATCGTGCCTCAGATGTGCGGGATGATTGGGCTTGGAACAGCAATGTACGGGTAAGCAATGGCTACCAACTGGCGCGTGACCTTCGGCTCAATCTGGGAGCTGATTTGCGCGGACAGGTCTGGAGCCGCTTCGATGACTTTAATAATATCGGCGCCGGTCTCTCGGCCAACTTGCGTTACCGCTTTGGTCTTGGCCGTAATGCGCCTTGGATCGCCCTTGAGGAGAGAGTCGGCTACGACGGCTTTCAGGGAGCGGGACGCAGCAATTGGAACGAATCAATTGTCCTTCGTGGCGGAATCTCCATCTCCCACCGGTTCGCTCTCGAAGCCGGCTACAGATTCGCCTATCTCGGCGCCTCCGACGATTTCTTTGACCAGGGGGGACAGAGCGCGAATGTCCGTTTGGTCGTTGATTTGACCTCGTCGCTGCAAATCGCGATTGGATACACCTATCGCGATGGCGACGTCTTCTCTTACGCAATCCCGCCGCGTCCCGATATTGTCGCGATCGCTTCCGTGCTTCGGCCAGTTACAACCTTCGGCTCCAATCCTCTCTACACCGCTTATCGATTGAGGGGGCAGACTAATGCCGCGTCCGTTTCTACGGCATATTCATTCACAAAATATATGTCCGTCCAGGTGGCTTATGAATACTCCACCACCTCACATGATCCGCTTCGATACCAAAACCATTCGGTGGAAGTAAAGATCGCACTCGCCTACTAACTAAGTGAACTCGCGCTACACATTCCTTTTCCTTGTCCTGCTTGGCCTATCCCATGACCTGCGAGCTGGCTCGGTCGCCGCCATAGTGAAAGACGCAAAAGGCGCGCCAGTACCTGACGCGGTCGTCTTTGCGCTGGGCAAGGGAACCAACTCTAAGACGGCCCGAACTCAGATAATCATCGACCAGCGAGACAAGCAGTTCATCCCTTACGTCACGGCGCTGCAGGTCGGTACTTCGGTTTTTTTCGCTAACACCGACAACATCCGCCATCACGTTTACTCCTTCTCGCCCGCCAGGAAATTCGAGCTGCCGCTTTACAGTGGTATCCCGGCCAAGCCGATTGTATTCGACCGTGTGGGGTTTGTTACTCTCGGTTGTAACATTCACGACTGGATGATCGCCTATGTAGCGGTGCTCCCGACGCCGTATTTTCAAGTCACGGACGAAAAAGGCCGCGCGCTCCTCGAGCACCTTCCAGCGGGCGACTACACGATCGAGAGCTGGCACCCATTGCTCAAAGGATCTCCGGAAAGAGATGCGCAGCAGGTTACAATCTCGGCCAGCGGCAGAAACGAATTGCTCTTTGGTCTGGATCTGAAACCGGACTTTCGTTCCAAACGCGCGCCTGACCTATCGACCGGAGGCTATCGCTGAAATTTCGATTTCGCAGTTTCCGTAGCCGGCTGGTCGTTTTCCTGGTCGGTCTTCTCACGCTCCTCCAGAGCGCGACCTACCTCATCGTTCGACACGCAAACCGCGAGCACGCTCTGACCCAGATCGAAGCGCGTCTCCGGAACGGTGCCCGCATTTTCGAAAAGCTCATCGCGCAACACAATCAACAGCTCACCGGCGCCGCCATGATCCTGTCACGCGATCACGCCTTTCAGGCTGCATTTGCCGGGGCCGAGCATGATCGCGCCACGACTTTGTCGGCTTTGGAGAGTCTGCGCGGCAGGGTCGGAGCGGAAGTGATTCTTATCGCGTCGCTTCAGAAAGAGCTCCTTTTCGATACCCATCGACCGCAGCTGCACGGTATTCCGTTTCCATTCCCAAAGCTGATCGAGCAGGCGGAGACAGCCGAGTCTGCTTATTCGTTTGTGCTGCTCGATCATGAGCTTTTCGCGCTCGCTATCACGCCGTTGCTCGCTCCTGCGCCGATCGCCTGGCTTTGTCCGGCCTTTCGGATCGACGATAACTTCGCGCGCGAGATCAAAGACTACAGCGAATTGGAGATCACATTCCTAAGCGGACAGAACGTCTTTGCCACGACCCTCGACAACACTCATCTCGAAAGGCTGATCGCGGTTCTGCGCAAAAGCGCTCCCGTGCCGAAGGAGGTTATCGATCTCAAGATGCGCGGGGAAAAATTCCTCAGCTACGCCGTGCCTCTGTCGGTGGAGAACGGAACGGCGACGGCGCTGCTGCAACGATCGCTCGACAAGGAGCTCGTGCCCTATCTGCGACTCGAGCGAACATATCTATTCCTCGCCCTTGTCGGGCTCGCCATTTCGGCCGCCTTGGGGATCTGGATCGCACGCGACGTTTCCCGCCCCGTCCTGCAGCTCGCCAGGTGGGCGAGCGATATCGCGCAGGGCGATTATCAACATCGCGCGCAGGCCAAGCGCCGCGATGAACTCGGTTCCCTGGCCACTTCCTTTAACAAGATGAGCGAAGGTCTGGCTGAGCGCGATCGGGTGCGAGACTTGTTAGGCAAAGTCGTTTCGCCCGAAGTGGCTGCGGAACTTTTGCGCAAGGACGTCGTCCTCGGCGGAGAAGAACGCGAAGTAACCGTCCTCTTTTCCGATCTGCGCCAGTTTACGAGCCTGAGTGAAGGATTGCCTCCACAGGAGATGCTCGGAATTTTAAACAATTACTTCACCCGCATGGCCGCGATCGTCGAAAAACACGGGGGAGTGGTCGACAAATACGTCGGCGACGCCCTCATGGCTCTCTTCGGAGCGCCGCTGGTTAATCCCGACGACGCCGACCGCGCTCTGCAGGCAGCACTCGACATGCTGGAGGCACTCGACGAACTCAACCTGCAGTGGAAGGAACGGGACCTGCCCACAATCGGCCTCGGCATAGGGATCAACACCGACATTGTCGTCGCAGGCAACATGGGCTCCGCCACGCGCCTCAACTACACCGTCATCGGCGACGGCGTGAACCTGGCCTCGCGCCTCGAAGCCCTTACGAAAACCCCGGAATACAACACCCGTATCATTATCAGCGCCTCGACCCTCGCAAAGGCAAAGGGGCAATATCACACCCGGCCGCTAGGCGAAGTTGCCGTGAAGGGAAAGCAAAAGCCGACGGAGATTTTTGCCCTTCTCGGGGCGAGTGAAATTGCCCGCTAGAAACCGGTGGGGTAGGGGCGTTTTGACTTGAAAGTCAGTCCGTGGTGTTCACGGTTCCGATACCATGCCGATCCGACCACCGGGACCGCCAGGCCATGCGATCGCAAATTTTCAGGAACGGTGCCGCGATTTCCTGGGCCTGCTCGAGCGGCTCACGCACGACTACGGCCCGGTCGCGGAACTGCGCATGCTCCACGTCCTGATGGTCGTCGTGAACGAGCCGGACCTGATCGGTGAAGTGCTCGTCCATCAGGATTCGAAGTTCGACAAGATCCGCGACCTCAAGAGCGCCTACCCGATTTTTGGGAAGAGGAGCGTGCTGCTGATTGACGGGCAGGATCATGTCCGTATCCGGCGGCTCATGCAGCCGGGCTTTCATCACCAGAGATTCGCCGGCTACGCAGACATGATGGCGGCTCGCGCCAAAGCCTGGCAGGAACCATGGGAACCCGGAGACATGCGCGACGTCCATCACGAGTTGGAGGAACTGACTCGAGGCCTGATTTGCGAGGCGATGTTCGGGAGCAGCATGATGGAGCACGCCCGACGGGTGGGGCAGGCCGTGCAGAATCTGAATGCACACTTCCACCAACTCACGCTTCCTCTCCAGGAGATCTGGCGGCATCTGCCGTTGCCAGGAGTGCACGAACTAAACGAGAGCGTGCGAATTCTCGACGAAACAATCAGCCGCCTGGTCGAGGAGCGACGGGAGAGCGGTCGCGACGAGGGAGACGTCATGTCCATGCTCCTCGCGGCCCAGGATGCCGAGGGCGGCACCCGGCCCTTGGATAATGCGGAAGTCCACGATCAGGTCACGACGATCTTTTTCGCGGGTCACGAGACGACCTGCAGCGCGCTGACCTGGACCTTGTACTTCCTGGCCAAACATCCGGAGATTCAGGAAAAGGTGCGCGGTGAGATCCTGCGGGCGCTGGGGAATCAAGAGCCCGGTTATGAAAATCTGCAGGGCGTCCGATACACGCACGCCGTGGTGTCGGAGAGTATGCGCATCCTGCCTCCGGTCTGGGCGATCGGCAGGCAGGCGAAGGAGGATCTGGAGATCGGCGGCTATGAGATTCCGAAAGGGTGCAGCGTGGTGACGTCGCAATTCCTGGCGCATCGCGATTCGCGGTGGTGGCCAGAACCGCTCTTGTTCGACCCCGGTCGCTGGTTGGACCCTGCGCATCCCGATCGTCCCAAGTTTGCCTACTTCCCGTTCGGCGGTGGCCGCCGGAGCTGTATCGGCGAGCGGTTCGCCTGGATGGAAATCCTGGTGCTACTCGCCAGTTTCCTCAGGCAATGGAGGTTCTCGCTCTGCGATCAAACGGAAGATCCGCCCGAGTTTCTGGTCGGTTTGGTCCTCGCACCAAAAAACGGAATGCATTTGAAGATCGACGCCGTTGGTTAGCAGGAAACAAATCGACCGCTAGGAATCACACTATGCCATGCGAAATCCCTGGACCCAAAGGCAAGGCGGTTTCTCTGTTCCTGGAGCGCGTGCACAACCCGCTCGAGATGATCCGGCATCTCACGGACGAATATGGGCCAGTGGTTTCCATGCACTTGCTCCAGGAGCGTTGGACGATCGTACTGGAGCCCGACATGATCGGAGACGTTCTGGTTCACCAAGCCAGGCATTTTCACAAGACCCCGGCGTTCAAGCGGGCAGACGTGTTTCTCGGCAAACATGACATTCTGCTCATCGACGAAGAGGAGCACGCTCGAATCCGGCGATTGGTGCAACCGTCCTTCCACCACAAACGCGTGGCGGCTTACGCGGATCTGATGGTTCGCCATGGCCAGACTTGGAGAAACCGTTGGGAGGCGGGTGGCGTTTACAACATGCTCACCGAGGCGAGCGATCTAACCCGCCGGATCGTGGTCGAGGCGCTGTTTGGAAGCAGCTCGGACGTCGATGCGGAGAAGATATCAGGGGCGCTCACTCTGCTCAATGCGAGCTTTCACCGGCTCGTCGTTCCTTTCGCGAAGATGTGGCTGCATACGCCGTTGCCGGAGGCGCGCAAGCTGGAGGGCGCGATCAAGACCTTCGACGAGACCATCATGCGCGTTGTCGAAGAGAGGAGAAAGGGCGGTTGGGACCGCGGCGATCTTCTGAGTACTCTGCTCGCCGCTCAAGACACGGAAGGCGGGACACTTTCTCTCAGCAACGAAGAGCTTCACGATCAGATCGCGGGTATCTACCTCGCGGGCCACGAAACCACCGCTCGTGCGCTCACCTGGTCATGGTACGAGCTGGCCAAGCATCCTGAGATTCAGGACGCCATGATTAGCGAGGTGCAGCAAGTATTAGGAGACCGGCCGGGGACTTACGACGACGCGGAGAAGCTGCCCTTCACGCACGCGGTCCTGTCCGAGGCTCTGCGTCTCTACCCGCCGGTCTGGACGGTTACACGGCAGGCCATGGCGGACGTCGAGATCAACGGCTACCTCATTCCCGAAGGAACGAGTGTCTTTGTTTCGCAGTATTTCGTGCATCGCGATCCGCGCTGGTGGCCCGATGCATCGGAATACAAACCGGACCGCTGGCTTCAGGAACCGCAGCCCGACCGGCCCAGGTTTTCCTACTTTCCCTTTGGAGCGGGCCCTCGGATCTGCGCGGCCGAGAACTTTGCCTGGAAGGAAGGCATCCTCCTCCTCGCCACCTTCGCGCAGAAGTGGCGGTTCTCACTCTGCGAAAAGACCGAAGATCCGCCCGAACTCCGCCCCGAATTGAACATGGGCCCCAGGAACGGAATGTTCCTCCAGGTCGATCCGGTTTAGCGGCAGGCGTTGGCGAGTATGGCAGACAACACGTGGTTATTTTATATGACATACATTGTCTGATGTTATGGACGGGAGTCAAGAGAACTGGGAAATCCACTTTCCCCCAGGTTTTCTAGTATTGATATTCCCTGCAATGAGCCAAAACGCTGAATCTCCGCCCCGCTCGCCTCAGACTCCTTTAGAATGGGAAGATTATTTCGATCTTCGTTGGCGGATTTTGCGGGCGCCTTGGGATCAGCCGCGCGGCTCGGAAAAGGATGACCGTGAAGAATCCAGTGAGCATTTCATGATCGTCGGCCCAGATTCACGGCCACTCGCAATCGGACGTCTTCATTTCAACACCGCGGCCGAAGCACAGGTTCGTTTCATGGCGGTCGAACCGCGGGCGCAAGGTCAAGGGCTCGGATGCCGCATCCTTCAGGAACTCGAAAATCGAGCTCGTAATGCGGGCGCTTCCTCTATCGTCTTGAATGCCCGCGAGGACGCGCAGCGCTTTTATCAAAAGTACGGTTTCATCACGACCGGTCCGGCGCCGACGATCTTTGACGCGGTCAAACATGTGCGGATGCGGAAAGACCTGACGGACCAGGCGGATTTGTAGCAGCGTCCTGTTCAGAGCCCGCTTTACAGGATCGATCCATCGCTCCTCTCTTGACCGCCCGCAGGCACTTGATACGCTGCGGCACTTGCCGCTCCCATTTTCATGAAAAAGATCACACTCTCTCACCCGACCTTCATCGCCTTCGCGCTCGCTGCTTCCTTCTCGTTAGGCGGCGCTTCTCTCGTGCGTGCCCAGGACGAAACCCTGGGGATTCAACAACAGATGAGCCCCGGGGAATTCAAGTCTGCGGGGTTGGAAAAGTTGACCCCGGGGGAGCTGGCCAAATTGAACGCCTGGCTCCAGGGATACCGTGAGAAAGCGGTCGCGAAAGCGGAGAAGAAAGCGACAGAGCGCGCGCAACGGGACAAGCAGAGCCTGATCGTGAGCCGGATCGATGGAATGTGGGGCGGCATTGCTCCCGGAGTGGTCATCCAGCTCGAAGACGGCTCGAAATGGAAGCTCGCGAACAAGGACGAGCACTACGGCGGCAGCGCCGATCATCCAGCCGTAGCGGTTTGGAAGGCCGGTATGTTCGGCTGGAAAATGCGAGTCAGCCGGATCGCCGAGTTTTACGTTACTCAGGTGAATTGACCGGCGTTCGTTAGGCAGGAGCTCGCTCAGGCGCCGCCTGCCGCGTCTGGCAGTCTTGGGCGCGCGAGCCCGAAGGCGGCATGGGTCGCTTGCGCGGCGCGATCGAGTTCCGTTTCATCGATCACAACTGCGATTTTGATTTCGGAGGTCGAAATCAACTGAATATTGATCCCTGCCTCGCCAAGACAGGCGAAGAGCCGGGAGGCGACTCCGGCATGGGAGCGCATCCCGATTCCGACCACACTCAACTTCGCCACGCCGGTTGTCGCGGTCATGTTTACCGCACCAATTTCCGAGACGAGTGGCGCGAGAGTTTTCTCGGCCCGCGCGAAATCATCCTTGTGCAGCGTAAAGGACAGATCGGTCGCGCCGGTGGTCGAAGCACTTTGTGCGATCATGTCGACGCTTACGTTCGCGGCGGAAATGGCGGAAAAAATTCTCCCCGCCGCGCCCGGTCGATCCGGCACGCCGCAAATCGTCACCTTCGCCTGGTTCCGCTCGAGGCTCACCGCTCGAACGACCACATCTTCCATGCTCGCCGTGGCCGAGGCGGCACGCGTTCCGGTCACGTCTTTCATGCTCGAGCGGACTTCGAAGCCAACTCCGAATTTTTTTGCAAACTCGACCGCGCGCGATTGCATGACCTTGGAACCGGCACCCGCCATTTCGAGCAATTCATCGTGTGCGATCTCGTCGATCTTGCTCGCGTCGGGCACGACTCGCGGGTCGCAGGTGTGGACGCCGTCGACATCGGTGAAGATCTGGCAATCGTCCGCCTTCAAGGCGGCGGCGAGCGCGATCGCGGTCAAATCCGAGCCGCCCCGGCCTAACGTCGTGATTGCTCCCTCGCGGCTCTGTCCCTGGAAACCGGCGACAACGACGATGTAATCCTCCGCCAGGAGTTCGTTGATTTGCCGTGGCGAGATGTGAGAAATCTTCGCCTTTGTGTGCACGCCGTCGGTCACGATCCCGGCGGCCGCTCCGCTCAGCGAGACAGCCTTTCCCCCAATCGCGTTGACCGCCATTGCAATCAGCGCACTCGATCCTTGTTCGCCGGTTGCGAGGAGCGCATCCATCTCGCGCTCGGTCGGCTGGGGCGAAATTTCGCGCGCCAGTTTGATCAGGTTATCAGTCACCCCGGCCATCGCGGAGATGACCGCGACGACATCATGCCCGGCCCGTTTCGTAGCGAGCAGGCGCTCCGCGACCCGCCGCATGCGATCGGCGTTACCGACGGAGGTGCCGCCATATTTTTGAACAATCAAACCCATGATGAAGCGCGCCCCCGTTTTCTCCATTCCGCGGGCGCTGTCAACTCCGCGTCAGGTCGATCGCGCGCAAACTTCGTGCGCTCGTTAGGCGTAACGGATCCCCCGCGGCTTGATCCGAGAGCGGATAATTTGCGAGTTTTTAAGCAACTTCCCGCCCGCAAGAAACCTGACGCGTGCGCTAGTGCGCGACGGTCCGTGCAAGCATCTTCTCCGGTGCGCCCTTCGCGAAGAATCATCCTGCGGCTGATTGAGGAGATTCCAACCAGTCGCCGCTGCGACCAGACCACCCGCGACTTGCACCACGAAAAGGGAAATGCCGAAGAAGGCCAGAATTTCGCTGCCGAAGAGCGCCGAGACCAAAAGAAGCGCAACGCCGTAAGCCGCGATCTATCCCCAGTCCGCTCAAAAAGTCCTGGCGCGCAAGTTTTCACGCCCCGGAGGTGCGGCCGTCTGCCGTGACCGCGAGGTGGTGTCAACTCCAGCGCTTTTCCAGCTCTTTGCGAACTGCGAATTCGTCGGGCTCGACCGCAGCGTCGGATGGAATCGCAACCACTTCGGGATCTTTCAACCCATGACCGGTCACCGTGCAAACGATTCGGCATCCCTCCGAAATCGATGCGGCGCTAAAGCGCCCGGTATTTTCCACGCGGCACGCGCGCAGCAAACCGGCGATCGGAGCTGCGCTGGCGGGCTCGACGAAGATGCCTTCTGCGCTGGCCAACCAGCTTTGAGCGGCAAGAATCTCCTCGTCGCTCACGATATCGATCATGCCATCCGATTCTGCGATTGCGCAGTTTGCCTGCGACCAGCTCGCCGGATTTCCGATCCGGATCGCGGTCGCGATCGTTTCCGGGTGATTGACTATTTCACCCCAAAAAATCGGCGCCGCGCCCGCCGCCTCGAAACCAATCATCCGAGGACTTCGATTCGCCTTTCCAGCCGCACGAAACTGCTCATAACCCGCCCAATAGGCAGTAATATTGCCCGCGTTGCCGACCGGGAGTAGATGCAGATCGGGCGCGTCGCCGAGTTCGTCCACGATCTCAAAAGCGGCCGTTTTTTGCCCGGCGATCCGGTCGGGATTGATCGAGTTGACGATGACGAAGTCACCCCCTGCCCCGATCGACCTAACGACCTCGAGTGCCTGATCGAAGTTGCCCTCAATCGCGACCACTCGCGCCCCATGGGCGAAAGCCTGGGCCATCTTGCCGCTGGCAATTTTTCCCACCGGCAGCACGACCGCGCAAAGCAACCCAGCACGCGCCGCATAAGCGGCGGCCGAAGCCGAAGTGTTACCGGTCGAGGCGCAGATCAGCCCTGATGCGCCGCGCTCGAGCGCTTTCGAGACCGCGACCGTCATCCCGCGATCCTTGAATGAGCCAGTCGGATTCAGCCCTTCGTATTTGATAAAAACCTCGCATCCGCGACCTACTTTTTCGCTCAGGCGCGGCGACGAAATAAGCGGCGTGCCTCCCTCGCCTAGCGAGACCACGGGCGTCGTCTCCGAGACGGGCAAAAAATTCCGGTAACGCGCGATCACTCCGCCGGAGCGATTCTCTTTTTCATTCTTTATCCTTCTCTTCCCTCCCCTGCCCTGCTGCCCGATCGATTCGTTAGTCATGATCTGCTCGACCGAGCGCTCCCGGCAAGAGCAAGAATCACGTCCGTCTTGGCCAGGCTGCCGATGAGTCGTCTTTCACCGTGGTCGGTCACGACCGGCAGGCGTTCGCCGATATGCCGCGCAAAACGATCCAGCGCCTCACGCAAAGAGGCCGTCGGATGAATCACCGGAATGTCTTCCCGCAGAATATCTCCGGCGATGACCAACTCGGCCAGCTCCGGGGCATTGAGGTAATTCTTGATGTCGTGGAGCGAGATTGACCCGACGAAACGCTCGCCTTCCGTAACGTAGAGATAGTTGAACCGGTTCGCGATAAACTTCTCCCCGATCTCGGCGAAGCGCGCCGTCGGCGAAACCGTGAGCGGGTCGGGCTTCATGAGATCGCGCACGTGCAGCTCGGCGAGCTGATGGCGGTAATCCCCTTGCCCTTTGCGCTTCAATGCCTCGCTGTAGATCGAACGTTTCTCGAAGCTGACCGCAGTGTAGTAGCCCACTACGCAGGCGAGCATAAGCGGCAGAATGATTTGATAATCGAGCGTCAGCTCAAAAATCATGATGATCGCCATGATCGGCGCGTGTGTCGTCGCGGCGAGGAAGGCGCCCATCCCGACAAGAGCAAAGGCGCTCGGGTTAATCGTTAGGCCAAGATGTCCGTGTCCCACCGCGATCCCGAAGAGGTAACCCAGGCTCGCCCCGACAAACATCGTCGGAGTAAAAACACCGCCGACCGCGCCCGAGCCGAAGGTCGCCGCAGTCGCCAGCACTTTGCTCACCAGAATGATCGCCACCACCTGCCAGGCCCAGTTCCCGGCCAGGATCATGTTTACTGCGCTATAGCCATTTCCGCAGACCTCGGGATGAAACACCGCCAGGGCTCCGACCACGATGCCGCCGGCCAGCATCTTTAGGAATACGGGCATACGAACGCGGCCCGCGAGTCGTTCGCTCGCATCGAGCAGGCGTAAAAACCACGGCGCGACCAGCCCCGAGAAGAGCCCGAGCAGGAAATAGGGTCCCATTTCCCAGTTCGAGTTCAGCTGAAAATGTGGGATCGCATAGATCGGATCGCTCCCGATAAAGCCGCGCACCGTCAAAGTCGCAATGACCGAAGCAAAAACGAGCGGCCCAAAGATTTCCATCGCAACCGATCCGAGCACGATCTCGGCAACAAAAAGGGCACCGGCAATCGGCGCGTTATAGGCTGACGCGATACCCGCCGCCGCCCCGCAGCCGACGAGCAAACGCAGGCGCGGAGTCGACCAATGCCGCCAGCGCCCGGCGACTGACGCCACCAGCGACGACAACTGTACGAGCGGACCTTCGCGCCCGATCGATCCGCCGGAAGCGATCGTAAACATGGCCGAGAGACATTTCACAATGCTGCGCCGGGTCGAGATCCTGCCATCGCCGAGGACGACCGCCTCCATGTAATCGGCCGTCGTCACCCCGCCGCGCCAGCGCACCCCGAAGTAGAGAACGAGCCCCGCGAGCAAACCGCCAATCGCCGGGATCGTTAGGCGTTGCCACCCCGATAGCGCGACGAAACTTTCCACTAGCCCGGACGTCGAGCTGCCGGTCATCAGCTTATGCAGCTCGCTTGTGACATAGCGAAACGCGATCGACGTCAGCGCTCCGCCGAAACCGATCACCCCGGCCCAGGCAAGCGTGATCTGCAGATCGCTCGCGTGCGCGACTTCCTTGAACCAGACCCACCACTTGAGCCGGCGGAGAAAACCGAGGCGGAGTGGCAGCGCGCCGCTGGGCGCTTCATCGATCGACACGCTTACGACCTGAGCGCATCCGCCGCGCGCGTCAACTGCGAGGCGCTGAAATGGCCCGACCCCTTGCGAGCGGGATCATTTCTCTTTATGCAACGGGATGAAATTCCTTCATCTCGGCCTGTCCGTTTGCGTCGCCCTCGCCTTGCCGGTCGCTCCAGCTTTCGGGCAACTCGACCGAACTCTGGCCGCCCACGGTGGATTGGAAAAGTGGCGCGCTTTCGCCGGTGTCGAATATGATCTTACCTTTGATTCGGGCAAGAACCCCGCCCGACACGAGCACCAGCTTTTTGATCTGCAGAGCCGCTCGGGGCTCATCACAAGCGATAAATATTCGCTCGGGAGCAGCAACGGCGAAGTCTGGATAAGGCCCGGACTCGACGCGCTGGGTGGAACTCCGCCGCGGTTCTACATGTGGACGCCTTTTTATTTTTTCGGGATGCCTTTCGTTTTCGCCGATCACGGCGCGAAACAGGAATCGTTAGGCAAGAAGTCTTTTCGCGGTCAGGAATATGACGCGATTCGGATCACGTTTGGCAAAGGCACCGGCGACACGCCGGATGATTACTACGTCGCTTACATCGATCCCAAATCCGGCCAGCTGAAACTCGCCTATTACGTCGTCACCTTCCCCGCCATGCGCAAAGGCCGGCCGGTCTCGGAGCTCGAGCCGCACGCGATTGTATTCGAAGAATGGCAAACGGTGGACGGGTTGGTCGTGCCCAAAGTCGCCCCCTTCTACAAATGGACGGGCAGCGACATCGAGGGCGAAGCACTTGGCCGACTGGAATTTTCCGACGTGCATTTTCTAAGCCAACCGCCTGATCCGGCTAAGTTCCAGAAGCCGGCCGATGCAGTGGTCGCGCCCCTTGCGAAGGACAAAGGTTGAGAGTTTCGCGCGGCGAGTCGAAAGTCCGGTTCGAACTGTTCTCTCAACTAACGACTCTCAACTTTCCACACCGCTAACGATGGCTCTGAGTAAAAAAGATAAACTTCGCCTCCTCACCATTATCCTCGAAAGCCGGCACGGCGATCTGCGCGAACAAAATCTCAATCGCCAGGGCAAGGGGCATTTTCACGTCGCCGGAATGGGTCATGAAGCGCTCGCCGCGATTTCCTTCGCGACCGAAGAGGGCGATTACCTTTGCGGCTATTATCGCGATCGCGCGCTTGTCCTTGGACGTGGCGTGACCTCCGCCGAGCTGGCGCTCGATTATTTCGCGAAGCGCAAAGGTCAAAGCCATGGCCGTCAAATGCCCTCCCACTACAGTTACGCTTCGAAAAACATCTGGAGCGTCCCCACCCCGACCGGCGCTCAACTTCTCCCCGCCTGCGGCATCGCCTGGGGGATCAAGCTCGATCGCAAGCCGAACTTCGTCATCGCCACGATTGGCGACGCCGCCACCCGCCAGGGCGATTTTTACGAGGCGATTTCTTTCGCGAAAGAGAGACAACTTCCGGTCCTCTTTATCGTCGAGGATAACGCCTACGGGATCAGCAGTCCAACCCGCGAAATCAATCCGCTCGCGATTGACGTCCTCCAGCCCAACGACTGGCGGGTGATCGATGGCTCCGACGTGCAGGCGGTTCATGACGCTGGCCGGGAGGCGAGCGCGCACCTCCGCGATGGCAAGGGGCCGGTTTTTTTGTGGGTGAAAATGGAGAGACTTGCCAGCCACACCAGCTCCGACGACCACAAACTTTATCGAAGCGAAGAAGAGATCGCGAACCTGAGCGAAGCCGACCCTCTCATGAAATGGAAAGACCGTTTGATCGCGGACGGCGATCTTACCGCCGAGGGCTATGCGAAGCTCGATCAGGAAATCAAGGAGCGGATTCGCCAGGAATTCATCGAAGCCGAGCGGGAAGAAGATCCGAGCGCCGACGAGCTTCACCTCCAGGTTACGGGCAAGCTTCCGGAACTTGACGATGAAATCCTGCCGCCGGGAAAATATCGGATCGGCGACGTCGTCAACCTGACCCTGCGCGCCGGCCTAACGAAAGATCCGGGCCGGATTATTTTCGGCGAAGACGTCGAGGATCCAAAAGGCGGCGTCTTCCGCCTCACGCAAAAACTTTCGACCGAATTTCCTGAACAGGTTTTCAATTCGCCTCTCGCCGAGTCGACCATTATGGGGGTGGCCTGCGGGCTCGCTTCCTACGGCAAGCGGCCCGTCTTCGAATTGCAGTTCATCGACTTTATCGGGCCGGCTTGGAATCAGGTCGTGACCAACCTTTGCAACCTGCGCTGGCGCAGTTTCGGCACCTGGACCTGCCCACTCGTCATCTACGCTCCCTACGGCGCTTATCTACCGGGCGGCAGCCTTTGGCACAGCCAGGCGAACGAGGCTCCCCTCGCTCATTATCCCGGGATCAACATCGCTATCCCGAGCAACCCGGAGGACGCGGCCGGCCTGCTCTGGAGCGCGATGCATTGCGAAGATCCGACCTTCGTCCTGATCCCGAAACATCTCCTCTGGGCGGAGCACGAGTCGAATAAACCGCTTCGTGCGGTTTCGTTAGGCAAAGCGCGCCTTCATCAGTCGGGCGCGGATGTGACCGTGGTCGCGTGGGGCAACACGATGGAAAAATCGATCGAAGCGCTCGCCAAGCTCGGCGACAAAGTCAGCGTCGAACTTATCGATCTTCGATCGATCGCGCCCTGGGACCGGGAAGCGATCGAGGACTCGGTCCGGAAAACGGGACGCCTCGTTGTTGTCCAGGAAGACACCGAGAGTTGCAGCGTCGGCCAGATGATCATCACGCACATCACCGGACAGGCCGAGCTTTGGGAGGCTATGATCAGTCCGCCCATTCTGGTCAGCAAGGGCAACGTCATGATCGGCTACAACCCGATCTACGAATACGCCGCCCTGCCCGATGTCGAGCGCATCATTAGGGCGATCGAGCGTTCTGCCTCCGTGTCGCAGCACCGATCCGCGGCCCCTGCGCCGCGTGTAGAGGCGGCCGTGCCGGCCGCAGGAGGAAAACCAACGCTAGCTGTCAAACCAGCGGCCAGCGTTGAACCCAGCGGGCGACACGCCCGCCCATACACTGGCGGCACGAAGAAGATCGTCGTCCCGATCATGGGCGAAGGCATCCGCTCGGCCAAGGTCGTGGCCTTACTCAAAAACCCCGGGGACCGTATCGAACTCGACGATCCCCTTTGCGAAGTCGAAACCGACAAGGCGGTCTACCCGATCGAATCTTCCTTCGCGGGTACGATGGACGAATGGAAAACAGCCGTCGACGATACAGTCGAGATCGGCCAGGAGCTCGGAACCATCCTCACCGACAGCGAAGGCGACGAGCTGGCGGATCAGATGGAAGCCGCTGTGGAAGTTTCGGCCGACGAAAAACCTGCGAACGCGGCTCCGGTTACCGACACGAAGCGCACGATTTCGCGCGAGCCCGCGCTTTCCGCAACTATCACGCGCAAACTGGGCCGGGTCGTACCGGCTAATTTGCAGATCGACGCCCGCTGGGACGCAATCCGCGAGGCGCGGGCGGAGGCCAAGAAAAGCGAAGGCAAGAATGCCCCGTCGCCCTCGGTCATGGTCGCCTGGACGGTGGTTAGGGCAATGGAAAAGCACGCGCCTTTCCGCCGCCTCATGCTGGATGACGATCGCATAATCGAGAACGATGATTTCGATCTCGGTGTAGCCGTGGCTCTCGATGGCGACCGGCTCGCCACTGCCGTCATCACGGAGGCGAACAAACTCGTCTGGCCGGAATTTGTCACCCGCTACAAAGAGACGCTGGAAGCAACGCGGGGCGGACGGGTCGACGCCATGAACGCGCCGATCGTCATCAGCAGCCTGGGCGCCTTCGGGGTGCGGACGGGAGCGCCGATCGTCGTTCCACCTTCGGTCGGGACTCTGTTCGTCGGCACGGCTCACCAGGAGCTTTCGTCTAACGGAAAGAAAGCTCAGAGCGTGGAAGTCGCGACACTCTCCCTCACGTTCGATCACCGAGTCGTAAACGGTGCCGGCGCGGCCAACTTCGTGCACGAGATCAAGGAATTGATCGAGAGCTTCAAAATTCCCGGCGCGACAGCCGCGCTGTAGACGCTTCGCTCTGCGAAGCGCGGTCGGAAGCCTGCGGTCGTCCAGCCAGCCAACGCGCCCAGCCCGTGCCCGCGTCTCCCAGAGGGAGACGTCTACAGCAAAGCCGCGGAGACCGCTCGTAATTTAGTGCGCTAACGACTCCTGCGCCGCCAGGAGCCGTCTCGCCTCGACCTTTTCCAGTTGCTCGTCGGCGCGCTTTTCCAGCAGCTCGAAATCCGTCTTTTCCAAGACGGACGACGAGTCACGCACCGCCCGCAGAGCGCGCCAGAGCGCTTGCTTGCCGGTGATGCCAAGAAAAAGACTCTCCAGCGTCTGAAGCAGGCGCAATTCCGAGGTATCACCGCCGGAGAAGCCGAGCTTCGCCCGCCCGAGTTTCTCCGCCACCCAGGCCCCCGCGTTCCGCACTCCGCTATCGTCGAAACCAAGTGCGGTCATCAGGCTGTGCAGTTGCTCGTGATCCGTTTTGATCTCGCCATGCAGTTCCCTAAAAAACGAAGCCCAGGGTGTGCCTTCATGCGACTCGATCGAGTGTTGGATTAACTCCAGCGCGCCAACGCCGGCGGCATAGTGATCCTTCAGGTAAACCTCGAGTTGCTCTTTCTTTGTGGCGTCACTCATCTCTTTCCAATCGCGCGTCCTCGCCGCCGAGGTCGTCACGCTTGCGCGGATCCGTCTCCGGCGTTGCCTTATGCGGTGACGAAGCCGATCGAGACGCGCGCCATCATTCATCTCGACATGGATTGTTTCTATGCCGCGATCGAGGTGCGCGATCGGCCTGAGCTGCGCGGCAAACCAGTCGGCGTCGGTGGAGCACGCGATCGGCGCGGTGTCCTTACGACCTGCAATTATGAAGCACGAAAATTCGGCGTCCGCTCTGCCATGCCGACCTTTATGGCGCTGCAGCGCTGTCCGAAATTAATCGTGCTTCCGACGCGCTTCGATGTTTACCGGCGCGAATCAGCCGTCATTCGGTCGATCCTCCATCGCTTCACTCCGCTGGTCGAGCCGCTCTCGCTCGATGAAGCTTATCTCGACGTTACCGCTCACCCCGGCGCGCCCGGCGCCCTCGCGCAGGTGATTCGCGATCTCATTTTCCGGAAGACGAAACTGACCGCTTCCGCCGGGATCGCGCCTAACAAATTGGTGGCGAAGATCGCGAGCGACCTGAAAAAGCCGAACGGCCAATACGAAGTCGCACCTAACGAAGTCGCGGAATTCATGGCCGCCCTCCCGGTGCGCAAGATCTGGGGAATTGGCGCCGTGACCGAACAGAAAATGCAGCAGCGCGGAATCACGACCTGCGGTGAGCTGCAGCGGTTTTCGCGTTTTCAGTTGCAGACCATCTTCGGCAAGTTCGGGAGCGAGCTTTACGATCTCTGCCGCGGGATCGACGACCGACCGGTCGAGCCGGATCGCGAACGCAAGTCGCTCAGTACCGAGGAAACGTTTTCGACCAACCTGGAGACGTTGGCGGCCTGCGAGGAAAAGCTGGAGGAGTTATTCGCCGAGATGATGGCTGACCTCGCGCAGAAGGAAGCGACCCGAACGGTGACGAAGATTTTCGTGAAGCTGAAGTTCGCCGATTTTACCCGCACGACGGTGGAGCGAGCCGGACGCTTGCCATCGTTAGGCGAGTATCGCTCCCTCCTCGCGGAAGCATTTGCCCGCACCGGCAAGAGTGTGCGTCTCCTGGGCGTCGGGGTCCGTTTTGCGTCCGTTCAGCAACCCGACGCGACGCAGCTCGCACTCCTCTAACGGGCCACGAGTTCAGGGATTGAGTGATTCTACGAACTCCTGGAAGCGTGGATCGGACCTCAAGGGATCCCAACTCGGGTCGACCTTCAGATATCCGTGGGTCACATAGCCCGGTATCTTCATGAGCTGACGCAGGAGTTCGATCGCCTTCTCGTTTTCGCCCGTCCAGGTGTAAACCTGTGCCAACCCCTGCAGCACGAGCATGCCGTCGTAGGCATCGCGGCTGAGCGGCATCAGTTCGACCGCGCGGCGTCCTTCCGCGATTGCCTGTTCTTTCTGGCCAAGGCCCGCGTCCACCTGTGCGAGGACGGCGATGGTACGCGCATCGTCTGGCTTGATCGTCAGGCGTTGCTCCAAAATTCTCCGAGCCGCGGCAAATCCAATGCGGGCCTTCTCCTGATCCCCGGCCGCCCGCGCGATCGTTCCCTCGTACCAGGCGCGTGGATAGTAGAAACTGAAATCGACTTCCTGGAAGGTCTGGCGCGGGGCTTCCGCGAGGATGCGCCTCGCCCCGGCGTAGTCGTGCTCGATGAGCGCCAGGAGAATCCGCATCGGCGTTTCGCCGCCGCCGACGTCCAGATTGCCCGGCGCCTGCGCGAGAGCGCGGCGGAGCACTTCGGGGTCGCCGGTGGCAGCAAACCGGACGAATTCACGGCGCAAGGTGGCGAGAGGAGCGTCGACTCCGAGGGCGATGGTGCGGTCGGCAACCGCAAAGGCCTGGTCGAACTCCCGCAGCAGCACATAAGTATCGGTGAGTAGATTAGCCGCGTTGATGTTGCGCGGATCCAGATCGACGGCGCGAATGAAGTCGCGTTTCCCCTCCTCCCATTTGCCCTCGCGGCGATAGAGGTATCCCGAGAGTGTGAGAAACGCGATGTTGTTTGGCATCGCCGGCCGGGCGAGAGCGAGTTCTTTTTCGGCCCGCTCGTAGTCGCGCTGACAACGAAAATAATAGTCGGCCATCGCCAGGTGCGCGTCAGCAGAGTCGGGCGCAAGGCGCAGTGCCGTCTCCGCTGCGACTTTTCCTCGGAGGGCGCGGGCTGGGGTCGGATCGAGATCGAAAAAATAAAGGAGATCGCTAGCGCGGGCGGCGTAACAATAGGCGAGAACAAAACCCGGATCGCGCGTCGTCGCCTCGTCGAGGAAACGAATCGCCTGCAGAAACGACACTTTGGGATCCGGTGCGTTGAGGTAGCTGTCCATCAGCTCCTTGGCCTGCAGATATAGATCGTAAGCCGTGAGATCGCTTGTGGGGCGCTGCTCGATGCGCGCTTTTTCCTCCGGCGAAATGGTGGCCCGCAACTGCGCGACGATCGTCTGCGCGATTTCGCTCTGGATGGCGAAGACATCCTCCCGTCCGCGATCGTAGGTTTCCGCCCAGCGCTGCGTATTGGTCCGAGCATCGATGAGGTGGGCGATGACGCGCAAGCGTTGATCGGACCGCTGCACGGAGCCCTCGAGGATGTAGGCGACGCCAAGTTGTTCGGCGATCTTTTGCCGGTCCCGGGCGGAATCGTTCTTGTATTGCTCCACGCTGGTTCGACCGATCACTTTCAGATCCGCCACTTTCGCCAGGTCGGTCAGGATTTGATCCTGGACGCCGTCGGTGAAAAAGGCGTTTTCCTTATCCGTGCTCAGATTTTCAAACGGCAGCACCGCGATGCTTTTCTCCGGAATCTCGTGGTTCGTTAGGGCGGGATCACGCCACGGATGCCAGAACCAGTAGGCGCTGAGGGCGAGCGCGGCGATTGCCGTCCCCACCCCGGCAAGGGTCCAGACCTGCCGCGAATTGGTGACAGGCAATCCGCTGGCGTCAGGGGTGCGTTGAATCCCGGAGCTCGTGATGTCAAAGGCCCAGGCGAGGACGAGCGCGAAAGGAAAACCGACTGCGACCAGAACAACGAAGACCTGTTGGACCCACGGCGGCGCGGCGAAGATGGGCAGAATCGTGCCGCCGATCTGAACCAGGCCGGACGCAGCCACGCCGTAGGCGAGCGCTACGCGATAGACCCGCCGGTGCTTTAATTCATCGAAGAATCCGCGCATTTTCGTCGCTACTCTAGCGGAAAGCGCAGGCCACGCGGCCGATCCTGCGGGTGCATCACGCTTGGCAAAGACCTAGCGCGCGAGCTCGCCACGATCGTAAACGATTTCGCCTCCGACCACTGTCATGAGACAGTGCGTGCGCAGGATGTCAGGCTCGGGAATTTGCATGATGTCATCCGAGAGAATCGTCAGGTCGGCCAGTTTGCCGGCTTCGATTGAGCCCTTTTCTTTTTCCTGAAAAGCGGCGTAAGCCGGCCAGCGAGTCAACATTTTGAGTGCCTGCTCGCGCGTGACCGCTTGTTCGGCATGCCAGCCGGGTCCGGCAAAACCGTCCTGACTCTTGCGCGCGACTGCGGCGTAAAACTCAATCATCGGTTCGCCTCGCTCGACTGGCGCATCAGAGCCGGCCGCGATGATCGCGCCGCTTTTGAGCAAACTCTGCCAGGCGTAGGCGCCCTCGAGACGCTTCTCGCCGAGACGCCGCGGAGCGAAAAAAAGATCGCTGATCGCGTGCGAGGGTTGCATTGAAGCAATCACCCCCAGCTTGGTGAAGCGCGGGATGTCCGTCGGGCTGAGAATCTGGGCGTGCTCGACTCGCCAGCGCGGGTCCTTCACTTTGCGGTCGTTAGGCGGGATGGATTTGAAGGCTTCTTCGTAGAGATCGAGGATGGTGCGGTTGGCGCGGTCGCCGATCGCGTGCGTCTCCACTTGGATTCCGCGGCGCAGCGCTTCCTTCAGCATCGGGCGCAGGTTTTCCTCCTTCTCAGTCAGGAATCCGGAAGTCTCGGCATCCGAATACGGCTGCAGGAGCGCCGCGCTCCGCGATCCCAGCGATCCATCGAACACAACCTTGATCGTGCGCGTCGTGAAACGGTTGCCGTAGGCATCGACAATCGGACCGTCCTCGAGCAGCCGATCGGCCGCCGGCCCGGGACCGTAGACCGCGTTGTAGATGCGGAGCTTCAGTTTCTTCTCTCGATAGAGTTTTTGCAGCAGTTCGAACTCCGGCAATTGGCTGCCGGCGTTTTGAATTTCGCACCAGCCAACTTCGAGTGACCGTTTTGCGCCAAGGACGAGAGCGCGCGCGTTTTCTTCCGGTGTCGGTGGCGGAATCTTTTTCTCAACCAATTCCATCGCATTATCGAGCAGCATCCCGAGCGCTTCGCCGCTCTTCTTGTCGCGCAGGATTTCGCCGCCGAATGGATCCGGCGTTTTCGAATCAATCCCGGCAATTTCCAGCGCCTTGCTGTTCACGACCGCGCCGTGACCGTCGGCTCGCGTCAGAAAAACCGGATTGTTAGGCGCGACCCTGTCCAGGTCCTGCCGAGTCGGGAAAACGGGCGGCTTCCAAAAGGTTTCGATCCAGCCGCGACCGGTAACCCAATGGCCTGGTTCGGTTTCTTTCCCCTTCTCTTTGATCCGAGCGAGGAACACTTCCTTCCTCTTCGCCTGATCCAGATTGAGATGGGTCAGGCGCTCGCCTACCCCGAGGATGTGGTAATGCGAATCCGTTAGGCCGGGAAGGACAGTCTTGCCTTTGAGATCGACCGTGTGCGTCGTCGGACCGGAAAACCTCTTCGCCTCTTCGTTTCCCCCGACAAAGAGAATGCGGTCGCCTTTGATCGCGATCGCCTCGGCCCGCGGAGCGGAGTCGTTCACGGTGTAAACATTGCCGTTCAGGAAAACAGTGTCGGCGACGCCGGAAGGCGCGGTCTCCGAGCGAGGGACGACGACGAAGAGGAGGACGAAAGCGAAGAGGAGATATCTCACGTCCAGTTTGGCGACCGTTTTTCGAGAAACGCCGCGATCCCTTCCTTTGCCTCGGCCGACTCGCGAGCTTTCATGTGATGGCGCAAGGCCGTTTCGACGTCTTCTTTCACCGACGACGACCAAAGCTCTTCGATCAAGCCTTTCGTGCTGGCTAAAGCAACGGGCGCGTTTTGGAGGACGGCATCGATGATTTTTTGGGTCTCGTTTTCCAGCTCGTTAGGCGGAACAACTCGATTGATGAGACCGATTTCCCGGGCGCGCTCCGCGCTGATCAGGTCGCCCGTGAAAAGCAGCTCGCGGATGTCGCGCTCGCGGAGTTGGCGCCGCAGAAAAGTCAAAACGAGGCCGGCGACCAGGCCGCGTTTGGTTTCGGGGTATCCGATCTTGGTCCGTTCCGCAGCGACAACAAAATCGCAGGCCGACATGAGCCCGGCTCCGCCGGCGACGGCCGCACCGTGGATTTGCGCGATCGTGATTAGGCGCGTCTGGCTGATCGCGAGCAGGGTTTTCGCGACCATCTCGGCCGACCGATGCGCCTTTTCGGTCACCGTCGTTTCCTGGAGATCGAGACCGGCACAGAAAGCTTTGCCCGCTCCGCGCAGGACGAGGATCCGCTGGCCGGAATCCGCCGCCGCCGCGTTCATCGCCGCGGTCAATTCGGTCAGCAATTCAATCGTGAGAGCATTCCGCCGCTCCGGCCGGTTGAGAGTGACGACGGTTGCGCGATCTTTCTTTTCGACAAGGACGTTAGGCATAAGGAAGTGAGCTCGGTGGTGAAGAGAAGACGATCTTCGCTACCCTCCAGATGACAAGGATAAAGGCTGCGCCCAATGAAAGACCAAACCGTGAAATTGATCGAATGCCCGCGGGACGCCTGGCAGGGTTTGCCGAAACAAATCCCGACCGAGCTGAAGGTGCGCTACCTGCGCGCGCTGATCGCGGCCGGGTTCCGCCACCTCGATGCGGTTAGTTTCGTCTCGCCCAAGGCGATCCCGCAGATGGCCGACAGCGAAGGAGTTCTGCAGGAACTGGCTCCGCCAGACGATGTCGAGATCATCGGCATCGTCGTGAACGAGAAGGGCGCGGAACGCGCGATCGCGACAGGCGCGGTCACGACACTTGGGTATCCTTGCTCGATTTCGGAAACCTTCTTGCGGCGAAATCAAAACCAGTCTCTGGAAGAAAATCTCGCGGCCCTGACCAGGATTCGCGAGAAGGCCGAGACCAGCGGTCTGAAGATGGTCGTCTACATTTCGATGGCCTTCGGAAATCCGTATGAAGATCTTTGGAGCATCGAGCGCCTGGTCGAAGCCGTGCGAGGAATCGCCGCGCTCGAAGCCGGCTCGATTTCCCTGGCCGATACGGTTGGCGTCGCCGACCCGGATTTGATCCGACAAGTCGTGACCGCAGTGATCGAAGAAGCCGACAACCAGGAGATTGGAGTCCACCTGCACAGCACGCGGGCGGAAGCCGCGGCCAAAGTCCTGGCTGCATACGATGCCGGTTGCCGGCGTTTCGATGCGGCCCTTGGCGGCCTCGGCGGCTGTCCCTTCGCCCAGGATGAAATGGTCGGAAACATCCCGACCGAGGAAGTGATCCGCGCGCTAGACCAGCGCGACATCCAACTGTCGCTCGCACCCGCAGAGGCAACGCCTCTCAACGACCAAATCAGCCAGCAATTCGCCGGCTAGGATCACGGACTGCCGCTAGTAAATTCGGATGTCACCAGAGATCAGGTTACCGCTTGCGGAATAATCATCGCTCAGACCGATGGAAATTGTGTCTAAGCCGCCGTGTTCTCCGTTATCGGTCACATCAACTTTGTACGTGACCGTTGTCCCGTCGTCCAAGTGCGCGGTGCCATCGAGTTCAGCGGTGTTGCCTTTGATGACGACGGTCCGAATTCCGGCATTCGTCAGACAGATGCCGGCAGCGGGATCACAATAGGAAAAGAAATCGGCCCTGGCGCGCCCACCGGATTGGCTCGCGTGAAGGCCGAAGCTGGCTGAGTCACCATGGCCGTCGATGATGCCGTGGCCATCGACCTTCGTCGCAGTCGTGATTCCCGGATCGTAGATTTCCACGGTCGCGATCGTAATGCTGCCGACATTTCCTCCCCCCGCGACGAGCACCCGACCGTCGGGCAGAAGAGTTGCGGTATGGTCCTTTCGCGCCGTGTTGAGGCTACCGGTTAACGACCAGGCGCCGGTTGCCGGATCGTAGAGTTCGGCCGTGTCGGGATCGAGTGAGGAGCCCCCAGCCACAAGCACCATGCCGTTTGGAAGGAGAGTGTCGACATCGTCCGCTCGTCCGTCATTCAGGCTACCGGTCACTGACCAGGCGCCGGTCGCGGGATCGTAGAGTTCGGCACTATTGAGTTCCTTTGGGTTTCCCCCCGCCACGAGCACCATCCCGTTGAAGAGGAGAGTTGCCGTATGGTCGTATCGCGCGGTTTTGAGGCTGCCGGTTGCTGACCAGGTGCCGGTAGCGGGATCGTAAAGTTCAGCACTCGCAAGTTTGACGTTATCGGAACCACGTCCGCCCACCACGAGCACCATGCCAATGCTGAGAAGATTTGCGGTATGGAAGACCCGCCCGCCGTCGAAGCTGCCGGTTGTCGACCACCTACCGGTCGCCGGGTTATAAAGTTCCGCGCTCGCTAAAGAGACGTCAGTTAGCTTTCCGCCCGCGACGAGGACCAGGCCACTGGGCAGGAGTGTTGCCGTATGAAAAGATCGTCCCGTCTTGAGGCGGCCGGTCGGAGTCCAAGTTCCGGTCGCCGGGTTATAGAGTTCCGCGGTCGCTAACGAATCGCCGGGATGGGTTGCCCTGCCGCCCACCACGAGCACCAGGCCGCTGGGCAGGAGAGTCGCAGTATGGGAATCTCGCGGGGTGCTGAGGCTGGCGGTGTCCGACCAGGTGCCGGTCGCCGGATTGTAGAGCTCGGCACTTGCGATCGGGGAGCGCCCCTGTTCTCCGCCCGCGACCAGCACCCTGCCATCCGGGAGCAATGTCGCCGTGTGGTGGAACCGAGCCGCTTTGAGACTGCCTGTGTAATCCCATTCGCCAGGAGTAGCAGCGCACGGTTGGACCAGGGCAGCAGCGCACAAGAAAACCGTCGGCAACACGAATGAGACGCCGAAAACTGCCCGACGGGGAGAAAGACTATTGAGCAACTCGCCGGTTGTGCCGGACAATCGGATCGCTTTAAGCCTGCTCTCCAGAGAAGAGATGAGACGTCTCATAGGACGTTTTCGATTATAGGCGATTCTTCGCACGAGACGGAGCGAAAATTCGTGCGCGGCGAAAATAGCATCGAGCGCCTCGTCGAAACCGTGCGTGGGATCGCCGCGCAAGATTCACGAGCTACCCTCTATTTGATTACTAGCGTTTTGAAGTTTGTCCCGGCGCTGATATCGCATCGTCACCGCCCCGCAGCTTTTTCGCAACGCTCGAGCAGCCGCGGCGCTTTCATTCGTTTGGCCCAGGCCGCGAATGCCGGGGTCGGACCGCGCCAGCGCAGCGTCTCGACCTTCTTAAAGAGCGGCGCATCGGTCCGAAGGGTCGCGAGCTTTTTGAAGAGCAACGCCAGATCGCGCCGTTCGCCGAGAACCTCTGAGGGAAATTTTTCGATTGGACCGTAGCGATTCAAAAGCTGGGCGGCGGACTTGGCGCCGATCTTCGGAATGCCGGGGTAGCCATCGGCCGCATCGCCCACGAGCGCGAGCAGATCCGGAATGAGTGGCGGATCGACGCCGAACTTTTCGCGGACCCCTGCCGCGTCGCGCATGATCTTGCGCCGGCCGTCGATCTGCACCACGCGAGTCCCGCGCACGCACTGAGCCAAATCCTTATCGGGTGTCCAGATGGCGACTTTTTGGACCTTCTTGTTCTTCGCCGCGAGATGCGCGGCCGAAGCGAGCGCATCATCGGCTTCGAGTTCGACCATCGGCCAAACGACCACGCCCATCGCCGCGAGCGCCTCCTCGAGCGGATGGAATTGCGCGCGCAGCGCGGGCTCGATCCCGGCGCCAGTCTTGTAGTCCGCCCAAAGCCGATTGCGAAACGACTCGATCACGTGGTCTGTGGCCACGCCGAGATCCGTGGCACCGTTCTGATTCTCCATTATCTGGAGAACACTCTGCAGTACGCCGACGACCGCGCCGTAGGGACGGTCCTTGCCTTTCGTGAACCGGCGCAGCCCGTAGAAGTGGCGGAAAAGTTCGTACGTGCCATCGACGAGATGAACAATCATTTTGGGTTAACGTCCGCGAAAAATGGAATGATGAAACCGCGTGAGGCGAAGCATTTTACGCGGTGACGGAAGAGCTCGTAAGTACCGTCGACGAGGTGAACGATCATGTGAGGGTTTGCGAAAATTTGGTGGCCGCGCCCTGAAAGGGCTGGACTTTATCTTCTATGCCCGCGGCTTTGCTCTCGCAAATCGGGCGTAGCCTGTTGCGTTCTTGCGGGAAAGTCCGGGCCGGACAGGCGGAGTAAGTGGTTGCTGCAATCGGCCGTGGTGCATTAGAGTAAGTTTGTGGGCACGTTTCAGGAAATCGAAGCGGCACTTGAGCGCTTGCCAGCCACGGAGCGCGAAGCGTTCGAGTCCCGCCTCATTGCGCGGCGGTGCGGGCTTGATGCACTCGGGAGCGAAGAATATCGGGAGCTTCTGGCGTCGCTGGACGAGGCCGAGCGGGAAATTGATGCCGGCCGCGGCGTAAGGGCAGATGGCCTCCGAAAAAAACTCTCCACGTGGGCTGGGAAGTAGTTTTTGCTCCCCGCAGCGAGATCGATCTTGCGAAAATCGTCAGTCACATTGCCAGCGACGATCCGGCAGCCGCTATTCGCTTCGGCGAGACGCTGATCAACAAAGCGGAATCGTTGGCGGACGTGCCCGGGATGGGGCCGCTGCTGCCGGGAAAGGCGACCACTCGATTTCTACCTGTCGGCAGCTATCTGATTATTTATCGACCTGATGAACATCGGCGGTTGTGCGGATTCTCAGATTTTGGCATTCGGCCCGGCGGCAACGGCCGACACGGTGAGACGATTTGTCAGATGCTTGTGGGGACGAGCGGGGTCAACTCTTCCGAGAGCCGCCTGCGTGACCAATTTTTCCGGACATTACGCCGCCCTCGAGTAGTTGGAGAACCGTCTGGAGCACACCGACGACCGCGCCGTAGGGGCGGTCTTTCCCTTTGGTGAACCGGCGCAAGCCGTAGAAGTGACGGAATAACTCGTAGGTTCCGTCGATTAGATGGACGATCACAGTCGGTCAGGCTAAGACAACGATACCGCGTGAGGCGAAGTCTTTTACTCGGCGACCGGTGATTTTAAAGTTGTGCGTCTTTGGTTTCGCTTTCACAGGGAAAAAATTGAAAAAGCTGAAAACTGAAACCAGGGAACAGAAGTCAGAGGAAGTCGGAGGTCGACTTTCTAGTGGAATCGGAGACGCCTTCAGGCAGCTTCACGCGACTGTTTCACCAGCGAATCAAAAAGTAAGATCACCACCATGACGAAATTGCGAGCATGTAACCGGGGGAGAAAGTTGTGGCTGTGCGTGCTGCTCACGGTGTGTTCGGTCGTATCGCCCGCGCATTCACAGCTTGTTTCGGGGACGATGGATGTGCACTGGAATCAGGGTTCGGAAGACTGCGTCAAGAATCCGCAGCCGCCCATTCAAGTTCACCAATATAACGCGCAGACTTTTATCCTCCGCGAGAGTCTGTGTGCGACGTACGAAGCGCCGTTCATCTATCTGTTAATTGGCAAAACCAAAGCGCTCTTGATCGACACTGGCGCCGTGGCTGATGCAAAGACGATGCCGCTGGCTCAGACGGTGATTTCCTTGTTGCCGAAAGGTGGATCAAGGCTGCCGCTAATGGTCGTGCATACACATGGCCATCTCGATCATCGGTCGGGCGACGACCAGTTTCGCGCCTTGCCGAATGTGGAAGTAGTGCCGACGGATCTCGAGAGTGTGAAAAAACGATTCGGCATCGCGGACTGGCCAAACGGTACCGGCTTGATTGATCTGGGCGAGCGCGTGATCGATGTGATCCCGACCCCGGGACATTATTCCTCACATGTCGCCTATTACGATCGGCAGACCGGACTGTTCTTCTCGGGAGATTTTCTCTTGCCGGGTCGCCTTCTGATTGAGGACACCGACGCGGACCTGGCGAGCGCGCGGCGTGTCGCTGAGTTCGTCGCGCAGCGTCCAATCACGCATGTGCTTGGGGGGCATATCGAACTGGACGAGTCAGGTAAGACTTTCTTCGGCAACCGACATCATCCGAATGAGCGGCCGCTGCAATTGACCAAGCAAGATCTGCTGGCATTGGCCGGGATCGTAGAGGGATTCAATGGGTTCTACGCTGAGCGCGGCGTGTATGTGTTAATGAACCAGAACCGCATCCTCATTCTTCTCGGTGCCGGCGCGGTTATTTTGCTCGTAGCAATAGTCTTCACTTTGCGGGCATTCTGGCGCCGGTTCCGTCCACAAGCGGTAGCGAAGTGAATCGCAGGGGCCCCCGCGAAGCGCACGGCGAGAGCCAGGCATCCAACTTTTCGAAGCGGACGCGACCCTTTGGTATGACGAAGCTGACCGCCCAGGAAGTGCTGTTCGGCTCCGCCTTCGACTCAATCACGGAACGACAGTTAGAGTCAGATCGTTGCCGTCGCCGCCTTCGTAGCTCGCCTCGAGGGTGTTGCTTCCCACCACCACGGTCGCGCCGTCCGCGAGATTGCTGAAGATCCCGCTGATTGGCGCGGCGGAAGTGTTACTCATGAGCACGATCTCAAAGGCGGCGTGGAAGATCTGGGGCGCGACCAACGCTACGCTCGACATGCGGAGCGATCCTCAGAATTTGCCGCCGAGCTGATCAAGAAGCTCAAGAAGCCTTGGCCAGGCACCGAATATGGCAGTTTCGGCGGAGGCGATTTCAGTGGGGCGTTGACCGAGCGCGCCGAACTCTACGATTTCATCCGTGACCAGCGGATCGACGGCTTCGTCATAGTATCAGGCGACCGTCACAGCTTCTGGGCCGGCTACGCCGCCAAGGCGCTGCCACCCTAAAAGTTCGAACCGGTCGGTGTCGCTTTCGTTTGCGGTTCCATCTCCGCCCCCGGACTCGCCGAAGCGCTCGAGCACGGTCTCAAGGACCATCCGCTGCGCCCGCTCTTCGCCGTCGAACGTCAGGGAGGCAAGTATGAAAACACGATCAATCTGACGCTGAAACACGGAGTGAAGAGCGCGCTCGAATATTATAAGTCGGGCGATCTCGCCGCCGCGCACCAGGCCAGCAATCCCGGCAACGCACCGCACCTCGCCTTTGTCGACATGGGGGGCCACGGCTACGCCGTCGTCACCGCCGGACCGCAGGCGGTCGAAAGTGAGTTCGTCTGCATCCCACGCCCGATCGCGCGCGCGACCACGCCCGATGGAGGCCCGCTCCGCTACCGCGTCCGGCACCGCGCCGAGCGATGGCGCGCGGACGAACGCCCGAAGCTGCAACAGCGCGTGGTCGAGGGCGACGCGAAACTGTCGATTTAATCGCGTAAAGAGGCTTCGCCTCCACGCGGCTGGTCACTCGAGGATCGGATCACCACCAGAGCCGCGTGAGGCAAATTTGGCAAGATTCACAGTTCTGCTCCTTGCTTTTCTGACGTCGCCAATTTCAGCTTTCAGTTTTTCAGCGTCTCAGTTTTTTAAGGTGAACCGGTCCTCGTTCAGCGGGTCCTGGAAGGAAATGCAGACCTGAGCGTTTAGATTTGCAATCGCAGATTTGGCCAAAAAATGTCAAAAAAAAGGACTGGGGTTGCCCTGAATTGACGGACAGTGGGCTTAGGGTCAAAAACCTGAGGAACCCACATGAAGACACAGATCAGCAAGCCAGCGCGGGAACGGACGCGCTACACCGAGGAGTATAAACAGGAAGCCCTCGCGCTTTGGCGCAACAGCGGTCGTAGTGCGGCCAAGGTGGCGGCGGAGTTGGGCATTCGCCCGCCGTTGCTCTACCGCTGGGCGCACTTAGAACGTCTGTCCGTGGCGGGCATGAGCGGGCGTAAGCCCAGACGCAGCTTGGAAGAACTGGAGACGGAGAACCGACAGTTACGCGCAGAGAACACGAAGCTGTTGGAGCAGCGCGAAGTGCTAAAAAAATCCCTGGGCATCCTCTCCGAAGTGCCGCACAGCGGTATGCCCGGATCGAACAGATGAGCGGCCAAAACTATAAGGTAGCCTGGTTATGTGAGGCTTTGCTGGTCTCGCGCAGCGGTTATTACCACTGGAAAGAGCGGCGTGAAAAGCCCGGTCCGCGTCAGCTCGAGAGCAGCTGCTTACGGGCACAGATCCGGGAGGAGTTTGCGCGTAGTCGCCAGACCTATGGCAGCCCGCGCCTGGCCCAAGTGCTCGGTTGCCCGGGACGGCGCAACCGCATCGCCCGGCTCATGCGCAAGGAGGGCCTCTTTGCCCGGCAGCGTTCCAAGTATCGTCATGCCACGACCGACAGCCGTCATGGCGGACCGATCGCACCCAATCGTCTCCCCGGCTTGCAGGTCGATCGTCCGAGCCAGGTTTGGGTGACTGATGCCACCGGCGTCCTGACCGGCCAAGGCTGGCTTTATCTGGTACCCCAATTTTGCTTCCCTCGCATCAGGAAAACACCGGAGGCACGGGCTCGAAAAATTCGCGAAATCCCGTCATTTCGCCCCTACCACTCGAGTTGCGGTTTGTGATGAGTAGAGATATCGGCTCGATGGTCTATCATCTTGACATTTTCGCGGCGGCGCGGTCGAATGCTGGTCATGAAAGCCCAGACGTCCCGACAGCGTAGCATCAACTCGATCTCCACTCGCCGCTGGTCGGCCTATATGGCGGCGGCGGCCGCGAGCACTTTGGCTGGAATGGGTTCCGCCGAGGCCGAGATCCATTACTCGGGCAATGTGAATATCAAACTTACCGGGAATGAGCAGGCCAGTCTGCCGCTGAGCAACGGCGCCTCTCTTTTCTTTGAAAACATTTGGGAAGGAAGCACCTTCGTCCAGGACTTCTACTTCTCCATCAAAGGGGCAATCTCGGGGTCCGCCCGCGAGCACTTTGCCCACTGGGTGTCCAATTTGCCTAGAGGAGCAAACGTCTCTGCCGGCCGATTTACTTCTGTCCTCGGAAACCCGTATCGCGGCATTATCTTTACGGGTTTTTCCGATGGTTACTTTCGACCCTACTACGGGGACCGAGGTTTTATCGGTTTTCGATTCAACACCGGGAACGGGGTCCAATACGGGTGGGCGAGAATAGAGACGAGAGCAGACCTGCCGCATTACTCCAAGTGTCACGAAACAATTAAAGATTACGCCTGGGGCGACCCCGGCGACGTTATACTGACGGGGCAAAAGCGCTCTTCTCAAGCAGCCAATGCAAACCCGGTTACCGATTCCCTCGGTCTGCTGGCCTTTGGTGCACGAGGTTTGAACGCGTCGCGCGACCAAGCCCTGGCAAAGACCGATTCACCTAGCAGGTAAGTCGTAAGCTTGCTGATCGAGGCAACCGGCTCGACGAGATCACGCCGGCCGCACCGCTCCCATTGAGCGCTTTGTCCCGCCGAAACTTGTCCCCGGCTGATTCCAGCAGCGCCGGCATCCGTTCCCGGCAGCTCTCGCGAACTGCACTCCGCAGTCACTGATGAAGGCAATCGGCTCGTCGGCGCTGTTGTGGATCTTACGCCGGGACGATCACCGGAACGACGGCCGACCATTTGAGCCGGATTTGCCGGCGGAGGTGAATGGCAATCGCGGCGCTGGCGATGAATAGCAACGGAATCAGGCTCAGCCCCAGGCGGTATGACCCGGTCGAGTCTTTGGAAATTCCCCAGAAGATAGGGGAAAGAGAAAAGGGGTCAGTCTGGGGTTGCCCTGAATTGACGGACAGTGGGCTTAGGTCAAAAACCTGAGGAGTCCACATGAAAACACAGATCAACAAACCAGCTCGTGAGAGAACGAGCTATACCGAGGAGTATAAACGGGAGGCCCTGGCGCTCTGGCGTAACAGCGGTCGCAGCGCGGCCAAGGTGGCTTCGGAATTGGGCATTCGCCCGCCGTTGCTCTATCGCTGGGCACGCCTGGAGCGTCTGCCCGAGGCGGATAAGAGCGGGCGCAAGCCGCGGCGCAGCCTAGAAGAACTGGAAGTGGAGAACCATCATTTACGGGCGGAGAACGCCAAGCTTTTGGAGCAGCGCGAAGTGCTAAAAAAATCCCTGGGCATCCTCTCCGAAGTGCCGCACAGCGGTATGCCCGGATCGAACAGATGAGCGGCCAAAACTACAAGGTAGCTTGGTTATGCGAGGCCTTGCCCGTCTCGCGCAGCGGCTATTACCACTGGAAAGAGCGGCGTGAAAAGCCCGGTCCACGTCAGCTCGAGACCAGCTGCTTACGGGCACAGATCCGAGAGGAGTTTGCGCGTAGTCGCCAGACCTATGGCAGCCCGCGCCTGGCCCAAGTGCTCGGTTGCCCGGGGCGGCGCAACCGCATCGCCCGGCTCATGCGCAAGGAGAGTCTCTTTGCCCGGCAGCGTTCCAGTATCGTCATGCCACCACCGACAGCCGTCATGGCGGACCAATCGCACCCAATCGTCTCCCAGGCTTGCAGGTCGATCGTCCGAGCCAGGTTTGGGTGACTGATGCCACCGGTGTCCTGACCGGCCAAGGCTGGCTTTATCTGGTCGCAGTCTTGGACATCTGCAGCCGACGCGTCGTCGGCTGGGCCATGAGTCCCATCCTCGATGCTCCACTGACCATCGCCGCGCTGCGCATGGCCTTGGCCCAACGGCAGCCGGGAAGAACCCTCATCGTCCACTCCGATCGCGGCATGCAGTTCGCGAGCACCGCTTATCGCCAGGTCTTGGCCGAGCACGGCCTGATCGCTTCCATGAGTCGCGCGGGGAACTGCTACGATAACGCCTTTATCGAGTCCTTCTGGAGCAGCCTCAAATACGAGCTGGTCTATCATCACCGCTTCGCCACCCGCGCCGAGGCCCGCACCGCCATTTTTGATTACATCGAGACCTTCTATAACCGCACCCGGCTGCACAGCGCGCTCGGTTATCGCTCACCGCTGCAATTTGAACAACTGTTTCCCTCGAATTAACAATCCAAGCAGCTAACCCAAATTACCCTTGCCACACTGTCCGAAAAAACAATGCAATCCCAGAGCGTGAATCTTGGCAAATCACAGTGTTTGAACTTGTCCGAGCAATAGCGGCTTACGCTGGTCACGTGGCCCAGCGCGAGTTGTTCCAACCCCAGGCGCAACAGTCGCTCCGCTTCCTCCACGTGGTGGCTACCTCGCACCGCTCGATCGAGCGCTTTGCTCCGCCGAAGCTTGTCCCCGGCTGATTCCAGCACCTCCAGCATCCGTTCCCGGAAATTCTCCCCGCCCAGACACCAACCCCGATGCAACTCCTCCGTTTCCGCCCGCCACCTGCCGCTCAACTCTTCGAGGGCACGCTGCCGCATTCGCTCGGCATAGCGTCGCCGGCCCGCGGTCGTGTCCTCCAGCCCAGGTTCTCCCAGCAGCCAGCCCGGCTCGAACCAATTCGCTCGCGATAAACGGCACGCATACCAGCGGTGACTGCTCCACGGGTAATCATAGAGTCGTCCCTTCAGCGAGATGATTCGCGCTCGCTAACCTTGGAGATCTCAGTCTAACCAAAGCGCAGCTGATAGAAGGCCGTCACGCAGTTGCGCGCCGATTGGTTCGCCGCCGCCGCCAGGCCAACAGTCCAGCCGCCCCGAGGGCCAGTCCGCCGAGAGATTCCAGGTCGGGAGAGGATTGACTTGTTTTTTGCCCGGCCTGCACGACCTCGCCAGGGTCGCCGTAAGCATAGTCCACGATCGCGAAGCTGTTATTGGGATAACCATTCATCCGCACACGAACCCACCCGTACTGGTCGCCGGCCCCGGTGTTGAACTTAAAACCAATAAACCCAAACCCGTGCGCCTGAAATTGGCCTCGCCCAAACAAATACGTGGCGAGAAACCCGGAACCTCCCGCGAATGGCCCCGCCGGTATCAGGTCTCTAGGGAGGAGGCGTGATATCGATCCACTACCCCTTATCGCGGCTCCCGGAGCAGAGACTTTCAGAGATGCGCTCCCGCCGTGATAGTACCACCACGTTCCGTAGACATAATAAAACTTCGAATGGGAGAGTTTAATATTGCCGTTGTCGCCAAGCGGCAATTTAAGAGTCCCAGGGCTGCACCACCCACCGTATGGATAGCTGTACGAACAGTTCCCATTGGGGACATCCTGTTTCAGAAGACCGCTATAGTGGACCTCGGCCAGAGCCGACTCCGCCACGCCGAAAGTGAAACCGCCAGAGAGCGCCGCCGTCGCGTAGGCGGCCCACCGCTTATGTTCGATTGACTTGATCTTGGGACGGCGACTCCTTTGCATTTTGATGGGGTAAACAGGGTGTTTCATTGACAATATTCTCCTTCTTCTCCCGATTGATTAATTCTGCACTTGCAGGTCTGAAAGAGGGAAAGAAGCAGTCGGGAGAAGCGCCTTCTCCCAGATTCAGGTCTTGGGTTTTGGATCCTGCCAACGCTCCTCCCGACAGTCAAGATCAAAACTACATATACTTACATGCGAGCGAGGAGGATCGGAGTAAGGTGCAAGTATCGCAATTTCGGTGTGACGTTTGACGTTTATTGGAGGCCGGACTGGATGGGAGGGGAAAGGAAAAACCTCTTTCTCGAATGTTGACAGCCGTTGGGATGGTTGGCTAACAGACGCCGTAGTGCCCCGCCCCCTCCGAATCCAGTATCCTGGCGCGATTTATCACGTGATGAATCGCGGCGACCGACACGAAGCGATTTTCATGGACGATGAGGATCGCCAAGTCTTCTGCCAAACGCGCCTTTCGTCCGTGCCCGAGCCCTAATAATCCGGTAGCTCCAGGTTATCGAGCAGGACGCTGCCCATGATCCATTTGGCGACAAAAGGAATCCCTAAGGTCTACGTGATTGCGCAGAAAAACACCCCACCAGGTCTTTGGCGTAAACGATCCGGCAAATTTTTTCGCCGCCTCCTGTTTGCCAAGCATGGCGAGCGGGTGGGCCGGGATCCCAAAGGCTGAAATTCTGAAAGCGGAAAGCTGCCGTAACGGATTGCGGAAGCAAAACGGCCGGGCTTTTCCAATGAATCAGCCCCGCGTCCAGATCTGGAAGTTCAGCGGACGCGGGTGTTGCGACAGCAGATTTCCCACTTGTTGCCGTCGGCATCTTCGAAAAACACGGCGTAGTAGCCCGGCGTGTAGTCGTGGCAATACTCCGGGCCTTCGACGTTTTGCGCGCCAGCCCCGCGGATGATCGCGCCGAGGCGGTTGACCTCTTCTTCCGTGTCTGCCCAAAAGGCGAAGCGATTGGCGTTGCCGCGGTGGTTCGGTTCCTCGTTGAGACCGATGAAGGGCGTCGTCTTGCGATCGCCTTCGGCGTAATAGCAGACCTCCGTTTTCGCGACGCGGATGTTCGGGAAACCGAGCGCCGGGAGGAATACATCGTAAAATTTCCGGGCT